>NZ_JOCQ01000021.1 GCF_000720725.1 Streptomyces rimosus subsp. rimosus
CTCTACCTCCCCCCTTCCCACCTCCCCCTCCCCTGACCAGCAACAACTCTCCGGAATGATCAACTCCGCCCGGTTTGCGCAAGCGACGCTCCGCGTCACTTTGCATCAGCTCTGCAACAGCGACGGCCCGATCGTGTACCTGGGCTGTATGGGGGAGCAGTAGGACAGGCAGACTTCCCTCATGAACGAGTGGCCTGGGTCCGACAACAGAGACCGGTACGGACGTGGCAGCGGCGCCGAACCGGAGGGCGCGCGCGCCATGCCGCACGTGCGGCGCGGTGGTCCGCACGGCCCCGGCGGGCCCGGTCACGGGCCGGGGCAGCAGCCGCCCGAGCCGCCGCTGCCGCCGCACCTCTCGCCGCGCCGCGGCCCCAACGTCCCCCAGCAGAGCCAGGGCTACGACCAGTACGGCGACGGCCCCGGCCACGGTCCCGGCCACGACGACGGCTACAACACCGGCCAGGTCTACGGCGGCGGCGGAGGGCGCGGCGGGCGCGGCGGCGACCGCGCTCAGCGCCCCGCCCCCAACTGGGGCCGCCGCATCAAGTGGACCGTCCTGACACTCGTCGCCGTGCTCCTCGTCACCTCCGTCGCCACGTACTTCTGGGCCGACGGCAAGCTGCGCCGCGAGGTGGACCTGAGCAAGGTCATCGACCGGCCGGAGGCGGGCGACGGCACGAACTACCTGATCGTCGGCTCGGACAGCCGCGAGGGCATGTCCGACGAGGACAAGAAGAAGCTGCACACCGGCTCCGCCGAGGGCAAGCGCACCGACTCGATGATGATCCTGCACGACGGCAGCAACGGCCCGACGCTGATCTCGCTGCCGCGGGACTCGGACGTCGAGATCCCCTCGTTCGTCGGCTCCAAGTCCGGCAAGAAGTACGCGGCCAAGGGCCGCCACACCAAGCTGAACGCGGCCTACGCCGAGGACGGCCCCGAACTGCTGGTGCGCACCGTCGAGCACAACACCGGCCTGCGCATCGACCACTACGTCGAGATCGGCTTCGCCGGCTTCGCGGGCATCGTGGACGCGATCGGCGGCGTGGAGATGGACATCCCCAAGGCGTTCAAGGACAAGAAGTCCGGCGCCGACTTCCAGGCCGGCAAGCAGACCCTCAACGGCGAGCAGGCCCTGGCCTTCGTCCGCACCCGCTACGCCTTCGCGGGCAGCGACCTGGACCGTACGAAGAACCAGCAGAAGTTCCTCGCCGCCCTCGCCAACCAGACGGCCACCCCCGGCACGATCCTGAACCCCTTCAAGCTCTACCCGACCCTGGGCGCGGGCCTGGACACCCTGGTCGTCGACAAGGACATGGGCCTGTTCGACCTGGGCTCCATGTTCTTCGCGATGAAGGGCGTCACCGGCGGCGACGGCAAGTCGATGAACATGCCCATCGCGGGCACCGTCGGCGGCAACCTCCGCTGGGACAAGGCCAAGGTCGCCAAGCTCGTCGAACAGCTGAAGAAGGACGAGCCGGTGACGGTGAGCGGGAACGAGTAGGCAGGACGGAACGGGCCCCGGTCACGGCGCGGACGTGCTGCCGGCCGCGGCCCTCCCGCACCGCCCGGGCCGAGCCCGCGGGCCTTTCGCCGGCGCCGATCTTTCAGCAACAGAAGCCCCGGCTTCGGGGCACGACCGCGGCGCCTGCCCTCAACTACTACTCGGACAAGAGGATCAGCACGCCCAAGCCCGCCACCAGGACCAGCGCGAACGCAATCACGTACAACGCCTCCAGCATGTCTTCCCGCTCCAGCTTCTCGATCCGCTGCCGCAGTGCCTCGCTGCCCTCCTCCGTGTCCCTGCGCCAAAGAGGCTGGAGTACGGCTGTGCCATCGGCGATCGCGTCGGCGACCCGCTGCGCGTCGCCGGGGTGGAAAACGGGGCAATGATAGGTGCGGCCCCACGTGCCCGACACGGACTCGGTCGCGGTCCGGACCTCGTTGGCTTTGACGACCGCTTCAACGTCCGCGACGACCGGCCAGGCGCGTACGAGCTCTTCCAGACGGAGGTAACCGTCACAGGGGTAGGTGCGCCATTCCTCCCGCTGCGCGATCAACTCCGCGACCGGGACGGGAGCAGGAATGTCCTGGGTCATGAGGCACCTCCGACCAGGCTGCCCGCCCATCACTCTGCCGCGCGACCGCTGCTCCCACAAGGGCCGCCCGGGCCGGCGGACCGGCGTTGCGGCACGCGGATCGGCTTGTGGGCCGACGGCGACGACCAGCGGGTGTGGCTGGACGGCCCACGCAGTGCCGTGGGCCGTCCGCAGTCCGGAGAACGAGAGGCCCCCGTCTCCCGGCGGGGGCCTCCACGGGCAGGCGTTACGGCAGATTCCGAGCCATGACGATCCGCTGCACCTGATTCGTCCCCTCGTAAATCTGGGTGATCTTGGCGTCGCGCATCATGCGCTCCAGCGGGTAGTCGCGGGTGTAGCCGTAGCCGCCGAGGAGCTGGACCGCGTCGGTGGTGATTTCCATGGCGGCGTCGGAGGCGTAGCACTTGGCGGCGGCGCCGAAGAAGGTGAGGTCCTCGGGCTTGCCGCCGGCGGAGATGCGCTCGGACTTGGCGGCCGCTGCGTAGGTGAGCTGGCGGGCGGCCTCCAGCTTCATGGCCATGTCGGCGAGCATGAACTGCACGCCCTGGAAGTCGCCGATCGGCTTGCCGAACTGCTTGCGCTCCTGGACGTAGCCCTTGGCGTAGTCCAGGGCGCCCTGGGCGATGCCGAGGGCCTGGGCCGCGATGGTGATGCGGGTGTGGTCCAGGGTCTTCATGGCCGTGGCGAAGCCGGTGCCCTCGGCTCCGATGAGGCGGTCCGCGGGGATGCGGACGTTGTCGAGGTAGACCTCGCGGGTCGGGGAGCCCTTGATGCCGAGCTTCTTCTCCGGGGCGCCGAAGGAAACGCCCTCGTCGTCCTTCTCCACGACGAAGGCGCTGATGCCCTTGGAGCGCTTCTCGGGGTCGGTGACGGCCATGACCGTGTAGTACTCGCTGACGCCGGCGTTGGTGATCCAGCGCTTGACGCCGTTGAGGACGTAGTGGTCGCCGTCCCGTACGGCCTTGGTCTTCATGCCGGCGGCGTCGGAGCCCGCGTCCGGCTCGCTCAGGCAGTACGAGAACATCGCGTCGCCCTTGGCGAGCGGGCCCAGGTACGTCTTCTTCAGCTCCTCGGAGCCGGAGAGGATGACCGGCAGGGAGCCGAGCTTGTTGACGGCCGGGATCAGGGAGGACGAGGCGCAGACGCGGGCGACCTCCTCGATGACGATGACCGTGGCCAGCGCGTCCGCGCCGGCGCCGCCGTACGCCTCCGGTACGTGCACGGCGTGCAGGTCGTTGAGGGTCAGCGCGTCCCGGGCCTCCTGCGGGAAGCGGGCCTGCTCGTCCACCTCGGCGGCGAACGGGGCGATCTTCGCCTCGGCGAGCGAGCGCACCGACTCGCGGAGCATGTCGTGCTCCTCGGACGTCCGGTACAGATCGAAATCAGCGGTTCCCGCCAAGGTTTCTCACTCCCCTGAGAGCTGACTGGCTGCTAACTACCGTTAAGTAACTCTATGAGTCTCCCGAATTCTAGGGGCGCCGGGAGACGCGGGATACGTGAGTTTGCCGACAGCCGGACGCAAGATCCCGGCCACCGGGCCAAGAGCCCCGGAGACCGGCCGGACTATGCTCGGGCTGCTCAGACCTCCCCGTACGCACCTGGAGCACCCATGGCCCTGAAGATCACCGTGATCGGCACCGGCTACCTCGGCGCGACGCATGCCGCGGCCATGGCGGAGCTGGGATTCGAGGTGATGGGCCTGGACATCGATCCGGCGAAGATCGAGATGCTGGAGCGGGGCGAGACCCCGATGTTCGAGCCGGGCCTGGAGCAGCTGCTGCGGGCGCACGTCGCGGGCATCGAGGGAGCGAGCGGCCGGCTGCGCTTCACGACGTCCTGGGAAGAGCTGGCGGACTTCGGCGACGTGCACTTCCTGTGCGTCAACACCCCGCAGAAGCACGGCGAGTACGCCTGCGACATGTCGTACGTCGAGTCGGCCGTCGAGTCGCTGGCCCCGCTGCTGCGCCGCCCCGCGCTGGTGGTCGGCAAGTCGACGGTCCCGGTGGGCAGCGCGGCACGGCTGGCCAGGCGGGTCGCCGAGCTGGCGCCGGCCGGCGAGGACGTGGAGCTGGCCTGGAACCCGGAGTTCCTGCGCGAGGGCTTCGCCGTACAGGACACCCTGCACCCGGACCGGATCGTGATCGGTGTCGACGGCGGGCGGGCCGAGGAGGTGCTGCGGGAGGTGTACGCCAGGCCCGTGGCCGAGGGCTCGCCGTTCGTCGTGGCCGACTTCCCCACCGCGGAGCTGGTCAAGACCTCCGCCAACTCCTTCCTGGCCACGAAGATCTCGTTCATCAACGCGATGGCGGAGGTGTGCGAGGCGGCCGGCGGCGACGTGGTGAAGCTGGCCGAGGCGATCGGCCACGACGAGCGGATCGGCAAGAAGTTCCTGCGGGCCGGCATCGGCTTCGGCGGCGGCTGCCTGCCCAAGGACATCCGGGCGTTCATGGCGCGCGCCGGTGAGCTGGGCGCCGACCAGGCGCTGACGTTCCTGCGCGAGGTCGACTCGATCAACATGCGGCGCCGCGGCCACATGGTCGAGCTGACCCGGGAGGCGGTCGGCGGCTCCTTCCTCGGCACCCGGGTCGCCGTCCTCGGCGCCACGTTCAAGCCGGATTCGGACGACGTACGGGACTCCCCCGCGCTCAACGTCGCCGGGCAGATCCACCTCCAGGGCGCCCAGGTGACGGTGTACGACCCCAAGGGCATGGCGAACGCCGCGCGCGTGTTCCCGACGCTCGGGTACGCGGACACGGCGCTGGAGGCGGTGCGCGGCGCCGACGTGGTGCTGCATCTGACCGAGTGGCGGGAGTTCCGGGAGCTGGATCCGGCCGCGCTGGCCGAGGTGGTGTCCACCCCACGCATCCTGGACGGGCGCAACGCTCTCGACCCGGACGTATGGCGCAAGGCGGGCTGGACGTACCGGGCGCTGGGCCGTCCGCAGGCGTAACACGTACGAACAGCCACGAGGCCGGAACTCCGCGGAGTTCCGGCCTCGTGGCGCAGCAGTGGCGCCCTGCGCATCCTCAGCCGTCGAGCTGATCGATCGTCGCGTTCGACGGCCCGCGCCCGGCCCGCAGCCCCCGCGCGGCATCCTCCGCCCCGCGCAGCGTACGGACCGCGTTCTGCCAGGTCAGCTTGGCCACGTCGGCCGTGGACCACTTGCGGTCGAGGAGTTCGGCGATCAGGTTCGGATAGCCGGACACATCGGCCAGGTCCGCGGGGGTGAAGGCGGTGCCGTCGAAGTCGCCGCCGATGCCGACGTGGTCGACGCCGGCGACCTCGCGCATGTGGTCGAGATGGTCGGCGACGGTGGCGGCGGTGGCGAGCGGGCGCGGGTGCGCCGCCTCGAAGTCGCGGTGCACGGCCATCGCCTCGGCGGTGGTCTCCAGGTGGTGGAAGCCGTGCGCGCGCAGGTTCTCGTCCGCGCGCAGCGTCCACTCGACGGCCGCGGGCAGGACGAATTTCGGTACGAAGGTGGCCATCGCGACGCTGCCGTTGGCGGGCAGCCGCTCCAGCACGTCGTCCGGGATGTTGCGCGGGTGGTCGCAGACCGCGCGGGCGGAGGAGTGCGAGAAGACGACCGGTGCGGTGCTGGTGTCCAGCGCGTCGCGCATGGTGTCGGCGGAGACGTGCGAGAGGTCGACGAGCATGCCGAGGCGGTTCATCTCGCGGACGACTTCGCGGCCGAAGGCGGTCAGGCCGTGCGCGCGCGGCTCGTCGGTGGCCGAGTCCGCCCAGTCGATGTTGTCGTTGTGGGTGAGCGTCATGTAGCGCACGCCCAGCTCGTACAGCGCGCGCAGGGTGGCCAGCGAGTTGTTGATCGAGTGGCCGCCCTCGGCGCCCATCAGGGACGCGATCCGGCCGTCCGCGCGGGCCGCTTCCATGTCGTCGGCGGTGTAGGCCAGGCGCAGGTCGTCGGGGTAGCGCGCGGCGAGCCGGCGCACCACGTCGATCTGTTCGAGGGTTGCGGTGACCGCCCGGTCCCCGGCGTAGTCGGACTGTACGTACACCGACCAGAACTGCGCGCCGACGCCGCCGGCCCGCAGCCGGGGGATGTCGGTGTGCAGGTGCTCGGTCTGGTCGGCGGCGATGTCGCGCTGGTCCAGGTCGTAGCGGACCTGCTCGCGCAGGGCCCAGGGCAGGTCGTTGTGGCCGTCGACGACGGGGTGCTCGGCGAGCAGCGCGCGGGCCGCTTCCAGGGACGCGCTCACTTGCCGCTCCCGAAGCCGAAGCCGGCCGGGGAGGCGACCTTGTTGCGCAGCCGCTTGCCCTTCTCGGTGGCCTGCTCGTTCAGGTGCTGCTGGAACTCGCGCATCCGGGCCTGCAGCTCCGGGTCGTGGGCGGCGAGCATCCGGGCGGCGAGCAGTCCGGCGTTACGGGCGCCGCCGACCGAGACGGTGGCGACCGGCACGCCGGCCGGCATCTGCACGATGGACAGCAGCGAGTCCATGCCGTCCAGGTACTTCAGCGGTACGGGCACGCCGATGACCGGCAGCGGCGTGACCGACGCGAGCATCCCCGGCAGGTGGGCCGCTCCCCCGGCGCCCGCGATGATCGTCTTCAGGCCCCGCCCGGCGGCCTGCTCGCCGTACGCGATCATCTCGTGCGGCATGCGGTGGGCGGAGACGACGTCGACCTCGTAGGGGATCTCGAATTCGTCCAGGGCCTTGGCCGCGGCCTCCATGACGGGCCAGTCGGAGTCGGAGCCCATGACGATGCCGACCGTGGGGGAAGAGTCAGAGGGGCGCGCGTCAGCACTCGTTGAGGGGCGGTGGTCGGGCGACGGGCGGGCATTCATTCGGTGATGGTTCCTCGCAGATAACCGGCGGCGTGCGCGGCGCGCTCGCGCACGTCGGCCAGGTCGTCGCCGTAGGTGTTGACGTGTCCGACCTTGCGGCCGGGCTTCACGTCCTTTCCGTACATATGGATCTTCAGCTGCGGGTCCCGTGCCATGCAATGGAGGTACGCGGAATACATGTCGGGATAGTCGCCGCCGAGGACGTTGGCCATCACCGTCCACCTGGCGCGCGGGCGCGGGTCGCCGAGCGGGAGGTCGAGGACGGCGCGGACGTGGTTGGCGAACTGCGAGGTGATCGCGCCGTCCTGGGTCCAGTGTCCGGAGTTGTGCGGGCGCATGGCCAGCTCGTTGACCAGGACGCGGCCGTCGGCGGTCTCGAACAGCTCGACCGCGAGGTGGCCCACCACGTCCAGCTCCCGCGCGATGCGCAGCGCCAGCTCCTGCGCCTGTCCGGACAGTTCCTCGGACAGGTCGGGGGCCGGTGCGATCACCGTGTCGCAGACGCCGTCGACCTGGACGGATTCCACGACCGGGTACGCGACGGCCTGGCCGTGCGGCGAGCGGACGATGTTGGCGGCCAGTTCCCGTACGAAGGAGACCTTCTCCTCGGCCAGAACCGGCACTCCGGCACGGAACGGCTCGGCGGCTTCGTTGGAGGATCGTACGACCCACACGCCCTTGCCGTCGTACCCCCCACGGACCGTCTTCAGGACGACCGGGAAGCCCCCAACTTCCTCCGCGAACCGCTCCACATCCGCCGGATCGGCGACGATGCGGTGCCGGGGGCAGGGCGCCCCGATCTCGGTCAGCTTCGCGCGCATCACCCCCTTGTCCTGGGCGTGCACCAGCGCGTCGGGGCCGGGCCGGACGGGGATGCCGTCGGCCTCCAGTGCCCTCAAGTGCTCGGTGGGAACGTGCTCGTGATCGAAAGTGATCACATCACAGCCACGGGCGAAGGCGCGCAGCGTGTCCAGGTCACGGTAATCGCCGATCACGACGTCACCGACCACCTGGGCCGCCGAATCCTGCGGGGTATCGCTGAGGAGCTTGAATCTGATGCCGAGGGGGATGCCCGCCTCGTGGGTCATACGGGCGAGCTGGCCGCCGCCGACCATGCCGACTACCGGGAACGTCACGCCCCCAGGGTATCCGCACGGTCATGAAGCGCCGCAGCCACCCTTGGATGAACGTACGAACGCAAGTGCGCCACCCTTGCCGTTCCCCGTGTGCGGAGATCACCCGGGGAGTAGGCTCGCCGCCGCCGTGGAGGGGGAGGACTCATGGGCGACGGGGACGACGGAGGCATACCCAGGCGCACCAGGACCGCGGGGATCGTCTTCGCCGTGGCGGCCCTGCTCGCCGCCGTCTACGCGGTGGTCACCCAGCTGACGGGGCCGGTCGTCTTCGACGAGGGCGACCGTGAGATCTCGGTCACCTCCGGCACCCGCTTCTCCATCCGCCTCAAGGAGAACCCCGCCAGCGGCTTCCGGTGGGTCCTCGCCGCACCACGGCCGGACCCGGCCGTACTGCAAGGAGCCGTCGGGCACTACGACGCCGACGAGCCGGCCGGCCCGGGTTCGGGCGGCATCCGCTACGCCGATTTCACGGCCCGCGGGACCGGACATACCGAGGTGACTCTCAGGTACTGCTACCGCTGCGGCACCCCGCAGGCCGACGAGCAGGACGAGAACGCCCGGACGCGGCGGTTCCGGGTGACCGTGGACTGACATAACCCGGGCGCCCCTCCGGTCACGGGTGGCAGGCAGCACACAGGCCGCCTGGTTAGCATGAGCGGGCAGGATGCAGGTTGACGACCGCACCGAACGCCCACGAACGCCCACCACCAGGAGCTGAACGATCACTATGAGTGAACGGAGCGCACTGCGGGCCCGACTGGACGCACTGGCCCGCGAACTCATGAAGTTCGGCGCCGTCGGAGGCGCGGGGGTCCTCGTCAACTTCGTGGTGTTCAACCTCGTACGGCACCTGACCGAGCTGCCCGTCGTCCGGGCCAGCATCGTCGCCACCGTGGTGGCCACCGGCACGAACTACCTCGGTTACCGCTACTTCACCTACCGGGACCGGGACAAGAGCGGCCGCACCAAGGAGCTGACGCTCTTCCTGCTGTTCAGCGTCGTCGGCCTGGTGATCGAGAACGGCGTCCTGTACGTGGCGACGTACGGGTTCGGCTGGGACACCTCGCTGCAGAGCAACGTCTTCAAGTTCCTCGGCATCGGCCTGGCCACGCTCTTCCGCTTCTGGTCGTACCGCACCTGGGTGTTCCGGGCGCTGCCCGCGCGCAAGGCCGTGGAGACGGCGGAGGCCTTCCTGGCCGAGGCCGAGGGCGCGCAGGAACGGCGGGCGGCGGGCGCGGCGGCGGCGAAGCGCCCGCGCGACTAGCGCGGGTACGGGCGCGAGGTACGGGCCAAGGTACGGGCGCGAGTACAAGAACGCCCGCCGGCCCTCACTCCCCGGCGCTCACTCCCCCGACGACGGCTCCGCCTCGCGGGCCAGGAACAGGGCGAACACCGGCGGATGCTGCTGGAGCAGTTCCAGCCGGCCGCCGTCCGCCTCCGCCAGGTCGCGGGCCACGGCCAGCCCCAGCCCCGTCGAATTCCGGCCACTGACCGTGCGCTCGAAGACCCGCGAGCCGAGGTCGGGCGGTACGCCCCGGCCGGCGTCGGTCACCTCCACGACCGCCTGGTTGCCGGTGACGCGGGTACGCAGCGCCACCGTCCCGTCCCCGTGCATCAGCGAGTTCTCGATCAGGGTGGCGAGCACCTGCGCCACCGCGCCGGGCGTGCCGACCGCGCGCAGCCCCTTCTTTCCGGAGCGCACGATGGCCCGGCCGGCGCTGCGGTAGGCCGGGCGCCACTCCTCGACCTGCTGCTTGACGACCTCGTCGAGGTCGAAGGCGACGGCGGAGCCGGAGCGCGGGTCGCGGGAGTTGGTCAGCAGCCGCTGGACGACATCGGTCAGCCGCTCGACCTGGCCCAGCGCGATGGTGGCCTCCTCCTTCACCGTGTCCGGGTCGTCGGTGACGGTGATCTCCTCCAGCCGCATGGACAGCGCGGTCAGCGGCGTCCGCAGCTGGTGGGAGGCGTCGGCGGCGAGCCGGCGCTCGGCGGTGAGCATCCGCGCGATGCGCTCGGCGCTGGCGTCCAGCACGTCCGCGACCCGGTCCAGCTCCTGCACGCCGTAGCGGCGGTGGCGCGGGCGGGGATCGCCGGAGCCGAGCCGCTCGGCGGTCTCGGCGAGGTCGGTCAGCGGCGCGGTCAGCCGGCGGGCCTGGCGTACGGCGAGCACCACGGCGGCCAGGATCGCCAGGATGGCGACGGCCAGGATGACCAGCAGCGTACGGCCGATCTCGGCGCTGACCGTGGAGCGCGGCTCCTGGACGGTGACCGTCTCGCCGCGGTCGCCGTGCTGCGTGGACTCGATGACGTCGCCGGCCGGCCGGGAGCCGATCTCGATGCGCGGCCGGCCGGGCACCCCGATCTCGGCGTACCGCTTCGCGGTGATCTGCTCCGAGAGGATCTCGGGCGTCAGTTTCTCGCCGCTGCCCAGCCGGCTCTCGACGATGCCGACGAGCCGTACGGCCTCGGAGGCGACGCTCTCCTGCGCCCCCGACTGGATGGTGCGGGTCTCCACGATGACCAGCGACACGCCGAAGACGGCGATCACGACGAGCACCACGGCGAGGGTGGAGTTGATCAGACGGCGGCGCACGGTGTCCTCCGGGCGGGATGCGTTCGTTCTTCTACTTCTTCCCGCCCGGCGGCGGGCCTTAGAGCCTGTTTCCGGGCCCCGGCCGGGACACCCGGCTCTCAGCTCTTCTCGAAGCGGAAGCCGACGCCGCGGACGGTGGCGATGTAACGCGGGTTGGCCGCGTCGTCGCCGAGCTTCTTGCGCAGCCACGAGATGTGCATGTCCAGCGTCTTCGTGGACGACCACCACGTGGTGTCCCAGACCTCGCGCATCAGCTGGTCGCGGGTGACGACCCGGCCCGCGTCCCGCACCAGCACCCGCAGCAGGTCGAACTCCTTCGCCGTGAGCTGCAGTTCCTCGTCGCCCATCCAGGCGCGGTGCGACTCGACGTCGATGCGCACACCGTGGGTCGCGGGCGGCTGCTGCGGCTCGGCGGACGAACCGCGGCGCAGCAGGGCCCGGACGCGGGCGAGCAGTTCGGCGAGCCGGAAGGGCTTGGTGACGTAGTCGTCGGCACCGGCGTCCAGGCCGACGACGGTGTCCACCTCGTCGGCGCGGGCGGTGAGCACGAGGATGGGGAAGGAGTGGCCTTCGTTACGCAGCCGGCGGGCCACCTCCAGGCCGTCCATGCCGGGCAGGCCCAGGTCGAGGACGACCAGGTCGATGTTGCCCTGCAGACCGGCGTCTAGCGCCGTGGGGCCGTCCTCGCGCACCTCGACTTCGTAACCCTCGCGGCGCAGGGCGCGGGCGAGCGGCTCCGAGATGGACGCGTCATCCTCGGCGAGCAGTACACGGGTCATGGGCCGATGGTAGTCCGATGTCTTACCTCCTCGGGCGGGACCCGGTGCGCCCGCGGGTGGCCGGAAAACGACCTCCGGATGGCGCGCCGGAGGCCGCTCCGGGGCGGGATCGCGACCTGCCGGGGCCGACGGGTGATCTTGGGTTGCGCACCCGCGCGCCGCGCCCGCAACCTCCTTCGCGGTTCCCGGTTGCACATGTGACCGTTGTCTCACTGGCCCCAACGGCGCGGTCCCTGGACGTATGGTGTCCCAACGTCCGTAGCACAGCCTCGGGACCAGTGACGATCAAGAGACGTCATCGGTCCCTGTTGTGTGCGGGGCCGGAACCACCGGTCCCGCCTACACAGTGAATGACCTGTCGACCGGGTCCACCGCGCAACGCAGCACGGGGGCGTGGACCCCGGTGTCACGACTGCTCCGCCGATTCCCCTTCCAGTGGCGTCGGCCCCCGGGGACGTAGGGGGCGGCAAGGTGACGCCGGTGCCGGTCAGCCCGACCCGGGCGCTGCGGGCTCCCCCCACGCGTCCCGAGCACACCTAGGAAGCATCCATGGCGTCCAGCCTGACGAAGGACGCCGCCGCGCAGGGGAACCCTGCCAGCGACGGCAAAACCTTCTTCGGCCACCCCCGCGGACTGGCCACCCTCTTCATGACCGAGATGTGGGAGCGGTTCAGCTTCTACGGGATGCGGGCGCTGCTCGTCCTGTATCTGATCTCGGGCGGTCCTGATGCCAAGGACGGCTCCCAGGGCGGCGGTCTGGGCATACCCCAGGGCAGTGCCCTGTCGATCTACGCCGTCTACATGGCGATGGTCTACCTGCTCGCCATGCCCGGCGGCTGGTTCGGCGACCGCGTCTGGGGCCCCCGTAAGACGGTGATCGTCGGCTCGTCCGTGGTCATCGCCGGTCACATCGTCCTCGCGGTCCCCGGCCAGACGTTCTTCGTCGGCCTGGCGATGGTCGCGCTGGGTTCCGGCCTGCTGAAGTCCAACATCTCCACGATGGTGGGCCACCTCTACAACGGCCCCGCGGACAAGCGCCGGGACGGTGGTTTCACCGTCTTCTACATGAGCATCAACATCGGCTCCACGGCCGCGCCGCTGGTCATCGGCGGTATCGGCCAGAGCGTCAACTGGCACCTGGGCTTCGGCATCGCGGCGGTCGGTATGGCGCTGGGCCTGGTCCAGTTCCTGATCGGCACCAAGCACCTGGACCCCAAGAGCAGCCAGGTCCCGACGCCGCTGTCGGCCGACGAGCGCAAGGGCTGGCTGCGCAAGGGCCTGTTCTGGGCCGGCCTCGCCGTGGTCTTCTACGCCGTCATCGGGTTCTCCGGGATCTTCAACGAGAAGTGGCTGCTGATCCCGCTCGGCGTCATCGGCATCCTCGTGCCCTTCGTGGTGCTGCTCCGTATCAAGCGGGACAAGGACCTGTCGACCGACGAGCAGAGCAAGGTCAGCAGCTACGTCTGGTTCTTCGTGGCGGCCGCCGCGTTCTGGATGATCTTCGACCAGGCCGGCTCGACGCTGAACGTCTTCGCCGAGAAGAACACCGCCGAGTCGATCTTCGGGCTGAGCTTCCCCTCCTCGTGGCTGCAGTCGGTCAACCCGATCTGGGTGCTGGCGCTGGCCCCGGTCTTCGCCTCGGTGTGGCTGGCGCTGGCCAACCGCAGCAAGGAGCCGAAGACCACCGCGAAGTTCACCATCGGCATGGTGATGATCGGTGCCTCCTACTTCATCTTCCTGCTCCCGATCACCCTGTCCTCGGACGGGACGAAGGTCACCCCGCTGTGGCTGATCGGCATCTACTGCATGCAGACCATCGGTGAGCTGTGCATCTCCCCGGTCGGCCTGTCGGTGACCACGAAGCTGGCCCCGCCGAAGTACGCCAGCCAGATGATGGGTGTCTGGTTCCTCGCCAACACCGCCGGCGACAGCGTCGTCAACCTGCTGGGGCAGGCCGGGGCCGACCTCACGGGCAAGGGCGTGCTGGTGGGCGAAGCGGTGCTCGCCACCCTGGCCGGCGTGGTCATCTACTTGAACCGCAAGCGGATCAACGGTCAGATGAACGACGTGAACTAGGGCGGCTCACTGCCTCCCCCCACTCCCCGAGGGCCCCGGTGCGGATTCCGCGCCGGGGCCCTCGGGCGTTCCCGCCGTACGGGAAGTCCTCGGGCGTTCCCGCCGTACGGGCCGGTCAGCGGCCCAGGCGCCGCCACGGGGTGAGGGTGAGGACGGCGCCGCCCAGCAGGATCACCGTGCCCGCGACGAGGGCGAGGGCACGGAGGGTGCCGTGGTCTTCGGCGCCGGTCTCCGCCAGGCCGCCGGAGGCGCCGCCCGCGCTCGCCGGGCCCGCCGCGCTGCCGCCGGTGGTACCGCTGGTGCCGCCTGCTGTGGAGCCGCCGGTGCCGCCCTGCTGGGCCGTGGTGTCCAGGGCGAGGGAGACGCCCGGGTCCTTCTCCGGGGTACAGGTCGTGGTCGTGCCCAGGGCCCGTACGGTCAGTACGCCCGGCGTCAGCGTCGCCTTGCCGGTCGCGCCCGGGGTGTAGGTGCCCTTCAGGTCGGGGACCGTGATCGGCTGCCCGGACTTGACGGGCTCCTTGTTCGCCGGGCCCTCGGCCTTGACCGTGCCCTTGTCGGCGCCGCCGACCCGGACGTCCATGGACGGCTTCACCGCGCCCGCGGGGATGTCCGCCGGGCTGTCCATCACCGACTTGGCGAACTTCACCGTCAGGCCGTAGCCGCCGCCCTTCCTGACGGCGTTGATCTGCACCGGCGAGGTGGCCTTCTTGTCGCCGATGGGGGTTTTGCAGGCGTACGGGACCTGGACGACCTTGCCCTCGTAGGACGCGCCGTCGGAGGAGCCACCGCCGGTCGTACCGCTGCTCGTACCGCCACCGCTCGTACCGCCGCCGGCCGTGGAGCCGCCGGAAGAGCCGGAAGAGCCGCCCGTATCGCTGCCGCCCGTGCCACCGCCGGTCGTAGCGCCGCCGCTCGTGCCCCCACCGGTCGTGCCCCCACCGGTCGTACCGCCCGAGCCGCCTCCCCCGTCGGTCACCTTGATCGTGGCGGCGGGCCGGACCTCCTCCTTGGGGGCGCACTTCGTGTCCGTGGAGATCGGCTTGCTGACGTTGATGGTGTAGGCGCCGGGCGTCAGCGTGACCTCGCCGGGCTTCTCCAGCTTCAGGGTGCCCTTCATGTCCGAGAGCTTCATCGGGCTGTTCTTGGGGATCGCCGGGTTCTGCCGCGGTCCCTGGACCTTCAGCTCGCCGCTCTGCGCTCCGCCGACCTTGATCGTTCCGGTGGGCCGCACGGTGTCCTTGTCCAGGTCGAGCACGTCGGGGTTCTTGGACGCGGCCTCGACCGTGCGCCACACGATCTCCACCTCGTCGCCGGCCTTCGCCGTCGCGGGCGCGGTCACCGCCACCTTGGTGGTGCCCTGGACCGCGGGCAGGCCCGAGATCGGCGGTGGTACGCACTCGGTCCGGTACGCCGTCTCCGCGGCCCCGGCCGGGCCCGCGGCCGCCAGGATTCCCGCACCGGCGAGCAGCAGGGCGACCCCGCCCGCGCTCGCTCTCCTGCGTTGCCTCATCACGTGGAACCTCTCGCTCTCGGGGGGTCGGTCGGATCGGACGTGGTGGCGGACGGTGCGGTGTCCGGGGTGAACCACGGCAGGGTGGCGGCGGGGTCCGCCGGGGGCGGCTGCGCGGCGTCGGGTGCGGGGGCGCGCCTTCGCATACGTAACGGCTTACGAGGGGCTCTGTGCGGCGTATGGAGGGCCCGCCCCGGCGCGCTCCCCGGCGTACGGGCGGACCCCTCGCGCGGGCGCACGCGGTCGACGACCGCCATGCCGGTTCGGAAGACCGCGGCCGGTACGACGACGCACAGCAGGATCCAGAACAGCGTCACGCCCCACGGCCGCCCGACGCCCCACGGCTGCTCGGCGAGCACCCTGCCGCCGTACTTGAGCGAGACGAGGTAGTCGCCGTGCGCCCCGGCGGGCAACTCCACCGGCAGCTCGATCCGCTGCCTGCGCCCGGCGGGCACGGTGCCCTGCCACTGCCGCTCCTCCCACTGCGGCGCGTAGACCCCGTGCGAGGCGCCCACCTCGAAGACCGGGTCCTTGGCCGGGCCGGACCCGAGGTTGCCCACGGTGATCACCAGCCGACGCTGCGGCGGCGCGCCGAACCAGGTCAGCAGCCCGCTGGAACCCTCCAGGCGCGGCGGCGCCAGCACGCTCAGCCGTCCGCCGTCGTCCTCCTGCGGCAGCGGCGCGACGGGGTGCCCGGCCACCGTGAACGGGGCATCGGCGGTGGCGGGAGCACCGGTCACCGTGGCGGCGTGCACGACGCACGGGCACGGCTTGGGCGGCTCGGCGACCGGGATGTCCCTGCGGAACGCCCCGTCCGGTCCGGTGGTCACGGCCCGGCCGTCACCGTTGGCACAGGCGTTGGTGCCGCCGATCATGTTCTGCCCGCAGATGAGCAGCGTGAGCAGCGTCCTGGGCCGCCAGCCACGGCCGGTGACGGTGAGAGTGCCGCCTTTGCCCGCTTGCCGGGTGGAGAGGCGGAGGGTGGGGCTGGAGCCGGGAGTGAGGTCGGTTGCGGATACGGGCGTGGCGGAGGCCGGGGGCGCGGCCTGTACGGGCAGCAGGGCGAAGCACAGGAGGGCGAGGAGGGCGAGGCCGGCGGCTCTCATGCGTCCGCCTCTACCCGGGAGGCCACCGCCTGAGGGGCGGCCGCCTGAGAGGCAGCCGTCCGGGAGCCCCCTACCCGCCCCCGCCGCCGTACGCGCCACACGGCCGCGCCCGCCACCAGCCCGGCGGGCAGCAGCGCCGCGGCTCCCCACGGCACCGCCGTGTACGTCGCCCCGGCCGTCCCGCGCGCGCCGCCCCCGGCCGTGACCGTCAGCCGTACGTCCACCGAGTCCAGCGCGGGCGGATCCGGCCACGGCTCGGTCAGGGGCATCCGGCGGCCCGGTGGCAGCGTGACGGTCAGCGCGCGTGCGGCGCGGCGCAGGGCCGGGCCGAAGAGCCCGTCGGCGTGGACGGCGAGACGCGGCGTGAGCGTGGTGTTGCCACGGTTGACCAGCACGTACCGGATGACCGCCGCGCTCCCCCGGCGCTCCACCGCCACGTCCTCGACGCTCAGCGCGGCCAGCGCGGGCCCGGTCACCCTCAGGTGGACCCGGACCGCGGCCTTCCTGCCGTCCCCCTCGGCGACGAGGACGGCCGGGTGGTCGCCCGGAGCCGCGTCCCCGGGGACGGTCACGGTGAAGGGCACGTCCGCCCGGGTCCGCGGCGGCACCCGTACCTCCTTCGACGCCGTCGCGATCCAGCGCCCCGGCCCGGCCGGCACGCCGCCCACCCGGAACGTCACCGCGCTGCCGGTCGGATTGGTGAGCGCGAGGCGGTCCTTCAGGACCGTGCCGGGGGCGCCCTCCAGGTAGAAGTACGGGCGGTCCCGGGCACTCGGCGGAGCGCTGCCGCCCGGCGCGGGCGCGGGCGCGGCGGCCCACCGCGCGCCGTCCGGGGACACGGCATATGCCCCGGCGCTCTGGCTGAGCAACGTGCCGGTGATCGCCAGGGCAGCCCCCGTGATCACCGCGTGGGTACGGAACGGCATCGGCGGCTCCCGGTGCTGGTGCGCTGGCAGTTCCTACGCGCTGTTGTGGTGGCGCCGCGTCAGCCAGAGCACGCCCGCCGCACCGGCGAGGAGCACCGTGCCGCCGAGGGTTCCGAGGGCGACGGCGGAGTCGGCCGGGCCGGTCTGCGGCAGTTGCCCGCCGCCGGAGCCGCCGCCCGTGGCCGACCCTCCGGTGCCACTCCCGGAACCGCTCCCCCCGGAGCCGCCGGTCGTTCCGCCGGCGTCGCTGCCCGCACTGCTGCCAGCCGTGCTGCTGCCAGCCGTACCGCTGCCACTCGTACTGCTGCCGCTACCGCCCGTATCGCCGGAGCCGCCCGTTCCGCCCGTGCCCTTGACGTCCAGGGAGAGCGACGGCTTCGGGCTGTTGGCCGGGGTGCAGGTGGTGGTCGTACCGAGGGCCTTGATGGTGAGCGTGGAAGCGGTGAACGTGACCTTGCCGCTCTGCTTGGGCGTGTACGTTCCGCTCAGGTCGCTGATCTTGATGGGCGTGTTGGCGGGGATCGCCTTGTCGTTGGGCGGCCCGGACACGGGCACGGTGCCGCTCTCCGCGCCGCCCAGCTTGATGAGGGCGCTCGGCTTCATGGCGCCCGCGCCCAGTTCGACGGGGCTGGAGGACACGCCCTTGCGGAAGGACATCACGAGCTTGTACGCGCTGCCGCTGCGGGTGCTTCTGATGTCGATGGGCGAGACCGCGCCCTTGTTCCCGATCGGCGTCCTGCACTGGTAGTTGACGTCCACGACGTCGGCCCGCGCGTCCGGCGCGGCGAGCAGGACCGCGGACCCCGCCACCAGCGCCACGGCCGCGGCCGGTCCGGCCGTGCGGCGGGGGCGGGCGGCGTGCTGTTCGTAGAAGCGGGCCACCTTGAGTTCCCCTTCTCACGGTTGAGCGCCGCCCGATGTTACTGACGGCACATCAGATCGGTGGCTCAAGGTACGCCGGGGACCTTGCAGAGGGAAGTCACAGAACAGGCCGGATTCATACGGCGCGACGGGAACAGCAGCCACGTGGACACCACCACGTAACGCGCTCAACCCCTTACACAGGGCCATGGAGAGGGGGCGCGGCCACCCGAGGCCGGGCCCGTACCGTCCGCGCAGAAGCACCCCAGGGCCACCGCGCACCGCCTTCCAGGCGCGAACGAGGGCCCCGACCAGGGGCCCTTAGGAAGGAGCTGCGAGTTCCGCCCACACGGTCTTGCCCGTGCCGTCGGGGTTCCGGACGACCCCCCAGTCCAGACACAGGCGCTGCACGATGAACATGCCGTGCCCGCCGGGCCGCCCCGCCCGGTGCGGGGTGCGCGGCGCGGGCGAGCCCGCGCCCAGGTCGGTCACTTCGAGGCGCAGCACCTTGGCGTTGCTGCGCAGCCGCAGCTCCTCCGGCCCCTCGGCGTGCAGGCAGGCGTTGGTGACCAGCTCGGACACCACGAGCAGGACGTCCTCGGCGGCGGCCCGCTGGTCAGCGCTGGCGGCCGGGAGCCAGCCCCAGTCGTGGAGTGCCTGCCGGGCGAAGTCACGGGCACGGGCAACGGCTCCCTGCACACCCGCCAGGCGCAGCCTGCGGATCTGGCCGGCCGGGACGGCCGGGGAGGCGGAGGGAGCGCCGGCGTTGCCCGGCTCCGGGCCGAGGTCGCCCGGCGGGTACGGCCGGGTGGTGCTCATCAGCGCTTCACCTCACCGATTCGCCATTTCACGGATAGCGGTTACCTGACAGATTCAACAGATTCAGATGTCTCCTGCCCGACGGGACCGTGAGAACACCCACTTCTTGGGTACGGAAGTTGTGACGCGGGCAACGCGCACGGGGGGAACCCCCGTGATCGCACCGCCGGCGCCGCTTCCGTCAGTCGGCGAGAGCCTTGTCGAGGGAGTCGTGCACGGTGAACACCGCGTCCGCGCCTGTGATCTCGAAGACCCGCGCCACCACCGGTTGCATTCCGGCCAGATGTACCCCGCCGCCCTCGGCCTCCGCCTTCAGGCGGGCGCCGAGCAGTACGTTCAGGCCGGTGGAGTCCATGAACTCCAGCTGTGAGCAGTCGACGACCAGTCGTGTGAAGCCGTCGGTGACGCACCCTTCGAGTGATTCACGCAACAGCTCCGCGGTGTGGTGGTCCAGCTCACCCGCGACGGTCACGATCGCGCTGGCACCTTGATGCCGGATAGCGACATTGAGCCGTCCCCGACTGGCACTGCCGACCGTCCCGCGGTCCATGCGCGTGCACCCCTCTTGCTGTCTCGGCGTCCGATTGCTTACGACTGCGCTGACCGAAGACTACGCCTTCGATACGCGCGGCTGGTAGCCGAACAATACGCAATTACTGTCGAAACCGGACAACACGCACTTGCCATCTTCCGGCAAAGCCAGGTAGGCGTAGTAAGGACACGTTCGAAACGGCCGGCTTTGGAGGCGCCGCACACCGCAGCTTCACGTAGAGGCATCGGCAGCCATATGCCGAGAACGATGGAGGACAACATGTCACCCCGGCTCGACGAATTGCGCACCGAAGACACCACGGAGACCGCGTCGTCGACTCCCTTGTCAGAGACCACCCTCGCCAAGGCCGCTCTCACCGGCGCCGACCTGACCGAGGCCGCCCTGCCCGACCAGTCCCATACTTCTCATTCCCCGCATCTCACAGCTGAATCGTCCGAACCGGACGCGGCGGGAATTCCCGAGATCGACGGACTGCCCGAGATCCCCCCGTACGACGAGGTGGGGCCGCTGGACGCGCGGGCCCTGTCCAAGACCCTCTTCGAGCGCCTGGAATCGCTGGAAGAAGGCACCCACGAATTCGCGTACGTCCGCAACACCCTGGTCGAACTGAACCTCGCGCTCGTGAAGTTCGCGGCCTCCCGGTTCCGCTCCCGCAGCGAGCCCATGGAGGACATCGTCCAGGTCGGCACCATCGGCCTGATCAAGGCGATAGACCGCTTCGAGCTCAGCCGGGGCGTGGAGTTCCCGACGTTCGCCATGCCGACCATCGTCGGCGAGATCAAGCGCTTCTTCCGCGACACCAGCTGGTCCGTGCGGGTGCCCAGGCGCCTGCAGGAACTGCGGCTGGACCTGGCCAAGGCCGGCGACGAGCTCGCGCAGCAGCTGGACCGCTCCCCCACCGTGAGCGAGCTGGCCGAACGCCTCGGCATCACCAATGACGAGGTCGTCGAGGGCATGGCGGCGAGCAACGCGTACACCGCCAGCTCGCTGGACGCCCAGCCGGAGGAGGACGACAACGAGGGCGCGCTGGCCGACCGCATCGGCTACGAGGACCACGGACTCGAAGGCATCGAGTACGTCGAGTCCCTCAAGCCGCTGATCGCCGAGCTGCCGCCGCGCGACCGCAAGATCCTCTCGCTCCGCTTCGTCGCGAACATGACGCAGTCGGAGATCGGCGAGGAACTGAACATCTCCCAGATGCACGTCTCGCGCCTGCTGTCCCGCACGCTGGTGCGGCTCCGCAAGGGGCTGATGGTCGAGGAGTGACGGTCGGGGAGCGACATCCCACGACCACCCCGCGGTCGCGGTCGGCCTGACGGTCCGGCTGACGCCCGCGCAGAGGAGGGCCTGCCCCGGAATCTCGGGACGGGCCCTCCTCTGCTGTGTGGCTGCGCTCGGCTGCGTGGATGCGGCCGCCTCCGCTGTACGGGGGCGTTCGCCTCTGCTGTACGGGTTCTGCTGTACGGGGGCGTTCGCCCCGGCCGTGCGGATGCGCTCGGCTTCTACGGGGCGCGCAGGTGGTGCACGTACGCCGGTGGCAGATTGCGCCATACCGTGCTGCGCCCCTGCCCGTACCGCTGGCCGTACTCGGCCAGCACACCGGCCACGGCGCGGTGCCGGGCCGCCTCGGACCGGCCGGCCAGCAGCGCGCGGGCGGGGGCGGTGCCGAGGTAGGCGAAGTACGTGAGGTGCCCGCCCGGCCGGAGCACGGACAGGTAGCGGTCCAGGATCGTACGGACCTCGCCGGGCTCGAAGTTGGTGAAGGGGAGGCCGGAGACGACCGCGTCGTACCGGCGGTCCAGGGGGACCTCGGTGATCGAGCCGGGGAGGATCCGTATCCGGTCGGCCGCCGCGGCCAGGGTGACGTCCGTGCGCAGCGCGCCCTCCAGGGCCGCCACGAAGCGGGGATTGATCTCGACCACGTCCAGGTGGTCGGCGGGCCGCAGCAGTCCGGCCAGCGCGCGGGTGACGGGGCCGGTGCCCGCGCCCACTTCCAGGACGGCCGCCGGGCGGCCGGAGCGCCGCACTTCCCGGGCGAGCGGCGCGGTCAGCCGGGCGGCCAGCCACGGACTGCTGGCCGCCACGGCACCGGTGGTGTGCGGGGTGCGGGCCGCCTCGCGCAGGAAGCGCACGGGGCCGGTGGCGGTGGAGGTTGCGGGGGCTGCGGGAGGCGCGGGGGTCGGCGTGACGTTCATGCTGGTGACGCTAGGAAGCAGCGGGGCACGGTCCATCGGCCGTTGTGCGAGGGGCACCCCGTACGAAAGTAGGGGGCAGATGCCGCCGCAGGTCGAATGTGCGTGCCCTGCCGCGGCCATATGCTCGTCGCGTGCTGAAGGTGACGAAACGGGCCAGGCCGAAACCGGGGATGACAAACCCGGGCAGGCCGGGCCTGGCGCGGACGGAGCGCGGCTGGCCCTGGTGGGCCGAGGCGCTGCTGCTGGCCGCCGTCGCCCAGGAGGCCGGGCAGGAGGCGTACATCAGCGCGGGCGGGGCCGTGCTGAGCCCGGAGGTCGCCCTGGCCGTCGCCGGGGCCCTGTCGGTGGCGCTGCGATACCGCCGCCCGGCGCTCGCCCTGCTCTGTACGGTCGCGCTGGCCGCCGGGCTGGGCATGGTGCTGCCGCTGCTGGTCGTGCTCTTCCACCTGGTCGCCCACGGGCGCCTGGTCGTCCCCTTCGTGGCCGCAGCCGTGGCCCTGGCGGGGAACGCGCTGGTGCAGCCACCGCAGAGCCTGTGGATGAGCCGTTCGTACGGTCCGCTGATGCCGCTGGGCATCGTGCTCGCGCTGGGGCTCTGGGCGAGCAGCCGGCGCCGTCTGGAGGCCGCCCTCGCCGCGCGCGTCGAGCAGTTGCGGGTGGAGCGCGAACTGCGCTCGGAACAGGCCCGGCTCACCGAACGCGCCCGTATCGCCGCCGAGATGCACGACGTCCTCGCCCACCGGCTGACGGTCCTCGCGCTGCACACCGGCGCCCTGCAAAGGCGCGCCGACAGCCTGCCCGCACCGGTCGCGGACCGGCTCGCGCTGCTGCGCACCACCTCGACCGAGGCGCTCGGCGACCTGCGGGACGTACTGGGCGCGCTGCGCGACACCGAAGGGCGGCCGGAGCAGGCCGCGGCGGACGCCTCCCGGGTGCCGGGGCTGCGGGAACTCCCGGCGCTGCTGGACGAGGCACGCGCCGCCGGCCAGAAGATCGAGGCCGATATCGAGGGCGACGGCCGGAGCCTGCCCGCCGGGCGGCGCCTGGCCGTTCACCGGCTCGTCCAGGAGGCCCTGACCAATGCCCGTAAGCACGCGCCGGACGCCCAGGTACGGGTGACGGTGCGTTACGGGCCGTACGAGACCGCCGTCGAGGTGCGCAACGCACCGGCCCGGGCGGGCGCGGAGCCTCCTGCGCCCGGTCCGGCCAGCGGCTACGGCCTGCTCGGCCTGACGGAACGGATGTCGGCACTGGGCGGCACCCTGGAGTACGGACCGACTGGGGACCGCGGTTGGCGTATCGCCGCCACCCTCCCGGCACACTCCGGTCCGGACGCACCGACGACGGGAGCGACATGATCCGCATGCTGGTCGCCGACGACGACAGTCTGGTCCGGCTCGCGCTGACGGACATCCTCGGCGACGCGCCCGGCATCACCGTCGTGGCCGAGGCGGCGGACGGCGCCGAAGCCGTCGAACTGGCCCGTGCCCACCGGATCGACGTGGCGCTGATGGACATCCGCATGCCCCGCCTGGACGGCATCGCCGCCACCGAGCGGCTGCGCGGGCTGCCGGAGCCGCCGGAGGTCGTGGTGCTGACCACCTTCGACCTCGACCAGTACGTGTACGACGCGCTCACCGCGGGCGCCTCGGGCTTCTTGCTCAAGGACAGCGACCCGGCGGAGATCATCCGCGCCGTACGGGTCGTGGCCGACGGCCAGGCCATGCTGCACCCCACGGCCGCCCGCCGCCTGATCGACCGCTACCACCACACGACCGCCCGCGGCACGCCGGACGCCCGCTCCCGCATCGCACGCCTCACGCCCCGCGAGACCGAGGTGCTGGCCCTCCTCGCCGACGGCGCCTCGAACGCGCAGATCGCGGGCGCGCTGGCGATGCGCGAGAGCACGGTCAAGGCCCATGTCAGCCGCATCCTGGCGACGTTGGAGGTGGGCAACCGGGTGCAGGCGGCGTTGTGTGCCCGGGATGCGGGGGTGGTGGGGTGAGGGGAACGGGAAGGGCCGTGCCCCGGAACCGGTGTGGTTCCGGGGCACGGCCCTGCCATTCAGCGTGTGATCACAGCTTGGTGGAGATCACCGCGATCGGGCGCTCGTCGTCCTTCTCGCCCGGCGCCACGTAGTTGGCGGTGACCTTCACCTGGTCGCCCTTCACGAAGTGCGAGCCCTTGGTCGGCCGCAGCTTCACCGTGAGGACACGGTCGTTGTAGTCGCAGATAATCTTGTCGGCCGCGACGGCACCGGTCGCCACCGACTTGGTGTCCTTGCCCTTCTCCAGCTTGGTCATCTTGGTGACCAGCTGCCACTGGAGGCCGGTGTCGCAGGAGTACTTGACGGTCACGGACAGCGCGCCGCCGCGCAGCTGCGCCCGCTCGATCGAGATCAGGTTGGCCTTCGCCGCCGCGCCCGGCGCCATGGCCAGGGAGGCGCCGCCGAGGACGGCGACGGCGGCCGCGGTGCCCGCGATGCGGGTCTTCAGACGGGTCGACTTCATATGGGTTCCTTCCCCCCGTGCGGTCGCCCTGGTCGTGCACGGGAGGAACATGGAGGAACGCGAGGTTCCTCCAACCGTGCGGGCGACTGCGACAGTTGTTCGTATTGAGGTCTGGAGATTACGTGATCTACGCAATGTCCGGTACCGGAATACGACCACGCCGCTGTGTGATCAGGCGCACACCCCTCGCCGCCAGACCCGGGAGACGAGCGGGACGCCCGGGCGGTAGGCGAGGTGGACGTGGGAGGGGGCGTCGAGGAGGGTGAGATCGGCGCGGGTGCCTGGGGTGAGGCGGCCGATGTCGGTGCGGCGCAGGGCCGCCGCGCCGCCCGCCGTGGCGGACCAGACGGCTTCGTCCGGGGTCATCTTCATGTCCCGTACGGCGAGCGCGATGCAGAACGGCATCGAGCTGGTGAAGGACGAGCCGGGGTTGCAGTCGGTGGACAGCGCGACGGTGGCGCCCGCGTCGAGGAGGGGGCGCGCGTCGGGCCACCGGGCGCGGGTGGAGAACTCGGCGCCGGGCAGCAGCGTGGCGACGGTCGAGCTGTTGGCCAGCGCGTCGATGTCGGCGGCGTCCAGGTGGGTGCAGTGGTCGGCGGAGGCGGCGTCGAGTTCGACGGCGATCTGGACGCCGGGGCCGTGGTGGAGCTGGTTGGCGTGCACGCGCGGGTGCAGGCCCCTGGCCTTGCCCGCGGTGAGGATGGCGCGGGCCTGGTCCCCGTCGAAGGCGCCCTGTTCGCAGAACACGTCGATCCAGCGGGCGTGCGGGGCGCACGCGTCCAGCATGGGGCCGGTGACGAGGTCGACGTAGCCCGCGGGGTCGTCGGCGTAGTCGGGGGAGACGATGTGCGCGCCGAGGAAGGTGACTTCGTCGGTGTGGGCGGCGGCGATGCGCAGGGCGCGGGCCTCGTCCTCGACGTTCAGGCCGTAGCCGGACTTGGTCTCCATCGTCGTGGTGCCCTGGCGCAGCGCCTCGGCCAGGTACTTGGCGACGTTGGCGTGCAGGTCCTCGTCGCTGGCGGCGCGGGTGGCGGCGACGGTGGTGCGGATGCCGCCGGCCGAGTACGCGCGGCCGGACATCCGGGCGTTGAACTCGGCGGTGCGGTCGCCGCCGAAGACCAGGTGGGAGTGGGAGTCGACGAAGCCGGGGAGCCCCGCGCGGCCCTCGGCGTCGACGCGATTGTCAGTGGCGGGTGCTTTGCTTGTCGGACCGACCCAGGCAACGCGGTCGCCGTCGAAGACGACCGCCGCGTCCTGGAGCAGACCGAGGGGGCCTTCACCGAGGGAGGGGTCGTTGGTGACGAGACTGGCGATGTTGGTGATGACGGTGGTGCGGCCGGTGGCGGCGGGCTCCGCGGCCGCGCTGCTGGGGTGGTTCATCGTGGGAGTGCTCTCCTTCGGCCGCGGACTCAGCCGCGTACGGCCGCGATGGCCTCGGCCAGCGCGGCGGGGACATCGGGCACGAGCGTATGGACTCCGTCGCGTACGACCTGGCGGCCGCCCACGACCGTATGGCGCACGTCCGCCCCGGAGGCGGCGAATACCGCCGTCTCGGCGCCCAGCCTGGGCAGCGGGCCCGCGGTGCGTACGGAGTCCAGCGCGATCGTGGTGAGGTCGGCGAGCGCGCCGCGCTCGATGGCGCCGGCCTCGTCCCAGCCCAGCGCGGCGTGGCCGTCGGCGGTGGCGGCGCGCAGCAGGGCGGCGGCCGTCCAGTGGCCGCGGGTGCGGGTGCGCAGCCGTTCGTCCAGCTCCATCGCGCGGGCCTCTTCGAAGAGGTCGATGACGGCGTGGCTGTCGCTGCCGAGCGACAAGGGGCTGCCGGCGGCCTGCAGCTGGACGGCGGGGCCGATGCCGTCGGCGAGGTCGCGCTCGGTGGTGGGGCACATGCACACGCCGGTGGTGGCGGCGCCCAGCAGCCGTACGTCCTCGCCGGTGAGGTGGGTGGCGTGCACGGCCGTGGTGCGGCGGCCCAGGACGCCGTGTTCGGCGAGCAGCTGGGTGGGCGTGCGGCCGTGCGCCTCGCGGCAGGCGTCGTTCTCGGCGGTCTGCTCGGAGAGGTGGACGTGCAGCGGGGCCTGCCGCTGCCCGACCCACTCCGCGACGGTGCTCAGCTGGTCGGCGGGCACCGCGCGTACGGAGTGCACGGCCGCTCCGATGCGGGCGTGCGGCCTGCCCTCCTTCAGGCCGGACGCGCGCTCGGCCCAGGCGTCGGCCGTGCCGTCGGAGAAGCGCAGCTGGTGGTGGTTGGGCGGGGCGCCGAAGCCGGCGGAGAGGTAGGCGGTGTCCAGCAGGGTGATGCGGATGCCGGCCTCGTCGGCGGCGGCGATCAGCGCCTCGCCCATCGCGTTGGGGTCGGCGTAGCGGGTGCCGCCCGGCCCGTGGTGGAGGTAGTGGAATTCGCCGACGCAGGTGATGCCGGTCAGCGCCATCTCCGCGTAGACGGCCCGCGCGAGCGCGTGATAGCTGTCCGGCGTGAGCTGGGAGGCGACCTGGTACATCACCTCGCGCCAGGTCCAGAAGGTGCCGGAGCCGACCTGGACGGTGCCGCGCAGCGCCCGGTGGAAGGCGTGCGAGTGGGCGTTGGCCAGTCCCGGGAGCGTCAGGCCGCGCAGGGCGACGGCGCCGGGCGGCGGGGCCGGGACCTCGGTCCGTACGGCGGTGATCCGCCCCTCGGCCGCATCCACGTCCACGGCCACGCCCGGCTCGACGTGCGTGCCGAGCCAGGCGTGTTCCAGCCAGTACGTCTTCGGGGCGGCCGGCCGCGGCCCGTCGCCGGGTCGCGGGGTCGGCTCGGCTTCCTGCGGCGTCACCTGCACGCCAGGCCCTCCAGTACGTCGGCGAGTGCGGTCACCCCGGCGACGCAGTCGTTCTCGGCCGCGTGTTCGGCGGGCGAGTGCGAGACGCCGGTGGGGTTGCGTACGAACAGCATGGCGGTGGGGACGGTTGCGGACAAAATACCCGCATCGTGTCCGGCGCCGGTGCCGAGGACCGGCACCTCGCGGGCGCCGCCGGTCCGGCCGCCGGCTGCGGGCCTGCTGTCCGCCGCCCGCATGAGGATCTTGGCCAGCTCGTCCCGCAGGGCGTGTCCGAACTCGACGACGGGGGTGAAGGATTCCCGGGTGACGCGGACGTCGACGCCGTCCTGCGCGGCGCGCTCGACGGCTGCCCGTTCGATGGCCGCGACGACGGTGTCCAGCGTCTCCTGGTCGGCGGCGCGGGAGTCCAGCCAGCCGCGGACCAGCGACGGGATGGCGTTCACGCCGTTCGGCTCGACGCTGGTCTTGCCGAAGGTCGCCAGCGCCCCGGCCTGTTCGGCGCGCTCGCGGGCGGCGAGCACGGTCGCCGCGTAGGTGAGCATCGGGTCGCGCCGGTCCGCCAGCCGGGTGGTGCCGGCGTGGTTGGCCTCGCCGTGGAAGTCGAACCGCCAGCGGCCGTGCGGCCAGATGGCGGAGGCGATGCCCACGGGGTCGCCGGACAGGTCGAGCGCCCGGCCCTGCTCGACGTGCAGTTCGACGAACGCGCCGATGCGGGAGAGCCGGTCGGGGTCCGGGCCGATGGCGTCCGGGTCGTATCCGGCCCGCTCCATCGCCCGGGGCAGCGTCGTGCCGTCGGCGTCCCGCAGTTCGCGGGCGCGCTCCACGGTGAGCTGTCCGGCGCTGAGCCGGGAGCCGACGCAGGCCAGACCGAAGCGGGCGCCTTCTTCGTCGCCGAAGTTGACGACGGCCAGCGGCTTGGCGGGCGTGGCGCCCCGGCGGCGGAGTTCGTCGAGCGCGGCGAAGGAGGACACGACGCCGAGCGGCCCGTCGAAGGCGCCGCCGTCCGGGACGGAGTCCAGGTGGGAGCCGGTGACCACGGCATCGCCCGCGGCCACGTCGGCGGCGGACGCCGCGCCGAGCCAGGCCCACTGGTTGCCGTTGCGGTCCACCTCGTAGGCCAGCCCCCGTGCACGGGCCTGGTCCGCGAACCAGGCCCGGCAGTCGGCGTCCGCGCCGGTCCAGGCGTAGCGGCGGTAGCCGCCGGTGCCGGAGTGGCGGCCGATGGCGGCGAGGTCGCGCCACATCTCGTGGAAGGAGGCGCCGCCCGTACCGACGCCACCCGCCGGGCTCCCCGCCTTCGCCGATCCCTCGGCCTCCGCCGAGCCGCCCGTCTCCGCCGAGGTCACTCGCCCTCCCGCATCGGGATGCGCACGCCGCGTTCGGCCGCGACCTCGTCGGCGCGCTCGTAGCCGGCGTCGACGTGGCGGATGACGCCCATGCCCGGGTCGTTGGTCAGCACGCGGCGGATCTTCTCGCCCGCCAGCGGTGTGCCGTCGGCGACCGTGACCTGACCGGCGTGGATGGAGCGACCCATGCCGACGCCGCCGCCGTGGTGCAGCGAGACCCACGAGGCGCCGGAGGCGACGTTGACCATGGCGTTCAGCAGCGGCCAGTCGGCGATCGCGTCGGAGCCGTCGAGCATCGCCTCGGTCTCCCGGTACGGGGACGCCACCGAGCCGCAGTCCAGGTGGTCGCGGCCGATGGCCAGCGGGGCCTGGAGGGTGCCGTCGGCGACCATGTCGTTGAAGCGCTCGCCCGCCTTGTCGCGCTCGCCGTAGCCGAGCCAGCAGATCCGGGCCGGCAGGCCCTGGAAGTGCACCCGCTCGCCCGCCAGCTTGATCCACCGGGCGAGCGACTCGTTCTCCGGGAAGAGGTCGAGGATCGCCCGGTCGGTGGCGGCGATGTCCTTCGGGTCGCCGGACAGCGCGGCCCAGCGGAACGGGCCCTTGCCCTCGGCGAACAGCGGCCGGATGTAGGCGGGCACGAAGCCGGGGAAGGCGAACGCACGCTTGTAACCGGCGAGTTCCGCCTCGCCGCGGATGGAGTTGCCGTAGTCGAAGACCTCGGCCCCGGCGTCCATGAAGCCGACCATGGCCTCCACGTGCCGGGCCATCGACTCGCGGGCCCGGCGGGTGAAGTCGGCGGGCTGCTCGGCCGCGTAGGTGGCCATGTCCGCGAAGTCGATGCCGACCGGGAGGTACGACAGCGGGTCGTGGGCGGAGGTCTGGTCGGTGACGATGTCGATCGGCGCGCCGTCGGCGAGCATCCGCGGCAGCAGGTCCGCGGCGTTGCCGAGCAGACCGATGGACAGCGGTTTGCGCTGGTCGCGGGCCTCGACGGCGAGCTGGAGGGCGTGCTGGAGGCTGTCAGCCTTCACGTCCAGGTAGCGGTGTTCGATGCGCCGCTCGATGGCGCGCGGGTCGCAGTCGATGCAGATCGCGACACCGTCGTTCATCGTGACGGCGAGCGGCTGGGCGCCGCCCATGCCGCCGAGCCCGGCGGTGAGCGTGATCGTCCCGGCGAGCGAGCCGTTGAACTTCTTCGCGGCGACGGCGGCGAACGTCTCGTAGGTGCCCTGGAGGATGCCCTGCGTGCCGATGTAGATCCACGAACCGGCCGTCATCTGGCCGTACATGGTCAGGCCCAGCGCCTCCAGGCGCCGGAACTCCTCCCAGTTGGCCCAGTCGCCCACCAGGTTGGAGTTGGCGATCAGCACCCGCGGCGCCCACTCATGGGTCTGCATGACGCCGACCGGCCGGCCCGACTGGACGAGCATCGTCTCGTCCTGCTTGAGCGTCGTCAGCGTGCGCACCATCGCGTCGAAGGAGCGCCAGTCGCGGGCGGCCTTGCCGGTGCCGCCGTAGACGACGAGCTTGTCCGGGTGCTCGGCGACCTCCGGGTCGAGGTTGTTCTGCAGCATGCGCAGCGCGGCTTCCTGCTGCCATCCTCGCGCGCTCAGTTCCGTACCGCGCGGTGCCCGCACGGGTCGCGGTCCTGACATGGGCCGTGCCTCCCTGACGTCGATGCGAATGGATCGAGCTATTCACATCTTGAGGTGTTGAATATGGCTAGTCAACAGGTCGGGGCGGGGCGCGCGCCGCCCCGCCCCGTCGGCCAGGGCCTCAGCGCACCGTCTGATCACCGTCCGGTACGTCCGTCACCGACACCTTCGCCCGCGGCTGCCCCAGGCCGTCCGCCACCGCCGCCGCCAGACCGTCCGGATCGGGACGCGTCGGGTACGGCACGGCCTCCCCGTCCCCGTAACTCTCCACGGCCTTCGTGAAGTAGCCGGGATGCCAGGCGCCGACCGCGCCCCTGACCTCGACGGCGGTCACGGGCCGGTCGCCGACCCGTGACCGCAGGGCGCCGAGGATGCGGTCGGAGCGGTACTCCCCCGGCACCTGGAACAAACTGGCGTGCGCGCCCACCAGACCGCCGTCCGCGAGGCGGACCGTCACGGTCAGGCAGCTGGTCACGCTCGGGTAGAGCAGCGCGCCGCCGGGGCCGGCCTCCCGGACCTGGCCCTCGGTGATGCGGACGGCCGGAGCGGCAGCCGGGGCCGTGGTGCTGGCTGCCGGGCTTCCGTCGAGGCGGGACTGCGCCACGGCCGGCCCCGTACCGGCGTACAACGCCAGAACCGCGGCCGGTACGGCCAGCAGCCGCAGGCCGCGTTTCCGGTGCCCGTGCCGCAGGCCGCGAACACGGAGCCCGCGCCGCAGACCACGATCCCGAAGCCCGCGTCCCCGCCCCCAACCCCGACCTGCTATTTCCCTGATGAACAACGCGTTCCGCTTTCTCTTCTCGGTATGTGACCTCCCACCTCTACAGCACGAACCCCTGCGGAAACGGATCGGACGGATCGAGCACATACCGGGCCGTGCCCGTGATCCAGGCCCGGCCGGTCACCGTGGGGACGACGGCCGGCCGTCCGCCGACCCGGTCCGTGCCCACCAGGCGGCCCGTGAAGCAGGTGCCGATCAGGGACTCGTTGACGAAGGGCCGGTCGAGGGGGAGTTCGCCGCGCGCGTGCAGCTGGGCCATGCGGGCGCTGGTGCCGGTGCCGCAGGGCGAGCGGTCGAGCCAGCCGGGGTGGATGACCATGGCGTTACGGGAATCCGAGCCGTCCGGGCCCGGCGTGCCGGCAGCCGTGAACTGGACGTGGTGGCAGCCGGAGATGGCCGGGTCGGCGGGGTGGACGGGCCGGTCCCGTTCGTCGACCGCGGCCATCACGGCCAGGCCCGCCGCGATGATCTCGTCCAGGTGGGCGGAGTCGAACGGGATGCCCAGCGCGGCGAGCGGCGTGATCGCGTAGAAGTTGCCGCCGTACGCCAGGTCGTAGCGGACCTCGCCGAAGCCGGGCACCTTCACCACGGCGTCCAGTTCGTGCGCGTACGAGGGCACGTTGCGGATCGTGACGTGCTCGGCCCGCCCGTCGCGCACCGCGACCCGGGCCGCGACCAGCCCGGCCGGGGTGTCCAGCCGTACGGTGGTGACCGGCTCGGTGACCTCCACCAGGCCCGTCTCCACCAGCACCGTCGCGACGCCGATGGTGCCGTGCCCGCACATCGGCAGGCAGCCGGACACCTCGATGTAGACGACGCCCCAGTCGGCGTCCGGCCGGGTCGGCGGTTGCAGGATCGCCCCGCTCATCGCGGCGTGCCCGCGCGGTTCGTTCACCAGCAGCCGGCGGATGGAGTCCAGGTGCTCGACGAAGTACCGGCGGCGTTCGGCCATGGTCGCGCCGGGGATGGTGCCGACGCCGTCCGTGATGACGCGCGTCGGCATGCCCTCGGTGTGCGAGTCCACGGCGCTGAAGGTGCGCACGCTGCGCGCGGCGAAAGCGGCCTTCGTGCCGTCGGCCGTCACCGCCCCTCCGCTTTCGCCCAGATCTCCAGCGCCTGGACGGCGCCGCGCATGTCCGCGTCCAGTTGCCGCCGTTGTTCCGGGAGCAGCGGCCCGCGCGGCGGCCGGCAGGGCCCGCCGTAGCGCCCCACGAGGTCCATCCCGCGCTTGATGGCCTGGACGAACTCGGTGCGCGAGTCCCACCGGAACGCGGCGACCAGCGGCTCGTACAGCTCCCGCGCCTCGCTGACGCGCCCCTCCAGGGCCAGCTCGTAGAGGCGTACGGACTCGGCGGGGAAGACGTTGGGAAAGCCGGCGAACCAGCCGGTGGCGCCCATGAGCAGCGCCTCCAGCACCAGGTCGTCCGCGCCCGCGACCACCTCCAGGCCGGGGGCCTGCTCCTTGATGTGCAGCACCCGGCGGATGTCGCCGGAGAACTCCTTGACGGCCACCACACCGTCGATCGCGGCGACCTCCCGCAGCACCTCCGGCGTGAGGTCGATCTTGGTGTCGAGCGGGTTGTTGTACGCCATGACCGGCAGCCCGACGGCCGCGACCTCCTCGAAGTGCCGCACGATCTCAGCGGTGTTGGCCCGGTAGAGGGTGGGCGGCAGGCACAGCACGCCGTCCGCGCCGTCCTCGGCCGCCAGCTCCGCCCAGTACCGCGCCTGGTGCGCACCGGCCCCGTGCACCCCGACCACGACCAGCGCGTCGCGCCCCACCGCCGAGACGGCCGTACGGGCCACGGCGCGCCGTTCGCCGTCGGTGAGGGAGGAGTACTCGCCGAGCGAACCGTTCGGTCCGACACCGTGACAGCCGTTGTCGACGAGCCAGCGGCAGTGGTCGGCGTACCGGTCGAGGTCGGGCCGCAGCCCGGCGGGCGCGGCCCGGTCCTCGGCGTACGGGAGGGCGGTGGCGACGATGACGCCGGTCAGGGACGTACGGGAGGCGGCATGGGGCGTACGGGACTGCGGCGTGGCGTGGTCCGTCATGGCGGGTCCTCTCGTTACGGCGGGTGGTGCGGGAGTTCAGGATTCGGTCGGTGTGCGGCCGGAAGGGGATTCGTGAACGGGGTCGGGTACGGGCTCGGGTTCAGGTCCGGGCCCGGACGCGTCCGTACTCCCGGATACCGGCCCATCCGTACTCCCCGATATGGGCGCGCCCGTCCCCGCAGCGGCCAGATCCGCGAGCCGTACCGGCTGGGCGATCGGGCGCCGGTCGGCCGTCTGCGGGTCGGGCAGGGCGTCCGGGCCGCAGAGGCCGGCCGCGTTGCGGGCGCAGATCCGGCCCTGGCAGGGGCCCAGTCCGACGCGCGTGGCGAGCTTGAACGTGCGCATGCCGTCGGCAGACGAGGCCTCTGAACGCACCTGCCCGTACGGCACCTCCTCGCAGCGGCAGACGAGCGTGTCCTCGTCGGGCCAGGTGCGCCAGCCGGGGCGTACGGGGTGGGTCGCGGCGAGCAGCCGGGCGAAGCGGCGGCCCGCGAGCACCCGCCGCCGGACGGCCGGGGCGCGTCGCACCGTCTCGGACAGCGCACCGGCCCACCGCGCCGCCGCCAGCCCCGCCAGCTCGCCTTCGGCCGCCGCGAGCGCCGCGCCGCCGATGCCGGTGGGCTCGCCCGCCGCGTACACGCCGGGTACGGAGGTCTGCTGCGCGGGTCCGACGGCGACCCAGGTGCCGTCGCGCAGCGTGCATCCGGCGGCGAGGGCGAGTTCGAGCTGCGGCGTGAAGCCGTAGCCGACGCAGAGGGCGTCCACGTCCTCGATGCGGTGTTCGGTACCGGGCACGACGCTCCAGTCCGGTGCGAGGCGGGCCACCGTCACCGCCTCGACGCGGTCCCGTCCGTGTGCGGCGACGACCGCCCGGCGGGGCCGGTAGGGGACGCGGTGCCGCGCCATCGCCGTGGCGTACGCGAGGAGTTCGGGGACCTTGCCGCCGCCGTCCCGGAGCGCGGCCACGGGGGCGCGCAGCCAGGCGGCGGGCGTACCCGCCTCGTACACGCCCAGGACGCGCGCCCCCACGGTGAGCAGCGACGAGGTGACCGGCAGCAGGAACGGGCCGGTGCCGGAGACCACCACCCGGCGGCCGATCGCCGTCCGCTGCCCCTTGGCGAGCGCCTGCGCCGCGCCTGCCGTGACGACACCCGGCAGGTCCCAGCCGGGGAACGGCAGCGCCCGGTCGTACGCGCCGGTGCACAGGACGAGCGCGTCGGCGTGCAGGGTGTACGGGGTACGGGCGGGGGCGTCGGCGGGGCCTTGCAGGACGTGGACGGTCCAGTTGGAGACAGCCGGGCGAGAACCGTGAGCGGCCCCGGTTTCATCCCCGCTCCCTGTCACGCCGCCTTCTCCCCCACCCCCGCGCTCCCCGGCCTCCACTCCCCACACCGTCGCCCCCGCCAGCCACTCGACCCGCGGATGCTCCCGTACGGCCCGCACCGCCGCGCCCCGCGCCGGGCCGTCCGCGGCCTGCCGGTGGTACTGCCCGCCCGGCCGCTCCCCGTCGTCCACCAGCACCACCCGCACCCCGGTCCCGGCCGCCGCCAGCGCCGCCGCCATGCCCGCGGGCCCGGCCCCGACGACGACCACCGGCACCGACACGGCCTTCGCCACCACGGGAAGCCCACCCTGGGTGCCAGGCTCCGGCGCGGGCTCCGGCAACCGCGCCCCCACCTGCGTCTCGATGCGGTCCCCCGCCACCACCACCCGCCGGCAGGCCCGTACATCAGGTACGCCGTTCACCACCACCAGGCAGTCGTGGCAGACGCCGATCCCGCAGAACACGCCACGCGGACGGCCGCCGCGCGTGGTCCGCCAGGAGAGGCGCCCCGCGGCCAGCAGCACCGAGGCGGCCGTCTGCCCGGGCCGCGCCCACTGTTCGTCACCGTCCACCGTCACGCGGAACACCGCGCCGCCCCCCTTCCCGGCCCCGGCCGTCACGCGGTCCACCGCGCTTCCTCCCCCAGCCCCGGCCGCCCCACCCGGTAGGGCTCCGGATCGATCCGGGTGCGCTCGCCCGCGTACAGCTGTGCGAGGAGTTCGCCGGTGGCCGGGGCGAGTCCGATGCCCGCGCCCTCGTGCCCGGTCGCGTGCCACAGGCCGGGCAGCCGCGGGTCGGGGCCGATGACCGGGAGGTGGTCGGGGGTGTACGGGCGGAAGCCGCCGTACGCGCGGATCACCGGGACCCGGCCCAGCACCGGGAACAATGCGGTGGCCTTGCGGGCGAGTTCGGCGAGGACGACGGCGCGGAAACGTTCCTGGAAACCGGTCCGCTCCCGGCTCGACCCGATCAGCACCGTCCCGCCCCGCGTCGCCTCGACGACCGTCGAGGTCCGCAGGTCGGCGTCGCCGCTGCCGACGGCGCCCACGTAGTCGGCGTCGTACACCTTGTGCCGGACCGTGCCCGGCGGCAGCGGCGCGGTGACCAGCACCAGGCCCCGGCGCGGCTGTACGGGCAGCGGCGCGCCCGCCGCCCGCGCGAAGCGGCCCGCCCAGGGGCCGCAGGCGTTGACGACCGCGCCGCACGGCAGCGTCCCGGCCGAGGTGCGCAGCGCCGTCACCCGCCCGTCCGCACCGCGCTCCACGCCGAGCGCCCGCACCCCGGAACGCAGCGTCCCGCCGCGCCCGCGGACGGCGGCGAGCAGCGCGGTGGCCGCCGCGACCGGCTGGATCTGGGCGTCCTGCGGGTAGTGGACGGCGGCGCGGACGCCGGGGGCGAGGTGGGGTTCGCGGGCGCGCGCCTCGTCGGGGCCGAGGTCGTACGCGGTGACGCCGGCGGCCCGTTGCGCTGCGGCGAAACCGGCCAGGGCTCGGGCACCCGGTTCCCCGAGGGCTACGACCAGCCCGCCCTTCGCCTCGTACTCGCACCGCTCCGCGAGAGCGGGCCCGCCGGGATCGCGCCCCTCGGCGTCCAGTTCCTCCAGCAACCGCGGCCAGCGCTCCGACGAGTCCAGCGCCAGGTCGAGTTCGGGTCCCGGCGGCTTGTCGGAGACCAGGAGGTTGCCCTCGCCGCGGGCCGTGGTGCCGGAGGTGAGCGGCGCGTGGTCCAGGACGGTGACCCGGACGCCGCGCCGGGTGAGCGCCTCGGCGCAGGCGGCGCCGACGATGCCGCTGCCGATCACCACCACGTCGGGGTGCGGGGGCCGGAACGGGAGCGGGGGCCGGGGCGGCTGCGGGAGGTCCCGCCGCGCCGCCGGTCTCGCCTGGACGTGCCGGTATCGCATGTACCGCACCACCGTTCCGGGAAAGGGGGCCCTGGTAAGAGCGCCGCGACGTTATTGCCGTGTGCCGAAGAGGTCAACACCGCGCGCGGGCGGGCCGGCCGATGGCGGCCACGGCGGACAGGTGGTGGAGTGGTGCCATGAGCGCTGCTCCCGCCGAACCCCCCACCGGTCCGCCCGCCGAATCCCCCACCGGTCAGCCCTTCGATCCCCCCGCCGGTCAGCCCTTCGCCCCGCCCGCCGGTCAGCCCTCCGACCCGACCACCGGTCCACCCTTCGATCCGCCCTTGGGCCCGCCCTTCGACCCGCCCGCCCTGCGCCACCGCGCCGTCGCCGCGGCCGTCGCCCGGGGCCTGGTCAGCCCCGGCTCCCCCGTCGCCGGCCTGCTGGACATCGCCGGAATCCGCCGTTCCGCCGCCGAACTGCGGGCCGGGTTCGAGGAGTTCACCGAGCCGGGTACGCCGGTCCTGCACGCCTTCGCCGTCAAGGCCGCCTCGCTCGTGCCCGTACTGCGCCTGCTCTCGCAGGAGGGGCTGGGCTGCGAGGTCGCCAGTCCCGGGGAGCTGGCCCTGGCGCGCGCGGCCGGGGTGCCGCCGTCCCGCACGGTGCTGGACTCGCCCGCCAAGACACCCGCCGAGCTGCGCGAGGCGCTCGCCCTCGGCATCGCCGTCAACGCCGACAGCTTCGCCGAACTCGCCCGGCTGGACGCCCTGACCGGCTCCGCGCCGACCGGCTCGCCACTGGGCCTGCGGGTCAATCCGCAGCTCGGCGGCGGCAGCATCGGCGCGATGAGCACCGCGACCGACAGCTCGAAGTTCGGGGTGCCGCTACGCGACGAGGACGCCCGCGACCAGGTCGTGAAAGCCTTTCTGGACCGCCCGTGGCTGACGCGCCTGCACGTCCACGTCGGCTCCCAGGGCATGCCGCTGGAGCTGATGGCGGTCGGTGTGCGGGTGCTGTACGAGCTGGCCGAGGAGATCAACGAGAAGGCCGGGCGTGCCCGGGTCACCACCCTGGACATCGGCGGCGGGCTGCCGGTGAACTTCACGTCCGACGAGGTCTCGCCGACGTACCGCGGATACGCCCGGCTGCTGCACGCCACCGTGCCGGGGATGTTCGACGGCCGCTACGGGCTGGTCACCGAGTTCGGCCGGTCGCTGCTCGCCAAGCACGGCGTCGTGCTGGCGCGCGTCGAGTACACCAAGTCGGCCGGCGGGCGGCGGATCGCGGTGACTCACGCGGGCGCCCAGGTGGCCACCCGTACGGTGTTCGCGCCGGACTCCTGGCCGGTACGGGTCGCCGCCTACGACGCGCAGGGCCGCCCCAAGACCGGCGATCCCATCGCCCAGGACGTGGCCGGACCGTGCTGCTTCGCGGGCGACCTGGTCGCGCGGGACCGGCCGCTGCCGCTCCTGGAGCCGGGCGACCACGTGGCCCTCCTGGACACCGGCGCGTACTACTTCTCCACCCACTTCGCGTACAACTCGCTCCCCCGGCCCGGGGTGTACGGGTACGCGCCGGGCCCGGACGGCGAGCCCCGCTGGGCCACCGTGCGCGCCGCGCAGGAGATGGACGAACTGGTCGCGGAGAGCGGCGGCGCCCACGCGGACGCACTCACCCGGCTCCGGGACCCCGGCGGCCGCGAGCGCTAAAAATCTTGCGGTCCGGGCATGTCCCGCTCATGCGGACCCCCTCCACGGACCCGGACACCGCCGGACGCACCGGCGAAACCACCTCACTGCGCCGCGCCATCGGTCCCAAACTGCTGGTTCTGCTGGTGGTCGGGGACATCCTCGGCACCGGCGTCTACGCCGTCACCGGCAAGGTCGCGGGCAAGGTGGGCGGCGCCCTGTGGCTGCCCTTCGTGATCGGCTTCGGCATCGCCGTGCTGACCGCCGCCTCGTACGTGGAGCTCGTCGGCAAGTACCCGAAGGCGGCGGGCGCCGCGCTCTACACCCAGAAGGCGTTCCGGGTCCCCTTCCTGACCTTCCTCGTCGCCTTCATGGTGGTGTGCTCGGGCCTGTCCTCGGCGAGCGCCGCGGCCCGCGCCTTCAGCGGCGACTACCTGCGCACCTTCGCCGATCTGCCGCCGACCGCGGTGGCGGTGGTGTTCGTGCTGGCGCTGGCCGCGCTGAACCTGCGGGGCGTGGCGGAGTCGGTGAAGGCGAACGTGGTGCTGACCCTGGTCGAGGTGTCCGGGCTGCTGATCATCATCGGGCTGGGGGTGTACGCGGTCCTGACGGGCGGCGGGGAACCGGCGCGGCTGGCCGCCCTCGACACCGGCGGTTCCGGCTTCGCCGTGCTCACCGGCGTGCTGGGCGCCACCGGCCTGGCGTTCTTCGCCTTCGTCGGGTTCGAGGACTCGGTGAACATGGCGGAGGAGGCCCGGGACCCCGGCCGGAACTTCCCGCGCGCGATCTTCCTCGGCGTGGGGATCACCGGCACGGTCTACGTCCTGGTGGCCCTGGTCTCGTCGCTGCTGGTCGATCACCGGCGGCTCCAGGGGTCGTCGGCGCCGCTGCTGGAGGTGGTGCACGCGGGCGGGGCGACGTTCCCGCCCACGGTGTTCGCGCTGATGGCGCTGTGCGCGGTCACCAACTCCGCGCTGATCAACATGATGATGGCCTCGCGGCTGTGCTACGGGATGGCCAACGAGCGCATCCTGCCGCGCGCCGTCGGCCGCGTCCTGCCGGGCCGCCGTACGCCCGTCGTCGGCATCGCCCTGACCACGCTGCTGGCCCTGGGCCTGGTCCTGACCGGCGAGATCGAGGGCCTCGGCGACACCACGGCCTTCCTGCTGCTGTGCGTCTTCGCGGTGGTCAACGTGGCGGTGCTGGTGCTGCGCCGCGACCGCGTGCCGCACCGCCACTTCCGTACGCCGACGGTCTTCCCGGTCCTGGGCGCCGCCGGTGCCCTCGTCCTGGCCAGTCCGCTGGCCGACCGGTCGGCGGAGGTGTACGTACGGGCCGCCGTGCTCATCGCGATCGGCGTCGTCCTGTGGGGCGTGAACCGGCTGGTGCTGCGGGCGCGGGGCGAGTAGGCCCGCGCCGGGGCCGTGGGTCCGGGCCAGGGCGCGCCCTTCAGGCTTTCGCGGCCTTCGGCCGGCCCGCCTTCGCCCCTCCCGGGCGCGCGTCCTTCGCCGCCACGCCGGTCGTCAGGTAGCCGCGTACGTCCCGGCCCGCCGGTCCGCCCCGTACAGCCGCTTCCGTACGGACCCACAGCAGTACGTCGTGGTCGTGCTCCCAGCGGCCCAGCCACAGCGCCTTGGCCCACAGCCCGAGCCCGGCCCCGGCCAGCAGCAGCCCACCGGCCGCGGGCAGCACGAACGAGGAACCGACCGCCGCCAGGAAGGCGAGCAGCAGCCACCAGCGGTGCGCCCGCCGCCAGACCCGCAGCGTCACGGCGCGGTCCTGGAGGATCGCCGACTTCCCGGCCCGGGACGCGGCCTTCGCCAGGTGCGCGTACCGCTTGCGGCGCACCGCGAAGACCGTGCAGGCCGCGACGAGGAACAGCGCCGCCCCGGCGTACACCCCGATCCGCCGCCCGGTCAGCCCGGGCACCAGTACGCCGGTCCCGGCGGCCAGCACGCCCGGCCACCACAGCCAACCGGCCGGCGCCCGTACCAGCACCGCCACCCGCGCCAGCGCAACAGCCCCGCGACCCACGACAACCTCCTCGCTCCACGATCCGGCTACGGATCCACGTCACGGCGGCGGATCGTAGCCAGCCCGTCTGAGAATTCCGTGAAGCCGCGGAAGGCAGGGCGGGGCCGGGCGGGCCCGGCCGCTCACTCCACGAACAGTCCCCGTTCCGCAGCCTTCGCGTCGAACTCCTCCAGCCGCGCCTGCGCGTCCGGCAGCGCGTCGCACATCGCCTCCAGCAGGACGCGGCCGAGCAGCATCGGCGCGCAGGCCGTGTCGAAGGCGAGACCGGTGCCGACCGCGGCGGGCAGCAGCAGGTCCGTGTGGCGGGCGACCGGCGCGAAGGCGCTGTCGGCGACGGTGACGACGGTCAGCCCGGCCTCGTGCGCGTACTCCAGGGCGTCCACGACCTCGCGCGGGTGGCGCGGCAGCGCAAAGCACAGCAGGGTGCTCGCGCCCGCCTGCACCGCCGCGTCGATGCGGTCGGTGAGCATCGTGCCGCCCTCGTCGAGCAGCCGGACGTCCGGGTGGACCTTGCGGGCGAAGTACGCGAATCCGGCGGCCTGCGCGGTCGCCGCGCGCAGCCCGAGGACCGGCAGGGGCCGGGAGGCCGCGAAGAGCCGCCCGGCCCGGACCACCGGCCCCGGATCGGCCAGCACCGCCGCGAGGTGGCGCAGGTTGTCGATCTCCGCCTGTACGGCCTGCTGGTACTCGTTGTACGTGCCGGTGCCGCGCGCGGACGCGGCGGGCGCCACCTCGCGCAGGTGCTTGCGCAGCGCCGGGTAGCCGTCGAAGCCGAGCGCGACCGCGAAGCGGGTCACGGACGGCTGGCTGACCCCGGCCAGTTCGGCGAGCTCGACGCTGGAGAGGAACGGCGCGTCGGCGGCCCGGCGCACCATGCAGTGGGCGATGCGCCGCTGGGTCGGGGTCAGGCGGTGCCCCTCGAAGAGTTTCTGGAGGCGGGCCGCGGTGCCGGTGGCCTCGGCGGGGCCGGGCGGGGGCGCGCCCGTGTCCGCCGCGGCCCGTGCGTCCGCCGCTTTCCTGCCGCGGTCCTCGCCGCCGTCCCCGATCATCGCTGCCTCCCGGCCGTGTCCGCGGCCGTGCTCCCGGCCTTCGTGTCGTTGCTGGTCGTGCGGGGCGGCGCGCCGTGCGCCCGCCGTCCCGCCGCCCGACTGTACGTAATCCGGGCCCCCGCCCGGCGGCTTCCGGCCCCGGATCACAGCGCGGCCAGCCCGTCCAGCAGGGTTTCCGCCACCGCCACGTCCGCCGTCAGCGGCCGGTCGGCCATCCGCGCGTCCAGCGCCCCGGCGGCCAGGGCGAACGCGCGCGCCGCCGGTACGTCCGGCTCGGGCTCCAGCGAGCGCATCCGCAACGCCCGTACCGCGGCGACGAGTTCGCAGGCGAGCACCCGCCGGTACGCGACGGCGGCGCGCAGCGCCTGGCGCGCGCCGAGCGACGCGAAGCTGGCCTGTTCCTCGACGCCGCGGGAGAGGACCGCGTGCCCCAAGGAGGCGGGCTGCGAGGCGGCCCGCAGTTCGCCGAGGGCGGCCCCGGCCGCGTATTCGAGGATCATCACGCCGGAGCTGGCCGGCGCGTGGTCCCCGAGGAACGGGCGCAGCCGGGTGAAGTCCGGCTCGGAGAGCGCGGCGAGGCGGGCCGTGGACAGCAGCGCGGTCTGGAGCACGGCGAGCCGGAAGCCGTCCAGGGCGAGGGCCGGGTGCGCGGCGTAGAAGTTGCCGTGGTGGTACGCCGCCTGGTCCGCCACGCTGATGAGCGGGTTCTCGGCCGCCGCGTTGACCTCGACGGCGAGGACCCGTTCGAGGGCGTCGGCGGCGTCCAGCGCGGGCCCGTGGATCTGCGGGACGCAGCGGAAGCCGTACGGGTCCTGGATGCGGCCCAGCGGCGGCGCGGGCCGGGCCGGTGCCCCGGTCAGCTCCCGCATCCGGGCCGCGACGGCGGCCGTTCCGGGGTGCGGGCGGGCCTGGACGACCGGCTCGGCGAAGGGTTCGTACGAGCCGCCGACCGCCAGCAGGGAGAGCGCGGCCACCGGCAGCGCCGCGTCCAGCAGGCGCCGTGTCCCGTCCAGCGCGAGCGCGGCCTGGCCGAGGGTGAGGGCGTTGCTGCTGATGAGGGCGAGCGCGTCATTGCCGTCCAGGGCGAGCGGGGCGGGCGCCGGGCCACCGGCCCAGGGGTGTTCGCCCACGAGGGCCAGCCCGGTCTGGGCGAGCGCTGCGAGGTCCCCGGTGCCGACCGCGCCGTACTCGTTCACGACCGGATACGCGCCGCTCTCCAGCGCCCCGGCCAGCGCCGTGATCACCTCGGGCCGCAGCCCGGCGCCGCCCGCCAGCAGCTGGTTGGCGCGGACGGCCAGCATGGCGCGCACCTCCCGCGCGGGCAGCGGGTCCCCGATCGCCCCGGCGTGACTGCGCAGCAGCCGCAGCCCGTGCCCGTCGTCGGCGGCGACCACGTCCTCCGTACGGTTGGCGCCGACGCCGGTGCTGCGCCCGTAGACCCGGCCGGTGGCGGCGAGCCGGCGGGCGGTCTCCCAGGACTCCCGCGCGTACGCCAGGCCCTTGGGGTCGAGCACCGCGGGCCGGGCCGTACGTTCGGCGAGGCCGACGATCCCGCCCACGCCGAGACTGCGCCCGTCCAGCACCACCGTGGACAGGGGCGGCGACGGGACGACGCCCGCGCCCCCGGACGTACGACCGCCCCGCCTGCCCTGATCCAGAGACCGGGACTCCATGGCGCCGCCCCCTCTCGGCATCTATTCACTCACCCTGACTCTGCATGACGATATACAGGACGGACAAGAGGCAGGCCGCCGCCAACCGGCAGATCACCCTCCGGTACGGCGGGGGGGTGGGGCACACCCCCGCCCCGATCCTGGTGCTGCCCCGCTGGGCGTCCGGCGCCCGCCCGGACAGGCTGTTCCCATGCGAAACTCCAAACGCCGCCGCCCCGTTGGGGCCCCCGTTCTGGCCGCCGCCGCGGCTCTCGCCACGGTCCTGCCGTTCCTCGCGCCACCCGACGCCGCCGCTTCGGCGCCCCCGGCCCGGCCCCGGACCTCACTCGACTGGCAGCCGTGCCGCTCGGCGACTGCCGGGGCCGCGCAGCAGTGCGCGACGCTGAAGGTCCCCCTGGACTACAAGGACCCGGGCGGCAGACAGATAGATCTCGCGGTCTCCCGCATCCCGGCCAAGGACCCGGCCGCGCGCCGCGGGGCACTGCTGCTGATCCCCGGCGGGCCGGGCAATACGGGGCTGGACCGGCCCACCACCGCGAAGCTCTCGGAACGCCTGCGCGCCGCCTACGACATCATCGGCTTCGATCCGCGCGGCGTGGGCCACAGCTCGCCCGTGAGCTGCGGACTTCCGTACGCCGACCTGTCCGTGACCACCCTGCGCCCGTGGCCCGCGCCGGACGGCTCCATCACCGGCAACATCGCCACCGCCCGCCGGCTGGCCACCGCCTGTGCCCGTAACGGCGGGCCGGTGCTGCGCAGCATCAGCACCGCCAACGAGGCCCGGGACATCGACCGCATCCGGCAGGCCCTGGGCGAGCGCCGACTGTCCGGCCTGGGCCTCTCGTACGGGGCGTACGCCGGCGCGGTGTACGCGCAGCTCTTTCCGGACCGTACGGCCCACTGGGTGCTGGACAGCAACGGCGACCCCGACCCGGCCCGGGTGGAGCGCGGCTGGGCGGCGAACGCCGCCGTCGGCGCCGAGGACCGCTTCCCCGACTTCGCGGCGCGGGCCGCCGACCCGGCACGCGCCGACCGGCTCGCCGACCGCCCGGAGGACGTCCGTCCGCTGTTCCTGGACCTCGCGGCCCGCCTCGACCGCACCCCGCTGCCCTGGCCGAACGCCAACCCCGCCGAGCTGAACGGCAACGTCCTGCGCCAGCACCTGCTGGCGAGCCTCTACTCCGACGGCCGGATGGACGGCCTGATCACGCTGATGCGCGCCGCCCGCGCCAAGCTGGACGACCCGAACGCCGCGGACCTGCCCGCGCAGCCGGTGCCGTCCTCGCCGGACATCGAGACCCAGCAGCACACCGCCGCCGCCTCGGTCGCCACCCTCTGCAACGACGTGGCCTGGCCCCGTTCCCCGGAGGCGTACGCCCGTGACGTGGCCGCCGACCGTGTCCGCCACCCGCTGACGGCCGGCATGCCGGTCAACATCATGCCCTGTTCCTTCTGGCCGTCGCCGCCCGCCGAGCAGCCGGTACGCATCACTTCGCACGGCCCGTCGAACGTCCTGCTCATCCAGAACCGCCGCGACCCGGCCACCCCGCTCGCCGGTGCCCGCGCCATGCGCCGGGCCTTCGGCGACCGCGCCCGGATGATCACCGTCGAGGCCGGTGGCCACGGCGCCTACCAGGGCGACGACCGCACCTGCGGGGACGCGCGGACCACTGCGTTCCTGCTCACCGGCGCCCGCCCGGCCACCGACATCACCTGTCCCGGCGCAGCACCGTCGAGTCACCGGGACGGGCCCGTCCGTGCCGCGCGCTAGTGCCGGATGACCGAACGGATCCAGGCCAGTTGCTGGGAGATCTCTCCCGCCTGGGCGACCGTCTCCCGGTCCGAGCCGTTGAAGACGCCGAGGAGGGTTTCGGCGCCGTGCGGGGCGACGCTCATCACCGGGCCGCCGGAGTCGCCGCCGGCCGGAATGCCGGACACCTTCTCCATGCAGAAGTCCGGGCCGCCCGGTGCGGTGTAGCCCTTGCACCGGGGGTCGTCCGGCCGTACGACCCGCAGGTTCGACTGCTTGAGCACCGGGGACTGGCAGGCGTTCTCGTCCTCGGTGCAGGTGGCGCCCCATCCGTACTGCCGCACGGTCTGGCCGACGTGGACCGGGGCGGTGGCCAGGCGCGCCGTGGGGATCTTCATCGGCGGGACCTTGATGAGCATCATGTCGGCCGTGCTGCCCACGCGCTTGCCGGGCAGCGGGCGGACCGTGGTGCCCTTGCGCATGTCGAGGTTGCCGATCCGGAAGGAGATCCGCTTGTCGGCGATCGGCTCCGCCTGCTCGTAGAAGCAGTGCGAGGCGCTGAGTATCCACTGGGGCGCGACCGCGGTGCCCGTGCACGCCGGTTTGCCGTCGACGAGCATGCGCACCGCCCACGGGCCGTAGGTGCTCTTCGACCCGCCGATGACGGCGGAGGCGGGCGCGGACCACACCACCGAACCCGTCACCAGCAGTAAAGCGGTCAGCAAGAGCACACGAACGCGACGCACCATCCGGAACAACTCCTTTGTCGGGTTTGGGCCGTACCGATGGTGAGACAGCCCGCCGGGCCGAAAGGTTCCGGATTATCCGAACAACGGCCCTTTCGCATACGCGTGGGCGTGCGGGTTCCGGTGGAGCCCCGGGCGGCGGGCCCGCCGCCCGCCATGACATTTGTCCCGCCCAGCCAGGGACGCTTGATGCTGCCGCGCAGCCCGGCGGCTCAGCAGGATGGAGACATCACAGAGCAGCGGTACTTCACCACCAAGGGGCGGACATGAAGATCTTCACGAAGGCGCGGAAGAACGCGGGGCGGCAGGTTTCCGCGGAGGAGCTGGCGAACGTGAAGCCGCTGCCGGTGTGGTTCTTCGCGTTCGAGGGGGTGCTGGGGGCCGCTTACGACCTGTGCCACGCGTGGTCCGGCGCCTGGACGGTGATCCTCGCCTTCGCGGCGGTCAACATCGTCGTCGGGCTGACCGTGCTGCGCCGCCGGATCAAGCTGGTGAAGGCGCTGCTGAAGAACTCCCGCACGCGGTTCATCGCCTTCGGCCTGATCGCCTTCCGGATGGGTGCGCACGCGCTGCTGGGGGCGGTCGGCGCCCAGGTCGCGTCCGCGGCCGGGCACCTGCTGTTCGCGGTGGTCATGGGCGGCACGACGGTCGCGCTGCTGTGGTTCGACCAGCGCGTCACCTTCCGCGCCCTGGGGCTGGCTCCCGGCACCGCCCGGACCCCGCAGACCGCCCTCCCCGCCTGACGCACCCGGCCCGGGGACTTCAGACCCGTACGGCCGACCCCCGCTCGCTCAGCCGTGGCGCGCACAGCATGCGCTTGCGCCGTACCCGCCGCCCCTCGATCGCCGCGACGGCCAGCCGCGCCGCCTCCTCGGCGATACCGGTGAGGCCCCAGTCCAGCGTCGTCAGGGGCGGGGTGAGCACCTGGGAGACGGGGTGGTCGTCGAAGCCGACCACCGAGATGTCCCGGCCGACCTTCAGCGACGCCTCGGCCGCCGCCGCGTAGACCCCGTACGCGATCGAGTCGGAGAAGCAGAACACCGCCGTCGAACGGGCCCCGTCCGCGCCGCCGTCGCGCAGCACGCGCCGCGCCACCGCCGTCGCCTCGCCCAGTTCCTGGGCGCACGGGAGCACTTCGGCCGCGATGCCGAGCCGCCCGGCGGCTTCCCGTACGTACACGTCGGCGGGCCGGTCCGGGGTGGAGGGGCCGGTCGGGGTCAGGACCGTGATCCGCCGGTGGCCCAGTCCGGTCAGGTATTCCAGTACGGCGTCGATCCCCGCGCGGTTGTCGAACAGCACTTCTCCCGCCGTACGGGCGCGGCGCAGCGAGTCGCCGATGGACACCACCGGCACCGCCTCGGCGATCTGCGCCCAGCCCGCCGCCGAGGGATCGACCGGGGACACCAGCAGGCCGTCCACCCGCTGGTCACGGAGCTGTTTGGCCAGGGCGAGCTCGCGTTGCGGGTCGCCGCCCGCGTCCAGGATGAGGGCGTAGCGGTCGCCCGCGAGGAGTTCCCGCCCTATCGCCGCCATCAGGTGCTGCTGCCACAGGTCCTGGAGGTCGCCGGCCAGCACACCGACCATGCTCGTCCGGCCGCTGGCCAGGGCGCGGGCGATCGGGTCGGCCTCGTAACCGAGTTCGGCGGCGGCCTTGCGCACCCGTTCCTCGGTCTCCTTGGAGACGTGCGTGCCGCGCAGCGCGTAGGAGACGGCGGCGGTGGAGAGCCCGGTGGCCTCGGCCACCTCGCGGAGAGTGGTGCGCTTACGGGGCCTGGCCATGCCGGAAGCCTACCCAAGGGGCCGCCCCGTCCCGCGTGTTGCACCGCGCGGACGCCGTGCCGTGCGCGTGCCCGCCCCCGCCGTTCCCTTGACACGGATTCGGGTTAATCGCTTCACTTAATCGCGTAACTGAAGCGGTTAACTTCCCTGGTTCCGGACCGCTTCGAGGCGCACCACCCGACCGGTCCCCCTCCCGGAGGGAGCCCGTGCCCACCGATGTCCACCAGCACCTCTGGCCGCCGCGGTTCCGCGCGCTGCTGCGTGCGCGCACCACGCCGCCCCGCCTCGACGGCCGGACGCTGCACCTGCCCGGCGAGCCCCCGTACGCCGTCGACCCCGCCGAACACGACCCCGCCGCCCGTACGGAACGCGCCCGCGCCGACGGCCTCGACCGGGCCCTGCTCTCGCTCTCCAGCCCCCTCGGCATCGAATTCCTGCAGCCCGCCGAAGCAGCCCCGCTCCTCGACGCCTTCCACGACGAAGCCCTCGCCCTGCCCGCCCCGTTCGGCGTCTGGGCCTCCCCCTGCCTGTCCGTTCCCGTCCCCGACCCCGGACCCGTCGTACGCCTGCTGCGCCGCGGCTGCGCCGGCCTCCAGCTCCCCGCCACGGCCTTGACGGACGCCGCCGGGTGGAGGCGCTGCGGGCCGCTGCTCGACGGCGTGGCCCGTCTCGGGCGGCCGCTGTTCGTCCACCCCGGAGCCGCGCCGCCGGCCCCGCCCGGCAGCCCGCCGTGGTGGCCCGCCCTCGTCCCCTACCTCCAGCAGCTGCACGCCGCCTGGTTCGCCTTCCGCGCCTTCGGCCGTCCCCACCACCCGCACCTGCGCGTCTGCTTCGCCGCCCTCGCGGGCCTCGCCCCGCTGCACGGCGAGCGGCTGGCGGCACGCGGCGGCCGGGACCGCGGGCGCGTCGACCCCGGCGTCTTCTACGAGACCTCCTCGTACGGCACGCGTGCCGTGGACACGGTCGTCCGCGCCGTCGGCATCGACGCCGTGGTCTTCGGCAGCGACCGCCCGTACGCCGTGCCGGACGTGCCCGACCTCGGCGCCGCCGCCGTACACGCCCTGTACACCGCCAACCCGGCCCGCCTCCTCGGCCCGGCGAAGGGAGCCCGCCCGTAATGCCCGAGCCCCGTACGCACCACTGCCCGGACCCGCCCGCCGCCTCTCCCCGCACCCCCGGCCTCTTCACCGCCCTTCCCGCCCGCAATCTCGACAAGCGGGAACTGCGCTCCCTCGTCGAGCGGCTGGCCGGCCTGCCCGGCCTGTGGCGCGGCGAGGTCGCCTTCTCCGACACCGAGCGGCACTACGCCTCCCTGCACCGCGACACGTACGTCGACGTCTGGCTGCTGTGCTGGACCCGGCGCAGCGACACCGGCTGGCACGACCACGACCTCTCGTCCGGCGCGGTGCGCGTGGTGCAGGGCGTGCTGACCGAGTCCAATCCGCGCATCGGCGGCGCCCATCTGGCCACCGCCGTCGGCTCAGGCGCCTCCTTCTGCTTCGGCCCGGACCACATCCACCGCCTCACCGGCGCCACCGACGACACGGTCTCGCTGCACGCCTACTCGCCGCCGCTGTGGCGGCTCGGCCAGTACGCCATCACCGAGGACGGCCTGATGCGCCGCCTCTCCGTCTCGTACGCGGACGAACTCCGCCCCCTGTAGGCCCGCGGCCGCCCGGAGCCCCCGTACGGCCGGGCCGGCGTCCGTAGGGCCCCGCGCGCCATCTTTTCCTGTCCGGGGTATTGATTTATTCATTCACCCGCATCGATCCTGCATGAACTCATACAGCCGGGACGAGGAGGCGGCCGATGGCGGCAGTGGTGGAACGGCATTCGATCGACGTCGTACCGGACGCCGAACGCCACGGCTCGCCGGTCAGCCAGTTCACCCTGTGGCTCGGCGCCAACCTCCAGATCACCGCCGTGGTCACCGGCGCGCTGGCCGTCGTCTTCGGCGCCCGGGCGTTCTGGGCCGTGCTCGGGCTGCTGCTCGGCAACGTCCTCGGCGGCGCGGTCATGGCCCTGCACTCCGCGCAGGGGCCACGGCTGGGCCTGCCGCAGATGATCTCCTCACGGGCCCAGTTCGGGGTGCGCGGCGCGGTGGTGCCGCTGGCGCTCGTGATCGTCATGTACATCGGCTTCTTCGCCAGCGGCACGGTGCTGGCCGGGCAGGCGGTCGGCGAGCTGACGCATCTCGGCGACACCCCCGGCATCCTCGTCTTCGCCGCGGTCACCGCCGTCGCCGCGGCGGTCGGCTACCGGCTCATCCACCTGCTGGGCCGGGTCGCGAGCGTGGTCTGCGCGCTGGCCTTCCTCTACCTCGGCGCCCGACTGCTGGAGCGCGCCGACCTGGCCACGCTGCTGCACGACCGGTCCTTCTCCTTCCCGCTGTTCCTGCTCGCCGTCTCACTGTCCGCGTCCTGGCAGCTGGCCTTCGGCCCGTACGTCGCCGACTACTCCCGCTACCTGCCCCGGCACACCTCCACCCGCGCCACCTTCTGGTGGACGCTGTCCGGCTCGGTCCTCGGATCGCAGTGGTCGATGACCTTCGGGGCGCTGGCCGCCGCCGCGGCGCCCACCGCCTTCACCGGCCACGAGGTCTCCTACGTGGTCTCCCTCGGCGGCACCGGCCTGGCGGCCTCGGCGCTGTACTTCGTCATCGCCCTCGGCAAGCTGACCATCAACGTCCTGAACACCTACGGCGGCTTCATGTCGCTGGTCACCAGCGTCAGCGGCTTCCGCGGCCGCGCCACCCTGTCACCGCGCGGCCGCACCGCCTACATCACCGGCATCATGCTCGCGGGCACCGCCGTCGCCCTCCTCGGCAAGGACTCCTTCCTCACCTCGTTCAAGGACTTCCTGCTGTTCCTGCTGACCTTCTTCACCCCGTGGTCGGCGATCAACCTGGTCGACTACTACCTGATCTCCAAGGAGCGCTACGACATCCCGGCGCTCAGCGACCCGTCCGGCCGCTACGGCGCCTGGAACGGCGGGGCGCTGGCGGTGTACGGCGCCGGCGTACTGGCCCAGCTCCCGTTCCTGTCCACGCACTTCTACACCGGCCCGCTGGTCGCCCCGCTCGGCGGCGCCGACGTGTCCTGGCTCGTCGGGCTGGCCGTACCCGCCGTCCTGTACTGGGCGGTCGCCCGCCGCGACACCGGCCGCGTGCCGTCCGCCGCGCCGGACGATCCGGCCGCCACCCCCACGGATACGGGGGACAGCCCTACCGCGCCGTCCCCCTCCCGCCCGTAATCTCAGCAGCATGGCTACCCATGACCCCGAGCTGAGGAAAGAACTCGACGCGACCCTGCAGACGCGCAAGGAGCTGGGGCCGGAGTACGAGTCCGAGCTGGTCGAGTCGTTCCTGGAGAAGCTCGACACGACGGTCGACCAGCGGGTGCGCCGGCAGTTCGCCGAGCAGCAGATGCAGGTCGCGCGCGGTGCGCAGCCGCCCCGGCCGCGCGCTTCCGGCGGTGGCGGCAGCGGCTACGCGGAGCGCTTCGGCTTCGCCACGGTCTCGCTGGTCCTCGCGATCCCGCTGTCCGCGATCGGCGCCGCCCACGCGGACCTGGTGGGGCTGCTCGTCAGCTGGGCCGGCATCGTCGGCGTGAACGCGGTGCACGCGTCCGGCTTCTTCAAGCGCTCCCGCCAGGACCACAAGCAGGACGAGGACGGCTGGGAGTAGACCGGCAGCCGCTCGTACGGGCCTGGTGGTGGCGCGGGGACCGCCGCACCCCGGCCGGAGCCGGGGGCGGGACGACGGCGGTCCCCGCGGGGGACGCGGGCCGGGTCAGGGCCGGCCGTGCGCGTCCGGGCGATCTGCGGAAGGTCCGGGAGCCGCTCCGGAAGTCCGTATCGCCACCGTCACCACTGTGCCGGGCCAGTGTTAAGCCCGTGCTGCGGGCGCGTGACGCATACGTACACCTTGCGGTGCCCGCACGTTTCCTGACGGTCGCTTGACACCGGCTGTCCTCGGTGCAGAGCAACCTCGGAAACGAACCCCAACCCCATCCGAATCACTACCCCTGCTTCGCCTCCCGCGCCAGGAACGCCAGCAGGTCCTGCCGGCTGACCACGCCCTTCGGCTTGCCCTCCACGAGCACGATCGCCGCGTCCGCCTTCTCCAGGACCGTCATCAGGTCACCGACCGGCTCGCCCGAGCCGACCTGCGGCAGCGGCGGGCACATGTGCTTCTCCAGCGGGTCGGCGAGCGACGCGCGCTGCGCGAACAGCGCGTCCAGCAGCTCCCGCTCCACCACCGAGCCGACGACCTCCGCCGCCATCACGTCCGGGTGCCCGGCGCCCGGCTTGACGATCGGCATCTGCGAGACGCCGTACTCGCGCAGCACGTCGATGGCCTCGCCGACCGTCTCCTCCGGGTGCATGTGCACCAGCGAGGGCAGCGCCCCCTCCTTGTGCCGCAGCACGTCGCCGACCCGGGCCGCGGGACCGGCGTCCTCCAGGAAGCCGTAGTCCGCCATCCACTCGTCGTTGAAGATCTTGCTGAGGTAGCCGCGGCCGCTGTCCGGCAGCAGGACGACGACCACGTCGTCCGGGCCGAGCCGCTCGGCGACCTCCAGGCCCGCCACGACCGCCATGCCGCAGGAGCCGCCGACCAGCAGGCCCTCCTCCTTGGCCAGCCGCCGGGTCATCTGGAAGGCGTCCTTGTCCGAGACCGCCACGATCTCGTCCGCGACCGTACGGTCGTAGGCGCTCGGCCAGAAGTCCTCACCGACGCCCTCGATCAGGTACGGGCGGCCCGAGCCGCCGCTGTAGACGGAGCCCTCCGGGTCGGCGCCGACGACCTTGACCCGGCCCTCGCTGGCCTCCTTCAGGTACCGGCCGGTGCCGCTGATGGTGCCGCCGGTGCCGACGCCCGCGACGAAGTGAGTGATTTTCCCCTCGGTCTGTTCCCACAGCTCGGGACCGGTCGTCTCGTAGTGCGAACGCGGGTTGTTCGGGTTGCTGTACTGGTCCGGCTTCCAGGCGCCCGGCGTCTCGCGGACCAGCCGGTCCGAGACGTTGTAGTACGAGTCCGGGTGCTCCGGGTCCACCGCGGTCGGGCAGACCACGACCTCGGCGCCGTACGCCCGCAGCACATTGATCTTGTCGGTGGACACCTTGTCCGGGCACACGAAGATGCACTTGTAGCCCTTCTGCTGGGCCACGATCGCCAGGCCCACCCCGGTGTTCCCCGAGGTCGGCTCGACAATGGTGCCGCCCGGCTTCAGCTCGCCGGACTGCTCGGCGGCCTCGATCATCCGCACCGCGATCCGGTCCTTCACGGACCCGCCCGGGTTGAAGTACTCGACCTTCACCAGGACGGTGGCCTGGATTCCTCGGGTGACGTTGTTGAGCTTCACCAGCGGTGTGTCGCCGACGAGCTCGATCATGGATTCGTAAAACTGCACGGTGGTCTCCGCTGTCGGGGGCGCGCTGTCCTGCGCCCATCCGACCAGCCTATTGCCCGCTCCCGGGACGGCGCCGTGCGTTGCGCGGCCCGCCCGACGGGGCACCACCTTGATGTACCGCTTCTCGTTCCGGCCGCTTCGGCATCCCGAACCGGGTCCCTCGGCCGGCTCCGACCGTCCACCGCCACACCCATTCACCGCCACACCCATCCACCAGCCACCACATGTTCCGAACGCACTGCACGGGGAGGTGCCCGGCCTTATGCCGATGACGATGTCCAGGGCGAGGGTGGCACGGCGGATCGCCGCCGCCGCCGCGGTGGGCGGCGGCGGGATCGGTCTGCTCGGCGTGGCCGGTGTCGGCCTGCTGCTGACCGAGGTCCGCCTCGCCCGCCGTACGGTCGGCGGCTCCAGCGCCGTTCCGCCCAGCGCCGACGGCCGCTACGGATCCGCCTTCGCCCACCGCACCGACCGGCCGCCGCTGCGGCTGGCCTTCCTCGGCGACTCCACGGCCGCGGGCCAGGGCGTGCACCGCCCCCGCCAGACGCCGGGCGCCCTGCTCGCCTCCGGCCTCGCCGCGGTCGCCGAGCTCCCGGTCGACCTGCGCAACGTGGCACTGCCCGGCGCCCAGTCCGACGACCTCGACCGGCAGGTCACGCTCGTCCTGGCGGAGCCGGGGCCCGCGCCCGACGTCGCCGTCATCATGATCGGCGCCAACGACGTCACCCACCGCATGCCGCTCGCCCGCTCCGTGCGCCTGCTGTCCGAGGCGGTGCGCCGGCTGCGCGAGGCCGGCTGCGCCGTGATCGTCGGCACCTGTCCCGACCTGGGCACCATCGAGCCGGTCTACCAGCCGCTGCGCTGGGTCGCGCGCCGCCTGTCCCGGCAGCTCGCCGCCGCGCAGACCATCGGCGTGGTGGCGCACGGCGCCCGTACGGTCTCCCTCGGCGACCTGCTGGGCCCCGAGTTCGAGGCCCACCCGCGCGAGCTGTTCGGCCCCGACAACTACCACCCGTCCGCCGAGGGCTACGCCACCGCCGCGATGGCCGTGCTGCCCACCCTCTGCGCCGCGCTCGGCCTGTGGCCCGAAGAGGAGCGCGTCGAGCCGTACCGCCGCGAGGGCATCCTCCCGGTCGCCGAGGCCGCCGCCCAGGCCGCCGACGAGGGCGGTACGGAGGTCACCCCGACCCGCACGCCGTGGGCCCTGCTCAAGCACCGGCGCCGGCGGCAGATCCCCACGCCGGAGCCGACGGAGGAGGCGGACGCGGCGGGCCGGGCGCGAGGGGCCGACTGATCCGGGCCGTTGCGAGATACGGCGGCGACGGCGCCCCCGGAGTACGGCGGCGGCCGGCGGGCCCGTACCGCGATAAGCATGCGCTTAGAAAAGAGCCCGACATCACAACGCCGACTGCGTGACCTCCGCCTTACGGGCGGGTAACTTCCCCCACAGTTCTGCCCGTCCGCCGTCTTCCTCCTGGAGCCGTCATGCCCGAAGCCGTGATCGTGTCCGCCGCCCGTTCCCCGATCGGCCGCGCCTTCAAGGGCTCCCTGAAGGACGTGCGCCCGGACGACCTGACCGCCGAGATCATCAAGGCGGCGCTCGCCAAGGTCCCCGCGCTGGACCCGAAGGACATCGACGACCTGATGCTCGGCTGCGGTCTGCCGGGCGGCGAACAGGGCCACAACCTGGGCCGCATCGTCGCCGTGCAGATGGGCATGGACCACCTGCCGGGCTGTACGGTCACCCGCTACTGCTCGTCCTCCCTCCAGACGACCCGGATGGCGCTGCACGCCATCAAGGCCGGCGAGGGCGACGTGTTCATCTCGGCCGGCGTCGAGACCGTCTCGCGCTCCGTGAAGGGCACCTCGGACGGGCTGCCCGAGACCCACAACCCGCTGTTCGCCGACGCGGAGGCGCGCACCGCCGCCCGCGCCGAGCAGGAGGGCGCCGACTGGCACGACCCTCGCGAGGACGGCCTGCTGCCCGACCCGTACATCGCGATGGGACAGACCGCCGAGAACCTGGCCCGCGCCAAGGGCGTCACCCGCCAGGACATGGACGAGTTCGGCGTACGGTCCCAGAACCTCGCCGAGCAGGCGATCAAGAACGGGTTCTGGGAGCGCGAGATCACGCCGGTGACCACCCCGGACGGCACGGTCGTCAGCAAGGACGACGGTCCGCGCGCGGGCGTCACCCTCGAAGGCGTGCAGGGCCTCAAGCCGGTCTTCCGCCCCGACGGCCTGGTGACGGCCGGCAACTGCTGCCCGCTCAACGACGGCGCCGCCGCCCTCGTCATCATGTCCGACACCAAGGCCCGCGAGCTGGGCCTGACCCCGCTCGCCCGGATCGTCTCCACCGGCGTCAGCGGCCTGTCGCCGGAGATCATGGGGCTCGGCCCGGTCGAGGCGTCCAAGCAGGCCCTGAAGCGCGCGGGCCTGGGGATCTCCGACATCGACCTGGTGGAGATCAACGAGGCGTTCGCCGCCCAGGTGATCCCCTCGTACCGGGACCTCGGCATCGACCTGGACCGGCTGAACGTCAACGGCGGCGCGATCGCCGTCGGCCACCCCTTCGGCATGACCGGCGCCCGCATCACCACCACGCTGATCAACTCCCTCCAGTGGCACGACAAGCAGTTCGGCCTGGAGACGATGTGCGTGGGCGGCGGCCAGGGCATGGCGATGGTCATCGAGCGCCTGAGCTGACCTTTGCCGCCCGTCGGCGTACGGGACGGGTGCCGCCCCGCGCGGCACCCGTCCCGCCCCGCCCGCCGCACCCGCCCCTCCGGTGCGCCTCACCCGCACCCTGCGTCCCAACTGACGTACCCAGAGCGACCATCGGTGATCTGGCTCACCGGTTGATGAGATCGCGATCAAATCCCCCCATGGATTGTGACCAAACCCCCCAAGGCGGGGTGTCCCCGCAGGTCAGCGCGGTGTCACTCGAACGCACCAGGTCCAAATCCCCGTCCGACCCGGGTCCTCGGCCACTGGGAACGGTCGCCGACGACCGGCAGCCTGATGTAGGAAGTCGGGGGACATTCTGCTAATGGGAGTACGTCAGTGAGCGCCATCACTCTTGCCCTGCTGCTGGCCGCGGCCGTCGCCGTGGCCCTGGGAGCGGCCGCCCTGCACACCGCCCACGCGCTGCGCCGCCAGGTCGCCGGGCTGCGCGCCGAACTGCTCGCCGCGCACGCCGAGACCCGCGCCGAGGCCCGGGCGCAGGCCGCCGCCGCGAGCATCCCCGCCGCCCGCCCGGCCCCGGCCGCCGAGTACGCGCTCGCCGACATACGGGCCGCCGTCGCCGACGCGCTGGCCGAGGAGCGGGAGCGCGAACTGGCCGAGGCCCGCGCCTTCTGGGCCGCCCAGGAGGCCCGGGACGCCGCCGACGCCCCGTCCCTGCTGGGCCCGCTGGACGGCAGCACCGACCACCTCGACCCGCACGAGCGGCTGGACGACCCGTTCTTCCTGCCCCGGCAGGCGGACCTGGCCGGGCTGGAGCCGCTGCTCGGCCCGGACGCGCTGCACACCGCGGACGGCCCGGGCGCCCTGGAGCCGGTGGACGCGCTGGAGAACGAGGCGGTCGAGGAGGCCGAGTCCGCCGAGCTGGCCGCCGCGCGCCGGCGCCACCCCTCGCACCCGGACTTCACCCCGTCCCCCGCCATCGGCGACCACGAGCGCACCGTCAACCGCCTGGAGGAGCTGGCCCGCGACCGCACCCCGCTCGCGGACGTCCGCCCCGGCCCGCTGGGCACCCTCGACGTGTACGTCTTCGCCGACGGCACCACGGTCTGCATGACGCCCGGCCACCGGGAGACCGCCGAGCGCGTCGCCGACGCCCTGCGCGAGGGCAGCACCCCGGTCCTGCTGGGCGGCTCCGGTGTCTCCGGCGCCTACGCCCTGACCTTCTCCTGGGGCCCCGCCACCACCGACAGCGTCTACATCCTCGCGGACCGCGTCATCGCGTCCCTCTGAGATCCCTCTGAGAGCCGCCGCGGGCTCGCGGGAATCCTCGCCTCCCGCCGGGAATCCGGCCGGAAGCGGCCCTTGCCCGGGGCCTTCAGCAGCGCACCGCGGCCTCCCGCACCAGCTCCACCGCCGACGACAGCGCCCGCTCGTCCCCCGCGGCGCGCACCGCCTCCACCAAGTCGTGTCCGGCCACCGCCACTTGGTCGCCGACCGCGAACATGCCCGCGTCCGGGAGCTCGTACGGTTCCCGCCGGGGGTTTTCCAGGCGCTGCGCCCGGTCCGCCAACTCGCGGGCGAGGGCGAGCGCTTCGGCTGCCGCACCCCGCGCCAAGGTGCTCTGCGGCAGCGCCCGCAGGCGGTCGGCGAGGGCGTCCACAGCGGTCTGCAAAGGCGTCACGTCAAGCACAGCCCGAGCTTATGCGCCACTCCCGGGTGGTTGCCAACACCCGAACGGTCAGGCACGGTGGGCTGAAGGACCAGCATCGAACGCGTCCGGAGGCGCCGATGTCTCAACTCTTCTCCGAAGAGACCCACCGGAACCTGCTCTCCCGCATCCCCCACTGCACCGGCCGCGAAGTCTCCGACTGGCTTCGCACGGTAGATGAAGGCCCCGCTCTCTTCCGCTTCGAGGAGAAGGTCAGCTGGCTCCGGGGCGAGCACAACCTCGCCTACGGGCACGCCAAGGCGATCGTCCACGAGTACGACCTCAGGCGCGCAGCGCGCAAGCTCTAGCCGTGCCCGCCCGGAACGCCGAAGGGCCCGTGGGGAGTCCCCCACGGGCCCTTCGTCACGTCCGTGCGCCGGGCGCCGGATCCGGTCACCCGGCGGCGCCGCGTCAGTCCCGCAGGATCGAGATCAGCCGCAGCAGCTCCGTGTAGATCCACACCAGGGTCACCGTCAGGCCGAACGCGGCCAGCCACGACTCCTCGCGCGGAGCGCCGTACGCGATGCCGTCCTCGACCTGCTTGAAGTCCAGGGCCAGGCACAGCGCGCCGAGCACCACGCCGACGACGCCGAACAGGATGCCGAGGCCGCCGCTGCGGAAGCCGAGGCCGTCACCGCCGCCGAAGACCATGAACAGCATGTTGACCATCGACAGCAGCACGAAGCCGAGCATCGCGATGAGCAGGTAGCGCGTGAAGCGGGCGGTGACCCGCACGATGCGGGTCTTGTAGGCGACGAGCATGGCGACGAAGACCGCCATCGTGCCCATCACCGCCTGCATGGGCGCGCCGCTGAGCTTCGGGATGTCGTTGATCGCGCCGCTGAGCGCCCCGAGGAAGATGCCCTCGAAGGCCGCGTACGTCAGGATCAGGGCCGGCGACGGCTTGCGCTTGAAGGACTGGACGAAGCCCAGCACCATCGCGATCAGACCGGCGCCGACGGCGAAGCCGAGGCTCTTGGTCAGGAAGATCCAGCCGACGGCCGCGCCGGCGATGACCGTGCCGAGCGTCACGCCGGTGCGCAGCACGACGTCGTCCATCGTCATCCGGCCGGCCTGCGGCGCGTACGACGGCGCCTGGGTGGCCTGCGCGGCGTCCTGGGCGTAGGGGTTGCCGGACTGGGCGTACGGGTTCGTTCCGGCGTAAGGGTTCGCTGCGGGGCCCCCGGCCTGCGGCGGCGCGTTGAAGCCGGCGTAGCCGTTGTTGTCGCGGCTGAACCCCCGTCGCGAGAAGACCGGGTTGCTGCTCCTCATCTCACTCCTCCATGGCCGCCGTGCGCGGCCTTCCCACAAGGGTAATGGCTTGGCAAAAGCACGTTCTAGTTCTTGAGCAGGATCTTCACCCCCGCCATCGGTGGTCAATCCTGCCCGAGAACGATTCGCGCCGGTGGATCTCCGTATGGAGGACGTACGGGAGGCCGGGAAGGTGCCCGGACGCCGTGGAGGGACCGTACGCGGGCGGCGTGCGGTCCCTCAACGGATTTCGGCGGCCGGTGGCCGGCCGCCGACGACGGTCACTGGTTGTTGGTGCCGTTCTGGGAGAGCAGCGGCAGCTTGTCGATGAGGTGCGACAGCGCCTGGTCCTGCTGGCTCTCGGTCGAGTTCTCGACACACTGCTGGTTCTGGTCCGAGGACAGGATGTCCTGAACACCGACGTTGACCAGCGCCACGATGTTCTGCACGTTCGTGATCGGGATACCGATGCACAGCTTGTTCAGCGAGTTGCCGATGAGCGTGGCGCTCGGGCTCATGTCGCCCTCGGTGCGGTTGTTGCCGAACGACTGGGCCGAGTGGTTGCCGTTGGCCGTCCCCGTGTTGCGGCCGTCGCCCACCGCCATGGCCTCCGGAGTGGCCGCCGCGGAGATACCGACCAGAGACGCGGCAACCGCCACGCCCGCCATCATCTTGTTCATCTCGAAACCCCTTCAGGAAATGAACTCCCATGACGAAGGGAGCCCTGTAAGCAACAACCCGTCACGGCCGGGAAAGTTGCGCATCATCACCCGAACAGATCGACATTCCAGTTCCCGGGCCGGTGTCCCACTCTTCCGTGTGGCTTTCGGCGGCACCGGGCGGGGACGATTCCCTGGCCCGCCGGACAGCGAAAGGACAAAGATTTCCGTATGGCCGCCCACCTGGACGCGACGCACGTGCAAGAGGAAATCGTCGACGCGGTACGCCGCGGCGACGATGCCGGAGTCGACACCCTGCTCGGCCGTTTTGCGCGGGTCGCCGATTTCGAGGCGCTGATGAGCCTGCGCAGGGCGTTGCTGGAGGAGCCGGACAAGACCGGCTGACGGTGGCGCGGCCACCGGTGGCGGCACAGGAAAAGGGCCCGCCTTGCCGGCCGGCGGCATTGCGGGCCCTCGTGCTGTTTCACGCGGCGGCGGCGCCCGTCACTCGTTGTTGGTGCCGTTGACCGAGAGGACCGGGAGCTTGTCGATGAGGTGCGACAGCGGCCCGTCGCCCTGGACCTGGGACGAGTTCTCGACACACGTCTGGGTCTGGTCCGAGGACAGGATGTCCTGCACACCGACATTGACCAGGGCCACGAGGTTCTGCACGTCCTGGACCGGCAGCGCGATACAGGGCTTGTTGAAGGAGCCCTGAATGAGCGCGAACTGCGGGCTCATGTTCCCCATCGTGGACATGTTGCCGTACACCTGGGCCGCACCGTTGCCGTTGTACGTGCCGACTTTACGGCCGTCACCGACCGCTGACGCCTGTGGGGCGGCGGCGGCCGCGACACCTACGACGGAAGCAGCCGTGGCTACTGTTGCCAGCGCCTTCTTGATCATGTGTGATCCTTCGCGTTTCGGGATGCTCTTTACCCGGGGCAGTGTGAACAACTCGGTGTGACGAGCTTGGTTTTGCTCCATCACTCAAATGATTTCGCACTCAACTGAGGGGAACAGCTGTGCCGCCGGCCTGCACACCGGCCGCCTGAATACTGACCGTGACGCTCCGGGAATTCGGCCGCGGCCGGCAGCGGAACCGCGGGACGGACTACTTTCCGGACGACCTGGCAACCTCGACGCCCTTGAGCCCCGGCGTCTTCTGGGCGACATCCCCGACGGCGTGCACCAGCTTCCTCGTGGCCGGGGAATCCTGGAGGTCGCTGGAAGTCTCCTCGACCGTCCTGACCACCGGGTCGAGCTGCCGGCCGTCCAGCTGCTTGTTCTTCAGAGCTTCCGCAAGCCCACCGTTGATGCTGAAACTCGGCCCTTGGCCCGGGGCGCCGGCAAAAACAGGGGACGCCACTCCCAGGGCCATGGCGGAGCCGGCCAAAAACGCGGCAGTCTTCGCGTACTTCACTTTCCGCTGTCCTTTCCTGGGCGGCGCTTCCGGCAGTCGGCGGCGAATGCGCCGCACGACGGCCTTTCCGGCATTGCCCGGACCACCGCCTTTTGGGTGTTCAACGATTTCGGCCCGAAAGAGAAACCCATCCGTTTCGCCGCTTCCCGGCCCCCTCGAACGCGACCGGCCCCGGCACGCTTGGCTGGCGCGCCGGGGCCTTTCGCTCCATCCTCTGCTACCCGTCCGACGCGATACGTCAGTCGTTGACGCAGGTGTTGCCGAACGCCGGGTTCAGCAGCCCGATGATGTCGATCGAGTTCCCGCAGAGGTTGATCGGGATGTGGATCGGGATCTGCAGGACGTTGCCGGAGAGGACGCCGGGGGAGTTCTGCGCGGCGCCCGAGGTACCCGCGTCGGCGAACGCCGGGGTGGCGGCCCCGACCGCCATGAGCGTTCCAGCAGCGACTGCGGCAACCTTCGCGTACTTCACTTTCAGCCCTTTCCGCAGCGGAGTCTGAAACGGTCACGTCCTTCGTGCCGCACGGGCGCCCTCATGATTGCCCGTAACACCGCCACCAATATTCGTAACGATTTGTCCGCGCTGACGAAACTCTCGAGAAGTCGATTTTCACGAGGAATCGCCCAGATGGTTCAGCGCGGGCCAGGATAGAAGACCATGGGCAGGAACTGCGCGCTTTTTCACAAAGCGCAAAGGCCCGAGCCGATCAGGAGGAGAGAACCGACGTCCCGGGCCTTTTACGGCAGTCCGGCTCAGCTGTTGTTGACGCCGTTCTCGGACAGCAGCGGGAGCTTGTCGATGATGTGCGACAGCGCCTGGTCGCCCTGCGACTCGGTCGAGTTCTCGACACACTGCTGGTTCTGGTCCGAGGACAGGATGTCCTGTACGCCGATGTTGACCAGGGCCACGATGTTCTGAACGTTCGTGATCGGGATGCCGAGGCAGGGCTTGTTGAGCGTGCCTTGGATCAGGCTCAGCTGCGGGGACATGTCGCCCTCGGTGTCGGAGTTGCCGAATGCCTGTCCCGCGCCGTTGCCGTTGGCGGTCGACGTTCCGCGTCCGTCGCCGACCGCCATGGCCTGCGGAGCCGCCATGGCCGATACGCCGACGATGGACGCAGCTACGGCCGTCGTGGCCAGGAACTTCTTGATCACGATTCACCCTTCTCGAAGCGGAGTGCCCGTTTCCGGAGCGTCCTGGACAACTCGCGACCGCCAGTTCAGTTTCGCCGGTTCACCCGAATGCCACGAAACCGTAGACACATATCACCGCATCGCCGGGCGGCCGGCCGGGCACCGGGCAATCGAAAGTCCGGATACCGGCCGCGGGCGTCGGTGTCGCGTAAATGAACGAGACCGCCACCGCCGCACTCGCCGCGCCTTTTCCCGGACCTGCTGTCATAATCCCGCCGCACAGAGATCCCTACAGGGATGTGCACGTGGCTGCGCACAGAGAAAGGCCCCGCGCGCCGCGGGGCCTTTCGAGGTCTCAGCGGACCGGCGGCACGCGGTGCCGCCCGTCCCGCCGGAGCCGGTTCACTGCTCGACGTTGCCGATCGCCAGGCCGACCTTGGTGACGTTCTTCTTGTACTTGAACTTGTACGTGTCGTTGTCGTTGTACGTGTACGCCTTGTTGTCGTTGTACTCGTTGTGCTCCTTGTGCACGCGGTCACAGTGGAACTTGCCGTACTTGGCAGCGCAGTTGCTGCCGGAGGTGTGGCGCGGCGCGTCGTCCCAGGACGCTGCGGAGGCCATGCCCGAGAGCGGAACGATGGCAAGGGCGGCGATGGCGACCGAGCCGGCGGTACGACCGATGAACTTGCGCATGCTTTCTCTCCTCGTGCGCAGAAATGTGACACCGGATGTCTACCGCGGCCGCATCCGATCGAACACGCGCTGCCATGTGATATATCTGTTCGGGTCCGAAGTGCGACCATTTGCAGCACCAGCGTTTCCCCCGTGGAAATGCTTGCGCTATCCACGGCCGCGCGCATTCGCGGGGTGCGCCGAATGCGGCCCCGCCCGGCTCCCTGACCGGCGCCGACGGCCGCCGGGCGGCACCGGCGCCGTACCGGAGCGACCCGGCGCCGCGGGCCCGGACGGCCCGCCCGGCACACTGGGCGGTAACGGGGACGCGCCCCGGGAGTCCGGCCCGTCCGGGCGCACACGTGGAGGAGCGATGTCCCAAGGCAAGCGGCGCTTGACGATCACCACGGTCGTCGACGCCGAGGAGTGCGCGGTGCTCCGGGTGGCCGGGGAACTGGACGTGCACGCCGAGCGGCAGTTCCTGGACGAGTCCGGGGCGGTGATCGCCGCCGGGCACCGGTTCCTGGTGCTGGACCTGACCGCGCTGAGGTTCTGCGACTCCCGCGGTCTGAACTGCCTGCTCGCGCTGGAGTGGCTGTGCCGGCGGATGAACGGGCGGCTGCTGCTCGCCTCCCTGGGCGTCCGTGTCCTGCACGTCCTCCTGGTCACCCGGGCCGTGGACGCGCTGGCCTGCTTCCCCACCGTCGGCCATGCGCTCGCCGCCGTACCGGCCGAGGTCCGTCCGGCCTGGCCGCCCGGCGGCGCGGCGTCCGCCGACGGGGCCGCGGGCGGCGGGGACGCCGGTGACGCCGATGACGTCAAGACCGGTGACGAGGACGCGCACCGGTCGTACGATCGGGAGCAGCCGTAGCGCGACGGCCGGGAACGGGAGCCGGCCGGGGCCGCGTCCAGGGCTCCGCGGAGCGCCGCGTCCGGGCGCCTGCCGACGACGGGCCGGCCGTGGAGCGGACGCCACGCAGCGGCCGCGCGCCGGGCGGGCCGGTCCACGGCACCGGCGGCCATGTGCTGTGCCCGGAGCCGGACTTGAACCGGCACGGCCCGAAGGCCAGCGAGGTTTAAGCTCGCCGTGTCTGCATTCCACCATCCGGGCCTGGGATCCCCCATGCCACCTCAAAGGGGGCAGCACGAGCCTAGCCCGCAGTACCGTCTGAACAGGGGGCCGTCTTCCCGAGGTTGTCTTATTTTATTGGCAACTGAGGGGCCATCAGCGGATGGTACGGGCCTTCGGCACATGCCTGCGGCCCACCCTCGCCGCTCCGGCGCCTGCTGTGGGACGTGTCCCGATTGACGGAAACTCGATGCCGTGCGCGCGCCCCCGCGAGCGCCCTTCCCGCCCCCTTCTCCTCAGGGTCGCGGTCATACCCAGGGATGACCGAAGGACCGTTCGGATACCTCGCAAGGCTCCCCCAGGACCGGCTCACGGGCTGACGTTGCCGTACCGGGGCCTCCCCCACGATGGAAGGGGCCGCGTTCCACCGGCCCCGACGGTCCCGACGTTCGACAGGAGTCCCTTCCCGTGACCACCACCCACACCGGCGTCCCCACCGCCACCCGCGCCACGGTGGCCGCACGCGCCACGGATCTCACCAAGGTCTACGGACAGGGCGAGACCCAGGTGGTCGCGCTGGACCAGGTCTCGGTCGAGTTCCGGCAGGCCGAGTTCACCGCGATCATGGGCCCGTCCGGCTCCGGCAAGTCCACGCTCATGCACTGCATGGCCGGACTGGACGCGGTCTCCCGCGGCTCGGCCCTGATAGGCGACACCGAGCTGAACGGCCTGAAGGACAAGCATCTGACCCGGCTGCGCCGCGACAAGATCGGCTTCATCTTCCAGGCGTTCAACCTGCTGCCGACGCTGACCGCGCTGGAGAACATCACGCTGCCGATGGACATCGCGGGCCGCAAGCCCGACCGGGAGTGGCTGGACCGCGTCGTGCAGACCGTCGGCCTGTCCGGGCGCCTCAAGCACCGCCCGAGCCAGCTCTCCGGCGGCCAGCAGCAGCGCGTGGCGGTGGCCCGCGCGCTGGCCTCCCGTCCCGAGATCATCTTCGCCGACGAGCCGACCGGCAACCTCGACTCCCGCTCCGGCGCCGAGGTCCTGGGCTTCCTGCGCAACTCCGTACGGGAACTGGGCCAGACCGTGGTGATGGTGACCCACGACCCGGTGGCGGCGGCCTACGCGGACCGGGTCGTCTTCCTCGCCGACGGGCGGATCGTCGACGACATGCGCGACCCCACCGCCGACCGGGTGCTGGAGCGCATGAAGGGCTTCGACGCCAGGGGCCGGGTCAGCTGACCCGCGCCCGCAGCCCGTCCACCGCCCTTCTCCCACAGGACTGACGATGTTCCGTACCGCCGTGCGCAACGTGCTCGCGCACAAGGCCCGGCTGCTGATGACCGTCCTCGCCGTCATGCTCGGCGTGGCCTTCGTCTCCGGCACCCTGGTCTTCACCTCCACCCTCTCCGACGCCCAGCAGAAGAGCTCGCAGAAGGGCTTCGCCGGGGTCGACGTGGCCGTCCAGCCGCACCGCTCGGACGCCGCCGACGCCAAGCCGGGCGCGGCGCCCAAGCTGAGCCGGGCGCTGCTCGACCAGGCCGGCAGGGTCCCCGGCGCGGCCGGCGCCACCGGCACCGTCGAGGGCTTCACCGCCATCGCCGACAAGAGCGGCAAGCTCGTCGGCAACGGCTTCAGCTCCCGCGGCCGCAACTACTTCCCGGGCCCGGACGGCAAGGACGCCCGCTTCCCGATGACGTCGGGGACCGCGCCCAAGGGCGCCGGCCAGGTCGCCCTGGACTCCGGGACCGCCGAGAAGACCGGCTACAAGGTCGGCGACACCGTACGCCTGTCCGTCGACGGGCCGGTCCGCGAGGCGAAGGTGTCCGGCGTCTTCACCACCGAGGACGGCGCGGTCGCCGCGGGCGGCAGCCTCGCGCTGTTCGACACCGCCACCGCGCAGCAGCTGTTCCACATGCCCGGCGGGTTCAGCGAGATCGACGTCAAGGCCGCGCCCGGTACGTCCCAGGACGCGCTGAAGTCCGCGGTCGACAAGGTCCTGCCGGACACCGCCGAGGCCGTCACCGGCAAGAAGCTCGCCGACGACCAGGCCGAGATGATCGCCAAGAGCATGGACAGCATGAAGACCGGCCTGCTGGTTTTCGCCGGCATCGCGCTCTTCGTCGGCATCTTCATCATCGCCAACACCTTCACCATGCTGGTCGCCCAGCGCACCAAGGAACTGGCCCTGATGCGGGCGGTCGGCGCCAGCCGCCGCCAGGTCACCCGCTCGGTGCTCATCGAGGCGTTCGTGGTCGGCGCGGTCGCCGCCGTGACGGGCCTGCTCGCCGGTATCGGCATCGGCGCCGGACTGCGCGCGCTCACCGGTGCCCTCGGCACCGTCCCCGACGGCCCGCTGGTCGTCGCCCCGTCGACGGTCGTCGCCTCGCTGGTGGTCGGCATCGTGGTGACGGTCCTCGCCGCCTGGCTGCCGGGCCGCCGCGCCGCGAAGATCCCGCCGGTCGCCGCGATGAACAGCGTGCACGCGGCGGCGACCACGAAGTCCCTGGTGGTACGCAACGCCATCGGCGCGGTGCTGGCCGCCGCGGGCATCGCCTGCGTCCTGGGTGCCACGGCCGTGGGCTCCGACCAGGGCAAGGCGCTGATGAGCCTGGGCGCCGGACTGCTGCTGATCGGTGTCTTCGTCCTGACCCCGCTGCTGTCCCGCCCGCTGATCGCGGCCGCCGCGCCCGTCCTGCGCGCCTTCGGCATCTCGGGCAAGCTGGCCCGGCAGAACGCGGTGCGCAACCCGCGCCGTACGGCCGCCACCGCCTCCGCCCTGATGATCGGGCTCACCCTGGTCACCGGCCTGACCGTGATCGCGGGCAGTGTCCAGAAGGGCGTCGACAAGATGGCGACCGACGCCCTGAAGGCCGACTACGTCGTCGGCATGGCCAACCGCGGCCCGCTCTCCCCGGATGTGGCGAAGACGCTGGCGGCCGACCCGGAGGTCACCGCCTCCAGCCCGCTGCGCAACGCCCCCGCCCGCATCGGCGGCGAGACCGAGTACCTGACCGGGGTGGACGGCAAGGCGATCGGCGAGCTGACGAACCTGAAGTTCACCGCGGGCTCCTTCGACGGGCTCGGCGACCCGAAGGCGAACCGCGCGGTCGTCGACAGCGGCACGGCCAAGCAGCACGGCTGGCAGGTCGGCTCGTCCTTCGCGACGACGTTCGAGGACGGCAAGAAGGGCCGGCTCACCGTCTCCGGCATCTACGAGGGCAACGAGATGCTCCGGGGGATCATGCTGGACACCTCCGTGCTGGCCCCGCACCAGAAGCACCCCACCGACATGCAGGTGATGGTCAAGACCAAGGACGGCGCGACCGACGCCGCCAAGGACTCCCTGGTCGAGACCCTCGGCAAGAACCCGGCGATCACCGTCCAGGACAAGAAGGACGTGTCCGAGGACATCGCCCGGATGATCAACCTGATGCTGAACATGCTCTACGGGCTGCTCGCCATGGCCGTGATCGTCGCGGTGCTCGGGGTGGTCAACACCCTGGCGATGTCGGTCTTCGAGCGGCAGCAGGAGATCGGCATGCTGCGGGCGATCGGCCTGGACCGGGCCGGCATCAAGCGGATGGTGCGGCTGGAGTCGCTGGTGATCGCGCTGTTCGGCGGGGTCCTCGGCATCGGCCTGGGCGTCTTCTTCGGCTGGGCGGCCGGTGAGCTGATCGGCGCCTCGCTGGACACCTACGAGCTGGTGCTGCCGTGGGGCCGGATGGGCATCTTCCTGGCGCTCGCCGCGGTGGTCGGCATGCTGGCCGCGCTGTGGCCGGCCCGGCGGGCCGCGAAGCTGAACATGCTGGCGGCGATCAAGGCCGAGTAGCCGGCACCCGTACGAAGGGCCCCGGGCCCGGACCGCGCGCGGCGGTCCGGGCCCGGGGCCCATCCGTATGCTCCCTGCCTTCAGCCGCGCCACTCGCGGGCGCGCAGCGGCAGCCCCGAGGCGCCGGACTCCGGCGTACGGACGGCCAGGACCTGGTTGACCCCTATCCGGTTGCGCTCGAAGGACAGCGCGGAGGCGGCCATGTAGAGCCGCCACACCCGGGCCCGGCCCGGCGTCGTCAGCCGCACCGCTTCCTTCCAGCGCGCCTCCAGGTTCGCCACCCAGGCGCGCAGCGTCAGCGCGTAGTGCTCACGGATCGCCTCCACGTCCCGTACCTCGAACCCGGCGTCCTCCAGCTGTCCGACGGTGCGGCCGACCGGGGCCAGCTCGCCGTCCGGGAAGACGTACCGGTCGATGAACTCGTCGACGTGGTAGGAGTCCTCGTCCGCCAGCGGGCGGCGGGCGATCTGGTGGTTGAGCAGCCGGCCGCCGGGCTTGAGGAGCGCGTACAGGTCGGCGGCGTACTCGGCGTAGCGGGCGCGGCCGACGTGCTCGGCCATGCCGATCGAGGAGATCGCGTCGAACGGCTCGTCGTGGACCTCGCGGTAGTCCTGGACGCGGATCTCGACGCGGTCCGCGAGGCCGGCCTCGGCGACGCGCTTGCGGCCGTAGGTGGCCTGCTCCTCGGAGAGGGTGATGCCGACGACCCGTACGCCGTACTCCCGGGCGGCGTGCAGGGCCATCGAGCCCCAGCCGCAGCCGACGTCCAGCAGCCGCTGCCCCTCTTCCAGGCGCAGCTTGCGGCAGATCAGGTCCAGCTTGTCGCGCTGGGCCTCCTCCAGGGTGGCGTCCGGGCTCTCCCAGTACGCGCACGAGTAGACCATCGACGGGCCGAGCACCAGCTCGTAGAAGTCGTTGCCGACGTCGTAGTGGTGGCTGATGGCTTCCTTGTCGCGGCGCAGGGTGTGCAGCGGGCCGTGACTCTTGGGGGCCTCTTCAGCAGGCGGCTTAGGAGGTACGGGGATGCCCGCCAGGGCCACCAGGTCGCGGGCGGCGGCACGGATCTCCGGCTTGGCCAGAGCACGCAGGGCAGCGGCACGCTGGGGCTTCTCGGCCGCCGTACCGCGTTCCCAGATCAACCCGGACAACATATCCAGGGCCTCGTACAGATCACCCTCGATGTCGATGTCACCGGCCACCCAAGCGCGCGCGAGACCCAACTCGCCCGGCTTGAACAGGAGACGACGCAGGGCACGGCGGTTGCGAATAATCAGAACAGGTGCGCCCGGCGGGCCGTACTCGCTGCGGTCCCAGGCGCGGATACGGACCGGGAGCGGGGCTCCCAGCACCTCCTCGGCGAGCTTGGAGAGCCGTCCAGCGGCGTCGGCCATGTCGCACACCTCCGTGTTGACGGGAAGGGCGAAGAAGTTTCACCCACCACGTAAACGCCGTTCGGGAGCCCGGGTAGTCCCGCTCGTTCGTAAGGGAACAGCAAAACGGCCACGGTGCGCCACAACGAATACGCCGAAGGGGCGGCTGCACCACGGATGGCAGCCGCCCCTTCGGCGGTGGTGTGCGGGTGACGCGCGCCGGACGGCGTCACCCCAACGGGAAGGTCAAGAAGCCTTGGCCTTCGCCTTGTCGCTCTCGTCGGCCTTCGCCTTGTCGTCGGCCGCGGCGGCGGGCGCCGGGGCCGGCTTGGCGGCCTCGTAGAACTCCTCGCGGGGGTTCTCCATGGCGCCGAGCGAGGTGATCTCGCGCTTGAGGAACATGCCGAGGGTCCAGTCGGCGAAGACGCGGATCTTGCGGTTGAAGGTCGGCATCGCCATGCCGTGGTACGCGCGGTGCATGTACCAGGCCAGCCGGCCCTTCAGCTTGATCTTCGTCTTGCCGACGACGATCATCGCGACGCCCTTGTGCAGACCGAGGCCCGCGACCGCGCCCTTGTTGGCGTGGCTGTACTCCTTCTGCGGGAAGCCCCGCATACCGGAGATCACGTTGTCGCCGAGGACCTTGGCCTGGCGCAGCGCGTGCTGGGCGTTCGGCGGGCACCAGGCGTTCTCGTTGCCCGCCTTGCGGCCGACCAGGTCCGGGACCTGGGCGTTGTCGCCCGCGGCCCAGATGTAGTCGGTGCCCTGCACCTGGAGGGTGGCCTGGGTGTCGACGTGGCCGCGCGGGCCCAGCGGCAGACCGAAGCGCGAGAGCGCCGGGTTCGGCTTGACGCCGGCGGTCCACACGATGGTGTTGGAGTCGACCTCCAGGTCGTTGCTCAGCACCACGTGGCCGTCGACGCAGGACTTGGTGCTGGTGCCGAGGTAGATCTCGACCCCGCGGCTCTCCAGGTGCTCCTTGCCGTACGCGCCGAGCTTCGGGCCGACCTCGGGGAGGATCTTGTCCGCGACGTCGACCAGGATGAAGCGCATGTCTTCGCGCTTGACGTTCTTGTAGTACTTGGCGGCGTCGCGGGCCATGTCCTCGACCTCGCCGACGGTCTCCGCACCGGCGAAGCCACCGCCGACGAAGACGAAGGTCAGCGCCTTGCGGCGGACCTCCTCGTCGGTCGTGGAGTCGGCCTTGTCGAGCTGCTCCAGCACGTGGTTGCGCAGGCCGATGGCCTCCTCGACACCCTTCATGCCGATGCCGTTCTCGGCGAGGCCGGGGATCGGGAAGGTGCGCGAGACCGCGCCCATCGCGATGACCAGGTAGTCGAAGGGCAGCTCGTACGCCTCGCCGACCAGCGGCGCGATCGTGGCGACCTTGCGGTCCTGGTCGATGGTGGTGACGCGGCCGGTGAGGACCTCCGCCTTCGGGAGCACGCGTCGCAGCGGCACCACGACGTGGCGGGGAGAGATGCTGCCGGCAGCAGCTTCAGGGAGGAAGGGCTGGTACGTCATGTACGAGCGCGGGTCGACGACCGTGACCGTCGCCTCGCCGTACCGCATCTTCTTGAGGATGCGGCGTGCCGCGTACAAACCTACGTACCCACCGCCTACAACGAGGATCCTGGGACGCTCCGTGGTGCTCATGCAATCGAGTATCCACCCCCACTCGGAGCACCCCTCGTGAGCCCCTTCACAAGGTTGCGGGGGGCGTCTGCTACACTCCGCGCCTTCGTGATCGACGCCATAGCTCCACGGGGGAACCACCGTACCCTCCGAAGCGTTGGACACCCCTGTTGATCAGGGATTGCGACCTCGTGAGCGACTGAACCACCCGCCCCGTAAGGATCTCTTTAACACCGCTGAAACCGCACATTTTTGTGGCGGTAGGGGCCTACGGCCTCAGAACCAGGACCTGGTGCCCGGTTTGTGCGGTCGATGGGCGGGTTTTTCATGTGAAGAGTTTCACGAAGTTTTCTGCGGAACGGGTCGCTCGGACGCCGGGGAAGGGCCTGAAGGGCCCTGGACGCGGGGCGGGCGACCACCCGCGGGAACCACGGCCGAAGCCTGCGAAACGCCTCCCGAGCCCCCGTCACCTCAGCGCAGATACACCCGCTGCCAGTCGGCGGAGCTCATCCCCTGCGCCGCTTCGGCGAGTTCGACGGCCGAAGCGGTCTTCAGCTTCGCCCGTGTGCTGTCGACCCACTCCTGGGCGTTGCGATAGCCCTGCTCAAGGTACTCGATCCCCTGGATCATGCACTCCAGCTTGTCCGCGTCGTGCGCGACCGCGACCTCCGGCGAGTCGCCGTTCTCGTACTCCTCGACCACCGCCCGGATGCCCGCCGCGACGGCCGGATGGGCGTCGGCGACCTGGTCGGCCGTGACGTCCTCGTTCTTCGTGGCCTTCAGGTAACGACGGCCGATCCAGGGAATGTCGCCGACCCGTGTCTCCTGGGTGTCGTGGAAGGTGCACAGCAACGCGACCTTCGCCGGGTCGGCTCCTTCCATCATCGCCAGCACCGAGCCGATGACCGCCGTACGGAAGCTGTGCTCGGCGATCGTCTCCGGATCCTTCACCCCTGCGATCCACCAGCCGGACCGCTTCGCGCGCTTCAGCGCCCCCATCTCCATCAGATAGCTCATGGAACCCTTGGCGTACTGGTCGTCGCTCATCCGGCCCGTCCTCTCAGATGGATCATGGGTGACTCAGCCTCAGACCGTATTGCACGGCGTCGAGCTCGCGCCGGGATTGCCGGGAGACCGCGCCACCGTCGAGCAGGCGCTCGACCCGTTGCCGCAGGTCTGCGGTGAGCCCGGGGTGAGCGGCCACGGCACCTGGACGAGCCGCGATCAGCGCCCACACCGAATGAACATTCAGATCCACGCAGGCGAGGCCGGGGTCGAGGCGATCCGCGAGGCTGCGGAGCAGAGCGCCCGCGTCCCAAGACGGAGTGCGATCCGCCATGAAGGAATCGTCGGGCCGCAGGACACGGTCCAGCCCGAGCCAGTACGCCCAGTAGTTGAGATTCGCGATCTCGCCCGAGTCGTTTCCCATCCCGCGCTCGATGAAGGCGTGCAGCACCTCCATATCGCCGTATCTGGTCAGTGAGGTGGCGAGGGACCGCACATCGGCCCAGGCCGGCGTCCATGCCGTATTCCGCAGCTGCAACGGCCTGCGGCTTCGCATGTCGGCGAGCCACGCGCGCGTGTCCGGGGCCGAGTCGTAACTGCAGAGGTAGACGGCCTGTCGTCGCAGGAGCGCTCCGTCAGCACCGGCCCGGTCCGCGATCTCGGCGTATCTCCGCAGATGGTCGAAGAACCTCTGACGCTCCAGTGCGGGAAGGATCGGAGAGACGGGAGACGGCCCCCGCCTGCGTGGTGTCGTCCCAGGAGTTGGCGGGACGGCCAGGGGCGCCACCCCGGTAAGCGCCCAGGCGATCATGTGAGGGCTGTCCGCGTGCACACCCACCCGGACAGCGGGTGGCTACGGAACTCGTCCGCCGCCCCGGCCCCGGCCGCCAGCGCATGAGCGATCACCGAGTCGGCTTCCAGCGCGACATCGAGCAGCGCCAGCAGGGCGGGGTCACCACCGCGCCTGAGCAGGTGACGGCGGATGAGCAGGAACTGCGCGGACGGCACCGCCGCCAGCGAACGGCGGCCGGACTCCCACCCCTGGACGGTCGCGGGGTCCACGTCGAGCAGCTCGGCCAGGCCACGCTGTGTGCAGGGCATACGCTCGCGGATGATCTTGAAGAGATGGCCGGTGACAGCCCCGTCACCGGCCTGCCTACGGGAACCCCGCACACCGGTCAGCTTTCCCGACCCGATGGGCGAACGCGTTGATGTCATGGCCTGCTCCTGTGTGCGTGGCCGCAGACAACTCGTACGGTGCGTCAGTTTTTCGGTGTCCGCCGCGCCCATAGCGTCGAAGGCGGCGAGGAACCAGCGGCGCACGCTGAGCATAGTGGCGCTGAGCAACCGCGTACTTACGGTCTGGAGCATCCCCGTCCAAGGACCGATCAGGGGTCATGCCGAGCGCGTGGAGGTCGCCAGGTGGAACAGCAACCGGCGAGTGTGTCCAGGACCGGGCACGGGCGGAGAGCCCAAGTCGCACCCGTAGCGTCGCCCCGGACCTTCGCGGGCGACGCGAAGGCACCCGGGCGCGCCCGGAAACATGCCCGCGAGGTGATCGAGGCCGCCGTTCCCGATATCACCGGGGACCGGCTCGCGATCGCGCAGCTGGTCGTATCCGAGCTGGTCACCAACGCCTACCGGTACGGCACCGAGCCGGGCGACCGGATCGCCGTCACCGTGGACGCGGCACCGGAGGGAGCACGGATCGAGGTGCACGACCCGGCACGGCGCCGCCCCAAGCTCAGGGCTCCCGGCCGGGGACGTGAGAGGGGGCGCGGCCTGTACGTCGTGCAAGCGATCGCCGACAGGTGGGGCGTCGACGACCGCCCGTTCGGCAAGGTCGTGTGGGTGGAGCCGGCATGGCACTGACGCCGGTCCGGCCGGCGCCGGGCCCCGGTTTCATCGCCGGTGTGGTCACCAGTACCTGGCTCGACACGGCCTCTCCGGCGGGACATGTGGCGTGGCTGCTGATGGCGCACCCCTCGCCGCGACGGCCGGGAGAAACCGCTCAGGGCATCGAGGACCAGATACTCGGCATCGCGGATGCGCTCGGTCTGCGTACGGCGTCCCGGCGCTTGACCGTGATCGGCGACCGGCTGTCGGTCCGCGGACCGCGTCTCGTCCTCGATTACGGGCACCCGAGATTCGCCCTACGGGTGCCGAACCCGTCGCCCCGTTGGCTCGACCACATCCTGCACGGCGGGTATGTCTGTCTCGCCCTGGGACTCGATCCGGTTCCGCCCGGCGCCGGGCCCGACGCCATTGAGGCGTATCTGCGCCGCTCCTTCACCCGTGATCGTGTTTTCGTCGGCGTCACGGGGGTTCGGGCCGATAGCGCGCCACGTCCCGCGCTGCCCCATTCCTGAGCGCGCGCAGCCGTCCGGATGCCAGGCATCCGGGCGGCCGGCCCGCACGCCCTACACGCAACTCCAGGCGATCCCGTCCAGAATGTCGTGCTCCGACACCACGACCTCCTGTGCCCCGATCCGTTCCATGATCGACAGGAGGACCAGGGCGCCTGCGGCGATGACGTCCACGCGGCCGGGGTGCATCGACGGGATGGCGGCGCGCTCCTCGTGGGTGGCGGTCAGGAGGCGGTGGGTGATGTCGCGGACCTGTGGCAGGGGGATCCGCGTGTGGTGGATGGCGGTGGAGTCGTACTCCGTCAGGTTCAGGGCGATGGCGGCGACCGTGGTGACCGAGCCGGCCAGGCCGACCAGGGTGCGGGCCTCGGAGAGGGGGACGGTTTCCGCCGCCTCGTCCAGGGCCTGGGCGATGTCGGCCTTGATGGCGCTGACCTGCTCCTCGCCGGGCGGGTCGGCGATGATCTTGCCGTCCCGTACGAGGTGGCGTTCGGTCATGCGGACGCAGCCGATGTCCACGGAGCGGGCGGCGCGTACGGAGTCGGAGCCGAGGACGAACTCCGTCGAGCCGCCGCCGATGTCCACGACCAGATAGGGGGTGGTCAGGCCCGCCCGTCGCCCGCCACCGCCCTCCGCGGGAAGGCGCTCCGCGCCTGCTGTCTCTCCGCCGGTCAGTTCCTTCGTCGCGCCGGTGAAGGAGAACTCGGCCTCCTGGTCGCCGGTGATCACCTCGGGCTCGACGCCCAGGATGTCCACCACGCCGCGTACGAAGTCGTCGCGGTTCTCGGCGTCGCGGGAGGCGGAGGTGGCCACGAAGCGGAGGGATTCGGCGCCCAGGTCCTCGATGACGGCGGCGTACTCGCGGCAGGCCGCGAAGGTGCGCTCCAGGGCCTCGGGGGCCAGGCGGCCGGTACGGTCCACGCCCTGGCCCAGGCGGACGATCGTCATCCGGCGGTCCAGGTCCTTCAGCTCGCCGGTCGCCGGGTCGAGGTCGGCGACGAGCAGGCGGATGGAGTTGGTGCCGCAGTCGATGGCGGCTACGCGCTTCACTCGCCTTCTCCTTCGCCCGGCTCCTGGCAGGGGGTCACGCACGGGCCCTTGCGCCACCACTGCGGCAGCATCGCCAGCGCCTCGTCGCCGAGCGGGTTGACGCCGGGGCCGGCCGCCAGCGAGTGGCCGACCAGGACGTGCAGGCACTTGACCCGGTCCGGCATGCCGCCGGCGCTCGGGAAGCCCTGGAGGACCTCGATCTCGTCGCGGCGCCGGATGTAGTCCTCGTGGGCGGCGCGGTACTTCGCGGCCAGCTCCGGGTCCCGGCCCAGCCGCTCGGTCATCTCCTTCATCACGCCGTTGGCCTCCAGCGTGCCGATCGCGGAGGCCGCGCGCGGGCAGGTGAGGTAGTAGAGCGTGGGGAAGGGGGTGCCGTCCTCCAGGCGCGGGGCCGTCTCGACGACGTCCGGCTGCCCGCAGGGGCAGCGGTGCGCGATGGCGCGCAGGCCGCGCGGCGGGCGGCCGAGCTGTTCCTTGAAGGCCGCGATGTCCGCCTCGGTCGGTTCGGTGCGCTCGGTCTGCGGCGGGGGCATGCGGTGTTCAGACACGGACATGATGCTTTCGGTTGTGTGGTGGTGCCGGGCAGGGGGCGGGGCGGCTCGGGTGCCCCGGTCAGGCTACTTGTCGGCGGAGTCCAGGCCGTTCCAGATGTTGTCGTACCAGGGGCGTTCCGCGGCGCCCTGACCCGTGCGCCGCTTCCCGTCGCCGGAGCCGTCCTGGACGATGTAGCCGGTCTCCCCCGGCATGACGTAGTGCAGGTGCAGCCGGGCCTGCTGCCGTACGTACTCGGGGTCCTGCCAGCGGGCCTTCTCGTCGCGCAGCTCGTCGGCCCGCTGCCCGGCCCGGTCGGCCTGGCGGCGCTGGTCGGCGATCTCGGCGCGCTGCGAGATGTACTGCCGGGTGGGGTAGGCCAGGGCGACGACCAGCGAGCACAGGACCAGGGCGAGCAGCGCCGCGCGGCCGGTCAGGCGGCCGCGGCGGCGCGGGCGGGCGCGCTGGACGCGGGCGGCGGCCTGCTCGCCGAGCGCCTTGAGCCGGGTCGCGGTGGAGAACCGTTCCGCGGACACGTCGCCCTCCCTGGGTGAGCGGCCCGGACCGGTGCGGCCCGGAGCACGTACGTCCCCGGCAACGGTACGGGACCGCCGCCGGGGACGTACGTCATTGGCTGCCGCCGGGGCCGCGCGGCCCCGGACGGATCAGCCCGATCAGCCCTTGCTGTGCTTGTCAGTCCGCGAAGCGGAACCGCGGGAAGGCGGAGCGGCCCGCGTACACGGCCGCGTCGTCGAGGATCTCCTCGATGCGCAGCAGCTGGTTGTACTTGGCGACGCGCTCGGAGCGGGCCGGGGCGCCGGTCTTGATCTGGCCGCAGTTGGTGGCGACGGCCAGGTCGGCGATGGTGACGTCCTCGGTCTCGCCGGAGCGGTGCGACATCATGCACTTGAAGCCGTTGCGCTGGGCCAGCTCGACGGCGTCCAGGGTCTCGGTCAGCGAGCCGATCTGGTTGACCTTGACCAGCAGGGCGTTGGCGGAGCCCTCCTCGATGCCGCGGGCCAGGCGCTCCGGGTTGGTGACGAACAGGTCGTCGCCGACCAGCTGCACCTGGGTGCCCAGGCGGTCGGTGATGACCTTCCAGCCGTCCCAGTCGTCCTCGAACAGCGGGTCCTCGATGGAGACCAGCGGGTAGGCCTCGACCAGCTCCGCGTAGTACGCGGTCATCTGCTCGGCGGTGCGCTGCTGGCCCTCGAACTCGTAGACGCCGTCCTTGTAGAACTCGGAGGCGGCGACGTCCAGCGCGAGCGCGATGTCCTGGCCGGGGGTGTAGCCGGCCTCCTTGATGGCCTCCAGGATGAGGTCCAGGGCCTCGCGGTTGGAGCCGAGGTTCGGGGCGAAGCCGCCCTCGTCGCCCAGGCCGGTGGCCAGGCCCTTGCCCTTGAGCACCTTCTTGAGGGTGTGGTAGACCTCGGCGCCCCAGCGCAGCGCCTCGGAGAAGGACTCCGCGCCGATCGGGGCGATCATGAATTCCTGGATGTCCACGTTGGAGTCGGCGTGCGAGCCGCCGTTCAGGATGTTCATCATCGGGACCGGCAGCACGTGGGCGTTGGGGCCGCCCAGGTAGCGGAACAGCGGCAGGTCGCTGGCCTCGGAGGCGGCGTGCGCGACGGCCAGGGAGACGCCGAGGATGGCGTTGGCGCCGAGCGAGCCCTTGTTGTCGGTGGCGTCCAGGTCGAACATGGCCTGGTCGATCAGGCGCTGCTCGGTGGCGTCGTAGCCGACCAGCTCCGGGCCGATCTGCTCGATGACCGCGAGGACGGCCTTCTCCACGCCCTTGCCCTGGTAGCGGTTCGGGTCCCCGTCGCGCAGCTCGATGGCCTCGAAGGCGCCGGTGGAGGCGCCGGACGGGACGGCGGCACGGCCGGTGCTGCCGTCGTCGAGGCCGACCTCGACCTCGACCGTGGGATTGCCTCGCGAGTCGAGGATCTCGCGAGCTACGACGACGTCGATGGACGGCACGTTGTCTCCTTCATGGGTGTCTGGAGTTCTGCAGCACGAGCCTAACGGCCTCCCGGGGTTCCGCTCGCCGCCAGCCCGGTCCTTGGGATGAACCCACTCACAAAGGCCCTGTTCACGGGACGTATGGGCGCAATGTTCGCTGTACGGGGAAGTCGGCGCGTGGGGCGGTACGGGGCCGGTGGGGCGGGTGGCGGGTCCGGGCGGGGCGGGCGGCCCGCGCGGCTCGCCCGGGTCCCGGCGGGCCGGAGCGGCCGGGGCGGAAACGGAGAAGCCCCGCCGCGGCGCGTGCGGGGGTTCACGCGCCGTGGCGGGGCGGTCTCACGGGATGAGCGGTTTCCCGGTGCGAGCGGCCCGGCCCCGGGTGTGTGCCGTGCCGTACGTACCGCCGTACGTACGGGGTGACACGGTCACCCGGGAGCCGTCAGGGTTTCAGCGGGCTCAGACGGCCAGCTTCTGACCCGGGAAGATCAGGTTGGGGTTGCCGCCGATGACCGACTTGTTGTTCTCGTAGACCGACTTCCAGTTGGTGCCGTGGGAAGCGGCGATCTTGGCGAGGGTGTCACCGGACTTGACGGTGTAGTTGCCCTTGGGGTTCGACTTCGGCGTCGACTTGTGGGACGGGGCCGGGGTCTTGCGGGCCAGGTCCTGGCCCTGCTTCCGGGCCTCGGAGCGCGAGGAGTGCTGCGGCGCCGAGTAGGAGCGCTGCGACTTGTACGACTTGTGGGAGCCCTGCGAGGAGCCGCCCTCGGCCGTGGCGTTCGAGTTGCCCTTGCCCAGGTGGCCGCCGGCGCAGGTCCAGGCGCCCGGGCCCTGGATGGCGAGCAGGCGCTCGGCCGCGGCGATCTGCTGGCTCTTGCTGGCCTGGTCGGCGCGCGGGGCGTACTTGGTGCCGCCGGCGGCCTTCCAGCTGGAGTTGGTGAACTGCAGGCCACCGTAGTAGCCGTTGCCGGTGTTGATCGACCAGTTGCCGCCGGACTCGCACTGGGCGACGGCGTCCCAGTTGTTCGCGGCGGAGGCAGAGGTGGCGCCCATCAGCGGGACGGCCACAGCGGCACCGGCAACGCCGGCCAGCGTGGCGACGCGGACGGCCTTGGAGGGACGACGGTGCTTGCCCTTGGAGTTCAGCATGGTTCGTTTCCTCACCGACGCCTACGAGGTGAGCTGTCGGGTTCGGGCTGTGAGTGGCCCGGCCGCGTGAGCTTCCACGCGGCTTCACCCCAAGCCGGCTGTCCCGCTTCCGCGGGCGGGGCCGGCGACTTACCTTGGGTCCCCCGCTCCTGCCTTCGGCGCTGTCGCGACGTATGACCTCCGACCACCGGCAGGATTCGGCGTGTGGTTGAAGGGCCCGCTTTGGCGAGCGATGAAGACGGTAAACACGAACGGCCCGCTGGTTCAAACCCCTACATCTGAGGCCAGTTGGCCCCCAGACATCACAGGATCATCACATTTCCGCAGGTCGTCGCAGGTTTGGAAACAACGGACAGGCCGGACGGCGGGTTGCCGAACGAGATCCATGTCTCACTTTCACCAAACCGGGCAATTGCTTATGAACTGCTCTGTTCGGAGGCCAGATCGAGGCGCTGGCCAGGGTGGATCAGGTCCGGATCGCCCCCGATGACACCTTTGTTGGCCTTGTAGAGCGCCGGCCAGCCACCGGAGACCCCGTGGTCCTCGGCTATGACTGACAGGTTGTCACCCGGCCGCACGGTGTAGTCGCCCGGCGACGCCGGGTCCGTACGGTGCGCGTCGCCGCCGCGCGACGGGTGCTCCCCGCCGGACCGGCCCGCGTCGCCCGTGCCGCTGCCCGCGCCTCCGGGGTCCGTGACGGGCCCCTCGTCCTCGCTGGGCCTGCCGCGGTGCTTGCCGCCCTGGGACGGGGGCGTGGTGGGCTCCGTGGCCTCGTCGCCACCGGGGGTGGCCGGGTCCTCCGTACGGCCCGTACCGGAGGACGGGTCCGGCGTACGGGACGCGTCACCGGCGCCGGACGGGTCCGTCGGCGACGGCTTCGGCTCCGGGGTCCGCGTGCCGCCGGGCTCTGGCGTCCGGGACGGCTTGCCGGACCCGGAGGAGGGCGACGGCTTGCCGGGGGTGGAAGGGGAGGGCTTGGTGGAGGGGGTTGACGGGGAGGGCTCCGGCGACGGGGTGGTGCCCGGGTCCACGTCCGGCCCGCTGCCGCCCCGCTTGAGCCCCGCGTTCACCGCGCAGCTCGGCCAGGTGTCCGGCCCCTGCGCGGCGAGGATCGACTCGGCGACGGCTATCTGCTGCGAGCGGCTGGCCAGGTCGGGGCGCGAGGCGTATGCCGCGCCGCCGTTCTTGTCCCACATCTCCTGGGTCAGCTGCAGCCCGCCGTAGAACCCGTTGCCGGAGTTGGCGCTCCACACGCCGCCGCTCTCGCACTGCGCGACACGGTCCCAGGTGGCGGTGTCGGCGGCCTGTGCGCTGCTCGCGGCGAGCAGGGGCATGGCGAGTGCGCCGCCGACGGCTCCCGCCGTGACGAAGATGGCCGGAGCCTGGCGGGGGCGACGGTGTCGGCCTGTCCCGGAGCGCATGCGGTTGCCTTTCGAGCGGCGGTTGAGTTGTCGTCGAAGGGCCGGGACCGTGGGCCGCACGGCCCGCCCCGGCTCTTCAAACGGTTGAAAGTAGCGGCGCGGCCCGCTCATCACAAGCCGGTGTAGCGGAGATCACGCGGAGGTCACGGACTGACGTGGCGTCACTTCCGTACGCCGCGTCACCTCGCTTCCGTACAGCCGGGACATCACTTCCGTACGGCCGGTACCTCACTTCCGTTCGGGCGTGAACTCCACGGGCAGGGCCCGCAGGCCGCGCATGATGAGCCCGCCGCGCCAGCGCAAATCGTCCGGTTCCGCGCCGAGTCGGAGGTCCGGCAGCCGGGTCAGCAGCGTGGCGATGGCGGTCTGGCCTTCGAGGCGGGCCAGCGGCGCGCCCAGGCAGTAGTGGATGCCGTGGCCGTATCCGAGGTGCTGGTTGTCGCGGCGGGACAGGTCCAGTACGTCCGGTTCCGCGAAGCGCCGCGGGTCGCGGTCGGCGGCGGCGAGGACGACCAGGACCGGGTCGCCCTCGGCGATGCGCTGCCCGCCCAGGGTCAGGTCCCGGGTGGCGAAGCGCCAGGTGGCCAGCTCGACCGGGCCGTCGTAGCGCAGCAGCTCCTCGACCCCGGCGGCGAGCAGCTCCGTATCGCCCGCCGCGGCGGCCTTCTGGAGCAGTTCGCGCTGGCCGGGGTGGCGCAGCAGCTGGTAGACGCCGTTGCCGATCAGGTTGACGGTGGTCTCGAAACCGGCGAACAGGAGGATGAAGGCCATCGCGGCGGCCTCGTTCTCCGTCAGGTGCTCGCCGTGGTCGGAGGCGCGGATGAGGCCGGAGATCAGGTCGTCGGCCCCTTCGTCGCCGAGGCTTTCGCGCTTGCGGTGGATCAGCTCGGCGAGGTAGCCGCGCATCTTCTTCACCGACCGGGCGACGCCGCCGCGCGGCCCGCCGCCGTGCCGGATCATCATCCCGGCCCAGTCCCGGAAGTCGTCCTGGTCCTCGCGCGGGACGCCGAGCAGGTCGCAGATGGCGTAGATGGGGAGCGGGAAGGCGAATTCATGGATGAGGTCGGCCTCGCCGCGCTCCGCGAAGGAATCGATGAGCGCGTCGGTCAGTTCCTGTACGCGCGGCGCGAACCGCGCGATGCGGCGCGGGGTGAACGCCTTGGAGACCAGGCGGCGCAGCCGGGTGTGGTCCGGCGGGTCGATGTTGAGCAGATGGGTCATCAGGTTGGCGCCGCGCTCGCCGGGAATGCCGACCTTGCCCTTGCCGTGCGCGGCCTCGCTGTGGTGCACCGGGTTCTTCGACAGCCGGGTGTCGGCGAGCGCCTGCCGCGCGTCCGCGTACCGGGTCACCAGCCAGGCTTCGACGCCGCTGGGCAATTGGGTGCGGTGTACGGGCGCGTGCTCGCGCAGCCAGGCGTACGCCGGGTACGGGTCGGAGGCGAACTCCCACGTGAACAGTTCCGGGCAGGGCGGGACGGGCGCCGGTCCCCGGCCGGATCCGGATACGGGGCAGGCGGGCCCGGCCCCGGAAGGGGCCTCGGAGCGCTCGTCGGAGGGGGAGGGGGTCTGCGGTCGCACCCCTCGACGTTAACCCCCGCCGAAGGACCCGCTGTGCCCGTCCTGCCAGCGCTTGCGTTCCCGGCCCTGGTCCTCGCCGTGGCGGGTGGGGGCGTTGCCGTAGTCGGGCAGCTCGTGGGGGGTCAGCCGGTGGTCGCCGTCGCGCGGCACCTCGTTGGGGTCGCGCAGTTCGCTCTCGTACCCGGTCGGGTTCTTGGGCGGCGTCGGCTGGGTCTCCGGCTCGGGCGGGGCGGGCTCACGGTCCCGGCGGCGCCTGCCGTAGACCACGGCGAGGATCAGCCCCAGGACGATGACGATCCCGGCGACCAGCGGACCGGTGCCGACGACCATGTCCCGGGTGAAGTCCACGGCCTGCTGCACGGAGCTGAGGTCCTGGGCCGGTGTGGCCGAAACGATCGTTGCTGTCATTCGACCCGGGTACCCGGGTGGGCGGGGACGATGCGCGGGCGGGGGCGGTAGCGGGCCGCCGGGCCGGTACGGGAGTGAAGGCGCAGGTCAGGGGCTCGGCGTGGGGGCTCATGTCCCCCGGACGGCGGATCCGGGGGGCGGCTCGGCAGGGCTCCGCTCGGCGGGGTCCGGCCCTGCGGGGTCCGGCCCTGCGGGGTCCGGCCCTGCGGGGTCCGGCCCTGCGGGGTCCGGCTCGGCACGGCCCGCTCCCAGGTCCACGCCCAGCGCCTCCAGAAAGGCCGCAGCCGCCGGGGAAGGCCCCCGGGCGCTCCAGACGACGCGCTCGACCCGGGCGGGAGCGTTGCGGACGCGCACCACGCTCAGCCCGGCCAGTTCCGCGGCGAACGCCCGCGGCACCATGCCGATGCCCAGCCCGGCGCGGACCAGCTTGGCCAGGAACTCCACGGTGGTCACCTCGAAGGCCACCTCGGTCGTCAGGCCCGCCGCACGGAACGCCTCGTCCCGCTGGCGGCGGGCCGCCGACCCCGCCGTGAAGTCCACGAAGGTCTCCTCGGCCAGCCGCGGCAGGTCCGTCCACTCCCGGCCCGCCAGCGGGTGGTCCGGCGGTACGACGGCCACCAGCTCGCCGTGGGCCAGTGCCCGCTCCCGTACGCCCGGGCTGCGGGCGCCCGGCACCAGGCCGACGAAGGCGACGTCCAGCGTGCCCTGCCGGACCTGCTCGATCAGCTGTTCGCTCATTTCCGTGCGCAGGCTGATCCGCACCTGTGGGTAGCGGGCGCGGTAGGCGCCCAGCTCGCGGGCCAGGTCGACGGCCGCGACGGTGGAGATCGCGCCGACGGCGAGCCGGCCGCGTACCTCGCCGGCCGCCGCCTCCACCTCGGCCCGGGCCCGTTCCGCCGCCTCCAGCGCCTGCCGGGCGACCGGGACGAACGCCTCGCCCGCGGCCGTCAGCCGCACGCTGCGGCTCGTACGGTGGAAGAGCCGGGCGCCGAGCTCCTTCTCCAGGCGGGCGATCTGGTGGCTGAGCGCGGACTGCACCACATGGCAGCGCTCGGCGGCCCGGGTGAAGCCGCCGGTTTCGGCGACCGCGACCACGTACCGCATCTGTTGCAGCTCCATACAGCGAGCGTAGCCAGCGCCCGGCACCGGCCATCGATCGCGGTTCACGATGGGTGGGATGACAACTATGTGTTGGACTCATCGACCATCGGCGGCGGAGGCTGGCCGTCGGGCATCACCACCGGGGTGACGCGCCGTGCGGGAAGGGACCTGATGACTTACGGGAAAGAGGGGCAGGGCCGGCTGGGGCGCGGCACGCTGCTGCTGATGTCCGTGGCGACCGGCCTGTCGGTCGCGGGCAACTACTTCGCCCAGCCCCTGCTCGACGTCATAGGCCACGACCTGCACATGGGGTCCGCCGCCACGGCCCTGGTGGTGACCGTCGCGCAGGTCGGCTACGGCCTGGGGCTGCTGTTCCTCGTCCCGCTCGGCGACCTGCTGGAGCGGCGGCGGCTGGCGGTGACGCTGTGCGCGCTCACCGCGCTCTTCCTGACTGTCACGGCCAGTGCGTCCAACGGTGCGCTGCTGCTGACCGGCACCGCGCTCACCGGCCTGACCTCCGTCGCGGCCCAGGTCGTCGTTCCCTACGCGGCCTCCCTCGCGGCGCCCGCCGAGCGCGGCCGTACGGTCGGCACCGTCATGACCGGGCTGCTGCTGGGCATCCTGCTGGCCCGTACGGCGGCCGGACTGCTGGCCGACCTCGGCGGCTGGCGCACCGTCTACTGGGTCAACGCCGGACTGATGCTGCTGATGGCCGTCCTGCTGCGGCTGCGACTGCCCGCGCTGCACACCGGCGCCGGGCTGCGCTACCCGGCGCTGATCCGCTCCACGCTCGCCCTCTTCGTACAGGAGCCGGTGCTGCGCTGGCGGGCCGTGCTGGGCGCGCTGTCCTTCGCCGCGTTCAGTGTGCTGTGGACGGCGATGGCCTTCCTCATGTCCGGCCCGTCCTACGGGTGGTCGGAATCGGCGATCGGGCTGCTGGGCCTGGTGGGCGCGGCCGGTTCGCTGTCGGCCTCGGTCGCCGGACGGCTGGCCGACCGCGGCCTGGCCCACCGGGTCACCGGCCTCGGCGGGTTCCTGCTGCTCGGCTCCTGGGCGCTGCTGGCGGCCGGCGGCGCGGGCGGCCCCTGGGCGCTGGCCGCCCTGCTGGCCGGTGTGGTGATCCTGGACGCGGCGGTGCAGGCCGTGCACATCAGCAACCAGAACCTGGTCTACGCGGTGCGCCCCGAGGCCCGCAACCGCCTCAACTCCGCCTACATGACCAGCTACTTCGTCGGCGGCGCGGTCGGCTCGGCGCTCACCTCGGCGGTGTGGGGCGCGGCCGGCTGGGGTGGGGTGTGCGCCGTGGGCGCGGCGGTGAGCGCGGCCGTCGCCGCCGTCTGGACGGCCGAACGGCTGCGGCACCGCGGCGACGCGCGGCCCGGGGCTCAGTCCGCGGCGCCGGAGGCGGCCTCCTCGGCGGACCGGATCGCGTCCCGGTAGGTACGGGCGGCGGCCCGCAGCGCGGTCTCCGGGTCGGTGCCGGACGCCTCGGCCCGCACGGCGAGGGCCAGCAGCTCGTACCCGATGCCCTCGCCCGGCGGGAGGGCGTCGATGCCGGCCGTACGCGCCCGGGAGGCCAGCTTGCCGGCCAGCGCCAGGGCGGGCTGGCCGAGCGGGATGCCTTCGGTGACCGAGGTGCGCTGCTTCTCGACCGCTTTCTCCCGCAGCCAATGCGCCTTCACGTCCTCGGGGGTGTGCGCGGCCTCCTCGCCGAAGATGTGCGGATGGCGGCGGATCAGCTTGTCCACGAGGGTGCCCGCCACGTCGTCCACGGCGAACGGCTCGTCCGGGTCGTCCTGGGCGATCCGGGCGTGGAAGACGACCTGGAGGAGCACATCGCCCAGCTCCTCGCGCAGCGCCTCCCGGTCGCCCTCCTCGATCGCCTCGACCAGCTCGTACATCTCCTCGATGCCGTACTTCGCCAGGTCCTCGTGGGTGCGCACGCCGCTCCACGGGCACTGGCGGCGGATCCGGTCCATGACCTGCACGACATCGAGCAGGCGGGCGCCCGGCAGGTCGTACGAGCCGGGCAGCAGCTCCAGGTCCGGCATGGTCTCCCGGCCGGAGCCCGCCATCCGGGCCAGGCCGTCGGTCAGCTCCGAGTCCCCGTCGGCGGAGGTGATCACGACCGCCGTACGGTCCTCGCTCCGGCAGTACTCGACCAGCTCGCGGGCGCCGGGCACCGCCGTCTCGACCGCTATGCCCGCCTCGCGCAGATACGGGAGCTGCGGATGGGCGTCGTCGGCGCACAGCACGCGGTCGGCGGCGCGCAGCGTCTGCCACGCGGGCCAGGACAGCAGGCCGGGCGCGACCCGGTGGCTGGTCGTGAGCAGGACCAGGCGGCCGGGCGCGGGCGTGGTGTCGGTGGCGTCAGCGTTCACCCGACGAACGTAACGCACGGCACCGACAACGCGACGGCCCGGCCGGACGGGGCCCGCACACGGCGGCCCCTCCCGCCCTCTCCCCGGCCCGGCTCAGGTCTGCTGCTGCTCCGCCGCGCCGGACACGTTCTTGACCCACGGTTCCTTGGTCCGGCCGAGGATGACCTGGCCGTTGTCCCACTTGCCGTAGCGCGGGTTGACGTCGATGCCCATCGTGCGCGATGTCCTGGCCAGCTCCGTGGCGAGCTGCTGCTGGCCCTGCGGCCGGCCGCGGTCGGCGCCGATGTGCTTGGCGATGCCGTCCAGCAGGAGCTGGTTGCGGACCACCGCGTTGATCTCGCCGGGCGCGATGGCCTGCTGGAGCCACATCTGCTTCAGCCGCTCCGCGCCGCCCGCGCTGCGCTCGGCCGCCGCGCGCCACTTCTGCACGTCGCCGCGCGAGACCGTGACCCCGGCGTCCTTCGCGTTCCGCTCCAGGACCCGGTCGAAAATCATGCCGTTCAGCATGGCGGGCCCCAGCCTCCCGGTGTTCTCCACCAGTTGGGCGGCCTGCGGCGACTTCTCCTGGGCGCTGCGCACGTCGTGGACCCGCGACTGGAGCTGCGCGACGGTGATCCGCTGCCCGTCCACGACGGCCGCGGCGCCGGGGCGCGCGTCCGTACCGCAGGCGGTGAGCAGCGGGGCGGCGGCCAGCAGGGCGGCAGCGGCGGAAACGGGAAGCGCGGTCCTACGGCGGAACATCAAGCCTCCTGGCGGGGTGCAACGACGGTGCGGCGGCGGTGCGGCTTTTCCTACCTGGCGTTGATCGATGCCGGTGCTGTTGATCGATGCCGATGCTAAAGAGTCCGCGTGATCCGGGCCACTGATTCGCACAACGAGTTGCCCGGAAGGCGGTTTCTCTCCTGTTCTCACCTGAAGGTATGCCCGTACGAACCGCCCGCACGTACCGTCCGTACGAACCGCCCGTACGCACTGACCGCACGTACCGTCCGTGACACGGCTCAGCCGCGGACCTGCCCGAGCCAGTACAGCGTGCGCCGGACCTCCGCGGGGAAGGCGCCGTGCGGGCCGTGCAGCCGCTCCGCGTCGTACAGGAGGCGGGACAGTGCCTCGTGGGCGGCGCCGCGCTCCCCGAGGGCGAGCAGCAGGTGGCCGATGGACCGGCGGATCTCCAGGGGCCGCACGGGGTCGTCCGGATAGCGCTCGAAGTGCGGCAGCAGGGCCCGGTACTCGTCCAGCGCCTGCGTCACCTCGCCCAGCTGCTCCAGGCACTGCGCGGCCTCGTAATGGAACTGGAGCGCCTGGCGCGCCGCCCCCGGCCCGCTGTCGCGCGCGTATTCCTCGGCGAGCGCGCGCAGTTCGGGCAGCGCCCGCCGGTACTGGCCGTCGTCCATGAGCGTGGCCGCGTACTGCTTGCGCAGCGTCCGTACGACCGGGGAGTGCGCGCCGTGCCGGGCGGCCGCGGCAGGCAGGATGCCGCCGAGGATGTCCACGGCGTGGGTGATGCGGCCCTGGTCCAGGAGGCGCTTGACCTCGTCCACGGCGGCGGCGACATCGGGGCCGCCGCCCGGTCCGGAGGATCGCGGGTCGGCGCCCGTCTCCGGGATCCGCGGGTCGATGCCCGCCCCCGGGGTCCACGGGTCGGCGCCCGGCCTTGAGGTCCGCGGGTCGGCGCTCATGCCGGATACGCGCGGATCGGCGGGCGGCGGTACGGAGGCGAGCGGCGGTACGGGCGGGGCCGTGGCGCGCACCGGCCACGGCGCGTGCGGGTGCAGGAACGGCCGGGTCGGGTCCATCGGCGCGCCCGCTCCGGACTGCCCCTGCGACGCGGTCGGCAGCAGCGGCACCAGCGCCTGGTAGACCTCCTGCGCGTCGGCGGGCCGCTCCTGCGGGTCCTTGCCGAGCAGCCGCAGCACCAGCGCCTCCAGCTGTTCGGGCACGTCGGCGCGGAGCCTGCGCACCGGGACCGGTGGCTCGTACAGATGGCGGTGCAGCACGCCCAGCGCGGTCGAGCCGGCGAACGGCACCTCGCCGCTGAGCAGTTCGTGGAGCAGCACGCCGAGCGCGTACAGGTCCGTGTACGGGCCGACGGTGCCGCCCATGGCCTGCTCGGGCGCCATGTAGGCGGGGCTGCCGATGGGTGAGCCGGTGTGGGTGAGGCGGGTGGTGTCGGTGTCCAGGGCGGCGGCGATGCCGAGGTCCAGGACGGTGAGGGTGCCGTCCGGCTTGACCATCACGTTCCGCGGCTTGAGGTCGCGGTGGATGATCGGTACGGCGTGTACGGAGGCCAGCACGGCGCACAGCTGGGCGGCGACGCTGACCGCCCACTGCCAGGGGTACGGGTCGTGCTCGGCCAGGTGGTCGGCGAGGTCGGCGCCCTCGACGTACTGCATGACCAGGTACAGGTCGTCGCCGTCGCTGCCCGCGTCGTGGACGGTGACCAGGCCGGGGTGGTCGACCTGCGCGGTGACCCGGCACTCGCGCACGAAGCGGCGGCGCATCTCCTCCGCGTCCGGGGTGCCGGAGACCCGGTCGGGGCGCAGCAGCTTGACGCCGACCCGGCGGTCGAGGCGCCGGTCGTAGGCGATCCAGACCTGGCCCATGCCGCCTTGGCCGAGCAGCGCGGAGAGTTCGTAGCGCTCGGCGACGACGCGGCCGTTCAACGCCCTTCCTCCCTGCGGAGGTAGTCACTCAGCTCGTCCAGTTCGGCGCGCACCTGGTTGATGCGCTGCGGCTGGCCGCCGTACGGGGCGGCGGGCTGGTCGTACTGGGTGGCGGGCGGGTTGTACTGCGTGGCGGACGGGCCGTACTGGGTGACGGGCGGGGCGTACTGCGTGGCGGGCGGCTGCTGCGCTCCGGCGTACGGGTTCGGGGCGGGCGGCATGGCGGCCGGGGCCGGTCCCGTACCAGGGTGGCCGCCGTACGCGGGGCCCGCGCCGGGCGGCCCGTACGGCGGCCAGCCGGGCGCGACACGGTGCGCGCGCACATCCGCGACGAGGTAGTACGCCACAGCCGCGGCCATCTGGAAGACGATCAGACCCACGCCGGTGTTGGCCTGCCAGGAGTTCTCGTCCGCGCTTCCGGTCAGGATGAACGCGCCGGTGAACAGCACCAGGTCCGCGCCGAACACCCACCAGCCCAGCGGGCGGCGCTGCACGACGGCGGCGCGCAGCAGCGTCAGCCAGGCCAGAAAGCCCAGGCTGAGCACGGCCACCGCCACGAAGACCACCCGCAGCAGGACGACTGTCCTGCGCGCTGCGGGACGGTGCGGCGGCGGTGCCGTAACGGGGCCGTGCATTACTGCTCCTGACGGATCGGGACCCCGGCGCGCCGTGGTGGGCGCGGCGCCGGGAACATACTGCGGGTGCGTGCGTTCGAGCGTATATACGACACCGCTGATGCCGCCGGGGTTGTAGGAAATCAGCCGGGCGTGACCGAGCCCTCCGTCAGGCCGTCGTGCAGGCCCTGCACGAGCTGTTCGCCCAGGCGGGCAGCGAGACGCAGGGTCTCCTCGAAGGCGGCCAGTTCGCGGAAGCGCTGTCCGTAGCGCTGCTGCTCGGCCAGCGGCAGCCGCGGGAGCTGGAGGCGGCGCACGTCCAGGCGGGTGGCGGTGGAGGCGTAGCTGCTGGCCTGCCGGGTGTTGGCGGTGCCGCGCAGGAACCCGGCCAGGAACCACGGGTCGAGGGCGGCCGGGTCGGGCCGCAGGAGGAAGAGGTTGCGGCCCAGGGCGGCCCCGGCGGTGGCCTTGTCCACGACGCGGGCGACGGCGCCGCCGCCCAGCACGGGCACCACCACGTCGCCCGCCGCGACGAGCACCGGCTCCTCGGCAGGCCCGGTGGACCCGGCGTGTTCGGGCAGCGCGCCGCTGGGGGCCGTACCGCCGATGACATCGTGCTCGGTGAGGACGGCGGGCGCGGCGCCATCGGTCGCCGTCCCGGGGCCGCCTGCGCGCAGCACCAGGGCGCCCGCGCGCGCCAGTTCCCCGACGGTCGTCAGCGGCCAGCGCGCGGGCGGGGACTGCGGGGCCGCGGCCGGGTCGGGGGTCAGCTCGGCTGTACGGGCAAGGGTGTCGGCCAGCCGGTCGCGCACCTGGGCCAGTCCGGCGGGGCCGCCGGCGGCGGGCGGGGGCGGCAGGTGGCGGGCCGGTGCGAGGTCCACGTCGTCGCCGAGGAGGTCGATGGCGGCCAGTGTCCGCCGTACTCCGGGCTGTTCCTCGACACCGCCGTCCCGGTCGAAGGCCTCCCACGCCTCCAGCGCGGTGGTCCGTACGGCCTGCCAGTCCACGTTGTCCCGGCCGGGGGCGCCGCCCGCGGTGAGCGCGGCCGTGTCGACGACGAGCAGGTGCGGCGAGGGCTGCGCGGCGGCGCCGGGCTTGCGCAGGACCCACAGGTGCAGCGGGATGCCGTACGGGGGTGCCGCCCCGGCGGGCAGGGCGATGACGGCGCGCAGGGCGCCGCGGCGCAGCAGGTCGGCACGGATGCGGCGCCCGGAACGGCGGGAGGCGGCGGCCGGCGGCATCAGCAGGACGGCGGCGCCGCCCGCGCGCAGCCGGGCCAGCGCGTGCTGCACCCAGGCCAGTTCGGACTCCGTACGGGCCGGGAAGCCGTACTCCCAGCGCGGGTCGTAGGCCAGTTCGTCGTGGCCCCAGTTGCGTTCGTTGAACGGCGGGTGGGCGAGGACGGCGTCGGCGGCCAGCCGGGGGAAGGCGTCGGCCCGGAGGGTGTCGGCGGCGTGCACGCGCACCTGGGCGCCGGGGGCGCGCAGCGCCAGCCGGAGCGCGGTGAGCGCGGCCAGATCGGGGTCGGCCTCCTGGGCGTACAGCTCCTCGGCGCTCTCGGCGGCGTCCAGCAGGCCGCCCGTGCCGCACGCCGGGTCGAGGACGCTGCGGGGCGCGCCGGCCAGTGCGGCCATCAGGGCGGCCGGGCCGGGCGGGGTGAGGGTGTACTGCCGGGGGTTGGCGTCCAGGTGGCGGCCGAGCAGGAACTCGAACGCCGGGACGGCACCGGCCCCTTCCTCTCCGTCGCCGCCAGTGCCGGTCTCGCTGCCTTCGGCGGCGAGTCCGGCGGTGGCCCGGACGAGGGCCGCAGACGGCAGCAGGGCGTCGCGGGTCAGGCCGTGTACGGGGTGGTGGCGGCCGAGGTGCGCGGTGAGAACCGATTCGAGGATGGCGGGCAGCATGCCGGCCAGCTCGATGTCGTTGGCGGCGTGATCCAGCCGGCGCCAGGCGGAGGGCCGGTCGCGGACGAACAGCAGGACGGCGCCGGCGTGCCGCAGGGCGGTGGCGGCGCCGGCCGGGTGCGAGACGACCTGCTGCCAGACCCGCTCGCGCAGCGGCACCTCGGCGAGTTTGCCCTGCTCGCGCAGCCACTGCTCGACCTCGGCGAGGGCGAAGGTGGGGCTGGTCTCGGTGCCGCCGACGGGTTTGGGGAAACCGGCGTGCCGACGGCGCCAGTTGCTGACCGCGGCGCGGCCCACCCCGGCCAGCCGCGCGATGCCGGCGGCGGTCACCTCCGTCGCGTGCCCCGCTGCTGCTTGCTCCGCCACCTGGCCGGCTCCCGTCCGCTCGCCCCTGACCTGCTTGGCCTGCTGTGGCGCCGAGCATACCCACGAATGCGGCATCACCCCCTTCACGGCGTGAATCACCTTGGACCCGTTAACCGTGTTGACTCGGTTCACAGCTAGTGTTCTTATTGACCCACCGCACCACCGGTTCACACGAGGGCGTCGGTTCACCCCGGTGTCCAGTACGCCGCCGTACGCCGATCCACCGCGCCATCGGTCCACCGCGCCATCGGTCCACCGCGCCAGCGATCCACCGATTCAGCGATCCACCGATTCACCGATTCACCGATTCACCGATTCACCGCTCCAGCGCCCGGAAGGGGCCGTATCTCCATGTCGCACCAGATGCACCACCCGCACGCGCCGCAGGCTCCGATGGGCATGCCGCCGCAGCAGGCCGCCCGCAACGGGCTGGGGATCGCCGCGCTCGTCCTCGGCATCATCGGCACGCTCAGCGGCCTACTCCCGCTGCTCTTCTGGCTGGCCGGCATCCTCGGCCTGCTGGCCCTGATCTTCGGACTGGTGGGGCTCGGCCGTGCCCGGCGCGGGCAGGCCACCAACAAGGGGGTGGCCATCACCGGCACGGTCTTCGGCGTCCTCGCGCTGATCGCGGCGGTCGTCGGCCTGGTGATCACCGTGGCCGTGGTCGACAGCGCGGTGAAGGAGGTCAACAAGTCCCTCCAGGACGCCAAGGCCAAGCCGAAGGGCGGCGGCGGCACGTCCGTCAAGGAGGCCAAGGGCGGCGACACCGCCGTCTACGGCACCGGCCTGAACGTGACCGTCTCCAAGCCGAGCCCGTACAAGGCCGGTGAGTTCGCGGCGGGTCACAAGAACGGCAACAGGTCCTACAAGGTCACCGTGCGCCTGGAGAACAAGGGCGGCAAGGAGTTCTCCGGCGATCTGGTGATGGTCGAAGCGCGGGCCGGCAAGGACGGCAAGACCGCCGAGAAGATCTACGACGACAAGATCGGCTCCGGCTTCAACGGCACCCTGCCGGCGGGCAGGACCGCCACCGCCGACTTCGCCTTCGACGTGCCGGCCGGCGCGAAGACCCTGGACGTGGAGGTCCGGCCGGGCTTCGACCACGAGAGCACCCGCTGGCAGCTCACCCTCTGACCGCCCGGCACCCCGGTCACACACCGGCCACAGACCTCACCCGCACATCAACAGGCCGCCGCCCCGGAACCGCACCACGCGGAACCGGTCCGGCGGCCTGCCGTACGCCTGCACCCCGAACCGGCGCCTACTTCGCCGCGAACCGCTCCGGCGCCTCCGTAGGAGCCCCGCCCGACGGCAGCTTCAGCGTCGGGCACCCCTTCAGCACCCCCGTCATCGCGTCCTTCTCCGCCTGCGTCACCCACAGCCCGTACTTCTTCTTCACGGCCACCTGGTGCGCCACATAGTCACAGCGGTACGCCTTGTTCGGCGGCAGCCACGTCGCCGCGTCGCCGTCACCCTTCTGCCGGTTGGCGGAGGCGTCGGCCGCGATCAGGTTCAGCGGGTCGTTGGCGAGCGCGACCCGCTTGCGCCCCGGCCACTGCTGGGCTCCCTTCTGCCACGCGTCCGACAGCGCCACGAGATGGTCTATGTCCACCTTGCTGCGCCCGCGCTCGTACGTGACCGCCCGGCCGGTGTACGGGTCGTCGGCCAGCTTTCCGGACGCCACCTTGCAGTGCCCGTCGGTGAACCGCACCCCGGTCAGATCCCGCTTGAGGATGTCGTCGCGCGTGCCGCAGTGGTTGCCGTCGGTGTCGGCCCAGGCGGTGCCGAAGCGGTCGCGCGCGTAACCGGTCTTCGGGGCGCGGCCCTTGACGGTGAGGGACGCGACGGCGTGCAGCGCGGTGCCCCCGGCGGCCGGTTCCCCGCCGCCGTCTCCCCCGGTACTGCCGCCCTTGCCACTGCCGGGCGTACAGCCGGTGAGGGCGAGCAGCGCGGCCAGTCCGGCGGCGGCGACGGCGCCGCCCCGGCGGGTGCGGGGCTGGTTCCGTACGCGGGACAACGCGGCGTTCCGTATCCGGAGCAAGAGGGACATCCCATCTCAAATAAGGCGGCAATACCGGCCGGTTCGTCGGCCTCGGATATCTTTTCGGAAGTTGAGAGTGAGGACGCGCATGGACACGGCCACAGCAACCGCGGCGGGCAGCAGGACCCCGGCCCTGCCCGTCGCCGGGGCCGGATCCGCCCCCGCCCCCGGCCGGCTCCGTACCCGTACCGCCGCCCTGTTCGCCCCGCGGTCCGTCCCGTACTGGACCGCCGCGGCCCTCTTCGTCGTCTTCTTCACCGTCTCCGGCCTGCGCTTTCGCGCGATGGCGACGTCCTCGTGGGATCTCGGGATATTCGAGCAGGCGGTACGGGCCTACGCGCATCTGCGGGCGCCCGTCGCCGACCTCAAGGGGCCGGGCACCAACCTCCTCGGCGACCACTTCAGCCCCGTCCTGGTCCTGCTCGCCCCCCTATACCGCATCTTCCCCAGCGCCCTGACCCTGCTGGGCGCGCAGGCGTTCCTCTTCGCGCTGTCCGCCGTGCCGGTGACCCGGACCGCCATCCGCTTCCTCGGGCGCGGCCGCGGCCTGGCCGTCGGCGTGGCGTACGGACTGTCCTGGGGGCTTCAGAAGGCCGTCGACTTCGACTTCCACGAGATCGCCTTCGCCGTACCGCTGATCGCCTTCGCGCTCGAAGCGGTGCTGCGCGGGTGCTGGACCGCGGCGGTGTGCTGGGCGGCGCCGCTGGTGCTGGTCAAGGAGGACCTGGGGGTGACGGCGGCCGTCATCGGCGCGCTGGTCCTCGTCCGCGCGCGGCAGGCCGTGCCGCTCGCCGTCGGCCTGGTCGTCTTCGGGCTGGCCGCCACCGCCGTCACCCTCGGCGTGATCATCCCCGGCTTCAACGGCTCCGGCTCGTACGACTACTGGAACAAGATCGGCGGCGGGGACGGCCCCACCCAGCGCATCCCGTTCGACACCGCCGTACGCACTCTGCTGTGGATCCTGCTGCCCACCTCCGGGCTGCTCGCGCTGCGCTCCCCGCTGCTCCTGGCCGCGCTGCCCACCCTCGGCTGGCGTTTCATCTCCCACGAGCCGCACTACTGGGGCATCGACTGGCACTACAACGCCGTCCTGATGCCGGTGGTCTTCCTGGCCCTGGTGGACGCCCTGCCGCGCGCACTGGTCTCCGCGCGCCCCTGGGTCCGTTCGTACGCCCACCACCTGCCCGCCGCCGTACTGGCCGCCGCGCTGGCGCTGACCACCACGCTCCCGCTGGCACGCCTCACCGAGGCCGGCACCTACCGCAAACCGCCGTCCGTGACGGCCGCGGAACATCTGCTGGAACGTATCCCCGACGGTGCCACGGTCGAGGCCGACATACGGCCCATCTCCCGGCTGACCGACCGCACCCGGGTCTTCTGGATAGGGGACACCCGCGGCATCTCCCCTGACTACATCGCCGTCGAACTGCACGACGACCACAAGGCCGGACAGGCCCTGGACGACGCCCGCAAGCGCCACCCGCGGGCCGTGTACGGCATCGTCGGCACCGCCGGTGACGTCACGGTGCTGCAGCGGACGGGCCGGCTCTGACCTCGTATCCGCGGAGGGCGGGCCCGGGAACAGCGCGGGGCAGGCCCGGAATTACGCAGGACAGGCCCGGACCCGCCTGCGTACGGTGACCCGATGACCACCGGCCACCCGCGCACCCGCACCGATGTCGTCGTCCTGAACGGCGGCTCCAGCTCCGGCACTTCGACCATCGTCCGGCAGCTCCAGGAGATCCTCCCCCGGCCCTGGCTGACCTTCGGCGTCGACTCCTTCATCGAGTCCCTGCCGCCGTCGCTCGTCACACCGGAAGCGTCCGGGACGGCCCCCGGCCTCGGCCTCGCGCCCGACGGCAGCATCACCGTCGGCCCGGTCTTCCGCGCCCTGCAGGCCGACTGGCAGGAGGGCGTCGCGGCCGTTGCCCGCACGGGCACCGGCGTCCTCCTGGACGAGGTCTTCCTCGGCGGTGGCGCCGGCCAGGAACGCTGGCGCAGCGCGCTGAAGGGCCTGTCGGTGCTGTGGGTCGGCGTGCGCTGCGCGGCGGAGACGGCCGCCGCGCGCGAGGCCGCACGCGGCGACCGGGTCACCGGCATGGCGGCCTCCCAGGCCGAACTGGTCCACCGGGGCGTCGCCTATGACATCGAGGTGGACACCACCGGCACCGACCCCGCCACCTGTGCCCGGCTGATCGCCGCACACGTGGTGTGAGCACGGCCGGGCCGCCGGGAAGGCTCACTGCCAGTGCGGGCGCCCGCTCTGCATCTCGCAGGTGAGGGTGGCGCCGTGGGCGTCCTTCGTGGTCAGCCCGAGGTGGGCCTTCTTGCAGAACTGGCCGCGGCGGTAGTGGTTGCCGGACGGTGCGAGGATCACCCCGTCCGACGCGCTGGAGCCGGAGCCGCCGGAACCGGAACCGGAGCCGGAACCGCCGGACGAGCCACCGGAGCCGGACCCCCCGGAGGACGAGCCACCGGAACCGGAGTCCGAGCCCCCGCCCGTCCGGTGCGTCTTGCGCGTCGGCGCGGGCGGCTCGGCGGCCTCGGGCGTGGGCGCCGCGGACGTCGGCGCGGCGGACGACGGTGTGGCACTCGGGCTCGGGCTGTCGGACGGCGACGCGGACGGCGAAGGCGTGGCCGTGGCCGACGCGGAGGCCGTCGCGGACGGGCTCGCCGCACCGTCCTTGTCCGCACCGCCGTCCGGCGTGCAGCCGGAGAGGGCGACCAGGGCCGCGGTGATCAGGGAGGCGGCGGACAGGGCGGCGCGGCGGGGTCTTATCACGGTGGGAGGTCCAGTTCTCTAGGGCCAGGTTGCCTCCTGCGACGCATGAGGCAACCTGAAGATAGAGCGATATCTCCCACCGGTCACCGCCAAGATGCCTGAATCGGGCGGAAGACGGGTCAAACCGCGTTACGCCGCATTCCCGCGCGGGACCGGGGCGGCCGGGGCAGCAGCCGCAGGGCCGCCCCGGCCCCGCTCAGCCCAGCACCGAGGTCAGGAACTCCCCCACCCAGGCCAGCAGTTCCCGCCCGACCAGCGGCTTGCCACCGATCTTGCCGGTGGTCGGGCGCGGGACCAGGGCCTGGCGGGTGGCCGGCTTGAGGACCGTACGGGGGTACAGGCGCTTGAGGCGGAGTTCCTGGGACTCGCGGAGGTCCACCGGGGAGAAGCGGACGTTGGAGCCCTGGAGGGTGATGTCCGTGACGCCGCAGGAGCGGGCGAGCATGCGCAGGCCGGCGACCAGGAGGAGGTTCTCGACCGGTTCGGGCAGCTTGCCGTAGCGGTCGGTCAGCTCCTCACGGACCGCCGCGATGTCCTCCTCCGAGGACGCGGCGGCGATCGCGCGGTACGCCTGGAGGCGCAGCCGCTCGCCGGGCGCGTAGTCGTGCGGGACGTGCGCGTCCACCGGCAGTTCGATCTTCACCTCCAGCGGCGGCTCCTCCTCCACACCGCCTTCCAGGGAAGCCCGGTAGTCGGCGACGGCCTCGCCCACCATCCGTACGTACAGGTCGAAGCCGACGCCCGCGATGTGCCCGGACTGTTCGCCGCCGAGGAGGTTGCCCGCGCCGCGGATCTCCAGGTCCTTCATCGCGACGTACATGCCCGCGCCCATCTCGGTGTGCTGCGCGATGGTCGCCAGGCGCTCGTGGGCGGTCTCGGTGAGCGGCTTCTCCGGCGGGTAGAGGAAGTACGCGTAACCGCGCTCGCGGCCACGGCCGACCCGGCCGCGCAGCTGGTGCAGCTGGGACAGGCCGAAGTTGTCGCCGCGCTCGACGATGAGGGTGTTGGCGTTGGAGATGTCGATGCCCGACTCGACGATCGTCGTGGAGACCAGCACGTCGAACTTCTTCTCCCAGAAGTCCACGACGACCTGCTCCAGCTGCGATTCGCCCATCTGCCCGTGCGCGGTCTGGATCCGTGCCTCCGGCACGATCTCCCGCAGCCGCGCCGCGGCCCGGTCGATGGACTCGACCCGGTTGTGGATGTAGAAGACCTGGCCCTCGCGCAGCAGTTCACGGCGGATGGCGGCGCCGATCTGCTTGTCCTCGTACGGCCCGACGAACGTCAGGACCGGGTGCCGCTCCTCCGGCGGGGTGGTGATCGTGGACATCTCGCGGATGCCCGTGACCGCCATTTCGAGCGTACGGGGAATGGGCGTGGCGGACATCGTCAGCACGTCCACGTTGGCGCGCAGCTTCTTCAGCTGCTCCTTGTGCTCGACGCCGAACCGCTGCTCCTCGTCCACGATGACCAGGCCCAGGTCCTTGAACTTGGTCTCGGACGAGAACAGCCGGTGGGTGCCGATGACCAGGTCGACCGAGCCGTCCTTGAGGCCTTCGAGGACCGCCTTGGCCTCGGTGTCCGTCTGGAAGCGGCTGAGCGCCTTGACCACGACCGGGAACTGGCCGTACCGCTCGGTGAACGTACCGAAGTGCTGCTGCACCAGCAGCGTCGTCGGCACCAGCACCGCGACCTGCTTGCCGTCCTGGATGGCCTTGAAGGCCGCCCGCACCGCGATCTCCGTCTTGCCGTAACCGACGTCGCCGCAGATCAGCCGGTCCATCGGGACGGACTTCTGCATGTCCTCCTTGACCTCGGCGATCGTCGTGAGCTGGTCGGGCGTCTCCGCGTACGGGAACGCGTCCTCCAGCTCGCGCTGCCAGGGCGTGTCCGGGCCGAAGGTGTGGCCGGGCGCCGCCATCCGCGCCGAGTACAGCTTGATCAGGTCGGCGGCGATCTCCTTGACGGCCTTCTTGGCGCGCGCCTTGGTCTTCGTCCAGTCGGCGCCGCCGAGGCGGTGCAGCGTCGGCGCCTCGCCACCGACGTACTTGGTGACCTGCTCCAGCTGGTCGGTGGGGATGTACAGCCGGTCGCCGGGCTGGCCGCGCTTGGCGGGCGCGTACTCCACCAGCAGGTATTCGCGGGTGGCGCCCTGCACCGTGCGCTGCACCATCTCGATGTAGCGGCCCACGCCGTGCTGCTCGTGGACGATGAAGTCGCCCGCCTGGAGGGTCAGCGGGTCGATGGTCTTGCGGCGGCGGGCCGGCATCCGGCCCAGCTCCTTGCTGGCCGCCTTCTGGCCCGTGAGGTCCGTCTCGGTCAGCACCGCCAGCTTCAGGCCCGGGTCGAGGAAGCCGGTGTCGACGGACCCGCACGAGACGTGCACGACGGACGGCGACAGCTCGCCCAGCTCCGGGTCCAGGCGGGCCGCGATGCCCTCCTCGCCCAGCACCTCGACCGTACGGGCCGCCGGGCCGTGCCCCTCGGTGATGAACACCGAGCGCCAGCCGTCCGCGACCCAGCGCTTGGTGTCGGCCAGCGCGCGCTGGGTGTCGCCGCGGTACGTCTCCGGGGCGTGCATCCCCAGCTTGAGGGTGTCCCCGTCCAGCTCCTCACCGGCGGCGAACGGACTCACCGTCCACCACATCATGCCCAGCTCGCGCGCGCGGTCCCGGACGTCGGCGATGCCCCAGAGGGAAGCCGCACCGACATCGATCGGGGCCTCCCCGCCACCGGCACTCGCCGCCCACGACGCCTGCAGGAACTCCTGCGAGGTGGCCACCAGGTCGGCCGCGCGGGTGCGCACCCGCTCCGGGTCGCACACCACCGCCATGCTGCCCCCGGGCATGACGTCCAGCAGCAGCTCCATCTCGTCAACCAGCACCGGAGCCAGCGACTCCATGCCCTCGACGGCGATCCCCTCGGAGATCTTGCCCAGCAGCTCGCCCAGCTCCGGATGCCGCTCCGCGAGGTCGGCGGCGCGCGCCCGTACCTCGGCGGTCAGCAGCAGCTCCCGGCACGGCGGCGCCCACAGGCCGTGCTCGGCCACCTCCAGGGACCGCTGGTCGGCGACCTTGAAGTAGCGGATCTCCTCGACGTCGTCACCCCAGAACTCGATCCGCAGGGGGTGTTCCTCGGTCGGCGGGAAGACGTCCAGGATGCCGCCGCGCACCGCGAACTCGCCGCGCTTCTCGACCAGTTCGACGCGGGCGTAGGCGGCCGCCGCCAGCCCGTCCACGATCTCTTCCAGGTCCGCCGTCTGCCCGGACCGCAGGCTCACCGGCTCCAGCTCACCCAGGCCCTTGACCTGCGGCTGGAGTACGGAACGGATGGGCGCCACGACCACCGAGACCGGGCCCGCCGTCGGATCGTCCTGACTCGGGTGGGCCAGCCGGCGCAGCACCGCCAGGCGGCGGCCGACCGTGTCGGAGCGCGGCGAGAGCCGTTCGTGCGGCAGCGTCTCCCAGGAGGGGTACTCCACGACCGCGTTCTCCTCGCCGGACGGCATCAGCGAGCGCAGCGCGGCGGCCAGGTCCTCGGCCTCACGGCCGGTGGCGGTCACCGCCAGGACCGTACGGCCGCTGCGCCGGGCGAGCGCGGCGATGGAGAAGGGACGGGCGGCCGGCGGGCCCACCAGGTCCACATGGGGACGGTTGCCGTCGCCCGCGGCCCGCACGGCTTCGGCGAGCGCCGGGTCCTGGGCGACGGCGTCGAGCAGACCAGTCAGGCTCATGAGATGTCAGGCTTCCCGTCCTGGTGAGGCGAACAACGCGAGCAGCCCGGCACGTGTGACGGGCCGGGTTTCAACAAGAGTACGGCTCCCCGCTGACACCCGCGTTCCACTCGCCCCGACGGCCGGGGCACGGCCCGTCGCGAGGCGGCGTTCCGGATACCGCGCCCGCGTGGAAGGGTGTCAGGTACACGGAACAGCCGAGGGGGGCGTGGGCACGTGCGTCGCAGCGGGACGGGACGGGGAACGGGCGAGGGGCCGGGCCGGGAGACGGGCGGCAGCCGGTATACGGACGCGAAGGCGGCGCCCGCGGCGGACGGCGGGCGAATACCGGAGGCGGGCAGGCCGCCATCCGATGCAGGCGCGCCCGCACCGGCGACCAGCGCCCCCGCACCCGACACCCCCACCCCCGCCAACCGCGGCCGCATCGTCGCCGCCCTCATGCTCTGCATGGCGCTGGCCGCCCTCGACTCCACGATCATCGCCACCGCCGTCCCCCGGATCGTCGGCGACCTCGGCGGCTTCGCCGTCTTCTCCTGGCTCTTCTCCGGCTATCTGCTCGCCGTCACCGTCAGCCTGCCGGTCTACGGCAAGCTCTCCGACACCTTCGGCCGCAAGCCCGTCCTGATCACCGGCGTGATCGTCTTCCTCGCCGGATCGCTGCTGTGCGCGGGCGCCTGGGACATGGGCTCCCTCATCGCCTTCCGCATCCTCCAGGGCCTCGGCGGCGGCGCCCTCCAGGGCACCATCCACACCATCGCCGCCGACCTGTACCCGATGCGGGAGCGCCCCAGGATCCAGGCCAAGCTGTCCACCGTGTGGGCGACCTCCGCGGTCGCCGGGCCGGCCCTCGGCGGCCTGCTCACCGCGTACACCGACTGGCGGTGGATCTTCCTGGTCAACCTGCCGGTCGGCGCCCTGGCCCTGTGGCTCGTCGTACGGCACTTCCGCGAATCGCTGCCCGCACGCGAACGCGACCGGCGGCCCCGCGTCGACTGGCCCGGCGCGCTCGCCATCTTCGCCTGCGGCGGCCTGCTGCTGAGCGCCCTCGTCCAGGGCGGCGTCGCCTGGCCCTGGTTCTCCGTGCCCTCGCTGCTGCTGTTCGCCGGCAGCGCCCTGTGCGCCGCCGCCACCGTCGTCATCGAACGCCGCGCCGCCGAGCCGATCATCCCGGGCTGGGTCTGGCGCCGCCGTACGATCTCGGCCGTCAACCTCGCGCTCGGCGCCGTCGGCCTGCTCATGGTCGCGCCGACCGTCTTCCTGCCCACCTACGCCCAGGCCGTCCTGGGCCTGGGCCCGATCGCGGCCGGGTTCGTGCTCTCCGCGATGACCCTGAGCTGGCCGGTCTCCTCCGCCCTGAGCAGCCACGTCTACAACCGGATCGGCATCCGCGCCTGCGCCATGACCGGCATCGGCGCCGCCACGCTGATCCTGCTCGCCTTCCCGCTGCTGCCCTACCCGGGCGCCGCCTGGCAGCCCGCGCTGATCATGCTGGCGCTGGGCGCGGCACTCGGGATCTTCCAGCTGCCGCTGATCATCGGCGTGCAGTCCTCGGTCGGCTTCGAGGAGCGCGGCACCGCCACCGCGTCCATCCTCTTCTGCCGCCAGGTCGGCCAGTGCGTCGGCGCCGCCCTCTTCGGCGCGGTCGCCAACGCCACGCTCGGCGCCCGCCTGGCCGGCGCGCCCGCGGACATCCGGCCCGGCCTGCCCGGCGACCTGGACTCCGTCTCGCACGCCCTGGCCCGCGCGGGCGCCCTCACCGACCGCGCCGCGGACTACCTGCGGCGCGCGGTGGACGTGGCCGTGGAGCACGTCTACATCGGCGCCGCGGTCGCCGCCGCCCTCGCCTTCCTGATCCTGCTGCTGCTCGCACCGCGCCGCTTCCCGGTCCACGGGGAGGCGGCATCCGGTACGGCCGTACCGAACACCCGCGGGAAGGGCCGCAAGAGCCGCAAGGGCTGACGGCCACCGGTCAGGGCGGCCGCCGGGGAAGGAACCGGCGCCCCTCGGCGCCCGCGCCCCTCCCCGTCCGCCCCGGGGCGCCCGTCACTGCTGCTCGGGCGGGCGGGGCAGCTGGTTCTCCAGCGTGTCCTCGTTGTCGGGATCCACCGGCGCCCGCTCATCGGACGGCGCTCCGGCAGCGGTCCCCTCCGCACCGGCCACCGCCGCACCAGCCGCCGCATCGCCATCCGTACCGGCCCCGGCGTCCGCCGCGTCCTCAGCCGCGCCGCCGGCCTTCTCCAGCAGCACCGTGCCGCCTTCCGCATGCGAGGTGGCGCCCGCCTCCCCGGCGCCCTCCACCGCCGCGCCGGCCGCCTCGCCCGTCGGCTCGTCCTCGTCCGGGGCCTTGCCCGTGAGCGCGGCGAGGGTGTTGCGGACGTGCGTCATGTGCTCGCGCACCTTCTCGCGCCGGTCCGCGTGCTCGCGCAGTATCCGCTCCGTGGCCCGCTCGATCCGCTCGACCTCGATACGGGCCTGCGCCAGCAGGTCGGCCGCGCGCGCCTCGGCGTCCTCGTCACGGTGGCGCGCCGCCTCCTCGGCCTCCGCACGGAACCGCTCCGCCTCGGCGACCTTGGCCCGGCCCAGCTCCTCCAGCTCCGCCACCCGCTGTTCGAGGTCGGCCTCCTGCGCGGCGAGGTCACGGCCGAGCGCGTCCCACTGCTCGGTCTGCTCCTCCTCCTGCTCCTGGAGCAGCTGCGCCGTACGCCGCTCCATCTGACGCAGCGCCTCCGCCGCCTCGGACCGCCACTGCTCGGCGTCCTTGCCCGCCGCCGTCTCGATGGCGTCCGCCTCGGACCACGCCGCCGCCACCCGGCGCCGGGACCAGTCCTCGGTCTCGTCGCGCAGCTCCTGCGCCGCCCGGCCGGCGGCCTCCGTGATCTGCCGCTCGTACGCCTCGGCCTCCTCGCGCGCCCGCCCGGCCGCCTCCTCGGCGTCCTTGCGCAGCCGCGCCGCCTCGGACTCCGCCGTCGTCAGGATCAGCCGCGCCTGGTCGCCCAGCGACTCGTACGTCTGCGGGGGCAGCTGCCGTACGTACTCCCGCAGCTCAGCGAGCTCGGCCGTCATCTCGTTGGCGAGGACCGTCAGCCGCGCCGCGCGCTCCCAGCAGGAGTCACGGTCGATCGAGAGCCCCTCCACCCGCCGGTCCACGTCCTCGGGACGGTAGCCACGCCCTCGTACGATCTCGAACCCGTGAGGCGAAACCGATGCACTCATCCCTCAAGCCCCTTCCCGGCGTACGGCGCGATGGTGCGCACAACTTTCTGGATCGATTCGAAGCGACCGTTACGCGACACTCCGCCCCTCTCAATGCTCCAGGATGCGTTAATTGTTGCCAGAAGTCGGAATCGGGACATCTTCACGAAGAGCCCGGAAGAGTCGCCGTGCTCCCTTCTCGTCCCACTCCACCACATCTCCGACACCTCCCAGGTCCACCCCGGGACGAGCCACCGGAACGGTGGTAGCCGCGCCCTCACCGTCCGCGATCTCCTTCATCGACCAGCCCAGGCGCGCCAGGTCCGGCACCCCCGCCCGCCGGTCCACCGTCAACGCCGACAGCGCCGCGTCCAGCGCCGGCACCAGCGCGAACGGGTTCAGCAGCACACCGGCCCCGAGCATCTTGTCGCCCAGCGCGCCGATCAGCTGCCGCTGCCGCCGCACCCGGCCCAGGTCGCCCTCCGGATCCGTATAGCGCGCCCGTACGTACGCCAGTGCTTTCACCCCGTCCATCTTCTGGCACCCGGCCCGGAAGTCCGCCCCCGACTTCTCGTCCTTCAGCGGCTTGTCCGGACACATCCGTACGCCGCCGAGCGCGTCCACCACCTGCACGAACCCCAGGAAGTCGATCTCGGCGTACCGGTCGATCCGCAGCCCGGTCGCCTGCTCGACGGTACGGGTCAGCAGCTTCGGGCCGCCCTCCGCGAACGCCACGTTGACCTTGTTGCGGCCGTGGCCCGGCACCGCCACATAGCTGTCCCGCGGCAGGCTCACCAGGTACGGGCCGCTGTCCCCACGGTGCAACATCATGATCGTGTCGGTGTTCAGTCCCTCCTCGTTGCCCACGTGCAGCCGCTCGCGCTGCTCCGGCGTCAGGCTCTGCCGGCTGTCCGAGCCGACCAGCAGCCAGTTCGTGCCCTTGCCGGACGACGGTCTGCCGGAGTAGTCGGCGAGCGCGTCCGTACGGCGCACCTGGCCGCCCGCCCACACGTACAGCGCCACACCACCCGCCACCGCCAGCACCACCAGAATCAGCAGCACCAGCGCGATCCGCTTGGGCCAGGACAGCGGGCGCCGCCCGCGCGGCCGGCGCCCCCGCCGCCCGGCGCGGTACAGCGCCGTCGTCCCCTGCGGCGACGGCGGCGATGACCAGGACGGCTGACCCATATACGAAGGATCATGGTGACCCGGCCGTCCCGCAGGTCGAGCGCCGCCACCGGCGGCACACGCAGCGATCCGCGCCTACAGCAGCCCGTCCCACATCTGTTCGAGCAGCACCGACCACCAGGTCTCCGGCGACCCCAGCGCCGGCGCGTCCAGCGCCACCAGCTGCGCCTGGAAGTCCACCGTCCAGCGCCCGGCCTGCTCCGGCGTCAGCCCGTACCGCAGCCGCCACATCCGGCCCAGCATCGCCATACAGCGCACGAACTCCGGCAGCCCGCTGTTCACGAACTGCGGCACCGCGGGCTGACCGTTCGGGGCGGCCTCCAGCGGCACGGCGACGATGTGCGCCGTCCCGTACTGCACACACAGCTGACGCCCGAAGTCATTGCCCATGACCAGGTACGACCCCGCGTCCGCCGCAGGACGCACCCCGCGCTCCGCCGCCAGCTCCGCCAGCGTCGGCACCGGACGGCCCGGCTGCGCCTGCGCCCAGAAGAACGGCCCGAAATCCACCGGCAGCCCGGCCCACACCAGCGTCTGCGCCACCACGTCCGGCACACCCTGCCGGGAAACCGCCCGCTGGTCGAAACGGAAGAGGCCCTGCGGACCGAAGGACTGCTCCAGCTCCTGCCCGAGCACCTGCGGCGGCACCGGCGGGACCGGCTGCACCTGCGACGGGTGCGGCAACGGCACCCGCACCGGCGCCGGCCGCGCCGGACCGTCCGCCACCTGGTGCAACTCGCCGTGATGCTCCAGCAGATGCCGCATGCCCTGCTGCCGCGATGCGTGCTCCGTCCCGTACGGCGCGGTGTGGCTGATGCGCACCTGCGGCCAGGTCTCCCGGACCATCCGCGCGCAGTAGCCGCCCGGCAAGTCGCACGACTCCAGCTCCGTGTGCAGCTCCACCACCTGCTGCGGCGGGATGTTCATGCCCCGCAGCTCGTGCAGCAGCTGCCACTCCGGATGCGGCGCACCCGGCGCGGAACGCCGCACGATCTTCTGCTCCGAACCGTCCGGCGCCCGGTAGCTCAGTACGGCCATGTAGCCGGGGCCCACCGTCGGCTGCCCGGACGGCGCTTGCGGATAGCCGTACGAGCCCGAGCCGCCCTGCGGCACACCGGGCGACTGCTGTACGGCCGGGCCGGACGCGGGCGGACCCGGAACGGCGGGCGGCGGCATGCCGGGGCCCGGCACGGCCGGACCGCCCGCGCCGTCGGCGAGCATCGTCGCCGCCGCGTGCACACCGCCACCGGGCGGGGCGGACGGCGGCGGGGGC
>NZ_JOCQ01000022.1 GCF_000720725.1 Streptomyces rimosus subsp. rimosus
GGGTGGGAGTGGGGCGTCGGCTCGGTGGAGTGGTGGGCCTTGTGGGGTGTCGCGGGCGGTTCGTGGCTGGTTGATGGCGGCGGGCCTGGTCCAGGGCTCGGGTGAGGTTGACGCGGTACCAGAGGACCTCGTCGAACTCCGCTGCCATGGTCTCCCGCTCCACCGCCTGCTGGGCCGTCGTACTGGTGGCGGGTGGGGCCAGGGGCGGGCGCAGGCGTCGGAGTACGGAGCGCTCCAGAGGATCTTCCGCGATCGAGGCCAGCTCCTCCGGCGGCAGGACCGCGGCGATCACGGCGGCCGACTGCCAGCTGTCCGTCGCCTGGCCCATCAGCTGGGCGACCCGGCGGCTGCGCCATTTGCGGCCGCGCCAGTCCTGGCCGCCGTCGAGCATGACCCGCATCACCGCGGGGATGTGGCCCCGCAGCAGCTCCGGCTCGTGTTCGGCGAATTCCGTCAGTTCCGACGCCAGGTAGCGCCAGACCACGACGCCGTAGCGGTTCACGTAGAAGCGGGCCGGGGCGAAGCAGCCCGTGCGGGCCAGTCGCAGGAATCGGCCCGGGCCGATGTCGAGCAGTTCGGCGGCCTCGGTCGCGCCGACCGTTCGCAGGCGCTCACGCAGCGTGTCGGGGAAGCCCTCCTCCGCCCGCAGCCGCCGGATCTCCTCCGCCGGCACCCGGCGCCGCCCCCACGGTCCGGCCGGGCCGGGCGGCGCTTGTGGGTCCGGCGGGACCGTGGCGATCTCGCCCAACTGCACCGCGAGCTCGAACTCGTTGTAGCGCAGACCCAGTTCGTGGGCCGCCCATCCTGGCGCGAGCGTCTCCCCCGCGATCGGCAGTTCGTCCGGCACGGACACCCGCCGCCCGTCGCACATCACCGTCATGACACACTCCCCCGTCATCGTCCGTCACGGAATCCGGTGCGGATTCCCGCCGGTTCGTTACCGACAGTGACGACGATAGCCGTCGGGTACGACAGTCCGTCAAGCCCCGGCTTCAGGGCTGTGGACAACCTTCCGGCCGGCGGGACGCGACCCCGAGGTGTTCCCCCACACGGTTGACCAACAGCGCCATTTCGTAAGCGATTTGTCCCATATCGGCTTCGGGGCCCGCCAGCACGCACAGGCAGCTTCCGGCCCCCGCCGCCGTCACGAACAGCACACCGTCGTCGAACTCGACCATCGTCTGCCGCACCTGGCCGGCCTCGAAATGCCGTCCGGAGCCCTTGGCGAGGCTGTGCAGCCCCGACGCGACCGCCGCCAGGTGCTCGGCGTCCTCCCGCGCCAGCCGCCGGCTCGCGCTCGTCACGAGCCCGTCGTTGGACAGCACCAGGGCGTGCCGCACCTGGTCCATCCGCTCGGTCAGGTCGTCCAGCAACCAGTCGAGCCCGCTGCTCGCTGCCATCCCGTTTCCTCCCCGTGTCCCCGTGGGCAACTGCCGTGCCAGCCTGGCCCACCCGTGCCGTCCCGGCAAGCGTCCCGGCCGGGGCGCGCCGTTCACGGGGCCGGTTCGCGCCGGATGGCGCAGGATGGCGGTATGGCACGCAAAATGAGCAAGGACGAGTGGCAGGGCTTCCTGTCCGAGGGCACCCGTACCGGCAAGCTCTCGACCGTACGGGCCGACGGCAGCCCGCACATCGCGCCGGTGTGGTTCCTCCTGGACGGCGACGACCTCGTGTTCAACACCGGCGCGGACACGGTCAAGGGCCGCAACCTCGCCCGGGACGGCCGGGTCGCGCTCTGCGTGGACGACGACCGGCCGCCGTTCAGCTTCGCGATCGTGGAGGGCCGGGCCGGGACCAGTGACGAGCTTTCCGAAGTACGCGCCTGGGCGACCCGTATCGCGGCCCGCTACATGGGACAGGAGCGCGCCGAGGAGTACGGGGCCCGCAACGGCGTCCCGGGGGAACTGCTGGTACGGGTCCGGATCGACAAGGTCGTGGCCGTCGCCGACCTCGCCGACTGACATTCCGGTCGCGCCGGGCGGTGCTGCCGGAACGGGGTGCTTCCTCACCCCACCGAGTCCAGCAGCCGGGCGGTGTACACCCGCCCCGCGTGCTCGACCAGCCGTATCAGCACTTCCTTGCCCGAATCCCGGTCCCGCGCGTCGCACAGCACCACGGGGGTGCCCCGGTCCAGGTCGAGCGCCCGCGCCACCTCGCCGGCCCCGTACGCGCGGGCCCCGGCGAAACAGTTGACGGCTACCAGGAAGGGGATGGAGCGGTTCTCGAAGTAGTCCACGGCGGGGAAGCAGTCCTCCAGCCGGCGCGTGTCCGCGAGCACGACGGCGCCCAGGGCGCCCTGCGCCAGGTCGTCCCACAGGAACCAGAAGCGGTCCTGCCCCGGCGTCCCGAAGAGGTAGAGGGACAGCCCGGACCTGATGGTGATACGGCCGAAGTCCATCGCCACCGTGGTGGTGGTCTTGCGCACCACGTCCCCGGCGTCGTCGAGCGCGGCACCCGCCTCGCTGAGCAGTTCCTCCGTACGCAGCGGCCGAATCTCGCTCACGGCACCCACCAGGGTCGTCTTGCCGACCCCGAATCCGCCCGCCACCAGGATCTTCAGAGCCATGAAGGTGTCGTCGTCCGGGGTGTTCGCGGACTCGTCGGCAGGCGGTACGGATACGTCGTGGGGTTCGTCGCGCGACTCGAAAACCATGGCGAGGACCGTACTCCTTTCGCTACACAGCGTGGCGTGGAGTTGACAACTTCGTACGCTTCGGGAGAAAGCCCCGGCCACCGTCCGGCCGGGTGCCACCAGCGGGAAACCCGCGCCGCGAGCCGGTCGCCGCACCGGCGGGGCGCGAGAAAGAAGGCTGATGATGTCCACCCATGAGGCCACCGGTACCGGCGAGGACATCGCGGCCGTCCCCGCCGCGGGCGACAACGAGGCCGGCCCCTGGCACAACGTCTGCCGCATCTGCCACCCGCGGGAGTCGCCCGTACGGCCGCTCGTCGCCATCTGCGGCGAGCCGCTGCTCGGCATCCGGGCCGCCCGCGACGCGCCGCGGTGCGAGCTGTGCGACCACCTGACGCCGCTGCATGTGCGGGGGCATCGGACGTGAGCGCTCCAAAAGGCTGCACCCGGGGGGCGACTCTTCCGACGGGAACCACCCCGACAGGTGCACCGACCCTGCTACGTTGGTTAGCAAACCTAACTAGATAGGCGAAGGGGCCGCATGTCTCAGCAGCAGTGGAACACGGTCGACGACTACTTCACCTCCCTGCTCGTCCCGTCCGACGAAGCGCTGGAGGCCGCGCTGCGCGACAGCGAAGCGGCCGGCCTCCCCCGGATCAACGTGACGCCCACCCAGGGCAAGCTGCTCCAACTGCTCGCCCGGATACAAGGCGCCCGGCGCATTCTGGAGATCGGCACGCTCGGCGGCTACAGCACCATCTGGCTCGGCCGCGCCCTGCCCGCCGACGGCCGCCTGATCTCCCTGGAGGCCAATGCCTCGTACGCCGGGATCGCCCGCGTCAATCTGGCGCGCGCCGGGCTCGCGGAGCGTACCGAGGTCCGCGTCGGCCCGGCGCTGGACAGCCTCGCCCAACTGGCGGCCGAGGACACCGAGCCGTTCGACCTGGTCTTCATCGACGCGGACAAGGCCAACAACCCGCACTACCTGGAGCGAGTCCTCGAAATGACCCGCCCCGGCAGCCTCATCGTCGGCGACAACGTCGTCCGCCACGGCGATGTCGCCGACGCCGCCAGCACCGACCCCTCGATCCGCGGCATCCGCCGCTTCCTGGAACTCATCGCCGAGCACCCGAAACTGACCGCGACCGCCGTGCAGACCGTGGGCGCCAAGGGATACGACGGCTTCTCCCTGGCCCGGGTGACCGGCTAGGGGCGGTGGCGACCGCTCCGGCCGTCCCGGCCTCCCGGGCCGGCCCCAACAGCCGCGACGGCCGCGATCGAGCCGTCCTCGGCGTTCGTTCGTTCGGTTGTCAGCGGCGGTTTTCGTTCCTCAGGTCGTCTGCGGTCACCTTGCGGATGTGGTCACTGGTGTACGCCTTGCCGATGGCATGCCCGATGCAGCCGAGCTGCGCTCCGTCCATCCGCGCCTGAGCGACGAGGCTGTCCGCTTGGTACGCATAAGGGCCACGCTGGATCGCTGACAGCCAGGCCGCCTGGCGCAGACGCCCGGAGGAGGATGCCCGGCAGGCGATGACTTCGCCGCCGGAGCCGGGTTCAGCTGATCCGGCAGCCCTGATGGTCCGTACTGACGCCATCCATTCTGCTGCCCCATGCCCAGTCGGCGGATCGGTCGTCGACCCAGATTTTCCGGGCAGAGCACCCGCCGGGGCCGCGGTCGATCGCATACACGATCAAGCTCGAAGCGGCTTCGAAAGACCGAGCACGGCCACGGAGCCGATCCGGTACCTCCGCATAGCCCGACGGGTGATAGCACCAGGACGTGCCTCGGTACCCGGGCTTCGCATAGAAGCAGACCTCGCCGTCCCCTTGGATCGGTGTCGACGGTGCTGCTGCCGCAAGCGGCGTGGACAGAGCCAGAGCTGCAACGAGGGATGCCGCAGTGGCGGAATGACGCATACGCGTGCTCCAGGGTGGTCGGTACAACCACGCCAGGATCGCAAGGGTTACCACTGAGAAACGCTCGCAACGCCCTTAGAACGCATATCGCAGCGCCCCTCAGCCTCGTTTCTGCAGGACGGGCGGCGCCGGAGTCGGCGCCTTATTTCATGTTCGTACGCGAATCGCCGGCCCGGCGCAATGCCGTGAGGCATTCGCACGGTCGTGGGCCGAGCCGGCCGGCATTCACCGCAGACTGACCCTGTTCCCGGCGGACACCTCGGCGCCAACGACGCCCGAGCCGGCGTAGCGGATGTTATTGCCCGTGGCCGTTCCGCCGGAGCAGGAGGTGAACAGTATGGCGGTGCCGTCGCCTCCCTGGCTGTATTTCACGACGTTTCCGGTGACCACGCCTTCGTGGACGTACTGCAGCGCGATGGCGTTCGAACTCGCCCAGTCGCGGATGATGTTCCCGGTCACGACGACGTTTTCCATGGGGGTGTCCGACATTCCGTAGACGCCTATGGTGGCGTACCGCGGTCCCTGTCCGGGCTGGTTCGTCAGGCCCATGTGCGTCAGGACGTTGTGGGCGACGATGATGTCCTCGGTCTGCGACCAGAACCACGACTGGTACTGCGCGGACGGGTCCACCTGCACCTGTATTCCGCTGTTGCAGTCCGCCATGATGTTGTTCGCGATGACCGCGTGTCGCCAGTTCTGGGCGCGCACGGCATAGTTCTTGGCGTTGGTGATCCGGTTGTTCACCACGCGGATGCCGTCGTGGAACCGGCCGGGGAACGTGGCCGTGTGGGTGCCCACCAGGGCTCCGAAGCCGTCCGCCGAGCAGCCGTCCACGACGATGTTGGTGCTGTGCGTCCCGTCGGGCGCCTCCTGGACCTCTATCGCCTCGGAGAAGAACCGTGTCGGCGTGGTGGCCTTGAAGCGCCGGAAGACGCAGTTGCGTGCCGTGCCGTTGCGGATGCCGTGGAACTCGATCGCGTGCCAGTCCGGAATGTTCTCCACCACCAGGTCCTCGTAGAGGATGTTCTCGGCGGAGCAGAAGGCGAACATGTCCAGGTGCAGCGGATTGTTCGCGCCGCCGTCCCACAGGCCGCCGCGGATACTGATGTCGGACGCGCCGTTGTATCCGTCGTGCGAGAAGCCGCCGCCCCAGAGCGTGTCGATCGTGGAGGTGTCGCTGCGGAAGATGTGGGCGCCGTGGGCGACCACGGTCAGGTTTCCGGAATCCGGTACCAGCACTCCGGTGCCGGGTACCGCCGTTCCCGGACTGTGCATGCGATAGCGCCCCGGGGGAATCACCAGCGTTCCGCCGCCGGCGCCGCAGATGGTGGTCACCGCGTTCTGCAACAGAGCCGCCGCGTCGGCGACGCCCTGGGGATCGGCACCGAAATGGTCGACGAAATTCCACTTCCCCGTGTCCGTCATGCCAGCATGATTACGCCGGGCGGCCGGGAACGTAAGACACCGAAAGGCAACGGTTGCCGCGCTGCTCCCCGCCGTTCCCGGAACCACCGACGGCCCGTGTCACCCGCGGCCTCTACAGTTCCCGCATGAGTGACGACACCGCGGGTGCGCCGGGGCGCGCCGATCAGGTCCATGACGTGCGGGAGTTCTTCGGCCCCCGCGCGCACGACTGGGACGCGCGGTTCCCCGGCGACGGGCCCGCCTATCAGGCGGGCGTCGCCGCGCTGGGGCTGCGCGCGGGCGACCGGGTGCTGGACGCGGGCTGCGGGACCGGGCGGGCGCTGCCCGCCCTGCGGTCCGCCGTCGGAGCCGGCGGTACGGTCATCGGCGCCGATCTGACGCCCGAGATGCTGGAGGCGGCCGTACAGGCCGGACGGGGGCGGCTGGCGCCCCTCCTGCTGGCGGACGTGCACCGGCTGCCGCTGCCGGACGCCGCGCTCGACGCGGTCTTCGCCGCCGGGCTGCTGTCCCACCTGGGCGACGCCGGGACGGGCCTCACCGAACTGGCCAGGGTCGTACGGCCCGGAGGCCGGCTGGCGCTGTTCCACCCGGTCGGCCGCGCCGCGCTGGCGGCACGGAAGGGGCGCCGGCTCACCCCCGAGGACGTACGGGCCGAGCGCAATCTGCGGCCCCTGCTGGCGCATACCGGGTGGGATCTGGTGCGGTACGTGGACGAGGACGCGTGCTATCTGGCGTTGGCGGAGCGCCGGAGCGCCTGACAGGAGCCCGGCTCAGTGCGGCACCGGGCAGCCGCCCGTGGGACGTCCCTGGGGGAAGGTTCCGAGTTCGGCGATGACGTAGCCCTTCGGGTAGCTCTTGATCTCCGGATTGTTGCGGGCGTAGTGCGGGCGGCGGCGCGGCGGGAGCAGGCGGACGGACTTGGCGCGCAGCCGCAGCGCGCCGCGCACCGCGGCGCGGACGGCGGGCCCGGGGCGCTCGTACCGGAAGGCGTCCAGCAGGGAGTCGTCCAGCAGGGCCATGCTCGCGCCGCGCATCACCGGGGCCAGCGGGCCGTACCAGCCCGCCATCAGGCCGAGCGTGGCGTCGGAGACCCGTCGCCCGCCCTCGTCCCAGCCGAAGTGCGCGTGCTCGTAGTCGTCCAGGCAGCGCTCGAACTCCTGGAAGGTCTGCGGGATGCCGGCGATGCCCATATGGCGCCCGAGCGTGCGGTAGTAGACGGCCGTGGCGTGTTTCTCGTGCTCGCTCAGCCGCCGCCACCCGTACAGATCCAGCCAGCGCTTCGGGGTCACCACGAAGGTGCAGAGCACGTAGCGCATGTCGTCGTTGGTGATGTCGTAGCTGCGGTGCATCTGGTTGATGCGGCGGATCGCCGTCCGGCCGTCCTCGGAGTCGAAGCCGTGCTCGATCACCGTGTCCAGGAGGAGCGCGGTGTCGTCGTAGCGCTTTTGCGTACGGTCGGTCAGCTCCGCGGTTTCGGCGAGCAGGCGGCCGATGCTGGGAACGGCGTAGGTACGGTAGAGCGCCAGTTCCAGGGCGCGGGCGACATCCCACGGGAATTCGTACGTCGTGGTGATGCGGTGGATGCGCAGGAAGTCCCGCTCCGGATCCAATCGCTGGATTTCCTTCAGCCAGTCATATCGCCGCACCGAGCACCCGCCCTTTCGTCGTCGAAGTTCCCATCGTAAGCGCCCGGTGCACACTGGAACGACCGGCACGGGCACCGGAAATGGGGGACATGATGACCGGCTTCTTGCGCGGAATCTCCGGATTGTTCCGCGGTTTTCGCGACTTTCTCACCCGCGTCCGCATCGCCGTACAAGCGCCGGGCGCGAACGCGCCCCGGGCACCCGGGACGATGCGGCGGCACAACATATTCGAGGCCGCGGCGGCCCATGTGGCGGCGTGCGCCGAGGACGACGACGAACGCACCGCCGAGACGGCGGAGTGGGTCTCCCCCGAAGCGCTCGCCTTCGGCATCAACGAACTGGCCTGCCGGGCGGTCATCGCGCTCGCCCGGGAGCGCAGCGAGTCACCGCAGACGGTGGCCCGCGACCTGCTCAACCTGCCGGTGGCCTGAGGGCCGTACGGTACGGCTGGTGACAACCGGTCGCGGGCCAACTAGGGTGCGCCGACGACTGATCGCAACGATCGGGCCGGCCACGGGCCCGGCGCGCACCGGCCCGGGAGAGGGCCGGTGGCGGCGGCGTCCGGCCGGGCGGAGCGCATTGCATGGGGAGGCCCCGAGTGTCGACCGAGAGCGCCGGAACGCCCACGGCCGGGAACGCGGGCGCGCCCGGCACCGCCGACGACGACCAGTTGCTGGTGCTGACGGCGGTGCTGCTCACGCCCGCGCAGTTCCCGAGCGTGCTGGGCGACGACTACCCCGAGGTGTGCGCCGGGCTCGGCCTGGAGCCGTACGAGCAGGGCTACGGGCTCGTGCTCGGGCAGGACGGGCGGGGCGCGCGCTGGACGGTGGTGACGGACGACGTCTCGCTGGTCGCGTGCGCGGTCGCGGCCTGGGACTGCGGGATGGAGTACGACCTGTCGCCCGACGAGGACAGCATGGTGGAAGCGCTCCCCGGCTGGCCGCTCGCGCTCGCCGTCGCCGCGCCGGGCGTGCCGCAGCCGCACGATCCCGAACCGGAGGAGGGCGGTCCGGCCGTGCTCAGGCCGCCGGACGCCGGGCAGTGGGGGCCCGCTCAGCGGCGGCTCGGCGCGGACGAGATCGCGCTCCAGTGGGCGGTCTGGCGCGAGCAGGTCGAGGACGGGGTCACGTTCGTCGATCCGGGAACCCGGCCGCATGCCGGAGTGCAGCAGGCGCTGGCCGAGGCCCGTGCTTACCTGGCGGCACCTCCGCCGCCGGGGCGGATCCGCTCGTCCTTCGCGGCGGGTGAGGCCCGTACGCTGCGGGTGGACGGGCCCGGGTGGAGCATGGTGGCCCGTACCGACGACATCGCGTTCGTCCTGCTCGACGACCGGCCGGGCGAGATATTGCCCGTCGGGCGGGGGCCCGAGCTGCCGGGACTGCTCCGGTCGCTGGAGGCGCTGGCGGTGCGGCCGGCCTGAGACGGCACGGCGCCGCCCCACCCGTGGGCCGTTGCCGTCTCCACGGGTCCGCTGACGGGGACGTCGTCGCGGTCTGCCGACCGCCCGGCTCACTCCGCCGGGCGCGCGGTCACCGACCGGATGGTCAGTGCCCTATCTCCTTGCGGGTCACACGCCGCAGCCTGCGCCGCTGCGAGGGGTCCAGCGTCAGATACGCCACCGCGGGCACGCCCACGATGACCAGCAGCGCCGCCCAGAACGGCAGCAGCCACAGCAGGAGCACTCCCACCGCGACGCCGCCGATGGCGACCTTTGCGTTCACGGACATCTCTCCCGTCCCTTCCGCGGCAGGCGCCGCGCTCTCCGTACCCGGTGAACGCCTGATCGGCCCCACGGGTTCCATCGGTGCCGACGAGCGGACCGGCCGCCCGCGGGACGGTCGTCGGTACGCCCGGTCATGCTGTACCCTCGGGCGGCCCGGTCGCCAGTAGTCAAACTTGAGGAGCTAGCTGCACGTGGTCACCCTTCCCGCGGCACCATCCGCTCCGCCGCCCGCGCTCGCGCGCCGGGCCGCGGTCTTCCTCCCGGCCGATCCGCCCCGTACGGGACGGATCGCGTTCTGGCGGCCGGACGGCGGGCCCGTCGACGCCCACACCGATGCCGCCGGGGATACCGGGACCGCCGCGCTGCCGACGCAGTCGCTGACCGTCGCCGTGCCCGTCCCCGGCGCGGAACCCCACACCGGAAGCGCGGATCACGGCATCGAACTCCGCGACGTACCCGCCGTCGTACTGCCCGTCGCCGCCGCCCTGCCCGTCCTCACCCGCGCACGTACGGCCCCTGCCGCCGACCCGGCCGCAGCCTTCTGGGGCTCCGCCGCCGTACTGGCACTGCAACTGGTCGCCCGTGGGCGGCTGCTGCCCGGAGTGAGCCGTTCCGGTCACGACGCATGGCGCGTGGGCCCGCTCGACCCCGCCGACATCGAGCGGCTGCGCGAGCTGGCCGCGTCGCTGCCGCCCCAGGCGCATGCCGTGCCGCTCCCGGACACCGCCGGTCCCGTACTGCTGCCGGAACCGGAACGCCTGGTGCGGGAGTTCCTCGACGCGGTGGCGGACGCGCTGCCCCGCTCCCCCGCCGCCTCCCTCGCCACCGGCGGACCGGCCTTCGCCGCGGCCGAGCCGCAGCACATCCCCGAACAGCGCGCGTGGGCCGCGGACGTGGCGGCCGGGCACGACGCGGGCGTACGGATCTCCTTGCGCATCGAGGTCGCGGGGCTGGCCGAGGCGGACGGGACCGGGGCCACCGTGCCGACGGGCGTCGGCTTCACCGCCGTCCTCCAACTGCACGACCTCACCGACCCCGCCCGGGTCGCCGACGCGTCCGAGGTGTGGGCGGGCACCACACCCGCGGGGCAGGCGTTCGGCCCGCGGGCCCGGATGGACACCCTGCTCACGCTGCGCCGCGCCGCCGCGGCCTGGGCGCCGCTCACGCCCCTGCTGTCCGCCGCCGTACCGGACTCCGTCGGCCTCGCGGACGAGGAGATCGCCGAACTGCTCGGCCCGGCCTCCCGTGCGCTGGCCGCCGCCGGCGTGGAGGTGCACTGGCCCGCCGACCTGGTACGGGGGCTCAGCACCCGGGCCGTGGTGGGGCCGCCCGATCAGGATGGCGCGCCGTACGCCCCGCAAGGGACCGAAAACCGTACCGAGCCGGATCCCGCCGGCCCCGGCCGCACCGCATCCGGGATGCCGTCCTTCCTCTCCGCCGACGCGTTGCTCTCGTTCAGCTGGCGCTTCGCCGTCGGCGGCCAGGAGATCAGCAGGGCGGAGCTGGACCGGCTGGCGGAGGCGGGGCGGCCGCTCGTACGGCTCCGCGACCGGTGGGTGCTGGTCGATCCGGAGGCGCTGCGTACGGCCCGGGACCGTGAGGACCGCAAGGTGACGCCCATCGACGCGCTCGGCGCGGCGCTCACCGGGACCGCCGAGTCGGACGGCGGCGCGCGCGTGGAGGTGCAGGCGACCGGCTGGCTGGCCCGCCTCCGCGACCGGCTCACGGCGGCGGACACGGCCGGTCCGGCGGCGGACGGGGAGTTGACCGGCGGTTCGCCCCCGGAGTCCCTCATCGCCCAGCCTCCCGCCCTGGCCGCCACCCTGCGCGACTACCAGTTGCGCGGGCTCGGCTGGCTGCACCGGATGACCTCGCTCGGCCTCGGCGGCTGCCTCGCCGACGACATGGGTCTGGGCAAGACGGTCACCCTCATCGCGCTGCACCTGCACCGGCAGAGCGACCCGGCTGCCGCCGGCCCCACGCTCGTCGTCTGCCCGGCGTCCCTGATGGGCAACTGGCAGCGGGAGATCGAGAAGTTCGCGCCCGGCACCCCGGTCCGCCGCTTCCACGCGGACCGGCGCAGCCTCGACGGCCTGGCGGACGGCGAGTTCGTCCTGACCACGTACGGCACGATGCGGCTGGACGCGGCGAAGCTGGCGGGCACCCGGTGGGGGCTGGTCGTCGCCGACGAGGCCCAGCACGTGAAGAATCCGTTCTCGGCGACGGCCAGGGCGCTGCGCACCCTTCCGGCGGGCGCCCGGGTGGCGCTCACCGGCACGCCGGTCGAGAACAACCTGTCGGAGCTGTGGGCCGTCCTCGACTGGACCACGCCGGGCCTGCTGGGCCCGCTGGGCCGCTTCCGCAAGCACTACGCCGCGGCCGTCGAGGGCGGTACCGACCCGGCCGCCGCCGACCGGCTGGCCCGGCTCGTCCGTCCCTTCCTGCTGCGCCGCCGCAAGTCGGACCCGGGCATCGCGCCCGAGCTGCCGCCGAAGACGGAGACCGACCGCGCGGTGGCGCTGACCGGGGAACAGGCGGGGCTGTACGAGGCGGTGGTGCGCGAGGGGCTCGGCGAGATCGCGGCGGCGGACGGCCTGGCGCGGCGCGGCCTGGTGGTCAAGCTGCTGACCTCCCTCAAGCAGATCTGCAACCACCCGGCGCAGTTCCTGAAGGAGGAGCGGCCGCGGATCGCGGGCCGGTCCGGGAAGCTGGAGCTGCTGGACGAGCTGCTGGAGACGATCCTCGCCGAGGACGACCCGGGCGTGCTGGTGTTCACGCAGTACGTCCGGATGGCGCGGCTGCTCGAAACGCACCTGGCGGGGCGCGGGGTGCCGACGCAGCTGCTGCACGGCGGTACGCCGGTCGCGCGGCGCGAGGAGATGGTGCGGCGCTTCCAGGACGGGGGCGTACCGGTGTTCCTGCTGTCGCTGAAGGCGGCGGGCACCGGCCTCAACCTGACCAGGGCGTCCCATGTCGTGCACTTCGACCGCTGGTGGAACCCGGCGGTCGAGGCGCAGGCCACCGACCGCGCGTACCGCATCGGCCAGACCCGTCCGGTGCAGGTCCACCGGATGGTCACCGAGGGCACGGTCGAGGACCGGATCGCCGGGATGCTCGCGCGCAAACAGCGGCTGGCGGACGCGGTGCTCGGTTCCGGCGAGGCCGCCCTGACCGAACTCACCGACGCCGAGCTGGCGGACCTGGTCGCACTGCGAGGGAGCGAGCGATGACCGAGAGGAACGGCATGCGGGGAATTCCGGGCCGCCACGAGGACGCATACCGGCCGGAACCCGCCCGGGAGCGCACGTTCGCGGCTCTGCCGCCGGTACGCGGACGTGAATTCGCGCGGACGTGGTGGGGTCTGGCCTGGCTGAAGGCGCTGGCCGACAGTGCGCTCGACGGCCGGCAGGTCAAGCAGGGCCGCCAACACGCGCGGGCGGGCGCGGTGGGGGCGGTGTCCGTACGGCCCGGCCGCATCACCGCGGTCGTCCAGGACCGCGACGGCACGCGGCGCCGCTGTGACGTGCTGCTCCAGGAGCTGGACGGGGCGGACTGGGACCGGTTGCTGGACCTGGTCGCGGACCGGGCCGGGCACATCGCGGCACTGCTGGACCACGACATACCGCCGCACCTGGTGGAGGACGCGGCGGCGGCCGGCATCGAACTCCTGCCGGGAATCGGCGATTTGGAGGCGGAGTGCGATTGCGGAGCGTGGGACCACTGTGCCCACACGGCCGCGCTCTGCCATCAGACGGCGCGCTTGCTGGACGAGGACCCTTTCGTGCTGCTGCTGATGCGCGGGCGGGGTGAACGGGAGCTGCTGGACGACCTCCAGACCCGTACCGCCTCGCGCGCGCGGCAGGCCGCGGAGGAGTGCGCGTCCAGTGGGCAGGCCGCGGAGCCGGTGGAGGCCGATGGCATACCGGCGGCGGAGGCGTACGCGGCCCGGGACATCCTGCCGCCGCTGCCCGCGCCTCCGCCGTACGTGGACGAGCCGGGCACCGCGCCGGCCCTCGGCGGCGGCGCCGATCCGGCGCCCGGTGTGGAGGCGGCAGCGCTGGAGTTCCTGATCAGTGACACGGCGGCGCGCGCCCAGCGCCTGCTCGCCGACGCGCTGTCCCCCGGCCACGCGGACAGTTCGCCGCAGGCGCCGCTGACCTGCGCGCAGGACGCCGTACGGCTGGCGGCGGCCGGTCCGGAACCCCGGATCGCAGCGCGGCTGGCGGCTGGTTCCGGACGTACGGCCAAGGGTCTCGCGCTGGCCGTACGGGCGTGGGAGTACGGCGGCGTCCCGGCGCTCGCGGTTCTGGAGGAGGAGTGGACGCCGGAGCCGGCGGCCTTGGCGCGCGCTACGGCCCAGCTCGCCGCCTGGGACGAGGCCGAGCCGCCACCACGCCTGCGCCACGACCGCAACCGGTGGACCGTGACCGGCGGTGATGCCCAGCTCAGGTACGGGCACGACGGGCGCTGGTGGCCGTACCGGAAGGAGCGCGGGCAGTGGGCCCCGGCGGGCCCGGCGGCCGAGGATCCGGCCGCCGCGCTCGCGGCGCTGCGCGGCGGAACGGAGGACTCCGCGTAGCCCCCGTGAAAGCGCCTGTCCGTACGCCCGTACGGCTGACTCTCCGCGCGGCGCGGCGCTACTCTGCTCGGCGTCAGGGGGCCGGCGCACGGACCGCCGGCCCGGTGTCCGGCCGATCGGAGGGACCGTGCCTGCTGTGAGCCCCTTGGACGTTCTCGAACAGCGGCGCGCCGCGGTCACGGGGCAGGACGCGGACGCCTTCGCGGACCTGTTCGCGCCGGACGGCGTGATCGAACTGCCCTTCGCGGGCCCGGACGTGCCCGACCGTATCGAGGGCCGGGAGGCGATCCGGGCGTTCGCGCGGGCGGCGATGGGCGCGCTGCGCGTCGACGCGCTGGTGACGCTCGCGGTGCACCGCACCGAGGACCCGGAGGTCGTCGTCGCGGAGACCCTCACCAAGGGTGTGGGGCGCGGCGACGCGTTCGAGGGCCGCTCGGTGCAGTTCTTCCGTATCCGGGACGGCAGGATCCTGCTGTTCCGGGACTACACGGGGCCGTTGCGCAAGCCGTCCCCCTGAGGAGGACGCGCTCCGGCCGGGGCGCGCCGTACGGGTCCGTACGCTCCCGTGCCCGGCCGGACCGCACGCTCCGGCGGTCTACGCGCCCCAGATACGGGCGATGAAGAAGGCCGCGACGAGGACGACCACGACGGCGAGCACCAGCAGCGGGCCCTTGGACCAGCCCCGGGTCGGGTTGTGGGTCTCCAGCGGCCCGGCATCCGGGGTGCTGCCCTCGGCGGGCGGCGTCTCGCCCGGCGGCACGCCGCCGCCCGGCTCCAGGCCGGCGGTGCGCTCCGGTACCGGGTCCGGGTTCTTCGGTGAATCGTTCATGCTGCCCGGGTGCCCGGGGACGGCGGATTCTCACGCCGGGCAGGCAACGATCCGGTCGGACCCGTACCACCCAGCTGCCGCGCCCCGGCCGACGGCACGAATGCGGGCGCTTGGGGCAATGTACGGCTTCGCGCGAACACTTCACCGGTCAATCATTCGTATCCGGTCGCGGCGCGCCGCCGCGCGTGGTTCGCTGGCGTGATCCCCCACGCCCCTGCCGTGCCCCCGCAGCGAGGAGGACCCTTGCCCCCGCCCGACGCCGAGCACGCCGGCGCACGCTCCGCCCCCGACGCCGAGCACCCCGTGACCGCCGCACCGCGCCCGCTCCCGTACTACGAGGACCCTTCCCCCGGCAGCGGCTGCCGCCCGCCGCGTGCCTGGTACGCCCGCTCGGACGCACGGCGGATGTCGCTGCACGGGGCGTGGCGCTTCCGGCTCTCCCCCACCGCCCGCTCCGCGGACGCCTCCTTCGCCCGGCCGGACTTCGACGACACGGACTGGGACGACCTGCGCGTACCGGGCCACTGGGTGCTCGCGGGCCACGGCGCGCCCGCCTACACCAACACCCGCTACCCGTTCCCCGTCGACCCGCCGCACCTGCCCGACGAGAACCCGACCGGGGACCACCGGCACGCCTTCGACATTCCCGCCGACTGGGAACCGGGGCCCGCGCTGCTGCGTTTCGAGGGTGTGGAGTCCTGTGCCCGGGTGTGGCTCAACGGAAGGGAGTTAGGGCATTTCAAGGGCAGTCGGCTGCCCCATGAGTTCGAGGTCGGCCATCTGCTGCGGTCGCGCCGCAACGTTCTCGCGGTCCGCGTCCACCAGTGGTCCTCCGGCAGCTATCTGGAGGACCAGGACCAGTGGTGGCTGCCCGGCGTCTTCCGTGAGGTGACGCTGCATCACCGGCCCGTGGGCGCGGTCGTGGACCACTTCGTGCACGCCTCGTACGACCACCGCACCGGCCTGGGCACCCTGCGGGTCGAGTGCGCTCCGGCGGGCCGGGTGACCATTGCGGAGCTCGGGCTGGACCTGGCGACCGGGCAGAGCGCGACGGTCCCGGTGCTGCCGTGGACGGCCGAGACGCCGCGGCTGTACGACGCCGAACTGCGCACGCCCGGCGAGCGGGTGCCGCTGCGCGTCGGCTTCCGTACCGTACGCGTCCAGGACGGCCTGCTGACGGTCAACGGCCGCCGTGTCCTCTTCCGCGGCGTCAACCGGCATGAATTCGACCCGCGTTACGGGCGCGCGCTCGGCCCCGAGGCGATGCGCCGCGACCTGCTGCTGATGAAGCAGCACAACATCAATGCGGTCCGCACCAGCCACTATCCGCCGCACCCCGCCTTCCTGGACCTGTGCGACGAGCTGGGCCTGTGGGTGGTCGAGGAGTGTGATCTGGAGACGCACGGCTTCAAGCAGCAGGGGTGGCGGGGCAATCCGGCCGACGACGACGCGTGGACGCCCGCGCTGCTGGACCGCGCGCGCCGCATGGTCGAGCGGGACAAGAACCACCCCAGCGTGATCATGTGGTCGCTGGGCAACGAGTGCGGCACCGGCCGCGGCCTGTCCGCCATGGCCGCCTGGATGCGCGAGCGCGACCCGTCCCGCCCGCTGCACTACGAGGGCGACGCGTCCTGCGCCAACACCGACGTCTACTCCCGCATGTACGCGGACCACGCCGAGGTCGCCCGGATCGGCCGCCGCGAGGAGGAGCCGCTCGCCGACCCGGCCGCCGACGCCCGGCGCCGCGGGCTGCCTTTCCTCCTGTGCGAGTACGCGCACGCGATGGGCAACGGGCCCGGCGGGCTGAGCGAGTACCAGCGGCTGTTCGAGACGTACGAGCGCTGCCAGGGCGGCTTCGTGTGGGAGTGGACCGACCACGGCTTGCGGAAGATCACGCCGTACGGCGAGGCGTTCTTCGCGTACGGAGGCGACTTCGGCGAGGAGATGCACGACGGCAGCTTCGTCTGCGACGGGCTGGTCTTCCCCGACCGGGTGCCGTCACCGGGCCTGGCCGAGTTCAAGAAGGTGGTCGAGCCGGTGCGCATCGGCGCGGCGGGCGGGGCAGCCGCCGCGGGCCTGCCGCGCGCGGTGCGGATCAGCAATCTGCACGACTTCGCCGGGCTCTCCCACCTGGCCTTCCGCTGGTCCTACGAGGCCGAGGGCGAGGTGCTGGCCGAGGGCCCGCTGACCGTGCCGCCGCTCGCGCCCGGCGCGTCCGCCGAAGTGGCGCTGCCGCCGGAGCCCGCCGGCCGGCGCGGCCGCGAAGCCCTGTGGACCGTACGGGCGTTATCGGCCGCCGACACCCCGTGGGCCGCGGCGGGCCACGAGGTCGCCTGGGGGCAGCTGCCCGCCGCACCGGCCACGCCGCGGCCGGTGCCGCGCTCCGCGGGCGCCCGGCCGCGGCACGGCGAGGGCAATCTCGTCCTCCTCGGCCCGGGCGCCTTCGACGCCACCACAGGCGTGCTCCGCTATCTCGACGGCGTGCAGCTGGAGGGGCCCCGGCTGGACGTGTGGCGGGCGCCGACCGACAACGACGAGGGCGCGCCCTGGCAGCCGGGGCCGCGCCCCGCCGAGCAGTGGCGCCGGATCGGGCTGCACCGCATGCGGCACCGGGTGGCGGCGGTCGAGTGCGGGCGCGACGCGCTGGTGGTGCGGACCCGGGTGGCACCGGCCGGCTCCGGGCTGGCCCTGGACACGGACTACCGCTGGAGCGCGGACGGCGGGCGGCTGCGGCTGGAGGTATCGGTACGGCCGTACGGGGACTGGCCCTGCCCGCTGCCCCGGCTCGGCGTGCGGATGGGCCTGTGCGGCAGCCTGGTGACGGCGCGGTGGTACGGCGGCGGGCCGGGTGAGGCGTACCCGGACACCAGGGCGGCGGCGCGGACCGGACTGTGGAGCGTGCCGGTGGGCGCGTTGCAGACGCCGTACGTGCGACCGCAGGAGAACGGGGCGCGGATCGACACGCGGTGGGTGGAGCTGACCCGCAGCGACGGCTCGGGGCTGCGTGTCGAGGGCGAGCCGGCGTTCTGGTTCACCGCACGCCGCTGGACGAGCGAGCAGCTGGACGCGGCCCGGCACTCCACCGACCTGACGCCGGGCGACCGGGTCCGGCTCCACCTCGACCACGCCCAGCACGGCATCGGCAGCCGGTCGTGCGGCCCCGGAGTGCTGCCGGAGTACGCGCTGACGGCGGCGCCGGCCCGGTTCGCCGTCACACTGCGGACGGTGCGATGAATTTCACGTTTCGGCGGGTATTGACACGTGTCGTCCTCAGCGGTCTAAACCAATGACAGGATGGAGATGCACCTTTTTCGACACAACTGACCGAGAGGCCCCGTCCTGCCATGGCGCTCGCCATCCTCACCCGCCTTCGTGACCGCTCCGCCCGCAGTGCCCCCGCACCGGCCCCGATCCCGCGCGGCGCCGGGGCGCTGGACCTGAACGTCCAGGACCCCGTCGGGCTGCCGATGGCCGGGGCGGGCATATCGGTGCGCGACACCGAGGGCACCGAGGTCACCCGCGGCCAGACGGACCCCAACGGCATGTTCACCGCCACGCTCGCGCCCGCCGCGTACCACCTGGTGGTCACCTGCGACGGCTTCCGGCCCGAGCGGTTCGACACCGTGGTCACCGCGGGCGAGCGGACCGCGCCCCGGACGCTGGAACTGGAGCCGGCCCCGGCGCCGTCCCTGCCCGCCCCCGGACAGTGGCGGCTGGACCCCGACCACTCGTCCATCCGCTTCACCGCCCGGCACATCGGGCTGGCCGAGATCCACGGCCGCTTCAACCACTTCGAGGGCGGCCTGTGGATCGCGCCGGACATGCGGAACTCGCGGGTGGAGGTGACCATCGACGCGGCGAGCATCGACTCGGGCGTGAAGATGCGCGACGACCATCTGCGCTCGGCCGAGTTCCTGGACGTGGCGCGTTTTCCGTACCTCCAGTTCGCCGGGGAGCGGTTCGTGCACAAGGGCGGCTCGCGCTGGGCCGTCCAGGGGGTGCTGCATCTGCACGGTGTGAGCCGGTCGGTCACGCTGGACACCCGCTACCTGGGCATCGGCACCGGCATCGGCGGCGAGACGCGGACGGCGTGCACCGCGGTGACCGAGCTGCACCGCGAGGACTTCACGCTCGACTGGCGCAAGATGCTCGCCCGGGGCATCGCGGCCATCGGCGCCACGATCCGCATCGAGCTGGACATCCAGGCCGTACCGGCGGAGTGAGGCCGCGCGGGCGGATGCCGGGCCGGGGGTGAGAGGCTGGGGCCATGCCCCCTTCGTTCGCCGACGCCCTCGCCGCGGGCCCGCTCGTCCTGGACGGCGGGCTCTCCAACCAGCTGGAGTCCGCCGGGCACGACCTGAGTGACGCGCTGTGGTCGGCGCGGCTGCTGGCCGAGGACCCTGCCGCCGTGGTCGCGGCGCACCGCGCGTACTACGAAGCCGGAGCGCAGGTGGCGATCACCAGCAGCTACCAGGCGACCTTCGAGGGCTTCGCCGCGCGCGGCATCGGGGCTGCGGAGGCCGCCGAGCTGCTGCGCCGCAGTGTGGAGCTGGCGCGCGAGGCAGCGCGGCAGGCGATGGCGGCCGGTGCCGCGGGGCCCCTGTACGTCGCCGCGTCGGCCGGTCCGTATGGCGCGATGCTCGCCGACGGATCCGAATACAGGGGGCGCTACGGGCTGTCGGTTGCCGAACTGGAACGCTTCCACCGCCCGCGCCTGGAGGTACTGGCCGCCGCAGGTCCTGATGTTCTTGCACTGGAGACCGTGCCGGACACGGATGAAGCGCGCGCGCTGCTGCGGGCGGTACGCGGGCTGGGCGTACCGGCCTGGCTGTCCTTCAGCGCGGCCGGGGAGCACACTCGCGCCGGGCAGCCACTGGCGGACGCCTTCGCGCTCGCCTCGGACGTCCCGGAAGTGGTCGCGGTGGGCGTGAACTGCTGCACCCCTGAGGACGCGGACCGGGCGGTGGCCATGGCGGCCCGCGCGTCCGGCAAGCCCGTCGTCGTCTACCCGAACAGCGGCGAGAGCTGGGACGCGCAGGCGCGCGCCTGGTGCGGCACGCCCGCCTTCAGCGCGGACCGGGTCGCGTCCTGGACCGCCGCGGGGGCCCGGCTCGTCGGCGGCTGCTGCCGGGTGGGGCCGGACGCGGTGGCCGCGCTGGCCCGGCAACTGGCGGGCTGACCCAGGGGCCGTACTCGCTGGAACCGGCGGGCTGCCCCAGGGGCCGTACGCCCCCGTGAGCACCCCGAACGGCGGCGGGTCGTTACCCGGTCGCAACACCGGCGGCGGCGACAGCGGCCCTGGCCGGTGGCAGGATGCAGCCAACTCACCTCCGACCGGTAGGTGTTGGCCGCATCTTGACCCGGAGGACCTGTGTCCGTTCGCGCATCGATGTCCGCCACGGCCGCGCTCGTCGCGGCCACCGCTCTCCTCGCCTCGGGCTGCACCAGCACCAAAGCCCCGGCGGACTCCGGCGGGAAGTCGGCCTCCGGCATCCAGCTCGTCACCCCCGGCACGCTCAAGACCTGCACCCATCTGCCGTACGCGCCGTTCCAGGTGAAGAAGGGCGGCAAGATCGTCGGCTTCGACGTGGACCTGGTCGACCTGGTCGCCAAGGCACTGAAGGTGCCGCAGGAAATCGTCAACACGCCTTTCGAAGGCATCGAAACCGGGCAGGACTTCAACATCCGCAAGTGCGACCTGGCCGCCGCGGGCATGACGATCACCGACCAGCGCAAGAAGGTGATGGACTTCTCCGACCCGTACTTCGAGGCCACCCAGGCGCTGATCACCAAGAAGGGCAAGCCCTACAAGAAGGTCGAGGACCTCAAGGGGAAGAAGCTGGGCTACCAGAAGGCCACCACCGGCGCCGAATACGCCAAGAAGCACGGTCAGGGCGTCGACCTGGTGGAGTTCGAGGATCTGGGGCTGCTGCTGACCGCCGTGAAGACCGGGCAGGTGGACGCGGGCATCAACGACAACGGGGTGCTGTTCGACTACGTCAAGCAGAACCCGGACACCGCGGTGACGGCCGAGTTCCACACCGGTGAGCACTACGGGATCGGGGTGCGCCGCGGCAGCGACGCACTGCGCACGAAGATCAACGAAGTGCTCAAGAAAGCACGGTCGGACGGCAGTTACGACCGGATCTACAAGAAGTGGTTCGGCAACGCGCCCCAGCAGGGCTGACTGCAGCCAGGATGAGGAGCCGCACACCGATGCCCCTGTCCCGACGCAAGCGGGCCCGCCTCTTCCGGGGTGTCCAGTACGCCGTGCTGGCCGCCGCCGTGCTCGTGTTCGCCCTGGTCGCCGACTGGGGAACGCTGCGCCATGCGTTCTTCGACATCGAAGTCGCCAAGGCCCTGTTCCCCGACATCATCACCACCGCACTGGTCAACACCGTCAAGTACACCCTGCTCGGCTTCGGGTTCGGGCTGGGGCTCGGGCTGGTGCTGGCGCTGATGCGGCTCTCGCAGGTGCCGCCGTACCGCTGGCTCGCCGTCGTCTACATCGAGTTCTTCCGCGGGGTGCCGGCCCTGCTGGTGTTCATCGCGCTGGGCTTCGGCGTGCCGCTCGCCTTCGAGGTCGCGCTCGACATGAACATCACCGTGATGCTGTCGCTCGGCCTGGTCGGCGCCGCGTACATGGCGGAGACCATCCGGGCCGGCATCCAGGCCGTGCCCAAGGGGCAGACCGAGGCGGCCCGTTCGCTGGGGATGTCATCGGGCCGCGCGATGCGGTCGATCGTCATACCGCAGGCGTTCCGGATCGTACTGCCACCGCTCACCAATGAACTGATCCTGCTCACCAAGGACTCCTCCCTGGTCTATCTGCTGGGCCTGTCGCTCGGCCAGTTCGAGCTGGCCAACTTCGGGCGGGACGCCCTCAACGAACACAAGAGCCTGACGCCGATCCTCATCGCCGGCCTGCTCTATCTCGTCATCACCCTCCCCCTGGGCCACCTGGTCCGGCGGCTGGAGGCCCGTACCGCGAAGGCCAGGTGACCGTCGTGCAGACCGACCGGGACCCGGTGACGGCACACCGGGCGATCGAGGTCGAGGGGCTGCACAAGTCCTTCGGCGCGCTGGAAGTCCTCAAGGGCATCGACTTCTCGGTGGAGCGGGGCGAGGTGGTGTGCGTCATCGGGCCGTCCGGGTCCGGCAAGTCGACGCTGCTGCGCTGCGTGAACCTGCTGGAGGAACCGACCGCGGGGCGGGTCACCGTGGCGGGCACCGAGGTCACCGACCCGGACGTGGACATCGACCGGGTCCGGCGCCGCATCGGCATGGTCTTCCAGTCCTTCAACCTCTTCCCGCACCTGACCGCCCTGGAGAACCTGACGATCGCACAGCGGCGGGTGCTGCGCCGCGACCGGGCGGCGGCCGAACGGGTCGCACGCGCCAACCTCGAACGGGTGGGCCTGAGCGACAAGGAGGCCGCGTATCCGGCGCAGCTGTCGGGCGGCCAGCAGCAGCGGGTGGCCATCGCCCGCGCCCTGTCCATGGAACCGGAGCTGATGCTCTTCGACGAGCCGACCTCGGCGCTCGATCCGGAGCTGGTCGGCGACGTGCTGGCGGTGATGCGCGGGCTCGCGCAGGACGGCATGACCATGCTGGTCGTCACCCATGAGATGAGCTTCGCGCGGGAGGTCGCGGACCGGGTGGTGTTCATGGACGCCGGGATCATCGTCGAGCAGGGCGTACCGGAGCGGGTGATCGCCGATCCGCAGCACGAGCGGACCCGGACGTTCCTGGCCCGGGTGCTCGATCCGGCGGCCGCCGGGATCAGCGAGGCGACGGAAGCGGAGGCGCCGCCGGGGGACCAGCGGGAACCGTGACTTCCTTGTACGACGTACGACGTACGACGTACGACGTACGACGTACGACGTACGACGTACGACGTATGACGTACGACCGGGCCGTGACCGCCTGACGGTCGGCACGCCCGGTACGCGGCGGGGACGGGCGGTCCCCCGCCCGTGACCCGCTCCCGACCTGGAGGCACCGCGTGTTCGTCGACCTGCCCCTGGACCAGTTGCGCGCCTACCGGCCCCCGCTGCCCGAACCCGACGGCTTCGACGCGTTCTGGCGGCGCACGCTGGACGAGGCCGCCGCGTACGACCTCGGCGCGCGCTTCACGGAGACCGACGCCGGCCTGTCCCTGCTGCACACCTACGACGTGGAGTTCTCGGGCTTCGGCGGGCACCGGATCAAAGGCTGGTTCCTGCTGCCGCGCGCGGCGGGCGGGCCGCTGCCGTGCGTCGTGCAGTACCTCGGGTACGGCGGCGGACGCATGCACCCGCACGACTGGCTGCTGTGGCCGGCCGCGGGCTACGCGACGCTGGTCATGGACACCCGGGGCCAGAGCGGCCCCAATCGTCCCGGTGACACCCCCGACCCGGTCGCCGCCGCCAACCCCGGCGTGCCCGGCAAGCTGACGCAGGGGCTGCTCGACCCGGACGGCTACTACTACCGGCGGGTCTACACCGACGGCGTACGGGCCGTGGCGGCGGCACGCGGGCACGCGGCGGTGGACGCCGGGCGCGTCGTGGTGGCGGGCGGCAGCCAGGGCGGTGCCATCGCGCTGGCCGTTGCCGGGCTGGTGCCGGGACTCGCGGGCGCGCTGGTCGACGTACCGTTCCTGACCCACATCCGGCGCGCCGTCGAGATCACCGACGAGGGCCCGTACAGCGAACTGACCCGCTACCTCGCGGGCGCCCGTACCGAGGTGGACGCCGCCCTGCACACGCTCGACCACTTCGACGGCCTGAACTTCGCGGTACGCGCGCACGCCCCCGCCCTCTTCGGGACCGCGCTGCGCGACCCGGTCACGCCCGCCTCCACCGGCTTCGCCGCGTACCACCACTACGCGGGCGCCAAGGACCTGCGGCTGTGGCGGTTCAACGGGCACGAGGGCGGGGGCGGGCACCAGCGGGCGGAGGAGATCCGGTTCGTGCGGGAGCTGTTCGGCTGAGGGCTGCGCGAGGTGTGCGGCCGCCCCGCGGTCAGCGCGCCCCCAACAGGTGGTCCATCGCGAGCTGGTCGAGCCGCTCGAAGGCCATCCCGCGGGCGGCGGCCGCTTCCGCGTCGAAGGACTCGTACGCTGTACGGTCCGCGAGCAGGGCGGCGAGCCCGTCCTCGGCGGTGGGCCGGGCCAGCTCGTCCAGCCGGGACGCGCGCAGCGCCTCCTGGACGGCCGGGTCGGCGCGGAAGGCTGCCGCGCGCTCCTTGAGGATCAGGTAGGTGCGCATGCAGCCGGCCGCCGAGTCCCACACACCGTCCGGGTCCTCGGTGCGCGGCGGCTTGAAGTCGAAGTGCCGCGGGCCGTCGTAGCCCGCGGTCTCCAGCAGGTCCACCAGCCAGAACGCGGCCCGCAGGTCACCGGCGCCGAAGCGCAGGTCCTGGTCGTACTTGGCGCCGGACTGCCCGTTCAGGTCGATGTGGAAGAGCTTGCCCGCCCACAGGGCCTGCGCGATGCCGTGCGGGACGTTCAGCCCGGCCATCTGCTCGTGGCCGACCTCCGGGTTGACGCCGTACAGCTCCGGCCGTTCCAGCCGCTCGATGAACGCGAGGGCGTGGCCGACGGTGGGCAGCAGGATGTCGCCGCGCGGCTCGTTGGGCTTCGGCTCGATGGCGAACCGCAGGTCGTAGCCCTGCTCGACGACGTACTGGCCGAGCAGGTCGAACGCCTCCTTCATCCGGTCCAGGGCGGCGCGCACGTCCTTGGCCGCGCCGGACTCCGCGCCCTCGCGCCCGCCCCACGCCACGTAGGTACGGGCGCCCAGCTCGGCCGCCAGGTCGATGTTGCGCAAGGTCTTGCGCAGTGCGTAGCGCCGTACGTCGCGGTCGTTGGCGGTGAAGGCGCCGTCCTTGAAGACCGGGTGGGTGAAGAGGTTGGTCGTCGCCATCGGGACGACGAGGCCGGTGGCGTCCAGCGCCTGGCGGAAGCGCTTGACGGCCGCCTCGCGGGCGACGTCGCCGGAGCCGAACGGGATCAGGTCGTCGTCGTGGAAGGTGACGCCGTACGCGCCCAGGTCCGCCAGCCGGTGGACGGCCTCGACCGGGTCGAGCGGGCGGCGGGTGGCGTCCCCGAACGGATCGCGGCCCTGCCAGCCGACCGTCCACAGGCCGAAGCTGAATGTGTCCTCGGGCACGGGCTGGTAGCTCATCGCTGCTCCCTCGGCCGATTCACCAATTCGTCATGGCGCTTTACAAATTACGGCGGGCCCAAACTAATATGCGGCAGCACGCCGGGAAAGCCCTTCGACGGGCGTGCTGCCCGGCCACCGGCGAGGCCGCCCCGCGGTCCGGAGGGAGAACGCGATGGGCACACAGGCAGCGGGACCGCTGGTCGTCGGCGTGGACAGCTCCACCCAGTCCGCCAAGGCGCTCGTGGTGGACGCCGCGACCGGTGAGGTGGTCGCCCGCGGGCAGGCTCCGCATGTGGTGGGCGGCGGTACGGGTTCCGGCGGTACGGGTTCCGGTGCGGGCAAGGAGAGTGACCCCGAGCAGTGGTGGCAGGCGCTCGGTGAGGCGCTGCGCCAGTGCGGTGACGCCGCGCGGCAGGCAGCGGCGGTCTCCGTCGGCGGCCAGCAGCACGGCCTGGTCACCCTTGACGCGTCGGGGCGGCCGGTGCGTCCGGCGCTGCTGTGGAACGACGTACGGTCGGCGCCACAGCAGCGGCGCCTGCTGGAGGAGTTCGGCGGGCCTTCGGCATGGGCGCGGCGGGTGGGCAGCGTGCCGCTGCCCGCGTTCACCGTGACCAAGTGGGCCTGGCTGCGCGAGACCGAGCCCGCGGCGGCCGGCGCGACGGCCGCGGTACGGCTGCCGCACGACTACCTCACCGAGCGGCTGACCGGCGAGGCGGTCACCGACCGCGGTGACGCGTCCGGTACGGGCTGGTGGTCACCGGCCGACGAGGCGTACGACGAGGAAATCCTGCGGCACGTCGGCCTGGACCCTAAGGCACTGCCGCGGGTGGCGCGGCCGGGCGAGGCGGCGGGCACCGTGCGTACCGGTGAACTGCCGCTGCCGAAAGGCGCGTTGGTCGCCTCCGGCACCGGCGACAACATGGCGGCTGCGCTGGGGCTCGGGCTGCGCCCCGGACAGCCCGTACTGAGCCTGGGCACCTCGGGCACGGTCTACGCGGTGTCCGGCCGCCGCCCGCCCGGCGATCCGACGGGCACGGTCGCCGGGTTCGCCGACGCGCGCGGCGACTGGCTGCCGCTCGCCTGCACCCTGAACTGCACGCTGGCCGTGGACCGGGTCGCCGCCCTGCTCGGCCTGGAGCGGGAGGAGGTGGAGCCCGGCGGGTCGGTGGTGATGCTGCCCTTCCTGGACGGCGAGCGCACGCCTGACCTGCCGCAGGCGTCCGGGCTGCTGCACGGTCTGCGGCATGACACGACACGCGGTCAGGTGCTCCAGGCGGCGTACGACGGGGCGGTGTTCGCGCTGCTCCAGGCGCTGGACCGGATCGTGGACGAGGAGCTGCCGGCCGATGTGCCGCTGCTGCTGATCGGCGGCGGAGCGCGCGGCCGGGCCTGGCGGGACACCGTACGCCGCCTTTCGGGGCGGCCCGTTGTGGTGCCCGAGGCCCGCGAACTGGTCGCCCTGGGCGCGGCGGCGCAGGCCGCGGGGCTGCTGCTGGGAGAGGATCCGGCGGCGGTGGCACGGCGCTGGGGGACGGCGCGCGGCGCCGAGTACGCGGCGGTGCCGTGCGACACGGCGGCGCGGGAGCGGCTGACGGAGACGCTCGCGGCGGGCGGGCCACTGCTGGGGGCGTGAGGAGGCGGGGGTCCGCACGTGCCGGAGGCCTGGTGGGGACGCGAATGCGAATCCGCTCGCTGCCGGGGCGTGGCAGGCGCCGGATTCCGCCCGGAGAACGGTGGCCGGAAATCCGGATCCGGAGAACGGATTCGGACGCCGCCGTACCGTCGGCGCGGGAGTTGTGATGGGGTGCCGGGCATGAGCATCTTTGTTCGTGCCCGGTTCGATGTCCGCGACCGCCGGCAGGACGGCATCGAGCGGAGTGCCACCGCGCTGCACGAGGCGGCCGGACCGGAACCGGTGAGCCCGACCTACCGCTGGTTCACCCTGCCCGAGCCCGGCGCCTACCTGGTGCTGGAGGAGTACGCCGACCCGGCGGCGCCCGGAGCGGCCCCGGAGAGCTGCACCGGGCTGCTGACGAGCCTGGGGCGGTGTGCCGACATGGCGTTCGCCGAGATGTACGGGGCGCTCGGCCCCGGGCGGCCGGACACGGCCGGCTGACAGCCGTTGCGCACGCGTCCCCGGACACGGCCGGCTCACGGCCGTTGCGTACGCGTTCCCAATCACTCGACACACCCAGGAGAATTCCGACCCGCATGACCGCCACGCCCACCCCGCCCACATCGTCCGCCCCACCCGTCACGGGCACCCCGTGACCGCTCCCGGCACCGACACTCAGCACGGCATTCGCCGCCGCAATCTGGCGCGTGTTCTGGGGGCCGTGGCCGCTGCCGGGCCCGTTTCGCGGGCGGGTGTCGCGACGCGGGTCGGACTGACCCGGGCGGCCGTCTCCACGCTGGTCGACGCCCTGCTGCGGGCCGGTCTGCTGGTCGAGACGGGACGAGCGGCGACCGGCGGACGCGGGCGGCCGGGCAGCGAACTGGCCGTCAGCGGTACCGGGCCCGCGGGCATCGGTGCCGAGATCGGTGTGGACCACCTCGCGGTGTGCGCCGTCGACCTGCGCGGGCGGATACGGGCCCGGATGGCGGCCGACGCGGCCAACCGGAACAGCGAGCCGGGCCCCGTCATGCACCGGCTTGCCGGGATGATCACGGAGGTCACGGACCGGATCGCGACGCTGGGCCTGCGGCCCGCAGGGCTGACGGTCGCGGTCCCGGGGCTGGTGGCGCGCGATACGACGACCGTGGTGCACGCCCCCAACCTCGGCTGGCGCAACGTCGACCCGGCGCCGGTGCTCCGTTCCCTGACCGACGTACCCGAACCGCTCGGCATCGAGAACGAGGCCAACCTCGGCGCGCTGGCGGAGCTTCGGCTCGGCGGCGGACCGGACGGCGACGGGGCGCCGCCACCCGACTTCCTCCATGTCTCGGCGGAAGCGGGAATCGGCGCCGCGGTCGTCGTGGGCGGTCAACTTCTGCGTGGTGTGCGGGGGTTCGCGGGCGAGCTGGGGCACGTACCGGTGTATCCCGGCGGGCGGCCGTGCGGTTGCGGCGCACGGGGCTGTCTGGAGCAGTACGCGGGGGAAGCGGCCGTACTGCGGGCGGCCGGTCTCGACCCAGGGCGCGCGGCGGCCGGCCACCCCGGCCCGCGGGCGCGCGTCGAACTCCTCGCCCGCCGCGCCGCCGCCGGGGACCGCGCCACCTCGGCCGCCCTGCGCGACGCGGGAACGGCACTCGGCATCGCGCTCGCGGGGGCCGTGCACCTCGTCGACCCGGAGGCGGTGCTGCTGGGCGGGGCGCTGGCGCGACTGGCGCCCTGGCTTCTGCCGTCGCTGGAGCGGGAGCTGACGGCCCGTACGGCTCTCGCGCCGTACGCGGGGACCGGGCCGCGGATACGGGTGGCCGCCGCCCGCTGCGGTGCCGACGGGCCGCTGCTCGGCGCGGCGCACGCCGTCCTGCGCGCCGTTCTCGACGATCCGCTGGGCCGGTCCTGGACACCCGCCGTTTCCCGGCAGCTCCCCGGAGAATAACCCGCTCCGTCACCTCGATGCCTTTTCCCCGCCTCCGGCCCGCCGGTCCGCGGCCGGAATCACCCCGGCACACTTTCCAACAACGGATTCCACTAAACCTGTCCATCTCCATTATTTTTTATGCCACTCTTTTGAGTGATTGCCCCGATTAAAACAACACGCCTATGTTCAGTGCGACGAGCGGCACGGACCTCGTCTCGCGAACGGCCGTGGCTCCGACCGCCGTCCCCTTTCCAACCTTCCACGATTGGTGGCGAAGCCGTGACGGTTACGGACGAGACCATTCCCGGCCCCGAAGGCGAAACACAGAATTCGAGCCTCACGACGGCCGCGGCCCGCAATCTGGCCACGACCACCAAGACCGTGCCCCAGATGCAGGGCGTCTCCTCGCGCTGGCTGCTGCGGCTGCTGCCGTGGGTGGAGGTCTCCGGCGGCACGTACCGCGTCAACCGGCGGCTGACCTACACGGTCGGCGACGGCCGCGTGGACTTCGCCGTCTCCGGCACCGACGTATCGATCATCCCCGACGAACTGCGCGAGCTGCCCGCGCTGCGCGACTTCACCGACAGCGCGGTGCTCGGCGCGCTCGGCGAGCGCTTCGTCCAGCACACGTACGCGCCCGGCGACGTGATCGCGGCCGCCGGCACGCCCGCCGACCGTCTGGTGCTGATCGCGCACGGCCGGGTCGACCGGATCGGCGCGGGAAAATACGGTGACGAAACGGTCCTGGGAGCGCTCGCCGGGGGCGATCACCTCGGCGACGAACCGCTCACCGACACCGCCGCCTCGTGGCAGTACACCTACCGCGCGGTGACGCGGGTGACCGTCATGGAGCTGCCCCGGCAGGCCGCGCAGGAGGTCACGGACCGCTCGCGGGAGCTGCGCGACCACCTCGCGACGGCCGGTACGGGCAGCGCCGCGCCGCGCAACGCCAGCGGCGAGTCGGCCATCGAGGTCGCCTCCGGCCACCACGGCGAGCCGCGGGTGCCCGGCACCTTCGTCGACTACGAGCTCAGGCCCCGGGAGTACGAGCTGAGCGTGGCGCAGTCGGTGCTGCGGACCCACACCCGGGTCGGCGACCTGTACAGCGACCCGATGAACCAGGTCGAGCAGCAGTTGCGGCTGACCATCCAGGCGCTGCGCGAGCGCCAGGAGCACGAGATGGTCAACAACCGCGAGTTCGGGCTGCTGCACAACGCCGACCTGACGCAGCGCGTCCGTACCCGCAGCGGCCCGCCCACCCCCGACGACCTGGACGACCTGCTCGCGACGGTGTGGAAGGACCCGGCCTTCCTGCTCGCCCACCCGAAGGCGATCGCCGCCTTCGGCCGGCAGTGCAGCGCCCGCGGCCTGTACCCGACGGCGGTCGACTTCATGGGGCACTCCCTGCCCTCCTGGCGCGGGGTCCCCATCTTCCCGTGCAACAAGATTCCGGTCGGCGCGGACGGCACCACTTCCTTCCTGGTGCTGCGCACCGGCGAGGAGAAGCAGGGTGTCGTCGGACTGCACCAGACGGGAATCCCCGACGAATACGAGCCGGGGCTCTCGGTCCGGTTCATGGGCGTCAACGACCAGGCCATCGCCAACTATCTGGTGAGCGCCTACTACTCCGCCGCGATCCTGGTGCCGGACGCGCTGGGAATTCTGGAGGACGTGCAGACCGGCCAATGAACCACCCCTTTCCGGCCATGGGAAACGATTGAAGAACCGTTTGCCGAGAAATGACGCCCCCGCGTCATTCATGGCCACCGTGGCCGAAATCCAGTGCATCTTGGCGCGATATCCGCAACCCCGCGCACAGTCCCCGCGCTCCCCGGCCGCGTACCGCGGGCCGGCCGCGTCCGGCCAGCGGCCCTGACCGTCCCACGACCCACAGGAACAGGTGAAACCCCCCATGACCACATCGGCGGACCCGACGTCCGGACCCGGCACCACCCCGGACACCGACCAGGCGCGCACCAGCCTGGCGACAGCCGCTGCCCGCAATCTGGCCACCACGACCAAGACCGTGCCGCAGATGCAGGGGATCTCCTCCCGCTGGCTGCTGCGCGTGCTGCCGTGGACCCAGGTCTCCGGCGGTACGTACCGCGTCAACCGGCGTCTGACGCACACCCTCGGAGACGGCCGGGTCGAATTCACCAGCACCGGTTCCGACGTCCGGGTCATCCCCGCGGAGCTGCGGGAACTGCCGCCGCTGCGCGACTTCGACGACCCGGCGGCGCTGGAGGCGCTGGCCGGCCGGTTCGTCCAGGAGGAGCACGCCCCCGGTGACGTCCTGGTGGAGCAGGGCCGGCCGGCCGACCGGGTCGTCCTGGTCGCACACGGCAAGCTGAACCGCACCGGCACCGGCAAGTACGGTGACGAAACGGTTCTCGGCGTCCTCGCGGACGGTGACCACCTGGGCGAAACGGCACTGCTGTCACCGGACGCGGTCTGGGAGCACACGGTCCGGGCGGTCACCCGGGTGACCGTACTGACGCTGCCCCGCACCGAGTACGAACAGCTCGCGGACCGCACCCCCGGTCTGCGTGACCACCTGGAGCGCTACCGCACCGACCGGATCCCGCCGCAGAACAAGCACGGCGAGGCGGCCATCGACGTGACCTCCGGCCACATCGGCGAGCCCGCACTGCCGGGCACCTTCGTCGACTACGACGTGGCGCCGCGGGAGTACGAACTGAGCGTCGCGCAGACCGTACTGAAGATCCACACCCGGGTCGCCGACCTCTACAACGACCCGATGAACCAGCTGGACCAGCAGCTGCGGCTGACCATCGAGGCGCTGCGCGAGCGCCAGGAGCACGAGATGGTCAACAACCGCGAGTTCGGCCTGCTGCACAACGCCGACCTCAAGCAGCGCATCCACACCCGCAGCGGCCCGCCCACCCCCGACGACCTGGACGACCTGATCTCGCGGCGCCGCAAGACGCAGTTCCTGCTGGCCCACCCGCGCACCATCGCGGCGATCGGCCGCGAGTGGAACGCCCGCGGCATCTACCCCACCAACGCGGAGATCGGCGGCACCGCAGTCCGCGCCTGGCGCGGCATCCCGCTGCTCCCCTGCAACAAGATCCCCGTCAACCCCGACCAGACCAGCTCGATCATCGCCATGCGCGTCGGCGAGGAGAACCAGGGCGTCGTCGGCCTCCACCAGACCGGCATCCCCGACGAGTACCAGCCCGGCCTCTCGGTCCGCTTCATGGGCATCAACGAACAGGCGGTCATCAACTACCTGGTGAGCGCCTACTACTCGGCGGCCGTACTGGTGCCGGACGCGCTGGGCGTACTGGAGGACGTGGAGATCGGTCACTAGGCCACGTCATCGGCCGCTGTCCGCCCGCTGTTCCGCCGCCGCGGCGGGGTGGCGGGCGGGGTGCGTCGGCCATGGCCCGGCCCGCGGCTCACTGTCCGCCGGTCGCTGCCGGGTCCTCGGCGGGGAAGAGGATGGGACTGATCAGGTAGCGGGTCCGCTCGGGCGAGGGTCCGTTGGCGATCCGCCGCGTCAGCACCTCGCGCATCTCCTCGATCAGGGCGGTCAGTTCCTCCCGGCTGAGCCACATCGCGTGCTGGCGGTAGCCGACCAGGTCGGCGGCCGGGTCGGCGCCGGGCCGGTCGAGATAGGCGTGGAACTCGGCCAGCAGGGCCGCCATCGCCACGGCGAACACCCGCCGGTGCTCCGCGGGCGGAACCGAGGCTGCGGTCCCGGCGTCGACCACCGCCCGTTCACGCCGCAGCCGGTAGCGGCGCTCGACGGCGCCGCGCACCCGCCGTTCGTCCTCGATCTCCAGCAGCCCGGCGTCCGCCAGCACGCCGACCTGCCGGTAGACGGTGGCCTTCGAGGTGTCGGGGAGCAGCGCGCACAGCTGAGCCGTGGTCAGGGTCCGGCCGCCGGACAGGGCGTGCACGATGCGCAGGCGTACGGGGTGCAGAAGCAGGTCGACCGTGTCCATGGGCGTACGATCTCACAGGTGATACCTTTCTCAAACTTGAGAACGCAGCCGGACGCACCCCGGTTCCACCGCCAAGGAGCGAGCGATGACCTGTGTACCGCCCCCGTTGGGACACCTGCACGACCTTGGCGACGGCCGCCGTCTGCTGCTGCACCGCTCCGGCACCGGCGGCCCGACCGCGGTGTTCCTGGCCGGGGCGGGCATGATGAGCCTGGACTACCTGAACATCCACCGGCGCGTCGCGGAGCTGACCACGAGCGTCCTCTACGACCGCAGCGGCAACGGCTGGAGCCACCCCGCCGAACTGCCCCGCACCGCCGCCGAGGTCACCGATGAACTACGCGAACTCCTGCACACCGCCGGTATCCCCGGGCCGTACCTGCTGATCGGCCACTCCCTCGGCGGGGCCTACGCGCGCCACTACGCCAGGCGCTTCCCCGACGAGGTGGCCGGCCTGCTTCTGCTCGACCCCTTCCACGAGGACACGGTGATTCGCGCTCCTGAGGCGGCGCGGAAGCTGCTCGACACGATGCTGGACCAGATGGCGGCCCAGGTGACGGCCGAGCTCACACCGGAGCAGGTGGCGCAGGCCCGCACCCCGATGCTCGAACACTTCGCCGCCTGGCCGGAGGCGGTGCGCGGTCCCCTGGTCGAGCAGCACCTCGCCACCTGGCGGGCGGCCGGGCGCGAGAACCAGAACCTGTACGACAAGGTCGCCGAAGAGCTGCGCACCGCGCCCGCCACTCCGGGCGTTCCGCTGATCGTGCTGACGGCCATGGGGCACGACGTCACGCAGGCCCACCTGTGGCCCGCGGAACTGCTCGGCGAGATCAACGAGGCCAAGCGGAGACTGCACGCCGAGGTGGCCGCGGAGTCCCCGCGCGGAGAGCAGCGCGTCCTCGACGACGCGGGGCACGGGTGGCTGCACGAGGAGCGGGCGGACGCGGTGCTTCAGGCTGTCGAGGACCTGATCCTTCAGGCGCGTCGAGGCCGGAGGACCACTCCGTACGCGAGGTGACCAGGCGTCAGCAGAGGAAGATGGGGCGGAAGACCGCGTCTTCCGGCTCTGTGGTGTGGTGGCTTTACGCCAGGCCCGGTGAGGTCCGGGGTGTACCGGTAGGCGGACAGGGGCCGCCGGGGCGGGTGCGTCGCGGCTTCCGCTGCTGCCACATCCAGCGGGCGTTGCGGGGCGGGTGTTCCTCGGGGGCCGTCACTCGCTGTCGCCCGGCCGGTGCTGTCGCTGTGTGCTCGCGCGACACATCCGGCACATACGTCACAGCCGGAGTGGCGCTCCCGTGTCCTGCCTGGGTTTTCGCCCGTGCCGCTGGATGCAACGGAGTCACGCGGGAAGGGCGTTCGCCGTCGCTGTCCGTTCGGGGCGGCTCCGTCGCGTCGCGCCTTGGGGCGCCCGGTGGCGGCCGTTCCGGTCGGTGATGTCCGGCACCCGTATTCGGCCGCTTCGTGGAAATCCAGCCGCCACAACGCCATTTGGGGCATGGCCAGACCTTTTCGGTCGAAAAAACAGGTTCTCCCGGAACCGCCCCAAAGAGCGGATCACGCCTTACGCTCCCTGGTCATGCGCAGAACAATGAGCAGATTCAGCAGGGCCGGTTTTGCCGCCCTCCTCGCCCTCTTCGTCTCCGTCCTCGGCCTGGCCGGCGCCTCCCCCGCGTCCGCCGCCGACACCCCGGCGCTCGCCTTCACCGTGGACAAGGCGCAGGCCACGCCCGGTTCCGACGTCACCCTGACCATGACGTTCACCAACACCGGCACCGCCGACGTGCGCTTCGTGTGGCAGTCGTTCCAGCCCACGTGGGAGACCTCTTCGACGAGCGGTCTGAAGTACACCTGGAAGACCTGTACTGCCGACCCCGGCGTGACCTGCAAGGCGGGCGCGGGCGCCACGTACTCCGTGCCGATCGCCCCCGGTGCCACCCGTAAGGTCACCATGACCTACACCATCGGCGCCGACTCCTCCTGCGGCTACCCCGACGTCGCCTTCTACTCGTACATCTACACCGAGTTCGGCGGCGGCCTGCCCGCCAAGGAGGGCACCTTCTTCACCCCCGCCACCCGCGTGATCTGCCCGACCACTCCCCCGGCGGGCGCCCAGGCCTGACCCGGGCCGCACCAACCGCACGACCCGCGCGTTCCGCACGGTCCGGCCTCGCCGCACCGGTTCGTCCCCCGGACGCGCGCCCCGTCCCCATTCAGCTTCCCGCTCCTCCGGTCCAGGGCCGTGGCCACGCCCCTGGACCGGAGGGGCGGTCGTCGTTACCGGTGCGAGCGTGCGGCAGCCGGGTGACGGAAGGCGACACGACGACCGTTCGGTGGTTGTACGGATTTCTGATACCTGCGGGCCATAGTGGGCGTCCCGCACCCATGGGACCGTTGCCGGAACGTCTGGGGGGATCGTGAAGAATCGATTCGTTCGCGCACGTGCGGTACTGACGGCGCTGACGGCATGGGGCGTACTGGCCGGGAGCGGAGTGGCCGCCGGTGCCACCGCCACGGACGGCGGCACCCCGCGCCTGGGGCAGGCGGTCGGCATCGCGCCGGGGGTGACGTACCGCTCCTTCGACGTAGCGGTGGGACGGGGCACCGCGCACGGCCATCTCGTGACGGTGGACCTGGCCGACCGCCGGGTCGCGGTGGACCTGCTGTACCCCGGCGCGGTCGGAGCGCGCTCCCCGGTCTCCCGGCTGGCCGACGCGCGGGCCGCGGTGGCCGCCGTCAACGCGGACTTCTTCAACATCTCCGAGGCCCAGCACCCCGGCGTGGAGGCGACCGGCGCCCCGGTGGGCCCGGCCATCGCCTCCGGGCGGGACCTGAAGGCGGCGGTGCCCGACGGGCAGCGCTTCGGCCCGGCACTGCCGCCCGGCACGAACACCCGGGACGTCATCGGTGTCGGCAGTGACAGACGCGCCCGGCTGGACCGGCTGTCCCTGCGCGGCTACGTGCTGACCGCCAACGGCGCGCTGCGGCTGAAGGGCCTGAACCAGTACGCGCTGCCGGTGAACGGCATCGGCGCGTTCACCTCCAAGTGGGGGCCCACCTCGCGCGTCCGGGCGACCTGTGGCACGGACACCGACCGGGCGGCGCCGTGCAGTACGGAGACGTACGAGGTCACGGTCCGGCGCGGCCGGGTGGCGGGGGTCGCGCAAGTGCCGGGCCGGGGCGGCATCGCCCACGGTACAACGGCGCTCGTCGGCCGGGAGGAGGGCGCCCGGCAACTGCGCAAGCTGCATGTCGGCGACCCGGTGCGGATCGGCCACCGGCTGACCGCCCGCCGGCCCGTACCTCTGCGCTTCGCCGTCGGTGGCTTTCCCATCGTCCGCGACGCGGAGCCGCTGGCCGGTCTGGACACCGTCACCCCGGCCGTCCGCACCTCCGCGGGCGTCGGCGCGCACGGCCGCTGGCTACTGCTGCTCGCGCTGGACGGCGCGCCGGGGCGGGCGGGCATGACCGTACGCGAACTGGCCGACCTGATGGACCGGCTGGGCGCCCGGGACGCGGTCAACCTGGACGGCGGCGGCTCCTCCACGCTGGTCACGCGCGAGCCGGGCGGTCCGGGCGCGACGGTGCGCAACCACCCCTCGGGCGGCGCGGAGCGGCCGGTGCCGAACGCCATCGGGGTCTTCGCACGGAGCTGACCCCGCTCGGGCCCGGGATCAGGGCCGTACGCTGCTGACCACGTCCGCCGCGCCGGACAGGCCGTTCTGGATGTCCGGCGCCAGGCTGCTGCCCGCCAGGTAGAAACCGAGCAGCATGCAGACGAGGGCGTGTGTGAATTTCAGGCGTCCGCTGCGCAGGAAGACGACGGTCAGCACGACGAGCAGCACGACGACCGAGATCGAAATTGCCACGACAAACCTCCTCACCCGCCGCCCGAACGGACGACAACGGGCGCCAGTTTGGCGTATTCGACCCCTTTTCCCGGGTTTTCGCGGGTGCGCCATACAGGTGATCACTGCGGGTCACCGGGCAGCGGTTGGGGCGAATGGAGGTCTCCCGAGACGGCCGACCTCGGATTTCAGGACGTTGGTCCCGGACCTTCGGCGGCCCGGCCCGGCTTGCGCACCCCATATATTCGGGGCATGAGCACATCGCGGGGGCGGCGCGCGCTGCGCCGCTGGATACCGAACCAGCACGGCGCCTGGGCCATGCTGCTCGTACCGTTCCTGGCAGGCGCCCTGCTGGGCGGGTTCGTCGGCTGGCACGCCCTGTTGCTGCCCGCGTGGCTGCTGGCTTATTGCGCCGCGTTCCACGGCCAGCAATACGTCCGTCTGCGCCGCCTTTCCCGCAATCCCCGTGCGCCGCGCAGGCACCTGGCGCCGCTGGCCGGATTCGGGACGGCATTCGTCCTGTGTGCCGTGCCGCTCGCCGTGGCGCGCCCCTGGCTGTTGCTCGCCGCGTTGTGCGCGGCGCCTTTCTTCGCCCTGAATATCGTGTACGCGTACCGGAACCAGGAACGCGCCACGGTCAACGGAATCAGCGCGGTGGTGCCCGCCTGCGGAATGCTGCTCGTCTCGTACCGGCTGGGCAGTGGAACAGTCGATTCCGGCGCCTGGCAGGCCGCCGTAGCCTGTCTGCTGTATTTCACCGGGACCGTGCTCTATGTGAAGACGATGATCCGCGAGCGCGGGAGCGGGACCTTCCGGGTGGCGTCGGGCGTCTACCACGGGCTCGCGATGGTGGCCGCCGTCGTCCTGGAGCCGTGGCTGGCGGTCCCGTTCGCGGTGTTCCTCCTGCGGGCCGTGGCGATGCCCGGGCGCGACGTGCGGGTGGCGGTGGTCGGTGCCGTCGAGGTGCTGTGCTCGGTGCTGCTGCTGGCCTTCATCGTGTGCGGCCGTCTGTTTTCCTCTTGAGGTCCCGCGGCGCGGGCGAGGGCACCTGCCGGGGCGGGGCGCTTTCCTCTGCCGCCCGGTCACCCGCCGTTCGGTCTCCCGCCGCCCGGCCCTTGGCCTGCTTGATCTGCGCGTAGACGTGGGCGCGCAGCTCGGCGAAGCGCGGGGCGGAGCGGGTGGTGATCTGGTCACGGGCGGCCGGCAGGTCGACGGCGAGGTCCTCCTGGACGACGGTGGGCGCCGAGGACAGTACGATCACCCGCCGCCCCAGATAGACCGCCTCGTCGATGTCGTGGGTGACCAGCAGCGTCGTCACCCCGAGCCGGCGCCACAGGGTGAGCAGCAGATCCTCCAGCTCGGCGCGGGTCTGCGCGTCCACGGCGGCGAACGGCTCGTCCATCAGGAGTACCCGGGGCTCGTAGGCGATGGCGCGGGCGATGGCGACGCGCTGTTGCATGCCGCCGGACAGCTGCCACGGGTGGGCCGCCGCGGCGTCGGCCAGGCCCACGGCGGCCAGCGCCTCCTCGACCAGTTCGCGGCGGCGCGGCGCGGGGACCTTCTTCTCGCGCAAGGGGAGTTCGACGTTCTTGCGCACCGTCATCCAGGGGAAGAGGCTGCGCCCGTACTCCTGGAAGACGACGGCCATGCCCGGCGGCGGACCGGTGACCCGGCGGCCCGCGACCCGCACCTCGCCCGCCGTCGGCGTCAGCAGCCCGGCGACGCACTTGAGCAGGGTCGTCTTGCCGCATCCCGACGGCCCCACGACGCAGACGAGGTCGCCGCCGTCGACCCGGAAGTCGATCTTGCGCAGCGCCTCGACACCGCCGCGCCCTTCGTAGGTCTTGCCCAGACCGGTGATCTCAAGCATGCCGTCCCCGCTCCTCGCCGCGCGCCAAGTGCCAGGCCAGTATGCGGCGTTCGGCGGCCCGGAAGGCGAGCGAGAAGCCGAATCCGAGCAGTCCGAGGACGACGATGCCGCTCCACATCTCGGGGATGGCGAAGCCGCGCTGGAAGAGGACGACGGTGTGGCCGATGCCCGAGGTGCTGGCGAACATCTCCCCGATGACCATGAGGATGATGCCGATGGACAGGGCCTGCCGCAGGCCCGCCATGATCTGCGGGCTCGCCGCGGGCAGCACCAGGTGGCGCAGCCGGGCGGGCCCGCGCAGCCCGAAGCAGCGGCCGGTGTCGGCCAGCACCTCGTCCACGGCGCGGACGCCCTCGACGGTGTTCAGCAGCACGGGCCAGACGCAGCCGGAGACGATGACCAGCACCTTCATCGTGGTGTCCAGGCCCGCGAGCAGCGTGATCAGGGGCACCAGGACCGGCGGCGGCACCGCGCGGAAGAACTCCAGGACGGGTTCGGCGGCGGCCCGCAGGGCGCGCGAGGAGCCGATGGCCACGCCCAGGCCGACGCCGAGCAGCCCCGCCAGCGCGTAGCCCGTGAGCAGCCGGCCCACGCTGGGCAGCACGTCCTCGGTGATCCGGGCCGAGAACCACACCTCGGTGAAGGCGCCGGCGACCCGGCCGGGCGTCGGCAGGTAGAAGGTGGGCTCGGCCACGCTGTAGATCCACCAGCCGAGGACCAGCAGGACGGGCAGGCCGAGGACGCGCAGCAGGCGCAGGGCCGCGCGCCGCAGCGGGCCCGCGGGCCGCGTCCCCGCCGCGCTCACCGCGCCACCTCGCCCCGTACGGACGGGTGCCAGGCCAGCACCCGGCGCTCCACCGCGCGCACCACCGCGTTCACCGCGACCCCGACCAGCCCGGCCAGCACGATCAACGCGTACACCTCGGTGACCGCGCCGCCCGACTGGGCGAGCTGGATGCGCAGCCCCAGCCCCGGACTGCCGATGACCAGCTCAGCGGTGACGGCCAGGATGAACGCCACCGCGGCGGCCAGCCGCACACCCGTCATCACGTACGGCAGGGCCGTCGGCCACACCAGATGGCGCAGCCGGGCCCAGCGGCCGAGGCGGTAGCTGCGGGCGGTCTCCCGGGCCACCGGGTCCACGTCGGCCACCCCGTACAGCACCTGGATGAGCACCTGCCAGAAGGAGGCGTAGACCACCAGGAGCAGGGTGGAGCCGGTCTCGGCGCCGAAGAGCAGGGTGGCCAGCGGGATCAGCGCCACGGACGGGATGGGGCGCAGGAACTCGATGGTCGAGGCGGTGGCCGCGCGCAGCCCCGGTACGGCGTCGATGAGCACGCCGAGGGCGACGGCCAGGCAGCAGGCGAGGGCCAGTCCGACGGCCCAGGACCGCATGGTCTCGCCGAGCGCCGTCCACAGGTCCGCGTCGCCCAGCTCGGCGGCCAGGCGGCGCACGATGGCGGTGGCGGGCGGCAGGTGGCGCGGGTCGATCAGGCCGAGCCGGGGCACCGCCTCGGCGACGGCGAAGAGGCACGCCAGGCCCAGGAGCCCGAGCCCGGCGGCGCGCGGCGCGCTCATCGGCGCCCCGGCGCGCTCCTCGCGGCGGGTCACGGCAGCAGCGCGCCGACGTCGGCGGGCCGCTTGAGGATGCCGTCCTTGCGGGCCAGGTCGGCGACGGTCTGCACGGAGGCGCGGTTGATCTCGGTGGGCCACTTCGGCAGCACGATGCGGTCGATGACCGAGGGCGGGATCTTGGTGTACTTGCCGAGCTCTTCGCGCACCGCCTCGGGGTGGGTGCGGGCGTAGGCCAGGGACTGGTTGATGGCGGTCGTGAAGCGTTTGACCAGGCCGGGGTTCTCGCGGAGCAGTTTCTCGCTGGTGAAGTACATGGCGACGGAGAGGTTGTCGACGGCCTCGGCGAAGGGCCAGCACACGGCCCGGGCGCCCTGGTCGACGGTCTGGGTCTGGAACGGCTCCACGGTCCAGACGGCGTCCACCCGCCCGGCGGCGAGCGCGGCGGCCATGTCGGGCAGCGGGATCTCGGTGAAGCGCAGCTTGCCGGGGTCGCCGCCGGCCTTGCGCACCGCGGCCCGGATGGTGGTGTCGCCGATGTTCTGGAGCTGGTTGACGGCGATGTTGTGGCCGGGCAGGTCCCTGGCGGACCGTATGGAGCTGTCCTTCGGGACGAGGATGGCGCTGTAGTCCTTGCCGGGCCCGGCCTGCCCGGTGGAGGACACGCCGTTGGCCACGGCTTTGAGCGGCAGTCCCTGTTCACGTGCGGTGAGCAGGGTGGTGGTGTTGCTGAAGCCGAAGTCGAACTGTCCGCTGACGACGCCGGGGGCGCTGTTGGCGCCGCCCTGGACGGGAGTGATCTTCGCCGAGATGCCGTTCTTGGCGAAGAAGCCGTGCGACTTCGCGAGGTGGACCGGAGCGGTGTCGACGATGGAGAGCGCGCCGATCTCGACGCTGTCCGTCCCGCCACCGCCCTTCGCGGGACCGTCGTTCCCGCACGCCGTGAGAGTGAGGAGGAGTACTGCTGTCGCCGCCACGGCGGCCCGTAAGCGATACACGCGGGAACCGTAGGGGCGGGCGGGGTCGTCGTCAACGGTGCGGGAACAAGAGGACGAATGAGGTACGGGAACAACAGGACGAACGATCAGGGCGGCGGACGGGAGGAGCCGACGGGAGCGCGCCGAAGACGCCGGACGGGAGCACACCACCGCGCGGACGCGCCGCGCGCCGGTGGCGTGAGCGTGTCGTGGATCACGTCACGCAGCGCAACGCGACACGGATGGTTCGCGTCTTAGCGGCCGACATCCCCGGACCCGCTCTCCGAAAGCTCCCCCCATGAGTCCTGCCCCCACTCAGCACCGCCACCGGCCGCGGCGCGCCGCGCGGGCCGCGCTGGCGCTGGTGCCGCTGCTCGGCCTCGGCGCGCTGTCCGCCTGCGGCGGCCCCGCGGCGTCCGCGTCCAAGGGCGCTCCGGTACGGGTGACGCTGGGTGCGGCGAACGGTACGAAGACCGTGCGCGCGGGGGACAAACTCCAGGTCAGCGCGGACGGCGGCAATCTGACCAAGGTGGTCGTGACCGACCCGAAGGGCCGCCGGCTGGCCGGCGGGCTCGGCGACGGCGGCCGGGTGTGGACCTCCCACGAGCCGACCGCGCCGGACACCAAGTACTCCGTCGCGGCCGAGGCCCGCAATCAGCAGGGCGGCACGAACGAGGTCAAGGAGTCGCTGACCACCGCGAAGGCGGACAAGCTCAACAAGGTCGTGCTCAGCCCCGGCTCGCAGGGCGCCGTGGTCGGCGTCGCCCAGCCGGTCTCGGTCACCTTCGACTTCCCGGTGACCGACCGGGCAGCCGTGGAGAAGCACCTGAAGGTCACCACGGACAACGGCACGCCCGGCGCGTGGGGCTGGGTCAAGGACTGGTCCGGCAAGGACCGGGTGGACTGGCGTCCGAAGGAGTACTGGAAGCCGGGCACCAGGGTGGGGCTGCGCGCCGACCTGAACGGCGTGGACTCCGGCGGGGGCCGGTACTTCGCCAAGGACTACGACCTGAACTTCACCATCGGCGCCGATCATGTGATCAAGGTGGACCTGGACAGCAAGCACCTGACGTTCACCGAGAACGGAAAGGAGGTGAAGGACATGCCTTTCTCCGCCGGGCGGCCGGATGCCCGGCACTCCACCTGGACGGGCGTCTTCCCGCTCATGGCGAAGGAGGGCACGATCAACATGAACTCCGAGACCGTGGGACTGGGGGACGCGTACGACAAGATGGTCCGCGACTCCATGAAGCTCACCGACTCCGGGACCTACGCGCACGCCGCGCCGTGGAACGCCGGCAAGGTGGGCCGGGTCAACGACAGTTCCGGCTGCATCGGGCTGACCGACGCCGACGCCGACTGGCTCTACGCCAGGGTCCGCGTCGGCGACCCGTTCGAGGTCACCGGTTCCTCCGTACGGGGGAGGGCGGCCGAGAACAACGGTCTCGGGGACTGGATGGTCGACTGGTCCCAGTGGCAGAAGAAGAGCGCCCTCCCATCGAGCAGCTGACCCCCTACAGAGCCTAATGTGACGGAATGAGCACCGTGCAGGACCAGGACCAAATAACGGCGTGGGCACGCCTTCGCCGCCGCGTGCCCAACGGCTTCGCCATCTTTTTCAGCCTTCTGGGGCTGTTCTGCGCCGTCACGGCGCTGATCGGGCCGCTGCGACGCGGCCTGAAACCGGTCATCTACTGGCTGGACACCCTGACCATCGTCGTCGAGCCGAACCTCGCGTACGCGGTCTTCCTCTTCCTGCTGGCCGCGGCCATGACCGCGCGCAAACGGGTCGCCCTGTGGTTCGCCGTCGTCTACATGGTGCTGGTGACGCTGACCGACGCGCTCCTCGTGATCGACGGCTATCCGGAGTACTACTTCTCCCTGGTGCTGTGCACGGCCGCGCTGGTCCTGCTGCTGGTCGCGCACCGCGAGTTCTACGCGGTCACCCGGCGCGGCGCGTTCTGGCGCGCCGCGGGCGTGCTGGTCGCGGGCCTCGCCGTGTCGATCCTCGTCGGCTGGGGCCTGGTCTCGCTCTTCCCGGGCAGCCTGGAGCACGGCGCCGGCAACCGGCTGCTGTGGGCGGCCGACCGGGTCTGCGGCGGCACGCTCAGCGGCCGGCAGTTCCACGGGCACCCGCCGCACTGGATCATCTTCCTGCTCGGTCTGTTCGGCGCGCTGGCGCTGCTGAACGCGGCCCTGACGCTCTTCCGGTCGCAGCGCATGGAGGCCGCGCTGCACGGTGACGAGGAGACCCGTATCCGGGCGCTGCTGGCCCGCTACGGCGGCCGGGACTCGCTCGGCTACTTCGCCACCCGCCGCGACAAGGCCGTGGTCTTCTCCCCCAGCGGCAAGGCCGCCGTCACCTACCGCGTGGAGGCCGGCGTCTGCCTGGCCAGCGGCGACCCGGTCGGCGACCGCGAGGCGTGGGGCCCGGCCATCGAGGAGTGGCTGAAGGTCGCCGGGCGCTACGGCTGGCAGCCGGCCGTCATGGGCGCCAGCGAGGACGGCGCGAAGGCGTTCGCGCGCAGCGGCCTGAGCGCGCTGCAGCTCGGTGACGAGGCGATCCTGCACGTCAAGGAGTTCGACCTGGACGGCCGCGAGATGCGGGTGACCCGCCAGGCGGTCAACCGTGTCGAGCGCACCGGCGCCACCTTCCGGGTGCGCCGCCACTCCGAGCTGTCCGACGCGGAGATGCAGGAGGTCATCCACCGGGCCGACGCATGGCGCGACACCGAGACCGAGCGCGGCTTCTCGATGGCGCTGGACCGGCTCGGCGACCCCGAGGACGGCGACTGCCTGCTGGCCGAGGCGTTCGACGGCAACGGCAACATGATGGCCCTGCTGTCGTTCGTGCCGTGGGGCAAGGACGGCATCTCGCTGGACGTGATGCGGCGGGATCGCAGCGCCCCGAACGGCGTGATGGAGTACATGGTCGCGCAGCTGTGCGCGCACGCCGGCGCGCTCGGCGTGCGCCGCATCTCGCTGAACTTCGCGGTCTTCCGGTCCGCCTTCGAGGAGGGCGCGCGCATCGGCGCGGGGCCGATCCTGAAGGTCTGGCGCAAGCTGCTGCTGTTCTTCTCCAAGTGGTGGCAGCTGGAGGCGCTGTACCGCTCCAACGCGAAGTACGCCCCCGAGTGGTACCCGCGCTTCCTGTGCTACTCCGACACCGGCGCCCTGGCCCGTATCGGTATGGCCTCCGGCATCGCCGAGGGCTTCGTGGCCGTACCGAGCCTGGGCAAGCTGTGGGGCAAGGGCCGCAAGAAGCGGGTGCTGACCCCCGCGACCACCGCCCACCTGCCGTCGCTGGACGAGCTGGGCCTGGCGCAGCAGCCCCCGGCGAGCGAGGAGGAGCTGCGCGAGCGGGAGCTGGCGGCGCTGCCGGAGCAGGTGCGCGTGCGGCACCGCAAGCTGGAGCGGCTGCGCGAGGAGGGCACCGACCCGTACCCGGTCGGCGTGCAGCGCACCCACACGCTCGGCGACGTCCGCGACGAGCACCCGGACCTGGAGTCCGGTACGCGTACGGGCAAGGTCGTGCGCATCGCCGGCCGGGTGCTGCTCACCCGTGACCACGGCGGCGTGCTGTTCGCCGTGCTGCGCGACTGGTCGGGCGACCTCCAGGTGGCGCTGACCCGCGAGGGCACCGGCGCCGACGAGCTGGCGCGGTTCGGCTCCGACATCGACCTGGGCGACCACATCGAGGCCGAGGGCGAGGTCGGCGCGAGCGACCGCGGCGAGCTGACGGTCTTCGTGACCCACTGGCGGCTGACGGCCAAGTGCCTGCGCCCGCTGCCCGACAAGCGGCGCGGTCTGTCCGACCCGGAGGCCAAGGTCCGCCAGCGCTATGTGGACCTGGTCGTCTCGCCGGACTCGCGGGACAACCTGCGGGCCCGCAGCACCGCGGTGCAGGCGCTGCGCCAGGGTCTGATCGAGCGCGGCTACCTGGAGGTCGAGACGCCGATGCTCCAGCAGATCCACGGCGGCGCCAACGCGCGCCCGTTCCAGACCCACATCAACGCCTACGACCTCGACCTGTACCTGCGTATCGCCCCCGAGCTGTACCTGAAGCGGCTGTGCGTGGGCGGTATGGAGAAGGTCTTCGAGATGGGTCGCACGTTCCGCAACGAGGGCATCTCCTACAAGCACAACCCCGAGTTCACGATGCTGGAGGCGTACCAGGCGTTCGCCGACTACGACGTGATGCTCGACCTGACCCGGGAGCTGATCCAGGGGGCGGCGGTCGCCGCGTTCGGCAGCGCCACCGCGCGCAAGGCGGATGCGAACGGCAAGCTCGTCGAGCACGACATCTCGGGCATCTGGCCGGTCAAGACGGTCTACGGCGCGATCTCCGAAGCCCTGGGCGAGGAGGTCGACGCGGACACGAACCCGGAGGTGCTGCGCCGTCTGTGCGGGCGTTCCGGGGTGCCGGTGAAGCCGGAGATGGGCCGCGGTGACATCGTCCTGGAGATGTACGAGCGGCTGGTCGAGGAGAAGACCACGCTGCCCACCTTCTACAAGGACTTCCCCACCGATGTCTCGCCGCTGACCCGCCAGCACCGCAAGGACCCGCGGGTCGCCGAGCGCTGGGACCTGGTGGCGTTCGGTACGGAGCTGGGCACCGCCTATTCGGAGCTGACCGACCCGGTCGAGCAGCGGCGCCGGCTCACCGCCCAGTCGCTGCTGGCGGCGGGCGGCGACCCGGAGGCCATGGAGCTGGACGAGGACTTCCTCCAGGCCCTGGAGTACGCGATGCCGCCGACCGGTGGTCTGGGCATCGGCGTGGACCGGCTGGTCATGTTCCTCACCGGCCTGTCGATCCGCGAGACGCTGCCGTTCCCGCTGGTGCGGCGCCGGTAGGCACGCCGACACAGGCGAAAGGGCCGTCCCCTGGTGGGGGCGGCCCTCCGTCGTACCCGGGTCAGTTGCCCAGCACCGCCGGGTTGGCGCAGTGGGCGAGGGGTTCGCCGCGCAGGAAGCGGGCGGCCTCGGCGGCGACGATGCGGGCCGCCTTGTGGGCGACCTGGCGGCTGCCGCCCGCGATGTGCGGGGTGAGGACGACGCCGGGCGCGGTCAGCAGACGGGAGGCGGCCGGGACCGGCTCCTCGGGGAAGACGTCGAAACCGGCGCCCCTGAGGTGGCCCGACTCCAGCGCGTCGCAGACCGCCTCGTAGTCCAGGAGCGCGCCGCGGGCGCAGTTGACCAGGACGGAGCCGCGCGGCATGGCGGCGATCTGCGCGCGGCCGATCATGCCGCGGGTCTCGTCGGTGAGGCGGGCGTGCAGGGACACGATGCGCGAGCGGCTCAGCAGCTCGTCCAGGCCGACCTGCTCGGCGATTCCGGCCAGCGCCTCGGGGGCGGCGTAGGGGTCGTGGACGAGGACGTGGGCGCCCATGGCGGCGAGCACCTTGGCGACGCGGCTGCCGATCGCCCCGTACCCGATCAGGCCGACGGTGGTGCCCTCGATCTCGATGCCGCACTTGTCGTAGTCGTAGTAGTCGCCGCGCCAGACGCCCTGCCGCAGGTCGGTGTGGGTGTCGCCGACGCCGCGGGCGGCCGCGAGGAGCAGGGTCAGGGTGTGTTCGGCGGTGGCGGTGGCGTTGCGGCCGGGGGCGTAGCAGACGGCGACGCCGTGCCGGGTGGCGGCGTCCAGGTTGGCGTTGACCGGGCCGCCGCGGCCGACGCAGAACAGCTCCAGGTCGGGGCAGTGGGCGAGGATGCGCTCGGTGAGCGCGGCGTGCTCGGTGACGCAGATCCGGACGCCCTGGAGCGCCTCGATCAGCTGGTCCTCCGTACCGGACGCCTCGTCGACCTCGGCGACCTTGCCGAGCGGGGTGTGCGGCCAGGGCAGTTGCAGCTCCCGGATCTGTCCGGCGGTCACCGCGCCGCCGGTGGCCTCGGTGACCGCCTCGGTGAGCAGGCTCGGGAGGATGAAGTGGTTGCCGGCGGCGAGGACGGTGGGGCTGCTCATGGGGGTGGTTCTCCTGGGGTGTACGGGGTGGGTGTGCGGGGTGGGTGTGCGGGGCGGTGAGGGTCAGTGCAGCGGTGCGGTGACCGGCGCGGGGACGGCGGGAACGTTCAGGCGCAGCAGCGCGGCCTGCCCGTCGCGGACGCGCAGTTCGGTCAGCGCGCCGTTGAGGAGCTGGGGGAAGACGCGCCGGTAGTCGGCGAGCGGGATGCCCAGCAGGTGGCAGAGGAGGACCCGGACGAGGGTGGAGTGGGCGACGATCAGGACGCGGCCGTCCGGGTGGGCGCGCTCGATGTCGGCGAGGCAGTCGGCGGCGCGTACGGCGGCGGCGCGCGGGTCCTCTCCGCCGGGCAGGTGGTGGCCGACCGGGTCGGCGAGGAACGCGTCCAGCTCCTCGGGGAAGCGGTGGCGCATCTCGGCCCTGGTCAGGCCCTCGCCGCGGCCGAAGTCCACTTCGTAGAGGCGGGCGTCGACGTGCGGGGCCAGGCCGCAGGCCGCGGCGGCGGGCTCGGCGGTGCGGCGGGCGCGGGACAGCGGGGAGCACCAGACGGCGTCCAGGCGGGCGGTGGCGGCCCAGGCGGCGAGGGCGGCCGCCTGCTCCTCACCGCGGCCGGTCAGCGCCACGTCGGTGAGTCCGGCGTAGCGGTTCTCGGCGTGCCATTCGGTCTCGCCGTGGCGTACGAGGATGAAGTCGGTCACTGTGCGGCCCTCCTGCGGGCGTGGTCGGCCACGGCCTGGTCGAGCCGGCCACGGCGGGTCAGTTCGTCGAGGAAGCGGAGGTAGGCGGGGAGCAGGCGGGCGGTACGGGCCGGGTCCGGCGTGATGGGGGCGCCGGTGCGGACCATGGCGGTGGCGGCCTCCTGGAGGGTGACGCCGCCGGAGGTGGCGGCGAGGACGGCCATGCCGAGGGCGCCTTCGGCCTGTTCGGGCAGGTGGACGGGGCGGCCGAGCAGATCGGCGCGCAGCTGCGACCAGTACGCGTTGCGGGCGCCGCCGCCGGTGAAGGTGAGCGGCCCGTCCACGGGCGCGCCGAGGTGGTCGAGGTAGTCGAAGCAGAGGCGTTCGACGCAGGCGACGCCGAGCAGGCAGGCGTGGAACTCCTGCGCGCGGGTGGGGGTGTCGCCGAGGGTGAAGGACTCGGCGTCGGGGGCGCGGAAGGGGAAGCGTTCGCCCGCCGATACCAGGGGGTAGGTGATCGCGTCCCAGTGCTGTCCGGAGCGCGCGGCCTCCGCGGTGAGCGCGTCGAGGTCGTCGCCGTTCTCCGGGGTGAAGCGCTGCGCCAGGATGCCCGCGCCGGAGCTGGAGGCGCCGCCGGGCAGCCAGGTGCCGTCCGGTCCGCGGTGGCAGTAGACGACGCCGTGCGGGTCGCGGATCAGGTGCGGGCTGGCGCCCTTGAGGACGAGCGTGGTGCCCAGGACCGAGTTCCAGGCGCCGGGTGTGAGGGCGCCGGCGCCGATCTGGGCGGCGCAGCCGTCGGTCATCCCGGCGACGACGGCGGTGCCCTCGGGGATGCCGGTGGCTTCGGCCGCCGCGGCGCAGACCGTACCGAGGACGGTGCCGGGCCGTACGACCTGCGGCAGGACGCGCTCGGACACGCCGAGCCCGGCCAGTTCGGCGGCGGGCCAGCGCTCGTCGGCAAGGTGGTAGCCGGTCTTGAGGGCATGGCTGGCGTCGGTCGGGACCTGACGGCCGGTCAGCCGCCAGGTGATGAGGTCGGGCTGGTGCAGCAGCCGGGCCCGCCCGGCGAGTCCGGGGTCCTGTCGCAGCAGCCACAACAGTTTCGGCAGCGCCCAGGAGGGCTGCATACTGCGGTAGCCGAGTTCCTGCCACACCGCTCCCCCGGCCTCGTTGACGGCCGCGGCCTCTTCGGCGGCGCGGCCGTCGTCGTACATCAGGCCCGGCGTGAGCGGGGTGCCGTCCGCGTCGGCGAGGAGGATCGTGCCGGAGGTGGCGTCGAGGGCGAGGCCACGTATACGGGACGGGTCGATGCCGTCGAGGGCTTCGCGGCAGGCGGCGGACAGCGCGCTCCACCATTCTTCGGGCTGTTGCTCATGGCGTGTGCCGTCGCGGTGGCTGGTCAGCGGCCTGGAGGCGGCGGCGAGCAGCTGCCCGGTCCCGTCCACGGCGACGCAGCGGGCGCTCTGCGTACCGAGGTCGAGACCGAGCCAGACGGCGTCGGCGGTCAGGGCGTCAGACACGGTGCGGGACTCCTAGGGCGGGGGTTTCGGGTGGTGCGGCTGTCTGTGGCGACAGGGCCGGGGGCCGGTCGGGGGCCGCCGCGGCGCTCCCGGCCCGGGGGCGCCAGCCTGCCTCGCGGGCGAGGGCGCGCCAGCGCAGGAAGTCCTCGTACAGCTCCGCGTACTGGGCGGTGCGATCCGGGTCGGGCTCCCAACTGGCGCGCATGCGGACGTACTTGGACGCCGCGCTGTGCATGCTGGACTCGGCGCCGGAGAGCACCAGGCCGGTGAGGAAGGCGCCCTTGGCGCCCAGTTCGGTGTCGCCGGAGCGGGCGGTGGGCACGCCCGTCGCGTCGGCGATGAGCGCGCACCACGCGTCGCTGTTGGCGCCGCCGCCACACAGCCGCAGCTCGCTGACCTCCGTACGGGCGGCGGCCAGCGAGTCGCGCAGCACCAGCGAGAGGCCGTCGAAGACCGCGCGGGCCATGTCGGCGCGGGTGTGTTCCAGGGACAGGCCCCAGAATCCGCCGCGGGCGTGCGCGTCGAGGAACGGCGCGCGCTCGCCCGCCGGGGAGAGATACGGCAGGAACATCAGCCCGCGCGCACCCGGCTCGGACTCGAAGGCCAGCCGGGCCAGTTCCGGCGGCCCGGACAGGTGGAGGGTGCGCGCGGCCCAGCCGAGCACCTCGGCGCCGTTGAGAGTCGGGAAGGCGCGCAGGACGCGTTCGCGGCCGCGGTAGGCGATGTTGATGCCGGACGGTTCGCCGGTGGTGTCCACGGTCGTACGGACGATCTCCGTGCACAGCGTGGTGCCGAGGATGCTGCACGCCTGGCCGGGGTTGACCACGCCGACGCCGCGCGCCGTGGCGGCGATGTCGTACGGGGCCATCACGACCGGGAGTCCGGCGGGCAGTCCGAGCTGGCCGGCCGCCTCGGAGGTGATCTCGGCGATCCGCTCGTGCTCGCCGAGCACCTTCGGCAGCAGCCGCTCGTGATCGGTCAGGCCGAAGAGGTCGAGGAGGTACGGGTCGTACGCGCCGGTGGCGTGGTCGAGGAAGGGCGCCGAGGCGTCCGACTCGTCGATGGCGGTGACGCCGGTGAGCCGCAGGAAGAGCCAGCCCGCGGCGGTGAGCGCGGAGCGGGAGCGGGCGAGGCGGTCCGGGTCGTGCCGGGCCAGCCAGGCGAAGATCGCGTTGGGCATGCCTGCGCAGGTCAGCGAGCCGTTGCGGCGGAAGGCCGCCTCCAGGACGCCGTCCCGCTGCCACTGGCCGACGAGGTCGCCCGCGCGGCCGTCGGACCACAGGATGGCGGGTCCGGTGGGGCGGCCGTGGTCGTCCACCAGCCAGGCGCCGTCGCCCTGGGCGGTGAAGGAGACCAGCCACACCGGGTCGGCGGGGCCGGGGCGGGCGGCGAGTTCGGACAGGGCGTTGCGGACGGTGAAGACGACGGCGTTCCAGACGGCGTCCATGTCCTGCTCGGCCCAGCCCGGGCGGGGGCGCAGCACTTCGGTGGCGAGCCGGGAGACGGCGGTCTCCCGGCCGCGGTCGTCGAAGACCACGGACTTGATCATCGTGGTGCCGACGTCGATGGTCAGTACGGACATCGGTTACGTCCTTTCACGCCGCTGCCGAGGCGGACGGCGCGGTGGCGGCGGTGCGCGCCGGTGCCGTGCCCGGCTCGTCCGGCAGCTTCAGGAAGACGGTGAGCGCGGTACTGACCGCGTACATCCCCGCGAAGATCCAGACCACCCCTTCGACGCCGAGCGGCCCGGCGAAGGCCGCGACGACGGCCGGTCCGACGAAGGTGCTGGCGCCCGCGCCCAGGTTGAGCGCCGCCAGCGCCTGGCCCTTGTGCCGGGGCTCCAGGGAGGGCATCAGGGCCGATATCGGGACGTACCCTGCCAGCGTAGCGCCGTAGAAGGCGGCCACCACCAGGGCGAGGGGGAAGTTCGCGCCCGCCGCCTGCGGTACGTAGAACAGCAGCAGTGTGCTGACCGTGCAGCCGGCGCCGCCGAACCAGGCGATGGTGCGGCGCCAGCCGATCCGGTCGCCGATCAGGCCGCACAGCAGGTTGGCGACGATGTTGGTGGCGAACATGGCGCTGAGCAGGTGCAGCCACTGGGTGAGGCTGAAGCCGACGGTGCGGGTGAAGTGCACCGGCATGATGACGAAGAAGCCGAACTGCGAGGCCGTGTTGATGGTCCGCACGAGGGCGCCGGTGCCGACCCGGGGGTTGCGCCACAGGATGGTGACGCTGCCGGTCAGGGTGGCCAGCGGGCCGTCGCCCCCGGCGCGGGGCCGCTTGCCGCCGCGGTCGTCGCGGACCAGCAGCAAAGCGATCAGGCCGCCGGCGGCGACCAGGACGAGGGCGGCCCACAGCGTGGCGTACGCGCCGATGTGCGGGATGAGGCCGCTGGCGACCAGCGAGCCGAGGGTCGGCAGGCCGCCGGTGAAGGCGAACCAGAACCAGCCCATGGCGGTGCCGAGCCGGGCCCGCGGCGCGACCCCGGCGATCCAGACGAGGAACCCGTACGCGAACAGCGGATATCCCAGGCCGCGCAGGCCGTAGCCCAGCATCATCAGCGGGTAGCTCCCCAGCGGGACGGCCGCGGCGAGGAAGACGGCCTGGAAGACGGCCCAGATGGCGAGGCCCGCCCACATGACGCGGCGCGGGCCCCACAGCTCGGACAGCACGCCGGAGAGCCAGGCGGCCACGCCGGCCGCGATGCCGTAGACGGTGAACAGCAGCGCCACCCGGGGCTCGGGAATGCCCCGGTCGATCAGGTACGGCGAGAGGTAGCCGGACTCGACCCCGTCTCCGATCATGAACAGGAGCAGGCCCAGGTAGCCCCAGGCGAGGGTCGGCGGGATGCCCAGGCGGGTGATCGCCCGGGAGATCCCCGGTGTGCTCGCCCGTGTGATCGGTGAACGCGGGAGAGGGTTCGTCATCGAATCTCCCCTTTCTGCGGCGGCAGGAGGCTGCTTCCTCGGTGGCAGGCGGTGGCAGGAGGCCTGCGGAGCGGACGCAGCCGATGCAACAGTCCGGCCGAAACCATGGTCAATGGTGGCCGGAAATCTTCGCATCGGGCCGGTGGCCTGCCGTGTTGCGTCGTACGGGAAGTCCCGGTGGGGGCCGCGTCCGGCGCGCGCGCCACGTTAAATCCGTGCGAACATAACGCGGCGAATTCACACGGCGTACGGGTGCGCGCCGCCCGCCACCCGCACCCGTACGGCACCGGAAGGGGCACCATGGACCGGCTCGAAGCCCAGGAGGAGCGGCGGCGGCGCCTGCGCGAGGCGGTCATCGCCCGCGGTTTCGTGCGCACCTCCGACCTCGCCGAGGAGTTCGGGATCAGCCTGATGACGGCCCACCGCGATCTGGACGCCCTTCAGGCGCAGGGCTGGCTGCGCAAGGTGCGCGGCGGTGCCACGGGGCTGCCGTCGGCGCAGTTCCACGGGAGCGTGGCCGACCGGATGGCGGTCATGGCGCCGGTCAAACAGGCCCTCGCGCGCGCAGCGGCGACGCTGCTGGTGCCCGGCCAGACCGTCCTGCTCGACGACAGCACCACCTGTCTCCTGCTGGCGCACCGGTTCGCCGAGCACACGCCGCTGACCGTCATCACCAACTCGCTGCCCGCCGTCACCACCCTCGCCAAGGAGCCCGGGATCTCCCTGATCACGCTGGGCGGCGCCTACTTCCCGGCGTACGACGCGTTCATGGGCCCGCACACGGCGGACGCGGTACGGGAGTTCCGCGCCGATGTGCTGTTCCTGTCCACCACCGCCGTCACCAACGGCCGCTGCTACCACACCTCGCCGGAGACCGTGCAGGTCAAGCGGGCGATGATGGAGAGCGCCGGGCGGCGGGTGCTGGTCGCCGACCACACCAAGTTCACCAAGGGCGGGCTGTACGCGCTGGCGCCGCTGACCGACTTCGACCTGCTGGTGGTGGACGACGGGCTGCCGGCGGCGGAGGTGCGGGCCGTACGGGCGCGGGGCACCGAGGTGATGGTGGTGCCGCGGCCCTGAAACAGGCGGTCAGCAGGCGCGGTCGAGCACGTCGGCGGCCTCCCGTACGGACACCGCCCACGGCCGGTCCCGGGCCACGGTCGGTTCGAGGGCGTCCAGGAGGCGGACACAGGCGTCGGCGGTGGGGCGCCGGGCGCCGACGCGCACGGCCTGGTACAGGGCGACGGCGAGCGAGCCGTGCAGCAGGCGCAGCGTGCGGGCCTGCCGGAGCGCGGTGAACGCGGCCTGGATGCCGAACGGGACGATGTCCTGGTTGTGCCAGTTGGTGGGGACGCTCTGCATGGCGGCGGGCGTGGCGGCGCGGCGCATCGCGACGACGAGGGAGGTCGCGGCGAGCTGGACGCCCTGGACGCCGTGGTCGCGGCCGGGGTCCTCGGCGAGCATGGGATTCAGGCCGCCGTTGCGCCGGGTGTCGATCAGCAGGTCCAGCTGGCGTTCGGCGAGATTGGCCAGCTGGGCGGCGGTGATGGACATCAGGTCGGCGGCGAAGGCGACCTGCTGGCCGAAGAAGTTGCCGCCGTGGGCGACGACATCGCGCTCGGGGAAGAAGAGCGGGTTGTCGCTGATGCCGTTGAGGTCGTCGGTGACGACCTGGCGGGCGTGGCGCAGGCTGGTCTCCGCCGCCCCGAGGATGTGCGGCGCGCAGCGCAGGGTGTACGGCTCCTGGAGGGCGCGGGTGCCGCTGGGCCGGTGTCCGGTGAGCCGGTGGCGCAGGTCGGCGGCGCGGTGGGCGGTGTCGTCATGGCCCAGCGCCTCGAAGATCTCGGGGGCGGTGAAGTCGGGGCGGCAGCCCAGGACACCGGCGAGCAGGGCGGTCAGCGCCGTCCCGGCGGCGACCGAGCGGTGCAGCGCGGCGAGCGCGAGACCGGCGCCCGCGGCGGTGACGGAGGTGCCGTTGACCAGACCGAGGGCGTCCCGCCCGGACAGCTCCAGCGGCCGCAGCCCGGCCGCGGCGAGGGCCTCGGCGGCGGGCATGCGCATGGCGCCGAGGTAGGCGTCGCCGCGCCCCTGGAGGGACCGGATGGCGTGGGCCAGCGGGGCAAGGTCGCCGCTGGCGCCGACCGAGCCGTACTCGGGCATGACCGGCGCGAAGGACGTGCCGAGCATGTCCACCAGGGCGTCCACGGCGGTGGGGGCCACACCGGAGTGACCCCGGGCCAGGCTCCACAGGCGGGTGAGCAGCGTGGCGCGGGCCACCGGCGGGTCCAGGTCCGGGCCCTGCCCGACTTCGAGGTGGCTGAGCACGTTCTCGCACTGGTCCGTGCCCTCGTCCTGGCCCGCGAAGACGACGAGGGGCCCGAAGCCGGTGGTGGTGCCGTAGATCTCGCGGCCCTTGTCGATGCAGATGTGCAGGTAGTCGTGGCAGCGCGCGACGGCCTTACGGGAGTCGTCGTCGAGCCGTACGGTGACGGGCCCGGCGGCGGTTTCGAGCGCCTCGGGGGTGAGGAGCGAGGGGAACTTCAGCTCGGCGGTGGGGGGCCGGAGAGTCGTGGGCATCGTCTTCCTTGGGAGAGGGTTCGGTGCGGGCCGCCGGGGACGGTGCGGCTGCGGTGGCTGACGGGGGTACGGCCGGTGTGCGGCGCCGGTAGCGGTCCGCTAAGGGCGGACGGGACCGTCGGCTGTGCGCGGGGTTCGGAGGCTGCCGGTCGTGAACAGGTGGGCCCAGGCCGTACCGGGTGCTCCCGGGCCGTCGCCCGGATCGGCGGCGATGGCCAGGACCTGGTCGGCGTCGCCCGTCGCGAGGAGGCGGGCCGCCGTGCCACGGGCCGCGGCGAGCGGGCCGCCGATGGCGAGCGTGGCGACGAGCGGGCCGGTCAGGCCCCATACCGCGCTGAGATGGCCGAGCGCCGTGGAGGGCACGTTCTGGAACAGCAGTGGTTTGGGCACCTGGCGCCGTTCGGCCACCGCGTCGTCGATGGCGGTCTGGGTGACCGTGTCGCCGCGGGTGGCCGCGAGGACGAGCGCGGTACGCGGGCCGATGTCCGGGGGCAGCGGGGGCGTGCCGTACCGGTCGGTGAGGCAGCGTTCCCCGACGGCCACCAGCAGCGGCGCGAAGGCGGAGGTGTCGAAGCGCGGCACCTCCGGCAGGCGGGCCGCCGGGTCGTCCGGGGGCGGCCACTGGGCGCGGGTCTCGACGGTCAGTTCCATGGCGTCCTCATGGGGCTCTGCCCGCACGCATGACGTCGTGCGGCACGGGTGGACTTCGGTCACGGCATCGCCAGGAGGAGGGCCGTGCAGACGCCTCCGAACCCGCTGTTGAGGCTGAGGGCGTAGCGGGAGCGCGGGGCGCGGCCCGGGTCGAGTACGAGGTCGAGGGGGCAGTCCTCGTCCGGGCCGAGGTGGTTGGCGTTGACGGGCAGCTCGCCGTGGCGGAAGGCGAGCGCGCAGACGGCCAGTTCGACCAGGCCGGAGGCTTCCAGGCAGTGCCCGTGCAGGGCCTTGGTGGAGCTGACCGGGGTCCGTACGCCGTGCGGGGCCAGCGCGCTGACGATGGCGGCGGCCTCGCCCGCGTCGAAGGCGGGGGTGGCGGTGGCGTGGGCGTTCACGTACCCGATCCGGTCGCCGGTGAGCTTCGCGCGGCGCAGCGCGGTGGCCACGGCCGCGGCGGGGCCCCGGCCCTCGGGGTGCGGGCGGCAGACGTGGTGGGCCTCGGCGGCGTTGCCCCAGCCGCGGACGACGGCCCACGGCGGTGCGGTGCCGGTGCGTTCGAGGACCACGGCGGCGGCGCCGTCGCCGAGCACCGGGCCGTCGCGGCCCGCGCTGAAGGGGCGGCAGACGCCGCCGGGGGCGAGGATGCCGGCGCTGTCGAAGGCGGCGAACATGCTCGCGTCGACGAAACTGGCGCCGGCCACGACGGCGCGCCGCTCGGCGGTGGTCGCGATGAGGTGGGACGCCTCGGCGACGGCGGTGTTGGAGGCCGCGCAGGCGGCGGTGTGGACGGTGAGCGCCTCGCGCAGGCCGCAGGCGCCCGCCGCCTCGACGGCCAGGGCCGCCGTGTCGGGGCCGGCGTGCAGGGCGAGGACGAGGGGGGTGGCGGCCCGGTCGGCCGCGGTCAGCTCCGCCTGGTCGCAGGCCTCGCCGATGAGGTGGGTCAGCTCCGTGAACAGGTCGGGGGTGCCGGGGACGGTGGCGGCGTCGTGGGCGCGGTGCCGTGCGGTGTCGAAGCGGGTGACCGGGGTGGTGGCGGGGGTGGCGGAGGTCAGGCCCTTCCAGAGCGCGTCCGGGCCGCGGCCGTACGCGGTGAGGACCGACAGGCCGGTGACGCGCGCCATCAGGAGACCACCGCGTGCCGTGGCTGGAAGGTGACGGGCAGCTCCGTCAGGCCCGCGGTGACGTGCAGATGGGTGATGCCGCCCGTGGAGCCGCGCTGCCAGGGCAGGGTGTCGAGCGGCCGGGCGGCGGCGAGTCCGGGCAGACGGTGCAGCACGGCACCGAGGGCCGTACGGCACAGCCCGACCGCGAACTGACTGCCGAGGCAGAAATGCGGGCCGTGCGCGAAGACCAGGTCCTGGCCGGGGGCCCGGTCGAGGTCGAGGTGGTTGGGGGCGGTGAAGCGGCGCGGGTCGCGGTTGGCGAGGGCGATGTGCACGATCACCGCGTCCCCCGGCGCCAGCTCGGCGCCGTACAGCTCCATCGGCCGGGTGGCGAAGCGCGGCATGGTGGCGGCCAGCGGGGAGGTGTAGCGCAGCAGTTCGCCGAGGCCGTCGGCGACCCGGGCGGGGTCGGCGAGGAGGTCGGGGCGGTGCCAGAGCGCGTACAGGCTCGATGTGAGGAAGTCGGCGACCGGTTCGTAGGCGGAGACGAGCAGCAGGAAGAGGGTGGAGGTCAGCTGCCCTTCGTCCAGGCCGGTGGCGTCGGCGTGCGCGATCATCCCGCTGACGGCGTCCGGCCCGGGTCCGTCCCGCCGGTGGGCCACGAGGTCGTGCAGCAGCTCGCTCATGGCCGTACGGTCGGCGGCGTACCGCACGCGGTCCGGGGAGCCGGGGGGATCGAACAGCGGGGACGGGCCCCAGCGCCGCAGTTCCAGGGCGCGCCGGACGAATTCCGGCGGATAGCCGAGGTGTTCGGTGATGGCCCGGACGGCGAAGGGGTGGGCGAAATCGTGGACGAGGTCGGCGCGGCCCCGTCCGGCGATCTCGTCGAGCAGGCTCTCGGCGAGCGCTTCCGCGCGGTCGGCGGTGGCCCGCACCCGCTCGGGCGTGAACGCCGACGCGCCCAGCTCGCGCAGCTGCCGATGAAGCTCGCCGTCGTTGTTGAGCATGCTGCGGACGATGCTGTCGGTGACCTCCTTGTCGGTGAAGGCCAGATAGTCCGTCCAGCGCTCGCCGCCCCGGACGGCCGGTTTCGCGAACCCGGTGTCCGTCAGCACCTGGCGTGCCGCGTCGTACCCGGACGCGACCCAGGCGGTGGAGCCGTCGGGCAGCTCCGCGCGCCACACCGGGGGCTCGCCACGGGTGTCGATGCGCTCGGCCTCGGGGCTGTGGCGGACCCGCGCGTCCATCAGAAGTGCCGTACCGGGCCCTGCGGTCACCGCAGCCTCCCCACTCGTCGAAGTCGGACACGTAGCGTCACTATTAAATTACCATCAGTGACATCTCATCACTACGCACCTCACCCGCACGGGTGAAGCGCCCCATCGGCACCCGAGGCGGACGGAGCGGAAACGGCACATGTACACGGAGCGGAAGCGGCATATGTACGACGAGGGCATCGGCAGCTGGGCCGCACGGCGTGCCCGGCGCACCCCGCACCGCACGGCACTCGTCCACGACGGCGCGACGGTCACTTACGCCGACCTGGACGACCGGACCGCCCGCATCGCCCGCGCCCTGCGGGACCACGGTGTGCGCCAGGGCGACCGGGTGGCCTTCCTCGGCCCCAACCGGCCCGCCTTCCTGGCGTCCCTGTTCGCCGCGGGCCTGGTGGGCGCGGTCTTCGTCCCGTTCAACGTACGGCTCGCCCCACCGGAACTGGCCTGGCAGCTGGCGGACTGCGGGGCCCGGGTGCTGCTCCGGTCCGGAAACCGGTCCGAAAGCACGGACGTTGCGGGCATGGCGGAGGCGGGCGCATCGGCCATGGACGCAGCAGTGATGGACGCGGACGACGCAGCCGTACGGAACAAAGCCGCGCGGGACGAACGAGCCGCGACCGTCGCGGCCGACGACCCCTGCCTCATCCTCTACACCTCCGGCACCACCGGACGGCCCAAGGGCGCCGTGCTCACCCACGCCAACCTCACGTGGAACGCCGTCAACGTCCTGATCGACGAGGACCTGACGGCCGACGAGGTCGCCCTGGTCGCGGCGCCGCTCTACCACGCCGCAGCGCTGGGCATGCAGGCCCTGCCGGTGCTGCTGAAGGGCGGTACGTGCGTCCTGATGGAGACCTTCGACGCGGGCGCGGCGCTCGAAGCGGTCGAGCGGTACCGCGTCACGTCCCTGTTCGGCGTCCCCACCATGTTCCGGCGGATCGCCGCCCACCCGCGATGGCCGCATGCCGACCTGTCGTCCCTGCGCACTCTGGTCTGCGGCGGTGCGCCCGTACCCCAAGCCCTGACCGCCGCGTACGAACAGCGGGGACTGACACTCCGTCAGGGGTACGGCCTGACGGAGGCGGCCCCCGGCGTCCTGCTGACGCAGCACCGGCCCGCCGGCACCGGACCGGCACACGCCGATGCCCGGCCGGCGCACTCGGGCGTGCCGCACTTCTTCACCGACGTGCGCGTCGCGGCCCCCGGCCCGGCGGACACCACCGCGACGGACACCGCCACCGCCACCGGCCGGACCGGCGAACTCCTCGTACGCGGCCCGAACGTCATGACCGGCTACTGGAACCGGCCCCGGGAGACCGAGGCCGCGCTCACCGACGGCTGGCTCCGCACCGGCGACGCCGCACGCGTCGACGCGCACGGCGGGCTGACCGTCGTGGACCGCCTCAAAGAGGTGATCATCTCAGGCGGCGAGAACGTCTACCCGGCCGAGGTCGAGCACGCGCTGCTGGCCCACCCGGACGTCGCCGACTGCGCCGTGATCCCCGTGCCCGACGCGGAATGGGGCGAGGTCGGCCGCGCGGTCCTGGTGGCGGCACCGGGCGTGACCCTCGACGCGGAAGCGGTCCTCGCCTCCCTCACCGGCCGGCTGGCCGCGTACAAGATCCCCCGCTCCGCCGTGCTCGCGCCGGACCTTCCCCGCACCGGCACGGGCAAGCCCGTACGCCGGCAGATCCGCGCACGCTACGGCTCGGCGTAGCACGGAAACCCCTCGGCGATGGCCCCTCAGCGACGCCCCCTCAGCGATGACTCACCACATTCACCACCTTCCCGTTCGGATCCCGCACGAAGAACCGCCGCACCCCCCACTCCTCGTCGCGCAACTCCCGCACGATCGGCGCCCCGGCGGCCACCACCGCGGCATACACGGCGTCCACGTCCTCCACCTCGACACTCATGTCCGGCGGGGTGTCCGGCGCGCCACGGTCCTCGGTCATGAGGATGACCTGCGCCGTGGGATTCTCCGGCGACGCCATCGTCATCACCCACCCGAGATTCATCACCTCCTCGAACCCGAGCAGACCGTAGAACTCGCGGCTTTCCCCCAGGTCCTGCGTGTGGATGTCGGGCACGACTCTGCGGATGGACATCGGCGGCTCCCCTTCGGACGCGGCATAGAGCGCGTGCGGCACGGCACGCGGCAGCCCGGGCCCCGGCGGTGGAGCAGTCATCCGGACGGCAACACCAACTATCGCAGCAGCCACTGACAACGGTGGCACATGCCGGGCACGACGGCGGTAGAGGGCACCGCGCCTCCGAGTGCGGACATGCCATCTACGACGGATCTCCATATAAGTTTCCGATCTGCAGAAAACTCACCTGCGCGATTCCGGAATATCCACGACTCGGCGCAAGCGAATCGTCGCTTGGTCTGGCCTGTAGCACCACCCTCCTAACCCCCGTACGAGTGAAGCACCTACTTGCGCGGAATCGCTTCTTCCGGCTACACGCTTGGAGGTTGGCCAACATGTCCACCGGGACGCCAACGACATCGTGTTTCACTCCTTAGAACCGAAGAGTCGCCTGCCCAGCTCAGGCGACCCACACACAGAAGGCGGTTCTTCGTGATCAAGGCGAAGATTGAGACTGTCACCCCCGAACGAGCACAGAAGTGGCTCAGCGAAAACAATCGAGGCAACAGGCAACTCAGCACCGGACACGTCGCATCTTTGGCCCGCGCGTTGGAACGCAATGAGTGGCGCGTCCACCACCAAGGGATCGCATTCACCACTGAAGGCCGACTACTGGACGGCCAACACCGCCTCGCCGCCATCGTCCAGGCAAGAAAGTCAGCTGAAATCATGGTTGCTCGTGGCGTAGATCCCGCCACCTTTTCCGTAATGGACACCGGCAAGCGGAGAACCGCACGGGATTTGCTGCATCTGGAAGGAGAGAAGCGAGCTCAGCAACTTGCCGCAGCACTACGCGGACTGTTCTTGTACCGACGTGCCCCCAAGGCGGGCTGGCTTGGTCCCTCAGCCAGCCTCAGCCACGATCAGCTACGCAATCTTCTCAACGAGAACCCGGGTATCCGCAGCGCATTGGAGAAGGGGTTCTCACTCAATCGAGAGGTTCGACTATCCATCACAGCTGCCGCTGTAGGCTGGCACGTGACTTCGACCGATCGTCCTGACATCAATCAGGATGATTGGTATGAGGGGCTAGCGACAGGTGCAAACCTCAAGCGCAATGACCCACGACTGGTACTCCGAAACACAATGTTTGCACTCCGCCAAGGAAGGTCCTCGCGAAAGCGTGACGACTCTCGCGAGCATCTTGCTTACTACCTGAAGGCATGGAACGCATGGGCCGAAGGCCGGTCCATCAAGCTCCTGCGCAGAAATGCCGGTGAAGCCTTGCCCCTTGTCACTCTGGCCGGGGCGTCGGAAGCCAACGATGAGGGACGTCTCATGTAAGGGCGGGCGCGTCACCAACCGTCCCGCACGGCCGCGCGTTCAGTGCGAACACCACCGCACATGCATGCGCACCTGCGCTACTGCCAGCCGTTCGGCCGGCGATTATCACGGAAGGTGCTGCGCACAACACAGCATCGTTCATCCCAGCGGGAGAGCAATAGGAAACGAGGTGACAACCACGTCGCTTTTGGGAACGCTGCCGGAAACTCTTCAACTGGCCATTTCGGCCCACCCCACCGTCCGCCCGCACCACCGCTCCAGCAGCACCCGGTCATGTCCCACCGCCAGCAGTCCGGCGCCCGACTCGCGGCGGTAGTCCTCGACGGCCGTCACCAGGGCTGCCGTGGTCGACGCGTCGAGCATGGCGGTCATTTCGTCGCAGATGAGCCAGCGGGGGCGGAGGATCAGGGCGCGGGCCAGGCAGGCGCGTTGGAGCTGGCCGTCGCTGACCTCGTGGGGGCGGCGGGTCAGCAGGTCGGCGGAGAGGCCGACGGTGGGGGCCAGTTCGGCGAGGCGGGCGGGGGCCTCGGCGCGGCGGCCGGTGGCGCGCAGGGGTTCGGTGATCAGGTCGGCGAGGCGCAGGCGGGGGTCGGCGGACAGGCGGGGCTGCTGGAAGACGACGCCGTACGCGGTGCGCTGGGCGCGTGAGGCGCGGTGCCGGTAGCCGGTCGCGGGCTCGCCGTCGAGGATGACGGTGCCGGCGTCCGGGCGGTGCAGGAGCGCCGCCACCCGGGCCAGCGTCGACTTGCCGCAGCCGCTGGGGCCGAGCAGGCCGACGGCCTCGCCGGGCGCGATGCGCAGCGACACGTCGCGGACCACGGGGTGGTCGCGGTCGTAGCCCGCGGTGATGGAGCGGAGTTCAAGCACGGGCTGCTCCCCCGGGCGCGGCGGCCGCCGGTGTCGCCGGCGGGTCCGGTGTCTGCGACGGGTCCGGTGTCCGGAGCGGGTGGTGGCAAGCGGTGCCGTCGGTGAGCGCGGGCACGGTGGCCGTGCACACGTCCGTACTCCGGTCGCAGCGGGCGGCGAAGGCGCAGCCCGGCGGGAGGGCGCCCAGCTCGGGCGGCATGCCGGGGATGGGGGTGAAGGCGCGGTCCGGGAGGGCGTCGAGCAGGCCGCGCGCGTACGGGTGGCGGGGGCCGGGGGCGCCGAAGAAGTCCGCCGCGTCGGCGAGTTCGACGATCCGGCCGGCGTACATGACGGCCACCCGGTCGGCGATCCGCTCGGCCGCCGCCAGATCGTGGGTGATCATGAGGAGCGCCCGGCCGGTGCCGTCCTCCTTGCCCTCCAGGTCGTCCCCGGGCGCGTCGATGTGGCGGCGCAGCTCGTCGACCGTACGGTCCACGAGGTCGCGGTCGAGGCCGGTCGTCGGCTCGTCGGCGAGGAGCAGCGGGGCGTCGCCGACCAGTGCGAGGGCGGTCGCGGCGCGCTGTGCGAGACCGCCGGAGAGTTCGTGCGGGTGGCGGTCGAGGTGCCCGGCGGGGAAGGCGGCGCGCGCCGCGGCCTGCTCCGCGGCGGCCCGCAGGGCGTGCTTGGGGGTGCGGGTCAGTTCCCGGACGGTCTCTTCGAGCTGGGCCCGTACGGTGCGTACGGGGGTGAGGTGGGCGGCCGGGCTCTGCGGCACCAGGCCGATGCGGCGGCCGCGTACCGAGCGGGACAGCTCGCGTTCGGAGGCGGTGAGCAGCTCCACGCCGTCCAGGTACGCGGCGCCGGCGGTCTCCGCGTTGCCCGGGAGGAGCCCGAGCAGGGCGGAGGCCAGGACGGACTTGCCGCAGCCGCTCTCGCCGACGAGGGCCAGGCAGTGACCGGGCGTGAGGTCGAAGGAGGCATCGGTGACGGCGGCGACGTGCCGCCCGCCGCGCATCCGGAAGCGTACCGACAGGTCGCGGACGGACAGGACGGGGGACGAAGAGGAGGTGGGCGGCAGGGTGGGCGGCGGGGTCACAGCATCAGCTCCGATCGGCGGCGCGGGTTGATGCGTTCGCGCCAGACACCGGCCAGGCCCGCGATGGCGAGCGTGGGGACGATGATGAACAGGCCCGGGAAGAGGGTCGGCCACCAGTCGCCCGCGAGCAGCGAACTGCGCGCACTGTTGACCATGTTGCCGAGGCTCGCCTCGTGGGCGGGCAGTCCGAGCCCCAGGAAGGAGAGCGCGGACTCGTGCCAGATGGCGTGCGGCACCATCAGGACGGCGGCGAGCCCGGCCTGCGGCAGGACGCCGGGCAGCAGGTGGCGTACGGTCACCCGCCACCGTGAGGCACCGCCGGAGACGGCCGCGTCGATGTACGGGCGGGAGCGGAGGGAAAGGACCTCGGCCCGCACGATGCGGGCCGTGGAGAGCCAGTGGGTCAGTGCCACCGAAATGATCACCGGCCAGACGCCGGGCCGGAACATGGCCACGATGAAGATGCCGAGCAGCAGGTGCGGCACGGAGGAGAAGAGGTCCACGACGCGCATCACGCCGCGGTCCGCCCAGCCGCCGAGCGCCCCGGCCAGCGCGCCGACCGCGGTGCCGATGACGGTGGCGGCGAGTGCCGCGACCACGCCGACGAGCAGCGAGACGCGCAGGCCGTAGACGCAGCGGAGCAGCAGGTCGCGGCCGACCTCGTCGGTGCCGAAGGGGTGGGCGGGGGAGGGCGCCCGGAGTTTGGCGGCGAGGTCGACGGCCTGTCCGTCCAGCGGGAACAGGAGGGGCACGGCGACGACGGCCAGGACGATGGCTGCCACCAGGACTGCGGAGGTGCGTACGCGCAGGGTACGGGTGCCGCGCCCGCCGCGCCGTGCGGCACGCTGATGCCAGTGGGCGGCACCGGGCGTCTCCATCGCCTTCCGGGCCGTCTCGGCCGCCTTCCGGGGCGTCTCGACCGCCTTCCGGGACGTCTCCGCCGTCTCCCGCGTCCTCTGCGCCGTCTCAGCCAACGGATCAGCCATCGAAGCCCACCCTCGGATCCGCGAGTCCGTACAGCAGGTCGGAGAGCAGGTTGCCGACCAGCACGGCGGCCGTGGCGAGCACCGTGAGCGCCGCCAGCAGCGGGAAGTCCACGCTCGTCGCCGCCTGGACGGTGGCCGCGGCGATGCCCGGCCAGCTGAAGACGGTCTCCACCAGCAGCGCGCCGGTGATCAGCTCCGGTACGCGGGAGCCGATCAGGGTGAGAACCGGGAGCAGGCCGGAGCGCAGCGCGTGCTGGAGCAGAACGGTGCGTTCGCTCAGGCCGCGGGCCCGCGCGCCCCGTACCGGGTCCTCCTCCAGCGCGTCGCCAACCCCCTGCCGTACGTAGAGCACGAACCACGGGAGCTGTGAGACGGCGAGCACCAGCGCCGGGAGGACGACGTGGCGCGCGATCTGTCCGGCCGTGGCGACCTCGCTGCCGGTGTCGGTCAGCCCGCCCGCCGGCAGCACGCCCAGCTTGAGCGCGAACAGCCAGACGGCCAGCAGCCCGAGCCAGAACGGCGGGGCGGCCTCCAGGGTGTACGCGGCGGAGGTGACGGCGCGGTCGAGCAGTGAGCCGCGCCGCCGGGCGGCCAGCACGCCCAGCAGCGTGCCCACGATGATCGCGAGGACGAAGGCCAGGGCGCACAGCAGCACCGACCAGCCGATGCGCTCGCCGATCACCTGCGAGACGGGCGCGCGCAGCGTCGCGGAGTCGCCCAGGTCGCCGGTGAGCGCGCCGGTCAGCCAGTGCCACCAGCGGCCGAGCAGCGGCTGGTCGACACCGAGGTTGTGCCGGATCTGGTCCAGGTTCTCCTGGGAGGCGGTCAGGCCCGCGGTGCCCGCGTACGCCTTGACGGGGTCGAAGGGCGCGGCGGCGGCGACGGCGAACACGCCGAGGGTGACGGCGAGGAGGACCGGCACGGCGAGCAGCGCCCGCCGTCCCGTCATCCGCGCCATCGGCCCCCAGGGCAGCTGTGCGAGGCGGCTCACGTGGCGGGCTGCCAGTCCTCTACGTTCCACCAGGGGCCGGAGGCCAGGCCGTGGTCGTGCGGCTCGACCTGGGTGGTGAGGTCCTTCCAGCGGTCCTTGACCACGTACAGGTGGTCGATGTGGGTGAGGAAGATGTACGCCGGGTCCTCGACGAGTTCACGCTGGACGGTCTCGTACCCGGCCTTGCGCGCGGCCTTGTCGTCGGTGCGGCGGGCGTCCACCAGCGCCTTGTCGACCTTGGGGTTGTCGTAGCGCGACATGTTGTTGAAGCCGTCGCCGGCCAGCGAGGAGTGCAGCAACAGGTACTGGTCGAAGTCCGGGTCGGCGGGGCTGCCGCCGCCCGCGAGGACCGCGTCGGTCTTCATGTTCGGCCGGATGGCCTCCCACGGGCCGGACTCCACCTTGACCTCGATGCCGGCCTTCTTGGCGTCGGAGGCGAAGGCGAGCGCGTGCTCCTGGCGGAGCTTGTCGCCGGCGAGGTACCAGAGCTTGAAGGAGGCCGGCTTCCCGTCCTTCTCGCGGATGCCGCCCTCGCCCTTCTTCCAGCCGGCGTCTTCGAGGATCTGCTCGGCCTTCTTCAGGTCGTGGGTGCGCTCGGTGCCCTTGGCGAACCAGGGGCTGTCGGTCGGTACGGGCCCGTAGGCGGGCTTGCCGGCGCCGTCGAGGATGCCGTCCACCATGGCCTTGCGGTCCACGGCGATGTCCAGGGCCTGACGGACCGCCTTGTCCCCGGTGACCTCGTTGGCGGTCGGCAGGGTGACGTTGCGGTAGTCGAACGTCTTGGCCGACAGGCTCTCCATGCCCTTGGCGGACTTGAAGGTGGCGGCGAGGTTGGGCGGCAGGATGGCGCCGTCGAGGTCGCCGGAGCGCAGCCGGGTGGCGCGCACGTCGTCGTCCTTGATGATCGCCATGGTGAAGTTCTTCACCTTGGGCGCACCGCCCCAGTAGTGCGGGTTGGCCTTGAAGGAGAGCTTCTCGCCCTTGGACCACTTGGTGAGGATGTACGGTCCGGTGCCGACCGGGTGCGTGGTGAAGGACCCGGTGTTCACGTCCTGCTTGCCCGCGATGTGCTGCGGGGCGATCGGCAGGACGGTGCGCTCGGCGAACGGCGCGTAGGGGTACTTGAGGTGGAAGACGACGGTGCGGGCGTCCTTCTTCTCGACCTTCTCCAGGGCGTCCAGTTCGGCCTTGGAGGCGTTGTTGGTCTTCTCGTCGAGGATGGTCTCGTAGGTGAAGACCACGTCGTCGGCGGTGAAGGGCTTGCCGTCGCTGAAGGTGACGCCGTCGCGCAGGGTGTACGTGTAGGTCTTGCCGTCGTCGGAGACCTCGGGCAGCTTCGCGGCCAGCGCGGGCCGGAGCTTCATGTCCGCGTCGTGGGTGAGCAGCCCGTCGAAGATCTTGGAGTTGCCGTCCTTGCCGTAGCCCAGCAGCGGACTCAACGACTCCGGCTCGTAGGCGATGCCGACCACGGCGGAGTCCTGGGCGCCGCCCGCGCCGCCCGTGCCGTCGGACGGCGTGGAACAGGCCGCCGCCCCGAACGCCATGGTTCCCGCCAGTGCGGCGGCGGCCGCTGACCGTATCGACCGGGCCGTCATGCCCACTCCCTGCTGAAGATCGTCTGTTGTTGCAAAGCGCAGGCAATTAAACAGCATGTAAGAAACGGAGGCCCCACCTCCCTGCCCGGCGCCCGCCCGCCATCATGGGCGGATGCCCTCCGACCACTCATCGGGCCTGCCCGCCGACGCCTTGCCAGGCCCGCCCTCCGACCCCTTGTCGCGCCTGCCCGCCGCCCTCCGGGACGTTCCGTACGCCGGAGCCCGGCACCCCGGTGCGGCCCCGCTGCCGGGCCGCCACCCGTACGACGTGACGGCCGGGGCGAACTGCCAGCTCTACGCGTACGCGGTGCTGCGCCATTTCGGGCGTACGGTGCCGCCGCTGCGGTCCGCCGAGCTGTGGGCGGACACCGGGGCGACCGAGCGGGCCGCGCCGCCGCGCCCGCTGGACCTGGTGCTCTTCGACGCGGGTGAGGTGCCGGGGCGGCCCGACGGGTACGGGGCGCACGTCGGCGTGCACCTGGGGCCCGGCCAGGTGCTGCACCTGTGCAAGGAGGCCGGGCGGCCCGCCGTGTGGTCGTACGCGGACTTCGCGGAGCGGGCCCGGTACGCGCGGTTCCTGGGCGCGAAGCGGGTACGGGAGGCCGGCGTCAGCCGGTAGCCGGGGACTTTCCCGGCACCGTCACCAGCCTCCCGCAGCCAAAGGCACCGTCACCAGTCCCCGCCGCCGAACCCTCCCCCGCTGTCGCCGAATCCGCCACCGCCGCCGAAGTCGCCGCCACCGAAGCCGCCGGAGAAGTCGTCCGGGTTGAAGTCCGAGCCGGAGACGTCGCCGCCTTCCGCGCCCTGCTGGCCGCCGCCGAAGTCGGAGGCGTAGGCGGACGGGCCCATCAGGACGCTGCCGAGCATGGTGCCCATGAGGAGGCCCGGCAGCATGCCGCCGCCGAAGTAGCCGCCCGCCCAGGGGCCGTAGGCCGGTCCGGCGTCCCAGTAAGGACGCTGCCCGTATTCGGTCTGCACCGTGCGGGCCATCGGCTCCTGCCCGTCCGCCAGGCGCGCCTGGTCGGCGGCGCACACCGGGACCGTGCGGGGCGCCGCGCCGTCCGGCGCCCACTCCGCGTCCGCGACGGACGGGCCGTGCCGCGGGTCGAAGAAGCACGGCACCCGGCGTTCGGGCAGCGGCTTGCCCGTGCGCCGCGCGGCCAGGGTGGCCAGCGCGAACCGGCCGTCCTCCAGGGCCTTGGTCACCTGCTCGACATCGCCGGGGCGTTCGGCGCGGGCCATCGCCGACTTGGCGCTCTCGTACGCGTCCAGCGCGTGCGTGTAGTCGGCGCGCATCGCGTCGTCGGCGCCGGGCTCGCCCGGCTGGAAGTCGAGGCGGTCCAGCTCCTCGCCGAAAGCCGTGATGTCCTCGTCCACCACCACGCGCAACTGCTCCAGCGCGGCCCGCTCCTCCTCGGCGCGCTTCTTCTTGCTGCGGCGGTGCAGCGCGAAGGCGCCGCCGCCACCGACGACCACCAGCGCGCCCAGACCGACGAGCGCGCCGGTGCTGACACCGTCGCCGCTGTCACCACCCCAGGAGGCGGGCTCGTGGCCGGACGCCTGCTGGGTCGCGGTGTCCACGAAGCTGTCCAGACGTTCCTTGGTGCTGGCGTAGTCGGAGCGCTGGGTCGCGCCGACGAGGTTGCGTACGGAGTTGCGCGACATCACCCGCCCGTCGGCGGCGGCGTTGAACCGGTCGCCCAGCTCGACGGCGTAGACGCCGCTGATGCCGGTCTTGGTCCGCAGGTCCTTCAGGAGCGTGCTGGGCTGGTACTCGGCGGCCTTGGGCAGCACCGCGACGAAGACCGGCTTCCCGGAGTCCTTGATCTTCTTGGCCAGGGCCCCCGCGTCGGCGGCCGACAGTTCGGCGGAGGCCCGCGGATCCACGTACACCGGCCCCTTCTTCAGGGCCGCCGCGGCCTCGTCCAGCCCGCCGGCGGCCCGCGCGCCGGGAGCCACGGCCGTGAGCATCGCCAGGAGGACGGCCGCCAGGAAGAGCGCCGGGCCGGCCTGCGAGCGCGGGAGGAGCACCGCTCGGGAGACCGGGGAGCGCCGGGTTGCGATCTTCATGGGTACGACGCTACCCGAACCACACTTTCGACACATAACGGATACATAACGGGCACAGTGCGGCGGGCCCACCGACACGGCACCGCCGCGCGGACACAGTCGCGGACACAGTGTCCCGCGGTCGCGGCTCCCTGTCCTTTTTGGGGCCGCCGGTGCGGTGGCCGTCGCGCCGGACCCGGTGATGATCTCGCCGCGCGGGCAGGCTCCGCTCCGACCGCCCCCGACGTCACGGAGGTCATCATGCGTACCGCCAGAACCAGGGCGATAGCCGTCTCGGCCGCCACCACCACCGCGGCGGCCGCCCTCGCGGTCGGGCCGGCTGCCGCCCCGTCCGCCGCCGACCCGCCCCTGAAGCTGCGGACGCCGGCCGCGGGCTCCAGCGCGAAGGTGGCGGGCAGCCTCCTCGTGCAGTGGACGAACACCACCGGGAAGGAGGTGGACGTCTGGCTGAGCGCCCGCACGCCGTCCGGCGGGCACGACCGGCTGTCGCTGGTCGCGCCGAAGGCGGGCAGCAAGCGGGCGGGCGAGGCGCTGGCCACCCTCCCCGTGGTGCCGCCGGGCACCTCCTACACGGTCGAGGTGACCACCCAGGACGGCGCGGAGAGCGACGTCAGCGGGCCCCTCGGCCTCATCGGCTAGCCGCCGCCCGTGTACGGTCGGAGGCCGACCGGTGTGCGAGGAAAGGCAAGGGTGGCGACGCGATGGCCCCGCGGGCGGACGGTACCCCGACCTTCACGGAGCAGGCGCGCCGCCGGCAGCTCGTGGACTGCACCATCGACCTGATCTCCACCCGGGGTTACCCGGCGACCTCGCTCGCCGCGATCGCCGAGCGGGCGGGCATCTCCAAGGCCGCCGTGCTGTACCACTTCTCCTCCAAGGACAACCTCACCCGGGCCGCCCTGGCGCACGTGCTGGCGGAGTTCACCGCGTACGTACGGGAGCGGGTGGACGGCGCGGCCGGGCCGCGGGCCGCCGTCGTCGCCTACGTCCGCGCGATGATCGGCTATCAGCAGGCCAACCGCCGCCACGTGCGCGTCATCACCGAGATGCTCCTCGACGACGAGGGCGGCAGCAAGCTCAAGACGCCCGGTCAGCACGACACGAACAACCGCTGGCAGGAGCTGGCCGCCTTGCTGACGGCCGGTCAGCAGGCGGGCGAGCTGCGGGAGTTCGACACCCGTACGGTGGCGCTCGCGATCGGCGGCGCGATCGACGGCGTCGTCTCGCACTGGCTGGCCCACCCCGAGTACGACCTCGACGCGGCGGCCGACGAGCTGGAGACGTTCACCCTGGACGCGATCACGCGGCGCGCCCCGTAAAGGCGGGCCGGTTCCGTCAGCCCCGCGCGAAGGCCGGCGCGCGCTCGGGCCGGATGCCGATCCCGCCTAGGTACCCCGTCACGGTCCGCAGGGGCGGCAGCTGTTGGAGGAGGCGGAGCGGCACCGGCAGGCGGTCCGGGTCGAGGGTGCCGTCCAGGGCGGGGCGCAGCAGCGACTCGTGTTCGGCGATCTGGCTCTTCTGCACCACGGCGGCGGGCAGCTGCCGCCGCCGCTGCACCCGGGCCAGGTCGCGTACGCCGACCGTGCCGCGGCGCAGCGGTCCGGCGAGGAGGCGGGCCGCCGCGACGGCGTCCTGCACCGCGAGGTTGACGCCGACGCCGCCGGTCGGCGACATGGTGTGGGCGGCGTCACCGAGACAGAGCAGGCCGGGCCGGTACCAGCGGCGCAGCCGGCCCATCGTCACGTCGAGCAGCTTGACGTCGTCCCAGGAGCCGATCGCGTCCGTCACTTCGGGTCCCCAGCCGAAGAGGGCGCCGAGCCGGTCGCGGAACCATTCGATGCCGTGGGCGCGCAGGGCGGCGTCCGTGCCCTTCTTGATCAGGTAGGAGGTCTGGCAGTAGTCGCCCCGGTCCATGGTGACCGCGAACTGCCCGCCGCCCACCCGCATGGAGACCCGGCCGTCCCCCGGCGCGGGGACGCGTACGTTCCACACGTCCATCGGCACGTCGAAGGTGCGCTGCCGCAGTCCGGCCAGTTCGCGCACCAGGGAGTCGCGGCCGTCGCAGGCCACGGTGAGATCGGCGGCCAGTTCGTGATCGGTGCCGTGCTCGTCCCGGTAGCGCACCCCGGTCACCCGTCCGCCTTCGGTACGCAGGCCCGTACAGGCGGCGCGCATGCGCAGGGTGAAGACGGGCTCCGTGGCGGCGGCGCTCGCCAGGAGATCGAGGAAGTCCCACTGCGGGACCATGGCGATGTACTTGTGGCGGCCGGGCAGCCGGCGGAGATCGGCCGCCACCACGGTCCGGTCGCCGAGGTGCATCCGTACCTCTTCGAGCCGGTGGGCGGGCAGGCGCGCGAAGCGTTCGCCGAGGCCGAGTTCGTCCAGCAGGCGCAGGGTCGAGGGGTGCACCGTGTCGCCGCGGAAGTCGCGCAGGAAGTCCGCGTGCTTCTCCAGGACGGTCACCCGCACCCCGGCGCGGGCCAGCAGCAGCCCGAGCATCATCCCGGCCGGCCCCCCGCCCACCACGCAGCATGTCGTGCGTTCCATGCCGTACCCCCTTGCCGTCGTCCGCCGCCCGCGTGTCGCGGCGCGTTCGGCAGCAGACTAACCGATCGGTCAGTTGCCTGACCGACCGGTTAGCGGGAAGCGGCTACGGAGCCGGGATGTCCACCAGTTCCGCAAGCGCCGCGCGGTGCCGTCCCGGCGTGCCCAGGGCGGTCTCGTCGGCCTTGGCCCGCTTGAGGAACAGATGGGCGGGGTGTTCCCAGGTCATACCGATGCCGCCGTGCAGCTGGATGCATTCCTCCGCCGCGCGCACCGCGACGGGCGCGCAGTACGCCTGGGCGACCGCCACCGCCACCGGCGCGTCCGGGCTGCCGGTGGCCAGCGCGTCGGCGGCATTGCGGGCCGCAGCGCGGGCCGAGGCGACGTCCAGCCAGAGGGCGGCCATCCGGTGCTTGAGCGCCTGGAACGAGCCGACGGGGCGGCCGAACTGGGTGCGCTGCGCGGTGTGCCGGACGGTTGCGGCCAGGCACCATTCGGCGATGCCGAGCTGCTCGGAGGCGAGGAGCCCCGCGCCGGTCAGCAGCGCCCCGGTCACTGCCGCGCGGGCCGTGTCCTGTCCGGCCAGCAGCCGCCCGGCGGCGCGGTCCAGGGTGATCCGGGCCGGTACGCGGGTCAGGTCGAGCGGGACACCTGGTTCGACGCGCACGCCGTCGGCCGTCGCGTCCACGGCGTACAGCGCGTATCCGTACGGGCCGTCGGCCGGTACGAGCAGCACGTCCGCGGCGGCCGCGTCCGCGACGCCGGTCACCTCGCCGCTCAGCGTGCCGTCCGCGTCGGCCCGTACGGCCGGCTCCGGCAGGGTGCCGGGAGCCGTCGGCAGGGGTACGGCGAGCACGCCGACGCTGCGCCCCTCGGCGAGCGCGGCGAGCGGCGCGGCCACTTCGGGGCGGTCGGTCTCGCAGCCGAGCAACGCCGTCACCGCGAGGACCGCACTGGTCAGATACGGCACGGGGGCCACCGCACGGCCCAGTTCCTCCAGGACGACGGCGGCCTCGCGGGCGCTCGCGCCCTGCCCGCCGAGCTTCTCGGGGACCAGCAGCCCGGCGGTACCCATGTCGGCGGCCAGTTGGCGCCACAGCCCGGTGTCGTACGCCCGGCCGCTCTCCAGGTCCGCGAGGACGGCGGCCGGGCCGCCGCGGTCGGCGAGCAGCGAGCGGACGGCGGCCCGCAGGTCCTCCTCCGGCTCCGAGTAGAGGAGATCGGGTTCGGTGGGGGCCGGGGCCCCGCTCGGAGCGGTCATCGGGGAAGGTCCTTCCAGGCGACGTCCTTGTCGGTGCGCGGCTCGGGCGGCAGGCCCAGGACGCGTTCGGCGACGATGTTCAGCAGCACCTCGGAGGTGCCGCCCTCGATGGAGTTGCCCTTGGCCCGCAGGTAGCGGTAGCCGGCCTGGCGTCCGGTGAAGTCCACGCCCTCGGGGCGGCGCAGCGTCCAGTCGTCGTACGCCAGCCCGTCCTCGCCCAGGAACTCCACCTCCCAGCCGCTGATCTGCTGGGCCAGCCGGGCGAACGCCAGCTTCATGCCGCTGCCCTCGGGCCCGGGGTGCCCCTTGGCGAGCTGCTGGCGCAGCCGCTCCCCCGTCAGGCGGGCGACCTCGGCGTCCACCCAGTGGCGCAGCAGCCGCTGGTGGAGGTCGTGGGTGCGTGCTTCGGGGCGTTCGCGCCAGGCCCGGGCGGCGACGCCGATCATGCCGCCCTCGCGCGGCTGGCGGGAGCCGCCGATCGCCACCCGCTCGTTCATGAGCGTGGTCTGCGCGACCTTCCAGCCCTCCCCCGCCTCGCCGAGGCGGTGCGCGTCGGGGATCCGTACGCCGGTCAGGAAGACCTCGTTGAACTCCGCCTCGCCGGTGATCTGCCGCAGCGGACGCACCTCGACGCCGGGGTCGGTCATGTCGCACACGAAGTAGGTGATGCCGCGGTGCTTGGGCAGTTCCGGGTCCGTACGGGCGATGAGGATCGCCCAGCGGGCCAGGTGGGCACTGGACGTCCACACCTTCTGGCCGTCCACCACCCAGCCGGTGCCGTCCTCGTCCCGTACGGCACGGGTGGCGAGCGCGGCCAGGTCCGACCCGGCGCCGGGCTCGCTGAACAGCTGGCACCAGACCTCTTCGCCGGTCCACAGCGGGCGCAGGAAGCGCTGCTTCTGCTCGTCCGTGCCGAAGCGGAGGATGGTGGGGGCGGCCATGCCCAGGCCGATGCCGATACGGCGCGGGTCGTTGTCCGGCGCGCCCGCCGCCTCCAGCTCGGCGTCCACCACGGCCTGGAGCGCGCGCGGCGCTTCCAGCCCGCCCAGGCCGCGGGGGAAGTGGACCCAGGCCAGCCCGGCGTCGAAGCGGGCCCGCAGGAAGTCGAGCGGGGCGGTGTCGGCGGGCGGGTGGGAAGCGAGCAAGTCGGCCGTACGGGTGCGCAGTTCATCGGCGGTGAGGCGCCCGGCCTCCGTGGTCTGCTCCGCCATCACGCCTCCTCCAGTCCGGGGACGACGACCAGACGGCCGGTGGTCGTGCCGTCGAAGACCCGCTGCACGGCCTCGGCCGCGCCGGAGAGCGGCACCCGGCCGCCGATCAGCGGCTTGATGACGCCCTGTGCGGCCAGCTTGGCCAGCTCCTCGTGGCAGGCGTCGACGGCGGCCGGGTCCTTGGTGTTGTACAGGCCCCAGTGGAGGCCGAGGATCGTGTAGTTCTTCACGAGGGCGTGGTTGAGGCCGGGGGCCGGTACGGCGCCGCTGGCGAAGCCGACGACCACGATGCGGCCCTCGAAGGCCACGCACTTGACGGACTTGGCGTACGCGTCGCCGCCCACCGGGTCGTAGACGACGTCCGCGCCCCGGCCGCCGGTCGCCTCCTTGACGGCGGCCACGATGTCGTCCGTACGCCGGTCCAGCACCAGGTCGCAGCCGAGCTCCCGGGCGACGGCCGCCTTCTCGGAGCCGCCCACCACGCCGATGACCCGCGCGCCCGCGGCCTTGCCGAGCTGGACGGCGGCGCTGCCGACACCGCCCGACGCCGCGTGCACGAGCAGGGTCTCGCCCGCCTGGAGCCGGGCCCGGCGGTGCAGGCCGAACCAGCCGGTCTGGTAGCCGATGTGCAGCGCGGCGGCCTCCGCGTCGTCCAGGGCGTCCGGTGCGGCGCGTACGGTCGCCGCGTCCACCAGGACGCGTTCGGCGAAGCCGCCGTCCGGCAGCGGGGGCTGGGCCAGCACCCGGGCGCCCGCCTCCGCGGACGCGCCGTCGCCCGCTTCGAGCACCTCGCCGCAGATCTCCACGCCCGGCGTGAACGGGAACGGCGGGCGCACCTGGTACTCGCCGCGGCACAGCAGCGCGTCGGGAAAGTTGACGTTGGCGGCCCGCACCCGCAGCAGCAGCTGCCCCGGCCCGGGCTGCGGGTCCGGCACTTCTTCCAGCCGCATCACCTCACGAGGCTCGCCGTTCTCGTGTACGCGCCATGCCTTCACTGGTGCCTCCACAGACCTCGGGTACGCGGGGAGCGCGGGGAACCGGCCCCGCGGCCATCGGCATACTAAGCGGTCGGTATCCCGCGGGGAATAGCCGATGTTCCGGGCGGCCGGCCGCCCGCCCGGATCCTGGTACCGGCAGGGTCAGGCTCACCGCGCCCCGGTGTACGAAACTGTCCGGCATGGACACACCTGCCGAGCTGGGCAACTTCCTCAGGACCCGCCGCGCCCGCCTCCAGCCGGAGGACGTGGGCCTGGTCCCCTACGGCGGCCGGCGCCGCGTACCGGGCCTGCGCCGCGAGGAGCTGGCGCAGCTGGCCGGGGTGAGCATCGCGTACTACACACGGCTCGAACAGGGCCAGAGCCACAACGCCTCGGACGGCGTCCTCGACGCGCTGGCCCGCGCCCTGCGGCTGACCCCGGACGAACGCGCGCACCTGCGCGACCTCGCGCGCCCCGCCAAGGCCCGCCGCCGCCCGTCCGTACGGCCCGACAAGGCGCGCCCCGGGGTGCTCCAGCTGCTCGCCGCCCTGGACGGGGTGCCGGCCGTGGCGCTCGACCGGCGCTTCGAGGTGCTGGCGTGGAACCCGCTGGGGCATGCGCTGCTGGCCGGGCACCTGGACCTCGACAGCCCGGGTCGGCCGCTGGACCGCCCCAACACCCAGCGGCTGCTGTTCCTCGACCCGCACACCCGCGAGCTGTACCCGGACCGCGAGACGGAGACCCGCCGGGCCGTCGCCGCGCTGCGCATGGCGGCCGGGCAGCACCCGGACGACCGGCAGCTGGCCGGGCTGATCGGCGAACTGTCCATGAAGAGCACCGAGTTCAGCACCCTGTGGGCCCGGCACGGCGTCAGCAACTGCACCTTCGGCACCAAGCGCTTCCACCATCCGCTGGTCGGCGCGATGGAGCTGGACTTCGAGCTGATGCAGACGCCGGACGGCTCCGGGCAGGGCCTGCTGATGTACAGCGCCCGGCCCGGTTCGCCGTCCGAGGCGGCGCTGCGGCTACTCGCCGCGCAGCACGTTCCAGAACCGCGGGTCCTCGAACCCGAGCGCCCATAGCCCGGCGTTGCGCACGCCGTACTTCCGCAGCAGCGACAGGTGCGCCGCGACGCCGCGCGCGTCCTGGTACCAGACCTCGTGCACGGCCCGGCCCGCCTTGTACGTGAAGTGCGGCGTGCCCGACTTCGTGTCGAAGCGGTAGGCCACGCCCTTGCGGCGGCGCAGCGCCTCCGCCTCCTTCCAGGTCAGATGCTTGGCGCGGGCCTTGACGCCCCGGGTCCAGTCCCAGCCGTAACCGGGGAAGGCGATTTCCAGCTTGTCGCGCGGCACGGTGCCGGTGGCGTAGCGCAGGAACTCCTCGTACCAGGCGAGCGAGGACAGCGGGCCCGGGGAGCCCTCGGCCCAGTGCAGGTCGTAGCCCATGATCCGGACACGGTCGGCGGCCTTGCCGAGGCGCGCGTAGTCGTACGCCTTGCCGGAGTTGGCGGTGCGGGCCATGACCGTGATCACGCAGCTCTTGCCCCGGGCGTGCAGCTTGGCGCACAGCTCGTCGGCGAACAGCGCGTAGCCGGTGCGCACCCGGTCCCGCATCCGGGCGGTGCCGGTGGTCGCCATCGTCTCGTAGTCGAGGTCGACGCCGTCGTACGCGCGCGAGGCCACCAGCCGCAGCAGCGCCCTGATGTGCGCGCCGCGGCGGGTCCGGTCGTGCAGCAGGGCGGCCATCGTGGCGGCGTCCATGGATTCGTTGACGGTGGGCACGACCTTGATGCCGGCCTTGTGCAGTCCGGCGACGACCTGCCGGTCCCCCGCGCCCGGCTGGCCCTTGATGGTGGTGGCGGAGGTGGCCCGGTACCAGAAGGGGCTGACGGTGTGCAGCTGCGCGGCGTGCTGGAGGGCGTCGCGGTAGGCGCCCCGGGTGTCGCCCCAGTAGGGCAGCCAGGCGGAGACCGTACGGCCCGTCCCCGTGCCGGGCGCCTTGGCTCCGGCCGCCTCTCCGGTGCCGTCGGTGCGGCCGTCCTCGGTGGCGGGCGGCGGCGCGGTGGCGGGGGCCCGGTGCGCGGCCGTGGCAGCCGCACGGCCCCCCGTACGGCCCTGGGCCGCGGCCCCGGGCGGCAGCGCGGCGGCCACCCCGGACGCCGCCAGCAGGAACGCGATCCCGAGCCGCGCCCGGGCAGCCGATGCATGATCCATGCCCCGAGCCTGTCCCGGGCGTGGCGCTCCCGTCGCGCGGATTGCGCCGAACGGCCGCGCCAGGACCCGCCCTCCGGGCGTACGGGCCCGGCAGCCGCGTCAGGTCCCGTACGCGCAGCGGTCAGCCGCAGACGTCGCCGGGCGAACGGCGGGCCCCCGAAGCCTCCGCCGCCCGGCCCCCCGCCCCCAGCAGGCCGGTCGCCGTGAGGTCGGCACGGCCGGCCAGGCGCAGGAACGCGCGGCGGGAACCCTCGGTCACGATGCCCGGCAGGACGGCCCGCACCACCTGGCCCGCGCGCAGCCACGGCTGCGCGTAGACCGCGGCGGACCGCCGTTCGATTCCGCGCGCCAGGCGGTCGGCCACCGGCCCGGCGTCGTACGTCTTCGAGGCGGGCCAGGGCAGGTGCGCGCGCAGCTCCCGCATCGCCGCCCGGCGGTCGGACGCCCGCACCATCTCGGTGTCCGCCCAGCTGAGGTACCCGACCCCGACGCCCACCCCGCGGTGCGCCAGTTCGGCGCGCAGCACCTGCGCGAAGGTCTCCACCCCGGACTTCGAGGCGCAGTACGCCGACAGCATCGGCGCCGGGCCGAGGGCCGCGAGGGAGGCGACCTGGAGGAAGTAGCCCCGGGTGTCCAGGAGCGCGGGCAGGAAGGCGCGGGCGGTCACCGCGCTGCCGATCAGGTTGACCTCGACGACGCGGCGCCAGACGGCCGGGTCGGTGTCGAGGAAGGGCCCGCCCGCCACCACCCCGGCGTTGGCGACGACGATGGACGGCGGGCCGAAGCGGCGCTGCACGAGCGCGGCGGCGCGGTCCATCGCGTCCTCGTCGGTCACGTCCACCGGCCAGTGGGCGGCGTGCCCCGGCAGACCGGCCGCGACCCGCTCCAGCTCGTCCTCCTCCAGACCGAGCAGGGCCACGTCGGCGCCCCGCCGTACGAGTGAACGCGCCATGTGCGCCCCCAGGCCTCGCGCCGCGCCGGTCACCACGGCCGTGCGCCCGAGCAGGGGAAGGTCGTGGCTCATGTCGGTCCTCCACGGTCTGCGTGCGGTGCCCGGCCGGTACGGGGACGGTCCGTCCAACGTAACGCCGTGGCGGCACCGGAGCCCGGCGCGACCGTTCCGTGTGGTCCGGCGCTTAATGGGCACCCGGAGGCCGGAGGAAAGGGACCGGCCTGGGCCGGCGAGCACACGCCGACTGGAGACCGCATGGCGGTAAGACATCAGCTGATCAAGAAGCACCCGGACGCGGTGTGGGCGGTGCTCGCCGACGGCGGCCGGTACCAGGACTGGGTGGTCGGACCGTACCGGTCGCAGCCGTGCGAGGGCGTCTGGCCGGAGCTGGGATCGACGATCAGCTACAGCGTCCGGCTGGGGCCGCTGTCGCTGAGCGGCCGGACCGTCGTGCGGCGCTGCGAGCCGCCCAAGGAGCTGGAGCTGGAGGTGGACAGCGGCGCGCTGGGCACCGCGCGGATCGCCGTCGAGATCCGTCCCTGGGGCGACCACGCCCTGGTGATCATGGACGAGCACCCTCTCCAGGGGCCCGGCGGGCTGCTGCACAACACCGTCCTGGACGCCCTGTTCCAGCTCCGGCACCGCAGCATGCTCAAGCGGCTGGCCAGGCTCGTGGAAAGCGGTTCCCGGCAGCCTCGCGAGACGGCGTGATGGCGCGGCACGCGGGCGTACGGGGCCCGGCTCCGGCGGGAAGGAGGCGGCCATGCCGGACGCCGTGGTGATCGGCGCGGGCCCGAACGGGCTGGTGGCCGCCAATCTGCTGGCCGACGCGGGCTGGAGCGTGGAGGTCCTGGAGGCGCAGCCGGAAGCGGGCGGCGCGGTCCGCAGCGACCGGGGCGTCCACCCCGACTACGTCAACGACCTGTGCAGCTCCTTCTACCCGCTGGCCGCCGCCTCCCCCGTGCTCGCCGCGCTGCGCCTGGAGGACCACGGGCTGCGCTGGAGCCACGCGCCCAGCGTCCTGGCCCACCCGCTCACCGACGGCCGGTGCGCGGTGCTGCAACGCCGGATGCCCGCCACCGCCGACGGGCTGGACCGCTTCGCGGCGGGCGACGGCGACGCCTGGCGACGGCTCTGCGAGATCTGGGACCGGGTCGGGCCGGACATCCTGAACGCCCTGTTCACACCGTTCCCGCCGGTGGTGGCCACGGCCCGGCTCGCCACCCGGCTGCGCAGCGCGGGCGGCCTGCGGCTGGCCCGCACGCTGGTGCTGCCCGTGCGGCGCCTGGGCGACGAGGAGTTCGGCGGCGAGGGCGGCCGGCTGCTGCTCGCGGGCAACGCCCTGCACGCCGACCTCGCGCCGGAGGCCGCGGGCAGCGGCGGCTTCGGCTGGCTGATGTCCATGCTCGGCCAGGCGTACGGCTTCCCGGTGCCGGTCGGCGGCGCGGGCGCGCTGACCGAGGCCCTGGTGCGGCGGCTGGAGGCGCGCGGCGGAGCGCTGCGCTGCGACGAGCGCGTGACCGAGGTGGTCGTACGGGCGGGCCGCGCGGTGGCGGTGCGCACGGCGGGCGGTGAGACGGTGCCGGCGGGCCGCGCGGTGCTGGCCGACGTCTCCGTACCGTCCCTCTACGGCGAACTGGTCGACCGCCGCCACCTGCCCACCCGGCTGCTGGCCGACCTGCGCCGCTTCCAGTGGGACTTCGCGACGTTCAAGGTCGACTGGGCGCTGGACGGGCCGGTGCCCTGGACCGCGCCCGGGGCGGCGACCGCGGGCACCGTGCACCTGGCCGACGGCGTCGACGAACTGACCCGGTTCGCGGCGCAGCTGGCGGCGGGCCGGGTCCCGGACCGGCCGTTCGCCCTCTTCGGGCAGATGACCACCGCCGACGCCACCCGTTCACCGGCCGGTACGGAGTCGGCCTGGGCCTACACCCACGTCCCGCACGACGTCCGCGCGGACGCCGGGGAGGACGGCATCACCGGCGCCTGGCACGACGGCGAGCGGCAGGCGATGGCGGACCGGGTGGAGGAGCAGGTGGAGCGGTACGCGCCGGGCTTCCGCAGCCGCATCCGGGCCCGCCGCATCCTCGCGCCGCCCACGCTCCAGGCCCTGGACGCCAATCTGCACGGCGGCGCCATCAACGGCGGTACGACCGCCATGCACCAGCAGCTCGTCTTCCGCCCCGTACCTGGCACGGGGCGCCCGGAGACGCCGGTCAAGGGCCTGTATCTCGCATCGGCCGGCGCGCATCCGGGCGGCGGTGTGCACGGCGCGCCCGGCGCCAACGCAGCGCGCGCCGCACTGCGCAAGCGGTCGCCGAGCAGCGCGCTCAGCCGTCTCCAGCGGTCGCTGACGGGCCGTAACCGGCTCGGCGAGCGGCCGGACGATCCGACGGAGTGACGGGCGCCGGGGAAGCAGGCGGAGTGCCGCGCGCCGGAATCAGGCCGAGACCGACCCGGCGGGCGTACGGGCCTCCTCCGGCATCTCGTACGGCGCTGCGTCGTTGTCCGGGACCAGGCCCCACCACCAGGAGATGACCGGGATGTCCAGGGGCGCGCGGCTCTCGTCGGTGGGCGTGGAGCACAGTGTCGAGGGCAGCCGGGCCGGGTCGTCCGGGGTGGTGTAGCGCCGGGAGGTGATGCCCCAGTCCTGGGACCCGCGGATGAACGTACCCAGGTTGTGCAGGTACTGGCGCAGCTGCGGGCTGCCCTGCTGCCGCAGGTGCGCGCTCAGCCGCATGAACAGCGTCATCACGCGGTCCCGCTGGGCGATCGCCGTGGTCAGCGCCTCCTCCTGGGAGGTGCCGTACTCGTTCTGCAGCACCTTCAGGACATTGAGGTAGTAGCCCGTCCCGCGGCTCTCCTTGTGGTGGGAGAAGATGTCGTTGTCCCAGGTGATGATGAAGGAGGCCATCTCGGCCGCGGCGCGCACGGACGTGTGCTCGCGCTCGTGCGGCTGGAGTTCGTAGCCGTGCCCCATCTCCAGCATCGGCAGGACGACCGAGGTCGCCCCGTCGTACAGGCGCATCAGGGTGTAGTCGGGCAGGCTCGGCACGGTGCCGGAGCGCCGGTAGGACGCCTCCCACACGACGGAGAAGAAGTACTCGCGCAGGGCGTCGATCCAGCGCGCGGCCTGGCCCGCGGTGCCGTACCGGGACACCCGCTGCCGCAGGTCGCGCAGCCCCTCGGCGAGGCAGTCGCCCGGCAGGGTCGGTGACTCGGGGTTCTGCGCGACGCGCAGCAGCCGGTGGAGTACGCCCGTCAGCTCCCCCGGGTCGTGCCCGAGGTCGCTCTCCTCGCAGTAGCCGTCGTCGACGCCGAACAGCCACAGCACGAAATCCGCGAGGAGGGAGACGACCTCCTCCCGGCCGTCGGGCAGGACGCGCGCGGCGAAGCCGCCGATCCCATGGGTGACCAGACGCCCGCGCAGCTCGTCGGAGCCTATGGAGAAACGTTTCGCCCATGCTGTCGTCCGGGCTTCGATCTCCAGGTGCCGGGGGTGGACGGCGGGCGGCAGGGGCGACCAGGTCGGCGGAACGGTCAGCTCGGGTCCCACTCGTGACCACCTCTCAGCAACGGCACGGCACACTCGGCCGGGTACGGAACCGGACAGTCCGGCTCTTGACCGATCAACTATGGCGCATAGTACGCACCCCGGCCCCCTGATCCAATAGCGTCTTGGTGTCTATGACAAGTTTATGGAGGGGCAGCGTCCGTTTCCCGTCGGCACCTGGCCTTCCGCACCGCAAGCGTCCGGCCGGGCGGCTCGTATGCCCGGCCGGTCGCCGCCCCCTGACGGGGCATCGGCCGCAAAATGAATGCCGGTCGGCCACAAACTGGACGCCGGGAGGGAAACTCCTTGACAACCTCCACCCCTTTCGACGAGGCGGAGCGCCGGGCCTGGGCCGGGCGGGCCGCGGCGTACGAGCGGAGCTTCGCCGCGCTCTGCGCCCGCCCGGTGCCCGCGCTGCTCGACGCGGCGCAGATACGCCGCGGCCTGCGCGTGCTCGACGCCGGGACCGGGACCGGCGCCGCCGCCCGTGCCGCGGGTGACCGGGGCGCCGCGGTGACGGCCGTGGACGCGGACCCCGGCATGGCCGCCCGCGCAGCCGGGGCCGCCCCGGCCGCTGCCGTGTGCGTCGCCGCGCTGCCCCGCCTCCCCTTCGCCGACGGCTGTTTCGGCGCCGTGGTGGGCAATTTCGTGCTCAACCACGTCGGACGCCCCCGCGCGGCGCTCGCCGAGCTGCGCCGGGTCGCGCGGCCGGGCGCCCGGATCGCGCTCTCCATCTGGGCGGCCCCGCCGGCCCCCGGCCAGGCACTGTTCGGCCGCGCCCTCCAGGCCGCCGGCGCCACCCGGCCTGCCCACCTCCCCGCGCTCGCCCCTGAGGACGACTTTCCGCGTACGGAAGAGGGCTTCGCCCGCCTCCTACGCGAATCCGGCCTCAGCGGCGTCCGCTGCGAGCCCCTTGCCTGGGAGCACCGGGTGACCGCCGAGCAGTGGTGGAGCGGGCCCGCCGCCGGGCTGGCGTCGGCCGGGCAGATTCTGCTGAGTCAGCCGCCGGAGGTCGTCACCGAAGTCAGGCGCCAGTACGACGCGCTGTGCGCGGAGTTCGCGGGCCCGGACGGCCTGCTCGCACTCCCCCACACCGCCCTGCTGGCCAGCGGGCAGGCATGAGGAGCGCCCCTTCACACGTACTCCGGCCGGACACCCCCTGGATCACGCCGACTTCGCCAGAAACTCCCGCAAGTGCGCGAGCAGCGCCTCCGGCGCCTCCTCCGCGATGAAGTGCCCGCACTCCGGGATCTCGGCGCCGGTGACCTGCTCAGGACGGGCCGAGTGGTCCCGCCAGATGTCCAGCGTCGGCAGCTGCGCGGGCAGACCGGCCGCTCCCCACAGAGCCAGTACGGGTACGGTCAGCAGCCGCCCCTCGGCGAAGTCCGCGTCGTCCAGGGCGGTGTCGGCCTCCGCGGCCCGGTAGTCGTCGAAGCCCGCGCGCAGCGCGCCGGGGCGGGAGAACGCCGTCACGTACGCGTCCACGGCCTCGTCGGTCAGCGCGTGCCGGTTGTAGGTCCAGCGCTCGAAGAAGTACTCCAGGTAGCCGCGCACGTCCTGTCCGGCCAGCCGTTCGGGCAGGTCGGGCTGGAGGTGGAAGAACCAGTGCCAGTAGCCGGAGGCGATGGTGGCGTCCACCCGGCGCATCACCTCGCGGGTCGGCACGATGTCCAGGACGGCGATCCGCTCCACCTGTTCGGGCCGGTCCAGCGCCCAGCGGTGGGCGACCCGCGCGCCGCGGTCGTGCCCGACGACACCGGCCCTCCGAAACCCCAGCGACTCGACCAGACCGGCCATGTCGGCGGCCATCGTCCGCTTGTCGTAACCGGTCGCGGGTTTGTCGCTGCGGCCGTAGCCGCGCAGGTCGGGCGCCACCACGGTGTGGCTGCGGGCCAGTTCGCCGAGGACCGGCCACCAGCAGCGGGAGGTCTGCGGCCAGCCGTGCAGCAGCACGACCAGCGGCCCGGAGCCCGCCCTCGTGTAGTGCAGCCGTACGCCGTTCACCTGGGCCACGCCCGTGGTCGTACCGTCTGGGGTCGTACCGCCTGGGGTCGTACCGTCCACCACCAGTTGCCTCCCGCGCAGTTCCGCAGCCGACATCGCACCGGACCGCTCCAAGGCCCGCACTTCCTAACCCTCTCAGGGGGTTATTACAGTGGCAAGCATGTCGAGCGATGACGCGTGGCTCCGGTGCGGCGGGCGGCTGTGCCTGGACTTCGCCAACACGCTGCGGAACCGGGCGCGCGTACCGCGCGAGACACTGGCCGTACCGCAGGACCTGCGGCGGTGGCTGGAGTGGGCCGGGGTGACCGGCACGGCCCGCCCCTCGGCACGGGACGCGGACGCACTCGACCTGGCGCGGAAGCTGCGCGACGCGCTGGACCGGGCGGTGCTCGCGGCGGCCGACGGCGCGCTTCCCGCCCCCACCGACCTGGCTTTCATCAACAGCACAGCGGCCGCGCTCCCCCTCCCGGCCCCTCAACTGACCGTAAAAAACGGCAAGTTGTCGCACGCGATCGCACCCGCCCTGTCCCCCGCCGACCTGACCGCGGGTCTCGCCCTGGTCGCGCAGGACGCGGTGGCGTTGCTGCCCTCGCCCGAGGTCCGGCGGGTGCGCGTCTGCGGCGCGGACGGCTGCGCCCTGCGCTTCGTCGACCGCTCCCCCGCGCACAACCGCCGCTGGTGCTCCATGGAGCGGTGCGGCAACCGCGCCAAGGCCCGCCGCCATCTGGCACGGACGGGGCGTTCACCCCGCCCGGACGGCGGTGGATGATGGTGCGATGGAGACTCCTGTGCTGGTCCCGGCCGGAGTGGTCCTGCTCGTGGGAGCGCCGGCCGCCGGGAAGAGCACCTTCGCCGGGCAACTGGTCGCGCAGGGCCGGCTGCCCGCCGAGGCCGTGGTGTCCAGCGACGCCATCGCCGAGGAGCTGTTCGGCCCCGGTGTCGACCGGGGCACGGTCGACGCACAGGTCTTCGAGGAGCGCGACCGCCGGGTCGCCGAGCGGCTGCACGAGGGGCGCACCGTCCTGATCGACGCGACGAACGTACTGCCCCGGGGCCGCGAACGACTGCTGGCCATCGCGCGGAAGTTCGGCGTCCCGGTCACCGCGCTCCGCTTCGCGCCGCACGAGCCGGTCCTGCTCCTCCAGAGCCGCGAACGCGCCAAACGCGTCCCGGACGCGGAGATCTCCGCCTACGCGGCACTGCTCCGCGACACCGCCGACACCCGCCACCTTCTGGCGGAGGGCATCAGCACCGTCCACGAGGTCCCGGGCCGCGCGCAGGGCACGGGGGCGGCGGAGGCGGCGCGGCGGTTCCGGTTCGAGGGATGCGAGGAGTACGAGGGATGAAGACGGCCGGCCGGAACGGCGCGTGACGCCGATACGCCCTCGTAACGACGCGGTCGGCGAACCGCGCACCGCCGGGGCACGCCGCCCCCGAACGCCTCAGGTCCGCCCCTCCCGCTCCTGCGCGTCCTTCAGTTCGGCGGAGGGCTCCGCCCAGCGGGCCCGTACGACCGGGAAACCTGCCTGTTCGCAGGCGACGCAGACCAGTTCGTCGTCGTCCACGACATGGCGTACGTCGCGGCCACCAGCGATGCGGCGCAGCAGTTCCAATTTGGTGTGACGGGCCGGACGCCGGTCGTTGTCCGGACGCATGTACAGACGCCCCTCGGGCAGGCCGTGCTCTTCGAGCCAGGCCAGCGTGTCCCGGCGGCAGCGCTCGGGGCGGCCGGTGAGGTAGACGACCTCACAGTCCTCGGCGCTCTCCCGGGCCAGCGCCACGCCCTGCGCGAGCGGCGGGTCGTCGGGCGCGGCGGCGAAGAAACCGTTCCAGTCGCGCGGCCTGCGCTCCAGGAAGCGCTGGCGGTGCGCGGTGTCGGCGAGCGTGCCGTCGAGGTCGAACACCGCCAGGGGCCGCGACGCCGCGCCGCGCCCGCCTCTTCCCGTTCTCGTCATCGCGTCCCTTCGTTCCGGCGCGGACGGCTGCCGCTCGTGTGGCGGCGATCTGCGTACGGTGGCCGAATTCCGTCGTTCCGGCGGTCGAATGGATCGTACGTGAGGCCGGTGGGCGCGCCGGTGACGCGGGGCCGGGAGAAGCGCCGGGCCCGGGAGGACGCGTCGGGGCGGGCTCACCCTGGGCGTCAAGCCGTCCGTGGATGCCTACTGGCGCCGGACGGCCCACGGGGCCGCCGGTCCGCACCTGACCGCATCCCAAATTCGTACAAAGAATCGAACCACCGGCACCTTCTTCCTCCCCGAAAACTCCCAGGCAGCAACGGCCGCGGGGGCTCTCCGAACGGTCCCGCGCCGGTGCGTGCCCTCGCGCACGGGCGCCGGGCCGACGAGAATGTGCCCTTGAGCGCACCGTCCCCACCCGATTAGGTGGAGGGCGGCAATTCCGCCGTCGGACGGCAGCCGCCGTCCCGGCCCGAAGGAGTTGGAGCCCATGCCTGCACGTCCGGCGGTCACGGAGGCGGAGCTGGAGGCCCATTTGCGGGGCATCTGCTTCAAGACCGGACCACCTCGCTACATAGGCGTCGAGATCGAATGGCTCGTGCACGACGCCCGCAATCCCCGATGTCCCGTCGACCCCGTACGACACCGTGAAGCGGCCGCCGCACTCCGCGCCCTCCCCCTGCGGTCGGCCCTCACCTTCGAACCCGGCGGCCAGCTGGAGCTCAGCTCGCTGCCCGCCACCTCCCTCACCGCCTGCATCGAGGCCGTCTCGGCCGACCTGGCCCTGGTGCGTCCCGCCATGCGGGAGCTGGGTCTCGGCATGGCGGGGCACGGCCACAATCCCTGGCACCCGCCGCGCCGGGTGCTCACCGATCCCCGGTACAACGCCATGGAGGCGTACTTCGACCGCTGGGGCGCGGCCGGCCGGTCCATGATGTGCGGCACCGCCTCCGTACAGGTCTGCGTGGACGCGGGCCACGAGGAGCCGGGTCCGCTGGGGCTCGGCCGCCGCTGGAGACTGGCGCACCTGCTGGGTGCGGTACTGGTCGCCGCCTTCGCCAACTCGCCGGTCAGCGAGGGCTGCCCGACCGGCTACCGCTCCACCCGCCAGGTGGTGTGGTCGCAGATGGACCCGGGCCGCACCCTCGCCCCGTCGGAGGGCCCCGACCCGCGCACCGCCTGGGCCGGATACGTACTGGACGCGCCCGTGATGTGCGTACGCAGCGACGACGGCCCCTGGGACGCGCCGGAGGGGCTGACGTTTCGCGACTGGGTCCGTACGGGCGCGCCGCGCCCGCCCACCGAGGAGGATCTCGACTACCACGTCACCACGCTCTTCCCGCCCGTACGGCCGCGCGGACACCTGGAACTGCGCATGATCGACGCGCAGCCGGGGGACGGCGGCTGGATCGTGCCGCTGGCCGTCACGGCCGCGCTGTTCGACGACCCCGAGGCCGCCGAGAGCGCGTACCGCGTGGTCAAGCCGCTCGCGGAGACGGCCGGCGCACGGCCCGCGCCGCGCAACCCGCTGTGGCGGCACGCCACCCGCGGCGCACTGACCGATCCCGAGCTGCACGCCGCCGCGCTGGCCTGCTTCACCATCGCGCAGGAGGCGCTGCCCCGGCTGGGCGCCTCGGCCGAGGTGACCGGCGCGGTCGCCCGGTTCACCGAGCAGTACGTGGCACGCGGGCGCTGCCCGGCGGACGACCTGCTGGACGGGGCGTACGCGGATGGGCCGTGCACGGATGGTCCGTACGCGGACGAGGCACACGCGGACGGTGCGTACACGGACGAGCCCGCACCTGCACCCGCCGCGCCGCCGCCCCGGCCGCCCGTACCCGCGCCGCCCACCGGGTTACCGGCAGCGCCGGACGCCGCGTACGAGGACGAGCTCACCCCTGGGAAGGACAGCCTGTGACCCACGATCCCGAATCGCTCCGGGAACGCGCGGCGCGAGCGCTGCTCGCCGCGCGCGACCGCACCCACCTGCTCACCACCTGCGTCGACGACCACGACCTCACCGCCCAGCACTCCCCGTTGATGTCGCCGCTGGTCTGGGACCTGGCGCACATCGGCAACCAGGAGGAGCAGTGGCTGCTGCGCGCGGTCGGCCGGCAGAACGCCCTGCGCCCGGACATCGACTCCGTCTACGACGCCTTCGAGCACCCGCGCGCCGAGCGCCCGTCCCTGCCCCTGCTGCCGCCCACCGAGGCGCACAGCTATGTGACGGACGTACGGAGCCGGGTCCTGGACGTCCTCGACAGCAGCCCGCTGCGCGGCGAGCCGCTGCTCGACTCCGGCTTCGCGTTCGGCATGATCGCGCAGCACGAGCAGCAGCACGACGAGACCATGCTCATCACGCACCAGCTGCGCCGCGGCCCGGCCGCGCTGACGGCCCCCGAGCCGCCGGTGACCTCCGACGGCATCCTGCCCACCGAAGTCCTCGTCCCCGGCGGCCCGTTCACGATGGGCACCTCCACCGAACCATGGGCCCTGGACAACGAACGCCCCGCGCACCGCCGCCTCCTGCCGTCGTTCCTCATAGACACCACACCGGTGAGCAACGGCGCGTACCAGGACTTCATCGAGGACGGCGGATACGACGACGAGCGCTGGTGGTCCCCCGAAGGCTGGAACCACATACGCGAACACCGCCTGCACGCCCCGCTGTTCTGGCGCCGGGAGGGCGGCCAGTGGCTGCGGCGGCGCTTCGGCGTCACCGAGCCGGTGCCGGCGGACGAACCGGTCCTGCACGTGAGCTGGTACGAGGCCGACGCGTACGCGCGGTGGGCGGGGCGGCGGCTGCCCACGGAAGAGGAGTGGGAGAAGGCCGCCCGGCACGACCCGGTCACCGGCCGGTCGCGGCGCTACCCGTGGGGCGACGAGGACCCCGGCCCCATGCACGCCAACCTGGGCCAGCGGCACCTGCGCCCCGCCGCCGTCGGCAGCTACCCGGACGGCCAGTCCCCGCTCGGCGTAAGGCAGTTGATCGGCGATGTATGGGAGTGGACAGCGAGCGACTTCCTCCCCTACCCCGGCTTCGCCGCCTTCCCCTACCGCGAGTACTCGGAGGTGTTCTTCGGCGGGCCGTACAAGGTGCTGCGCGGAGGTTCGTTCGCCGTCGACCCGGTCGCCTGCCGGGGCACCTTCCGCAACTGGGACCTGCCGGTACGGCGCCAGATCTTCTCCGGCTTCCGCACGGCGCGGGACGCCGGGGCGGTGGGCGCATGAGGGCCCCGGAACCGACGCCGCCGGAGGACACGCCCGCGAGTTCCCCAGCGCCACCGGAGGACACGCCTGCCAGTTCCCCAGCGCCACCGGAAGCCACTCCCGCAGGTTCTCGCGGCCGAGGGAGGCGGTACTGATGTGCCGCCACATCGCCTACCTCGGCCCGGAGGTCCCGCTCGGCGACCTCATCACCACACCCTCCCACGGCCTGTACCGCCAGTCCTGGCAGCCCCGGCACCAGATCCACGGCACGGTCAACGCGGACGGCTTCGGCATCGGCTGGTACGCGCCCGGCGACCCGGTGCCCGCCCGCTACCGCAAGGCCGGACCCATCTGGGCCGACACGGGCGTCCTGGACCTGTGCCGGGTGGTGCGCACCACCGCACTGCTCGCCGCCGTACGGGACGCCACCTTCGCCGGCGCGGACGCCGAGGCGGCCGCCGCGCCGTTCGCCGACGGACCATGGCTCTTCAGCCACAACGGCGCCGTCCCCGGCTGGCCCGGCTCAGTCGCCCACCTGGCCGCCGACCTGCCCCCGCACCGCCTGCTGTCCCTCGAAGCGCGCTGCGACTCGGCCTTCCTCTGGGCTCTGGTGCACCACCGTCTCAGCGCCGGCATGGACCCCGCCGAGGCACTGGCCGACACCGTCGCAGCGGTGTCCGCCGCCGCGCCCGGCGCCCGGCTGAACCTGCTCCTCACCGACGGCGCCACCATCGCCGCGACCACCTGGGGCGACTCCCTCTACTACCTCGCCGAACCCGGCCGCAGCACCACCGTCGCCTCCGAGCCGTACGACGCCTCCCCCCACTGGACCGAGGTCCCGCCGTACACGCTGCTCGCGGCCACGCCCACCGACGTCCTTCTCACCCCGCTCAAGGAGCCCGCCGCGTGAGTCCCCTCACCGTCACCCGCACCCTGCCCGCCGACGCCACCACCGCCGCGCTCCGCGCCGACGTCGCCCACGGACTGACCCGCACCCCCAAACAGCTCCCCCCGAAATGGTTCTACGACGCCCGCGGCAGCGAACTCTTCGACGAAATCACCACCCTGCCGGACTACTACCCGACCCGCGCCGAACGCGAAATCCTCATCACCCATTCCACCGACATCGCCGCCGCCACCGGCGCCCGCACCCTGGTCGAACTCGGCTCCGGCTCCTCCGAAAAAACCCGCCACCTCATCGCGGCCCTGACCGGCCTGCACACCTACGTCCCGGTCGACGTAAGCGAATCCGCCCTCACCTCCGCCGCCGAAGCCCTCCTAGACCTCCACCCCACCCTCACCGTCCACGCCCTGGTAGCCGACTTCCAACAGGGCTTCGCCCTCCCCGGCACACCGGGCCCCCGCCTCCTCGCCTTCCTGGGCGGCACCATAGGCAACCTCCTCCCGGAAGAACGAGCCACCTTCCTCCGCTCCGCGCACGACCTGCTGTCCCCCGGCGACGCCCTCCTCCTGGGCACCGACCTGGTCAAGGACGAGGCGACGCTGGTCGCCGCCTACGACGACCCGACCGGCGTAACCGCCGAATTCAACAAGAACGTCCTCAACGTCATCAACCGAGAACTGGAAGCCGACTTCGATCCGGCGGACTTCCAGCATGTGGCGCTGTGGAACGCGGAGCGTGAGTGGATCGAGATGCGGCTGCGGGCGAAGAAGGAACTGACGGTGAAGGTGCCGGCGCTGGATCTGGCGGTGCCGTTTGCGGAGGGGGAGGAGATCAGGACGGAGATATCAGCCAAGTTCCGCGAGGAAGGCGTACGGGAGGAACTGGGCGCAGCCGAGTTCGAGATGAGCCGGTGGTGGACGGATGGGGAGGGGAGGTTCGGGGTTTCGTTGGCTGTGCGGGGGTGAGTGGAGCGGAGCTGTACGTACACACCTGACCGTCACGCCTCCGTAAGCACGACACCAACGCGATTCCCCTCATGCAGCGCACGCAAGTACGGTCACGGCAGCGTCGTGCCGCAATCGGTACTCATTGCTGATCTGCCGCTCTGACCGCTGGCTATCGTCTATATCGCCAAGAGCCAGCCTTTTCCGCACAGAAGCCCCACCAAGAGACACTTGGTGGGGCTTCTCACTATTCCTTACAGGAATTTCGAGCAGACCCTGGGAACTCCCGGCATTGCTCGAAATTCCACGATCACCTCTCGATGAGTTCGTCGAGTTTGTCCACGGATCTCGGACTGCCTATCTCGTTGGCAGCGGAGACCAGACGCTCATAGTAGGCAGGGGCGATCGGAAGGGAATCTTCGTAGAGCCACGAGCACATGGTATCGAAGGCCAGCTCCTCTTCACCCACGCTCATCAGATGCCGAACGTCAGCAATGACTTCGACCGAAGTCAGAGGAGACTCCTCAAGGAGTTGCGAGATCAAAGCCCTCACGTACAGGTATCGTTCCATTTCCTACACTCATTCCCGCGGAAAGGCTGTAAGGATCTTACCGGTAAGCGGCTCGTAGCGGACTTCGATGGTCACTCCTCGCACCACTCCTGTGATCTCCTGGACGGCAGGGTCTCCCTTCTTTGTCTTGAGGGTCCTCTCCGCGTACTTAGGAGAGCCGGTCTTCCATACGCGCTTGCTGCTCGGGCTTGTTGCCACCTCTGCCACGGCATCGAGAACATCGTCGTGACTCCATTCCTTCGGGAAGATCGTCTTGCCAGGCTTCCCCGGATAGGCGTGCCCATCGAGAATGTGCTGGGCATCATCACCCAGCAGTTCACGCCCGACCCCAGGACAGTTGGCGTTGTGGACGAGCGCAGGAGTCCCACCTGCCATCACATAGTACGTGTGGATGCCCGCTACAGACAGGTTGTAGACCTTACGCACCTCGGTCCATGCACGGATACTTACGACCTCGCGCAGATCGCCGTCAGAAGTACGAAGCCGATCGCCCGCCTTGAGATCTTTGGCGTCCAGCCACTGCCCACGGTTGTCCGCCCAGAAGGGGTGCGCCTCGGTAGCCTTGACGGATCCGGTAGCGTTCCCAGCTTTGCCATCGGTGTCGATGGTGACCTCTACCAGGTGCTTCTCTCCTGCACCGACGATCACGTCGGTAACCGCCCGCGCTGCGGTCCGGCCGGACTCAGGATCGGTGGCCAGAACCTGCTGACCGACCTGTACGTCCTTGATCTGCTTAGATGCGCCATCGGCCATCAAGACCGACGTTTCCGGCGTAAAGCTATTGCTCTTCGCCACGCAAGGAGGAGTCTGCCGGGCCTTCTCGATGATCTCCCGACCCTTGCGGATCAGCTTCTTGGCCTTGTCGGACTCCTCAATAAACTTACCGATCCCCGTGACCGTGCGATAAATAGCCTTGGAGACCGCAGGGAACTCCTTGATGGCCAAGAGGGCCTTACCCCAAGGGAGAGCACCGACGAGCGTCCAGATGCAGCTCTCTATGTCCCCTTCGGTGAAACACTTCTGAATGTCGTCGAGGCCGAGCAGGCTGACGAGTATTTCGCCACCTTGTTCCTTGAGAAAACCCAGAAAACCGTCTTCCTCAAGAACCCGAGCCAGCTGGAACTCCTCTCGCGTCATGCCGGCTTTCTTGAGCGCTCGGTCATCAGCCAGAGTCAGCACGGAGTCATCTTTGCTGCCCCCTTCCTTCAGCGCCTCCTCGCGCCGCTTGCGCTCCTGCTCCCGCTCGTAGGCCTCCGCCTTCTTGGCGGCCTGGTCCGCCTCATGGGCGTACTGGTTGGCGTTCTTCGCGAAGGCTTCTGCCGACTTGGCGTGCTCCTCGGCGGAGTCGGCCAGCTTGCCGGCGGCGGCAGCGTCGCTTTCGGCCTGCTTGGCGGCGCCCTGGGCGACGGTGGCCTCGTGTTCGGCCTTGTCGGCGGCGCTGGCGGCCGCGTTGGCGTGCTGGGTGGCCTCGGCTGCGGCCCCGCGGGCGCGGGATGCCTCGGCCTCAGCGGCGGTGGCTGCCTGGCGGGCCGCCTTGGCGTCCGCGTAGGCCTGGTTGGCGGCCTGGCGGGCGGCCTTCGCGTCGGCCTGCGCCTGGGCGTCTGCCTTGTTCGCGCTGGCCGCGGCGGCCCTCGCCTTGGCGCCGTCGTCGGCCGCCTGGGCGGCGGACTTCATGGCGCTGGCGGACGAACGTGCCGCGTTCGCCGCGGAGGTCGCCGCGTCGGCGGCGGCCTTGAAGGCCGGCGCAACCTCGGCATTGGCCCGCTTGGCGGCGTCCTCGGCGTCCTTGGCCGCCTTGAGCGCCTCGGCGGCCTTGGCCTCGGCCGATTCGACCTGCTCCTTGCCGGTCTCCAGGGCGGCCTTGGCCACCTGCGCGGCGAAGTCCGCGTCGACGTCCGAGCCGGAGAACGGGGTAGTCAGCTCGATGGCGGTGTTGGCCGGGTCGGCGATGCCGGCGGCCGTGCTGCGGGCGGCGGTGGAGGCCTGTACGGCGGTGGTGGCCTGGAGCCGGGCCATCGCGGCCTCGCGGACCGCGCCCTCGGCTTCTTCCTTGGTGCGGTTGGCTGCGTTGAGGGCGTTGGCGGCCTCCCTCATGGCGAGATCGGCCAGGCGGGCGGACTCGTGGGCGGCGATGCCCGCGCGGGCCTCCTGGGCGGTGGCCTCTGCGGCCTGGGCGTTGGCTCGCTGCGCCGCGGCGTGCGTGGCGGCGGCCTCGGACTCTGCCTTGTTCGCAGCGGCGTTGGCTGCGGCGGCGGCAGCCTCGGCCTTGTTCGCGGCGGCGTTGGCCTTGGCAGCGTGCGCGGTGGCCTCGGCGGCCGCGGCGCGGGCGCGGGCGGCGTGTCCAGCGGCTTCGGTCGCCGCGGCACGAGAGCGTACGGCCGCGCCGCTGGCACCGTCGGCGGCGCTGCGTGCCTGGGTGGCCGCCGCGCCCGCAGTGTTGGCATCCTGGCGCGCGCCGTCCGCCGCGGCCCGGGCTTCAGCGGCGTCGCGAGTGCCGCGGCCGGAGGCGGCGATCGCCTCGGTGGCCTTCGCCTTGGCCTCCGCGGCACGGTGGGCCTGCTCGGCTTGGACCGCCTTGTCCCGAGCCTCGTGAGCCGCCTTCTCGTCACCTCGGGCCCGCTCGTCCGCCTTGGCGGCGATGCCCTCCTTTTCGGCAGCGCTCGCGCGCGCCGAGGCGGCGGTGGCGGCCGCCGACTGGGCCTCTGCCCGCAGAGCCGAAGCGGTACGGGCCTCGGTTTCGGCCTTGGCCCGTGCCACAGCGGCGGCGTCCCGCTCGCTCTCGGCGCGCTTCCGCGCCTCGGCGGCCAGCGCGCGCTCCCGCTCGGCGATCTGCCGCTGCTCGGCGGCGATCTTCGCCTGCCGCTCGGCCTCAAGACGGGCCGCACGGGTCTTCTTGGCGTGCTCCCACGCCTCCGCTTCGGCCTTCTCCGCCGCGATACGGGCCGTCCTGGCCCGGGCGGCGGCGTCGGCCGCGATCTTGGCCTGCTTCTCGGCGGCCGCGGCCATCGTGGCAGCCGCCTTGGCGTGCTGCTCGGCGTTGGCGCGCCACTGCTTGGCCTGCTGCTCGTGCGCCTCGGCCGCGTTCTTGGAGTTGAGCGCCGCGGCGTCGGCGGCCGTGGCGTCCACCGCGTGCTGGGCGGTCTCGCTCGCCTTGACCGCCGCGTCGGCAGCCGCCGCGATGCCGGTGGCGACCTCGGACCACTCGGTGCCGTGGGTCAGCCCGGTCTCCACCAGGATGTCGGCCTGAATCTTGGCCTGGGCGGCGGCGACCTGGGCGGCCTTGGACGCCTGGGTCGCGTAGCCCACCTGGCGGGCCACCTCGGTCTTGACCTCGTCGTACGAGGACAGTCGCTTTCCGGCCCGGTCGGCAGACACCATCCGGTCGGCCTGACGTGCGGCCGTAGCGGCCGACGTCATGGCGTTGGACGCGTCCTTGAGGGCCTTGACGGCATCCCCGTGATAGCCGATCAGCTTGGTACGGGCCTCGGCCGCGCGCTTGGTCTTCTGGGCCAGCTCAGCCAGCTTCTCGGCGGCCTCCTGGGCCTCCTTCAGCGCCTTCTCCTGAGCCGCCTGGTCGTCGGCGTCCTTCTGTGCGGCGACCAGATATCCCTTTTCCAGGAATTCTGTGATGGCCGCGTCGTCGCCGGTGGCAAGCGCGGCCTTGGCCGCCGCCTGCACATGGGGGCCGCCGACCGTGGCGAGCATCTCCACACGCTTGCGGAGTTCGGCCGCGCGCTCCTTCGCGGTCTTCTCGTCCTTCGTGTCCTGGTCCCGCGCGATCTGCGCGCCGAAAGCCAGGAAGTCCGCGCGGTCCTTGGCCGTGGCCTTGGGTCCCAGTACGCGCTCGACCTCGGCGTTGAAGTGCGGCCCGCCGGTGCCGCGCATCGCCTCGATCTTCTTGCGGTTCTCGGCGTCGTTGTCGTTCTTCTTTTCCTCGGCACGCTTGCGGGCCTCGGCCATGCCGTGCTCAAGGAATTCCCGGATCGCGTTCGGGTCATCGCTCGCCAGGGCCTTCTTGGCGGCTTCCCTGACTTCCTCTTCCGGGTCACCGTCCGCGTAGTCCTCGACCAACTGCCGGTCGCGCTCCGCGCTGAGCTGTTCCAGCTTGGACTTGCCGGGTGGCTGCGTCGTGGCGGCGGGCTTCGGCAGCGATGCCATGGCCGCATCGAGCGTCGCCATCGCCTGAGCGAACGATGACTTCTCAGCGGGCTTGGCGGGCACGGCGGCGACGGCTTCGGTCGCCGTCACGCCCAGCACCGCCATGGCGACGACCGCGGAGACGGCCTTGCTCATGGTTCCGGTCACGCCCATACGTGACCGTCCGGCTCTGGGCCGGAATCTGGCTATCAAGGGAAGTACCCCCCTCAGTCAATGGATACAGAAATGTCCCCTGCCCTGCCCGGACACACGATGCGTTCGAGCAGGGCAGGGTAGGTGTGGGAAAGGCGGAGTTTGCGCTACGGGAGACGAGGAAGGGGGGTCAGCCCTTCACCCGCTTCTCGCCTTCCATGGCCCGGTCGAACATGTTCTGCCAGAATGCGGCCGATTCGACGGCGCCCGCCTGCTGCTTGGTCCACGCGTCGCCGGTGGTCCCGGCCGGGTCGGCGATGTTCTTCCAGATGTCATCGGCGGAGGTCTTGGCGTGTTCGGCGATGGCCCGCCAGTTCTTCGACTGGGTCTCAGCGGTGGCCTGCTCGGCCAGCCATGCCTTGCGTGCGGCGTCGGCGTGCCCGGCCACCGCCTGCCAGGCCCGCTCGGCGTTCGCCCTGGCCTGCGCCGCGTCGGCAGCACCCTTGACGGCTTCCTCGGCCGCCGCGGCCATCTGGATCAGACGGGTCAGCTGGTAATGGCGCAGCGATTCCTCGTCCGCGATCCGGGACCGGTGGCTCTCCAGGTCCAGCGCGGCGCCGGACGCCCAGCCGTAGCCGTAGAACTCCGCGATGTCGTCGTCGGTGGCACCGGGCCGCAACGCCCACCGGGCGGCCGTCCGCACCTGCTCGCCCGGGTCCTGCTCGGCGAGCCGGCCCACGAACTCGCGGTTGGCGGCGGCGATCACCTGCTTGTGCTGGGTATCGGCGTCACGCTTGGCACGGTCGCGCTGCTGGGCCTCGGCGTAACCCGTGCGGACGAACTTCTCCTGGTCGTCGAAGCTGCCCTTCAGGGCCCGCTCGGCGGCGGCCCGCACCTCGGGGGAGTAACTTGCGGGGTGCGTACGGATGATCCGTTCGATGTAGGCCTTGTTGCGGGCCCTGAGGCTACGGGCCCGGTTGCGGGCGAAGGTGTAGCCGCCACCGGGAGCCAGCCACTTCTGGACCGCCTCCGGGTCGTCGCTCCGCAAGGCGTTCCAGGCCGACATGCGGACTTCCGCATACGGGTTGGTCATCGCGTAGTTGAGCACTTCCTTGCGGGCCTGCTCGGCCGCCTCGGCGGTCATGAGCGCGGCCGCGTCGGAGTCCTGAGCGGAGGCCCCGCCATGGGCGGCTGAGGCGCTCACCGGAGCGTCGGCCCACGCCGGTGCCGTTCCCGCGACGGCGCTCGCGCCGACCAGCACGCTGCACGTCAACGCCTGGGCGATCCACCACTGACGTCTCACTCAAGTCCCCTCGGAGAAGAAATTCGGCAGGCAGCACAGCAGGTGCCGTGCTGCGGCCGGTTACGTGAAAGAAGGTGAGGGCGGTGCCGCCACCGGCAGAGCCGGTGGCGGCACCGCCTGCTCACATCAGAAGTCCGCCGCGTCCCAATGGCACGGCTCGGCCGGTCACTTGACCGGCAGGATGCGCCACTGCTGGGCGATGCCCTGGTTGCACTTCCACTGCCAGGGCGCGACGCCTTCGGTGTCCTGGGCGTGGCCGATGTCCAGACACTGGTCGCCGGTGTGCGTGGGGCGGATCTCGTAGAGCTTGTTGATCGGGTCCAGGAGACCGAACGTCCAGCGCTGGTGCTTTTCGCCGCTGCAAGGCCACTGCCAGACCTCGGCACCGGACTGGGGCTGCGACCGGCGCACCTCCAGGCACCATCCGCTGACCGTGTTGCGCAGCTCGAAGGTGGACTCCACGGTGGGCACGACGCGCCACTTCTGAGCGTCGGTGCCGTTGCAGGTGAGCTGCTGCACCTTCATCTTGTTCCCCGCCGTATAGGGGGAAGCGTCCAGGCACTTGCCGGTGTGGGCAAACTGGAACTGGACGGTCTCCACGACCGGGGCGGGTGCGGCGCCTGCCGCGTGGGCAGTCGTCGTGCCGCCGGCCAGCGCGGCGACCATGCCGGCCGTGGCCAGCGCGGCTCGGGTGATCCGTGCCATGGTGTGGTTCTCTCTTCTTCTCACAGTGTTGTCGTCAAGGAGCACGCGGTCGGCAGGCGACGCGTCAGCCGGCCACCGGCAGGATCCGCCAGCGCTGGTTGTCGCCGCCGTTGCAGGTGAACTGAGTGACGTTGGCACCGTCCGCCGTCTGGCTGTCGTAGACGTCCAGGCACTGGTTCGGCGCGTGCTCGGGGCGCAGTTCGAACAGCTCCTTGGCGACCTCGACCAGGCGGAACCGCCAGCGCTGGTGGTCGCCCTCGCCGCACCACCACTGCCAGACGTTGTCGCCCGCCTTGGTGCCGCCGCCGCGCACTTCGAGGCACTTGCCGCTGTGCTTCGCCCGTATTTCGAAGGTTCCGTCACCGGCGGGGGCGAGCTCGAAGACCTGGTTGTCAAGGCCGTCGACGCAGGTCGACTGCGCGGCGTTGGCGCCGTTGTTGAAGCTGCCGTTGGTGATGGTGAGGCACTTACCGCTGTGCGCTGCCTGGAGCTTCGCCAGAGCCGGTGCGGAGGCGACCGGGGCGGCGTGGGCGGTGGCCGTACCGCCGACGAGCGCGGTGAGACCGGCGGCGGTGGCCAGTGCGGCTCGTATGGGCCGGGACATCGTGAGTTCCGTTCTACTTCTCAAGGTGATGACGTCCGTGACGCCGAATGGTTCGGGTGGGCCGGGATCAGCCGGCGAGCGGGGTGGACAGCTTCCAGGTGACGTCCTGCTCGAAGTCCTTGGCCGTCTCGAAGCCACGCTTGCCGCCCTTGACGGCCGCGTAGAGGTCACCCTTGTACTGCCGCAGGTAGGAGTCCTTGTTGGACTTGGACGTGAAGGACGTACCGTCACCGGCGAGGCCCTTGTGCGCGCACCAGGTGGCGTCCTTCCGGAACTCCGGGCTGTCGTCGCTCGGAGCGATCCGTACCCGGGAGTCCTTCAGCGTCAGGTAGAAACCGGGCTTGCGTACGGACTCGAAGGAGAAGCAGCCGGGCTCGGCGGCCAGCGCGTCCTGGACGATCCAAGTGGCGTCCTCACGGTCGGACTCCTTGCCCTTGGCGCCGACCGGCGCCAGGAAGGTGCTGCCGCCGTCGACGCTGGACTGGCGGATGAACCAGCCGCTCATCTTCGGAGCCTGGAGGGACTGCCGCAGGGCACGGTACTGGCCCTCCCGGAGGAACACGGAGACGTCCTCGGGCGTGCCCCGGAGCGCCTTCTCCGCCGCGGCGACGAGGTTGGGTCGCACGCCCGTCTTGGCCGCCTGGGCCTGGATGGCGAGGGCCTTCCGGCGGTCCGAGTCGGCCTTCTTCTTCGCTTTGATCTCGGCGTCACGCTTGTATGCCTGATTGGCGCCGGAGTGGATGAACGTCCGCCAGTCCGCCGCATCTGAGCTGTTCAGCGCCTTCTGCGCCGCGGCGAACAGCTCGGTGTCTTGGGCCTCGGCCGGAGTCCGGTTGATCAGCTCACGGATGAAGTTGTCATCGCCGAGAATCAGCATGGCCTCGGAAGGCACGATGCCGAACAGCGAGCCGGCGTTCCGGCGGGCATCCAGCTCCAGCTGACGCTGGGCCTTCTCGCGGTCCTTCTGCTCCAGCTCCTTGCGCTCGTTCGCCGTGTCACGGTCGTGGGCCTCACGAACGCCGTTGGTGATGAACTCACGCCAGGCGGCCGGGTCCTTCTCCCCCAGAGCCTGGCTGGCGGCCTTCCTGACCTCCGGTGTGGTGGCTTCGTGCTTCATGATCGCGCGGATGAAGTTCTCGTCACTGAGCCCCAGCAGCTCGGGGCTGGTGGGAATACCGACCGCGATCAGCGCCTGCGACTTGAGGGTGCGTGTGTTGCGGTCCTCGGCCGCCTCCTCCTGCTGCCGCTTCGCATCGATGACGGACGCCTTGCGGATACCGTCGGTGATGAAGCGGACGTGATCGTCGGCGGAGGTGCTGGCGAAGGCCTCCTCGGCGGCCACGCGTATCGCGTCCCACCTACCGCCGGCATCCTTGGCCTTTCTCCACAGCACGAGGATGAAGTCGCGGTCGCTCATCGCGTACTGCTCGGGAGTCAGCTCGAATTCGAGTATCGAGGCCGCGTCGACGCGCTGCTCCACGCCGGTGCGGCTGACATCCGCCACCGCTCCCGCGGCGCCTGAAGGAGCCGCGAAGGCACCGGCCGGAGCGGCGATGCCGGTAACCGCCACCAGAGCCGTGGCGGTCACGATCCCACGTGTGACGAGCCGCCGCGCACGGGCGGAATCGGTGCGCACGGCACCTGTGTTGTCCTTATGCATTTTTGTCTCAGGAACCCCTCTAGCCCCCCGTACGGGCGACCTGGATGTGTACACGACGAACGCCAGGGAAGTCTTGATCCTCACCTCATAAGAGTCAAATCAGACTTTCCAAAGTTGTCCGCTTTCGCCGCTTCCAGACAAGCTGACAGGGTTTCGGGACAACCTTTACGGGAAGAAGGGGGCCCATCGCCGCCCCAGGCGGGCCTTCAGCGCCCACCCACCAACAACGTCTGCACTATGCGCCCGCAGTCCCCCACCCCGTCATAAAGCTGACCGGCCGCCACCCCCGACCCACCGGGACTGGCAGCCGTCGCCGACCGGATACAGAGCCATTCACCGACCGGCTCACGGTGCAGTGCCAGGGTGATGTCGGTGTTGATGACGAACTGTCGGACATGGTCGAGTTCGAAGGAAACTGCCCAGTTGCTGTCGGCCAGGGTGAGAGCACGCGTCAGTGGCGTGTCCGGTTCGCCGGCCACCAGGGGGATGCGCTGGCGTGCCCAGGCAGTGCCCGGCCCGGGGGTGTCGAAGTTCTTTCCGGGTTCGAAGCGCCATTCCATGGCGGCGATGTATCCGTCCAGGTGCGCGCCGAGCATGGTGTGCGGCGGCTGCGGTCCGGGCAGGGGCGGCGGTTCGGACTCCGGACGCAATTGCGGGGTGTCGGCCGGGCTGACGGCCATCCGCCACGCCCGTGCCAGCATCACCGTCTCGCCGCCCGAGGTCAGTTCGCCCTCGACCAACTCCGCACGCCCACCGGCACGGAGGGTGCGCACCTGTACGTGCAGTTCCGCGACGGGTACCGGGCGCGGCAGTTCGACGGTTACGCGTGCGATACGGAATCCCTCGCGGGCCTCATGCTGCTCCAACGCCCGGCCCAGCAGGGCCGAGGGAGGGCCTGCGTGCTGGGCTTTGGGGCTCCACGGTCCCGCGGTCGCTGAACTGCTCTCGTAGCGGTCGTTCCCGAGGCTCCGGTAGAACGCCTCGGCTTTCGAATCCAGCTCGGCCGGGCGATGTTCAGTCGTAGAAGTCATGAAGACTTCCTACACACCACCGCACTTAATCCGCACCTACCGGCCCACTGCGCCCCACCCTCACCGGCAATCTCCGCAACCCGTTCTGAAAGTTCGACACCAACCGCACCGGCTCCCCCGCCAGTTCCAGCCCCGGCAGCCGCTCCAGCACGTGTCGCAGTACCGCCCGCATCTGGAGGCGGGCCAGGTGGCTGCCCAGGCAGAAGTGTGGGCCGAAGCCGAAGCTGAGGTGGTCGTTCGGGGTGCGGGTGATGTCGAAGTGGTCGGGGGCGGGGAAGACCGTTTCGTCGCGGTTGGCCGAGGCGTGGTAGACGACGACCTTGTCGCCGCGGCGGATGCGCTGGCCGCCGAGTTCGGTGTCGCGGGCGGCGGTGCGGCGGAAGTCGATCACTGGGGGCCAGTAGCGCAGCATTTCCTCGACTGCGCCGGCGATCAGTTCCGGTTTCCGGCGGAGGAGTGCGAACTGGTCCGGGTGCTGGAGGAGGGTGAGCAGGCCGCCGGGGATGCCGTTGCGCAGGGTTTCGTTTCCGGCCACGGCGAAGAGGAAGAAGGTGTTCTCGAACTCGGCGCGGGTCAGGCCGCCTTCCCGTAGGTGGGCCATCACGGTGCCGGGGCGCGGGTGTTCGGCCAGGGCGTGGGCGTACGCGAACATGTCGGCCAGCGCGCGGCGCGAGCGCGGGTTGACCGGGCGTCCGTCCGGGCGGAGCGCCGGGGCGGGCCGGTGGCGCAGGGCGGCCCGGCCCATCGGGCTGAGGCCGGCCGGGTCCGCGGTGCTGGAGGTGGCGTACGCGTCGTCCTGGTAGCCGATGACGCGGTTCGACCAGTCGAAGAGCAGCTGCCGGTCCTCCTCCGGGACGCCCATGACGTGGGCCAGCGTCCATACGGGGAGGTCGCCGGCCACGGTGACGAAGTCCGCCTCGCCCGCCCGTGCCACCTCCGCCACCAGGGCCCGCGCCCGCGCGTCGATGACCTGCGCCAACTCCCGTACCGCGCGCGGGGTGAAGGCCGCGGCGACGATGCGCCGGATGCGCGCGTGGTCCGGCGGGTCCTGGTTGAGCATCATCGCCCGGACGAACGCGAGGTCCTCCTCGGTGTCGGGGTCGCGGATCTGGGTCGCGCCCAGGTGGGAGGAGTAGGTCCCGGGGGTGCGCAGGACGTGTTTGACGTCGGCGTGGCGCAGCACCGCCCAGTAGCCGGGCCCGGCGGGCCAGCCGTCGACCGCCGGCTCCTCGATCCAGCACACCGGCCGGGCCGCGCGCAGCTCGCGGAAGAGCTCGTACGGGACCCCGGTGGCATACGTCCGTGGTGTGAACACGTCGGCTGCTCTCACGCAGGCGACCGTACGGTATTCCATCCGTTCGGGGGAATCAGGCCTGCGCGGCGGCTGACGGCAGCCCGCCTTGTGCAACATCACGGCGTGAAGGGATCGCAACGTTTCCTCAGCGTCCAACCTGCGGCGCTTCTCATACCGCTGCTGGTCGCCCTGGCGGTGCTGTCGGCGCCTGCCGCGGCGCGCGCGGCACCGGCCCGGCCGCCCGCTGACGCGTGCGCGAACGCTTGTACGGACAGGTCGGTGCACGCGCGGACCGGCCGGCCGCCGCCACCGGGCTGGGAGTGGATCTGCTCGCTCCCGACCGGCTGGCCGTTGCCACCGGAGTGGAACTGGGACTGGCTCTGGCCCTGCTCAACACCGACGCCGACACCCACACCGACGCCAACCCAGTCGCCCTCGCCCACACCTACGCCGTCGCCCACGCAGACCCCTCCGCCAAGCCAGCGGCCCACCCCCTCCCCCACCTCGTCGCGCCCGCAGCCCCAGCC
>NZ_JOCQ01000023.1 GCF_000720725.1 Streptomyces rimosus subsp. rimosus
AGCCTGCTCTCCGCCATCGCCCGCCCGCGCCCCCGTCCCCACCGCGCCCGGCCCCCTGCCCCGCCCGCCCAGTATGGCGGCGCGGGGCCGGGGGGTGTAGGGCGCTGGAGGGGCGCCGGGCGGCGGGGGAAAAGCGCCGGACACTACCTCCGCACCCGCGGCATCCCCAGACCGATCCACGAGATGATTTCGCGCTGGATCTCGTTGTTGCCGCCGCCGAACGTGAAGATGACCGCGGAGCGGTAGCCGCGTTCGAGGTCGCCGTGCAGGACCGCGCCTGCCGAGCCGTCCTTCAGGGGGCCGGCGGCGGACAGGATCTCCATCAGCCAGGCGTAGGCGTCGCGGCGGGCCTCGGAGCCGTAGACCTTGACGGCGGAGGCGTCCTGCGGGGTGAGCGTGCCCTGCTGGAGGGCGTCCACCATCTGCCAGTTCAGCAGCTTCATGGCATCCAGACGGGTGTGCGTACGGGCGAGCCGGCCGCGGACCCAGCCGAGGTCGATGACGCGCCGGCCGTCGGCCAGTTTCGTTCCGGCGGCCCAGCGCTGCACGTCGTGCAGGGCGCGCACGGCCATCGTGCCGTGGGCGGCGAGGGTCACCCGTTCGTGGTTGAGCTGGTTGGTGATGATCCGCCAGCCCTGGTTCTCCTCGCCCACGCGGCGGGTGACCGGGACGCGGATGTTCTCGTAGTAGCTGGCGGTGGTGTCGTGCGAGGCGAGGGTGTTGATGCGGGTGCAGGTGTAGCCGGGCTCGGTGGTCGGTACGAGCAGCAGGCTGATGCCCTTGTGGGGCGGCACGCCGTCCTCGACGGGCGCGGTCCGCACCGCGAGCCAGACCCAGTCGGCCGTGTCACCGTTGGTGGTCCAGATCTTCTGCCCGTTGACGAGGTAGGCGTCACCGTCGCGTACGGCCCGGGTGCGCAGCGACGCGAGGTCCGTACCGGCGTCGGGTTCGCTGTACCCGATCGCGAAGTCGATCTCCCCGGAGAGGATCCTGGGCAGGAAGTACGCCTTCTGTTCGCCGGTTCCGTAGCGCATGAGCGTCGGCCCGACGGTGTTCAGCGCCATCAGCGGCAGCGGCACGCCCGCCTGCGCGGCCTCGTCGAAGAAGATGAACTGCTCCATCGGCGACATCCCCCGCCCGCCGTACTCCTCGGGCCAGCCCACCCCCAGCCAGCCGTCCGCACCGAGCCGGCGGATGGTGGCGCGGTAGAAGCGCTTCTGCGCGGTGGGACCATCGCCGTCCGGCAGGCCGTCGGGGCCACGCAAGCGCGCGTACGCGTCGTCAGGAACCAACGCGGCGAAGTACTCCCGCAGTTCGGACCGCAGCCGCTGCTGTTCCTGGGTGTATTCGAGGTGCACGAGCCCTCCTGGTGTGACGGCCTGACGGGTCGTCGGATCGGGGGTCGGGGGCACGGGCACGGTAGAACGTGTTCCATTGATAGGGAAGGGCGCGGGCGGGGAAGGGCGCGGGCGGGCGCCGGGCTGCCCGCGCCTTCCCCTACAGCGCGGCGAGCAGGTCCCCGGTGACGCGGTGCAGCCGCCGCGCCTTCGCAAGGCTGAACCCCGGTCCGCCCATATCGATCGGCTCACCCTTCACGAATGCACTGACCGGCGCGGTCGGCGGCTCGTCCAGCAGCGCGAGCATCGGGGCGACGGCCTCCGCGACCGGCCGAGCGGTCCGGCGCAGGGCCTCTACCCTTGCCGCGTCATCCAGGGTGTACTGCCCGGAGAAGCTGGTACCGACGACTCCCGGGCCGTACAGGACGTACCGGATCGCCGACCCCGGCCGGTGGTGCGGGAACCCGGCGCCGAGCAGGTCGTTGAGGCGCCCGGCGTGGGCAAGCGCGGCCCCGCCGTCGTAGCCCCGCGCGTACTCCAAGTCGTCCCAGCGGACCGGGCCGTCGTCGCCGGGCCCGGCGACGTTGAGGACGACCGGGCGGGCGGCGGTTTCGAGCAGTCCGGCCATGGTGTGGCTCAGCACGTAACGGCTGAGATAGAAGTGCGCGAAGGTGCTTTCGAAACCTTCGGGTGTCACCAGACGCGCGGACCGGTAGTGCCGAGCGCACAGTACGAGTGCGTCGAGCTTCGCGAACCGGTCCCGGACCGCCTCGGCCACGCGCCGGTTCTCGGCGACCAGACTCAGATCGGCCGGCAGGAAGTGCGCCCGGCCGCCCGCGCCGGACCGCCGCGCGGCGTTGAGCCACGCGTCCCCCTTGGCGGCGTTCCGCCCGACGACCAGCACTTCGTGCCCGCGTCGCAGGTACGCGTCCGCCAACGCCTTACCGAGGCCGTCGGTGCCGCCGGTGACGACGAGGGTCTTCCTGAGCGCCTGCACGGGCGGCCATTGCGCGCTCACAGGAACCGGGCCGCGATCTTCTCGGGGGTGACACGGACGGTGACCAGTTCGGGAAGGGTCGCCGCCGACTCCGGGTGATGTTCGGCGTACGGCTTGCCGCTGTACTTGACGGCCAGTTCGTCCATCCGGTCACGGCTCCCCGGGCCTTCGAACCGTGCGGTGCCGCTGATCACGGCGTACGCGTACGGCTCGTCCGGCGGGTTGACGGCGATGCTCAGCCGCGGATCGCGCCGCAGGTTGCGGACCTTGAGCTTGTCGACACCCGTCACGAAGAACAGGTCACCGCCGTCCCGGCCCACCCAGACAACGGACTGGTGCGGGCTCCCGTCGGGCCGGAGGGTCGCGACGGTGACGAAGACCGGGGAATCGAGGACGTGTCGCAGCTTCTCGGACAGTTCGATCGTGCGCATGGCGTGACTCCTGGGGGCATCGCTGGTAGCCGCTCGCCACGCACACCGGGCGGGCGCCACAAGTGACACAACTATGTGGCAGTTGACACACCAAGCGCAATACCTATGGGACACAACAGTGGCCGTTCGGTCACGGCTCCGCGTATGCTCCGGTCACGATGAGAGCTGACGCGGCACGCAATCTGGACGCCGTCCTGCAGACGGGCGCCCGCCTGCTGGCGCGCGACCCGGGCACGAGCATCGCCGCCATCGCCGCCGCGGCGGGCGTCGACCGGCGCACCGTCTACCGGCGTTTCGACAGCCGGGAGTCGCTGATGGCCGCGGTGTACGTGGCCAAACTGGACGCCTGCGACGAGGTCCTCGACCAGGCCCGCCTGGTCGAGGCGCCGGTGCCGGTGGCGCTGCACCGGTACGTGGAGGGCACCATCACCGTCAGCCGGCGGTGGCCCGTGGATCTCGGCCGGGCGACGGACGGGACGGCCGCCGCCCGTCTGCGCCACCTGCTCGAACGTCTCGACGTCTTCATGGCCCGCGCCGCTCGCGAAGGCTTCGTCCGCCCCGGGCTGCCGGACGGGTGGGCCCGCTCGATGCTCGTCCACCTGACCAACGTCGCGTCCCACGACATGCCGGAGCTGACCCCGGCCCAAGGCGCCGACCTCGTCAGCCAGTCCCTGTTCCGGGGTGTCGGCGCCGAGCTGCGGTAGCGGGGGCGTGTGGCCCCAGCCTGGGCGGCCTTGGTCTCAGAAGGCCGTCGGCGTGCGGGAGTCGGCGGCCGAGGGGCGGCTCCCCCAGGCTGTTCCCTCCATTCCCTCCATCCGTGCCGTTCCCCCCGTTCCCCCGTCGGCTCCTCGGCCCGCCGCGGCCGGCTTGGCGGCGGCGTCGACCAGCGCGCGCAGCGCCATCGTGTAGTCCGAGGGCACGGCCAGCCGGTCGAGCAGGTCGTGGGCCTGGCGGAGCAGGCTGTCGCGTGTGGCGAGCGTCGCTGCCTGGACCGCGGGGTCCAGGAGCATGGCCTTGATCTCCGCGCGGCTGCCGGGGCTGTCGGCCGCCTCCGCCAGGAGCCGCAGCGCCCGCCGCCGCTCGGTGCCGGTGAGCCGCTGTACGGCGCAGACCAGACGGTAGGTGGCGGTGCCGTTGCGGAGCTCCTCCGCCCGCTCGTCGCGCGAGTCTTCTTCGTCGATACGGAATTGCAGCAGCGTGCCGACCGTGTACCCGAACTCGCGCCAGCCCGCGGTCACGGCGTCGGCGCAGCCGGCGATGCGCGCGGTCATGCCGCAGGCCATCGCGTACGCGGAGCCGCCCTTGTGCTCGTACGTCGTCAGCACCGACTGCGGGTCGACCGTCGCCACGGTGTTGACCAGGTCCCTGATCCGGCCGTCGTTGGTCAGGGTCCAGCCGTCGAGGTAGTCGCTGATCAGGCTCTCCCGCAGGGCGGCCGGGAGGTCGAGGGCGGCGAGGGCGCGCAGCGGCAGGCCGTGGCCGCATTCGAGGGCGGCCATCAGGGCGGGCCCGGTGCCGACGCCGTACAGGGTGGCGTCCGCGTGCCCGTCGGCGATGTCGTCGAAGGCGTTGGCCGCCCGCCACCACAGCGTGTGGGCGGCGGCGACCGGCACGGCCGGCTCGGGGACGCCGGTGATGGCCGCGTGGGTCAGCAGCGGCAGGGCGGTCTCGTTGCGTTCCTGGCGGCCGCGGTCGAGCACCTTCCGTACGGTGGTGCGCAGCGGTCCGCAGGCGTCGGGGTAGTCGTCCAGCTGCCGCTCGATGAACGCGGTCACTTCGGGCAGCAGCCGGACGCTCGCCTCGTCGGCCCGTACCGTCGTGCTGGACATGCGTACCTCCGGTGCGGCGGTTTCTGAAGGTGCTGGCCCGTCAGACGGGTCAGGACGTGCGCCGCTTGAGTACCCGGGCGGGCGGGGTCCATGCCCGGGTACGTACGCGCCGGGTGCGGTACGGCCGTACCCGTACCGCACCCCTCAGTCCACCGCCTCAGTCCGCCGCCTCCGCCAGCCGCCGCAGGAGCGGCCCCGCCTCGGCGAGCCGGCGGGCCTCGTCGGGGCGCAGCGAGGCGAGGCGCTTGGCCAGCACCTCGGCCTCGCCGCGTGCGATGTCGGCGAGTGCGGCCGCGCCGCGTTCGGTGGCCAGGATGCGGCTGGCCCGTCCGTCGGTGGGGTCGGGTTCGCGGCGGATCAGGCCGGCCGACTCCAGGCCCAGTACGGCCGCGGTGGCGGTCGGCTGGGAACAGGGGACCCAGGCCGCGATCTCGCCGATCCGGGAGGGGCCCTGCTGGGTGAGCAGGGCCAGGACGGCGAGCTGGGTCGGCTGGATGCCGCCGGCCGCCGCGGCTCTGCGCAGGCTCCGGGTCAGCCGGTGCAGGGAGATCACCAGTTGCAGTGCCGCATCGTCACCGATTGTCATTCGCTCAGCCCATCGCGCCGCCCGGTTCGGGTTCAGGAAAGCGTAAGGCGGGGCCGGTACATGTCCAACCACAGGGCCAGGTCCAGCGTCTTTTCGAGGCCCTTGCGGGAGGCCTGGGTGATCTGCGGCGCGTCGTGTTCGACCGCCCGCTTGAGCCAGGCGCGGTCGACGATGTCGAAGACCGGGTGCGACGCATCGGTGAGCAGGTCCTTGGCGTGGTGCTGGAGCGCGACCGCGTACTTGGGGTCCTGCGTGGACGGGTACGGGCTCTTGACCCGGTCGTACACCGACTTCGGCAGCACATCGGCGGTGGCCTCGCGCAGCAGGCTCTTCTCGCGCCCGTCGAACGACTTCAGCGCCCACGGCGTGTTGTAGACGTACTCGACCAGCCGGTGGTCGCAGAACGGCACCCGCACCTCCAGGCCGACGGCCATGCTCGCGCGGTCCTTGCGGTCGAGCAGGATGCGGACGAACCGGGTCAGGTGCAGGTAGCAGATCTTGCGCATCCGGAACTCGAAGTCGCTCTCCCCGTCCAGGCGCTGTACGTCCTTGATCGCGGTCCGGTAGCCGTCCTGGACGTAGGAGGGCAGGTCGAGGGTGTCGGCGAGGCCGGGGATGAGGACGCTGCCGTCGTCACCGAAGTGCTCCGCGAAGTGGACCAGCCAAGGGAACGTTTCGGCACGGCGGGCCTCCTCGTCGAAGAACTGCTTGTAGCCGCCGAAGACCTCGTCGGCGGACTCCCCCGACAGGGCGACGGTGGAGTGCTGCCGGATCGCCTTGAAGAGGAGGTAGAGGGAGGCGTCCATGTCGCCGAAGCCCACCGGTATGTCCCGCGCCCGGATGACTTTCGCGCGCACCTCGGGGTCGGCCAGCGAGTCCGAGTCCAGGACGATGTCCTGGTGGTCGGTGCCGGAGAGGCGGGCCACGTCGTGCACGAACGGGGTGTCGGGGGTGGCGCGCAGGCCGTCGGCCACGAAGTGCTCGGTCTGGCCGACGAAGTCGACGGCGAAGCTTCGGACGGTCTCCCCCACCTCGCCCAGCTGACGGGCCGCCAGCGCGGTCATGGCCGAGGAGTCCAGGCCGCCGGAGAGCAGGGTGCAGCGCGGTACGTCGGAGACGAGCTGACGGCGGACGATGTCGTCGAGCAGCGACCGAACATGGGCCACGGAGGTGTCCCGGTCGTCCTCGTGGGCGCGGGTCTCCAGCGACCAGTACACGTGCCGGCGCAGCCCGCCGCGGTCGACGGTGACCACGGTGCCGGGCTCGACCTCGTACATTCCCTCCCACACGGCGTGGCCGGGCGTCTTGACGAAGGCGAAGAGCTCACGGACACCGTCGAGGCCGACGGTGCGCTCGGCGAGCGGGTTGGCGAGGATCGCCTTCGGCTCGGAGCCGAACAGCACGCCGTCGGGCGTCTCGTAGTAGTAGAACGGCTTGATGCCCATCCGGTCGCGGATCATCACGAGCCGCTGCCACTGCTCGTCCCAGACGGCGAACGCGTACATGCCGTTGAGCCGTTCGGCGACCGCCTCGCCCCACTCCAGGTAGCCGCGCAGGACGACCTCGGTGTCGGAGTCGGTGGTGAACCGGTGGCCGCGGCCGGTCAGTTCCTCGCGCAGCTCGCCGAAGTTGTACGCCTCGCCGGAGTAGACGATGACGACCGGGCTGCCGTCCTCCCGGTACGCGGTCATCGGCTGGCGGCCGCCCGGGAGGTCGATGATCGCGAGGCGGCGGTGGCCGAGGGCGGCGGGCCCCTGCACCCACGTACCGCGGTCGTCGGGCCCGCGGCAGGACATCGTCTCGGTCATCGCGTCCACGGTCTCCTGCTCGGAGCGCAGGTCACGATCGAAGGAAATCCAGCCGGTGATGCCACACATGCCATGTCCTCCTGCTCCGGCCCGGGAAGGCGGTCCGCCGGGCACGGGGGCGGCGTGCGCGGGCACGGGGAGCGCGGTATGCGCGGCGTGCACGGGCATGGCGCGGCCCGGCGGCTCGGCACCTTCACGGGTCAGTTGTATCGAGCACCTATATAACGAGGGTGTGCCTCGGGCGCTGCGCCGTCAACCGGGCCATGAGGGCGGTGCGACTTGCTCAAGCGGGCGCTTCGCGGCGGGAATTGAGCCGCGTGCGGAGCTTTGAGCTGCGGGTTTGCGGGTGTGGGGGCAGGACGGGGCGCGGAGGTGGATGGGCTGGGGCTTACGGGGATCTGGGGAAGGCTTTACCTGTGACTGTCGCGGGGGCCGAGTGGAGGTTGGGGTGGGGGCTTGGGGCGGGGGCTTGCGGGTACGGGTGCGCGGGTACGCGTCCGTCGCCTCCTTGGTCCCTATCGCCGCTGCCGCCGCCGGGAGATCCCCAGAGCCCGGCCCAGAGCCCTCCCCATCCGGCGGAAGAGACCACCTCGGCGCCGGGGCAGGGTGATCTCACCGGCCGCCCGCCAGTCGGCCGCCTGTGCCACCATCGCGGTCAGGCTGCGGTAGAAGGCCGAGGACCGGTCGACTCCGTCCAGGTCGGCCCAGGTGAGCACGTGTGAGAGGACGCCGTCGTACTCGTGGTACGGGCGGGCGCGCATGTGGTCGGTCAGTTTGGTCCGGATCGCCCGCTGCCGTCCGGCCGGGAGACCGGAGCCGCGCAGTTCGTCCAGCAGCCGCTGGACGTTGCCGACGACCAGGTCGACGAAGGCGTCACGGCGCCGTGCGTCCGTCCGCCGGAGGCCGGCGTTCTGGAAGTCCTCCTCGCGTCCGGGGGTTTCGTCCCGGACCCGGCTCTCCTCCGCGGCGGACAGCGGGGGCACCGGGAAGTTGCGCATGCGGGAGTCGTACGCCTGGCCGACCGCGACATGGGTCAGCTCGTGGACCATCACCGCGAGGTGGTCGGTGCGGGACATGTCCGGTGCGTAGGCGTAGGAGATGGCGTACTGGCCCTGGCCGAGGTCGCGGGTGTTGCCGCCGCCCGCGCCCGCCGTCCGTTCGAAGCCGGTCCGGCCGGTGTGGCCGAGGAGCTCCGCGAGGAGCCGCTGGACGTACGGGTCGCGGGTCTCGCGGGAGTAGTCGTGCAGCAGTTGCCGGTCCTGCGCCGTCGAGTCGTTCGCCACGATGCCCTCCGCTCGGTGCGGCCTGCGGTGCGGTGACGCGTGCTCCGGCGCCAGTCTGCGTACTGCGGCCCGCCGCGCGGTATACGTAAACCCGCCGCACCGTGCGGCGCGCCGCACCGGCTCAGACGCCCGTACTGCCGTCGATGCGCTCCCGTATGAGGTCGGCCTGGCCGCAGTGGCGGGCGTATTCGGCGGTCATGTGGGTGTAGATCCAGCGCAGGGTGACCGGCTCGCCCCGGTATGTGCCGGTGTCCTCCAGCGCACGGGAAGCGCAGTTCTTCCGCGCGTGCTCGATCTCGGCCTGCCATATGCGCCGGGCGTCCTCGTAGGTGGCCGACTCGTCGAGGTCGAAACCGCTGTTGGCGGAGCTGGCATCCGGGTCGGAGCTGAAGAGCGTCGGCGCGTCCTCCTGGACCAGAACCCGGCGGAACCAGAACCGCTCGACCGCCGCCAGGTGCCGGACCAGGCCGAGCAGGGTCAGCGACGAGGGCGGCGCGGACGCCTCGCGGAGCTGCGGCTCGGTCAGGCCGTCGCACTTCAGGGCGAGAGTGGTGCGGTAGAAGTCGAGCCAGCTCTCCAGCGTGGTCCGCTCGTCGGCGTTCATGGGAGGCAAGGTGCGTCCAGGTGTGCTCATGTCCGTCATCGTGCCACGAGGGTCTGACAACGCGACCGGGCGACGGCCTCGACCGCCGCTACGACCGGGCCCCTCCCCGCTTCGGCCACCCGTCCCCCTCTCCACTTCGGCCTACCCGCCCGCTCCCCCGCCCGTCTCCCCGTCCGGGACACCCGGGCCCCGCACCGCCAGTCGCGCCCCGACCCCCTCCGCGATCGCCCGCAGCGCCGCCAGATGCCGCTCGTACACGCCCCGCCCCTCGGCGGTCAGCGAGAGCCAGGTCCGGGGGCGGCGGCCGGCGCGGCCCTTGGCGACGGCCACCCAGCCCGCCGATTCCAGTGCCGCCACCTGCTTGGAGAGTACGGAGTCGCTCACCTCGACCAGGTCCCGCACCATCGCGAACTCGGCCTTCTCCACCGGCGCGAGCGCCGCCACCACGGACAGCCGTACGGGCGAGTTGAGCAGCGGGGCGAGGGCGTGCCGGGGGTGGCCGCCCGGCGGGCCGGCCGCGGTCCGCTTCGCCGTCACGATGACCGCCGCCTTTCGCGCCACGCCCCCACCGCGAGCGGCAGCGCGCACACCGCGGCCGCCACGGCCGCGAACACCCGGCTGCCCACGAATGCGGTCCTCCCGAGGATGACCGCGGCGCCGTAGAGAACTGTCCAGGTGCCGATCAGCACGCCGTGCCGGGCACCGAAGCCGCGCCGCACGATGCGCTGCCGCGCCGCGTACACCGAAAGCGCGGTGACAAGCCCCGCGTTGGTGAGGGCGAAAAGCAGCGCGGCGACAGGCCCGTGCCCCAGCAGAGCGGTCGGCACGAGCACCAACTGCGCGGCGGCGTACACCCACAGGTACCGGGCTGCGCAAGCGAGAGGACAACACCCGTCGCCATCCCGCCACCCAACAGACCGATCCTCACCCCTCCACAGACGCCGGCAACGGCAGTTCCGTCCACACCGTCTTGCCCTCGCGGGTGTGGCGGGCGCCCCAGCGGTCCGTGAGCTGGGCGACCAGGAGGAGGCCTCGGCCGCCCTCGTCGGTGCTGAGGGCGCGTCTGAGGTGCGGGGCGGTGCTGCTGGGGTCGGAGACCTCGCAGATCAGGGAGCGGTCGCGGATGAGTCGCAGGGTGATCGGCGTGCCGCCGTACCGGTAGGCGTTGGTGACCAGTTCGCTCACCACCAGTTCGGCGGTGAACGCCAGCTCCTCCTGGCCCCATTCGGTCAGCGTCGCGGACGTCAGTTCGCGCGCCTCGGCCGCGGCGGTCGGTTCCGCGGGCAGTTCCCAGGTGGCGACGCTCTCCGGCGGCAGCGCACGCGTACGGGCGAGGAGCAGCGCGACATCGTCCTGCGGGTGCTCCGGCAGCAGCGACTCCACCGCCGCTTTGCAGCGGTCCTCCAGGCGGCAGGCGGGCTGCTCCAGCGCTCCGCGCAGCAACGCCAGGCCCTCGTCGAGGTCCCGTCTGCGCACCTCCAGCAGCCCGTCCGTGTACAGGGCGAGCAGGCTGCCCTCGGCCAGTTCGAGTTCGGCGGACTCGAACGGCAGGCCGCCCAGCCCGAGCGGCGGCCCGGCCGGCAGGTCGGGGAGGGTCATCCGGCCGTCGGGGCCGACGACGGCGGGCGGTACGTGGCCCGCGCGGGCCATGGTGCAGCGGCGGGAGACCGGGTCGTACACCGCGTACAGGCAGGTGGCGCCGATGACCTGTGGGCTCTCCGGGCCGCCGTCGGCCGACTCCTGTTCCTCGGCCAGGCGGTGGACGAGGTCGTCCAGGTGGGAGAGCACTTCGTCGGGCGCGAGGTCGAGGTTGGCCAGCGTGTGCACCGCCGTGCGCAGCCGTCCCATGGTGGCCGCGGCGTGCAGCCCGTGGCCGACGACGTCGCCGACGACGAGGGCGACGCGGGCGCTGGAGACCGGGATGACGTCGAACCAGTCGCCCCCGACGCCCGCGGCGGGGTCGGCGGGCAGGTAGCGGTGGGCGACCTCGACGGCGAGCTGTTCGGGCAGTTCGCGCGGCAGCAGGCTGCGCTGGAGGGTCAGCGCGCCGTAGTGCTCCTGGGTGTAGCGGCGGGCGTTGTCGATGCAGATGGCGGCGCGGGAGACGAACTCCTGGGCCAGGACGAGGTCGTCCTGCTCGAACGGCTCGGAGCGCTCCGCCCGCCACAGGCTCACCAGGCCGAGCACCAGGCCGCGGGCGGCCAGCGGCACGACGATCAGGGAGTGGGCGCCCAGGCGCAGGGCCTGTTGCGAGCGCTCCGGGTCCTGGATGTACCAGCCGGTCTTCTGCGCCAGGTCCGGTTCGAGGATCGGCTGCTGTTCGGCGAGGCACTGCGCCTGCGGCGTCCCCGGGGCGTAGCGGAACACCTCGCCGACCGGGTACATGACGTCCAGGCCCTCCGCCACGACGGCTCGTACGGCCGTACGGTGCACGGGCACGTACGTCCCCCGGGTGGGATCCTGGCCGCGGGTGACCGGCTCCAGCAGGTCCACGGAGACCGCGTCGGCGAGGTCGGGCACCGCGACCTCGGCCAGTTCCCGGGCGGTCTGCCCCACGTCCAGCGTGGTGCCGATGCGGGCGCTGGCCCGGTTGAGGACGGCGAGCCGGTGCTGGGCCCGGTGCCGGTCGGTGACGTCTTCCACCATTTGGGTGACGCCGAGCACCTCCCCGGAGGAGGAGTCCCGCATCCGGAACGCGGACACGGACACCACCCGTTCCCGGCCGGGGTCGATGCGCAGCCGGCACGACTGCTCGGTGAAGATCAGCGGCCGTCCGGTCTCCAGCACCCTGCGCAGCCGCTCCTCGATGGTGGCCACGTCCGGGCCGATGAGGAAGTCCTCCATGCGCAGGCCCCGGTGCGCCGGGGCCGGGCGCCGGCTGATGCTCGCGATGGCCCGGTTGATACGGAGGATGCTCAGGTCGGGGGCGTGGACGGACAGGCCGATGGGAGAGTTCCGGAACAGGCCTTCCAGGACGGAACGGTCGATCTCCCACTGGGCGACCTCGGCCGCGGGCGCGGCGACGACGAACCACTCGTACGCGTCGTCGCCCCGGACGACGGACCTGGCCCGGAAGCCCAGCTCGACCCGCCGGCCGTCGCGGTGCAGCACCGGCAGGACGCCGGACCAGCCCCCGTCGCGCCGGGCCGCGGCGACGGCCTCCGCGGCCGCGGTCCGGTCGTCGTCGTGGATCAGGAAGGTGTCCGCGCGCCGTCCCAGCACGTCCCGCGGCCGGTAACCGAGCAGGTCCTCTGCGCATCCGCTCCAGCCCGCGACCGTGCCCCGCTCGTCGAGCACCGCCGATGCCGCCCGGCGCAGCGCGAACGGGTCCTCCGGGCATTCGGCGGACTCCGGCACCGGTGCGTCCATCGCTTCGCCCCTTCGACTCGCCGACCGTGCCCCGACCGCCGTCCTACGGCGACTCCCGAGGACGACCCGAAGCTCCTGATGCGCGCAGCTCTGCCCAGTATCGTTTCGCCTCGCCCGCACCGCGCCCCGGGCCGAGGGGCGGGAGGCCGGGCACTCGGCCGATCGGGGGTGCCGGGAGGGGCACGGGGCGCGGCACTCGGACCGAGGTGCTACGGGGTTACGGGTGCTACGGGGTACGGGGCTACGGCTGCTACGCGGGCTCCCGGTGGCGGTCGCCCACGCCCGGCTCGCCCATGCCCGGCTCACCCCGGCTGTCACCGGCTCAGCGCCTCCGAGCGCAGTGCCGCGCCGTTCGGCGCGCCGTATCGCGAGGCTCCGCAACGCGACTCGTGAGTCAACTGGCGTGGGGACAGCCCCAGTCGGGCCCCTACGGCTGCCCGGATGGTGTACCGGCCCGCGCGCCAGCAGGCTGGGCCCCGCTGCCACAGCCGCGTACACGAGAAGTACACGAGAAGAGGTCCGTCATGCCGAAGCGCTCTCGCCGCCGTCCGATATCGGCGGCCGCCATGCTGGCCGCCGCCCTGGCCCTTGCAGGCACACTGCCCGCGTCCGCCGTGCAGACCCGGGCCGCTCCCGGGCCGGTGCAGCGCGGGCTGGACCGGCTGGTGCACGAGGACGGCTACCCCGCCGCGATGGCCGCCGCCACCGGCCGCGACGGGCGCACCCGTAATGCCGTCGCAGGCGTCGCGGACCTGCGGACCGGGGCGAAGGCACCGGTCGACGGGCGGGTGCGGGGCGGGAGCGTCACCAAGTCCTTCACCGCCACCGTCGTCCTGCAACTCGTCGGCGAGGGCAGGATCTCGCTGGACGCCCCGGTCGAGACCTACCTGCCGGGGCTGCTGCGCGGTGACGGCATCGACGGCCGCCGCATCACGGTGCGCCAACTGCTCCAGCACACCAGCGGGCTGCCCGACTACACCAGGTACATGGACGACCTGGTCAGCAACCGTCACCGCTACTACGACGCCCGCTCGCTGCTCGACCTCGCGCTCCGGCACAAGGCGGCGTTCCCGCCCGGCACGGACTGGCGGTACTGCAACACCGACTACGTGGTGGCCGGGCTGCTCATCGAGCGGGTCACCGGCCGCCCGGTGGGCGAGGAGATCACCCGCCGGGTGATCGACCGCGTCGGGCTGCGGCGCACCTACCTCCCGGCCGTGGGCGAGCAGGGCATCCGGGGCGCCCACCCGCACGGCTACGTCGCGTCGAAGCCCGGCGCGCCGCTGCTGGACATCACCGAGATGGACCCGTCCGCGGCCTGGGCGGCCGGGGCCCTGATCACCACCCCGAGCGACCTGAACCGCTTCTTCGGCGCCCTGCTCGGCGGCAGGCTGCTGAAGCCCGCGCAGCTCGCCCAGATGCGCACGACCGTGGCCATCCCGGCCGACGCCGGGTACCCAAGGGGCACCCGGTTCGGGCTGGGTCTGATCAGCCAGCCGCTGAGCTGCGGCGGCCTGGCGTGGGGCCACGACGGCGATTTCCTCGGCTACGCGGTCTACTCGGCCGCGGCCGGCGACGGCCGCGCCGCCTCCATCGCCGTCAGCGCGGATCCGGGGCCCGCCGAGCACGGCCGCCGGCACGGCTGGCAGCTGCTGGACACCGCCCTCTGCAGGTGACGACGCAGGTGACGGCCCGGCCCGCCCGCCGTCAGCCTCCCGTACCTCAGCTCCCGTACCTAACCCCAGTACATCAGCCCCCGTACAACCGCAGCACGGTCACCGAGTACGCCGGGAACGTATACGTGAACCGCGTCCCGAGCCCGTTCACCGGCACCGACCGGGGCACCACCGCCGTCGGATCGCTGAGCGTGTTGGTCGCTTCCGGGCCGGGTCCCGACAGGATCTCGGCCCGGCCGGCCGGGCCGATGGTCCGGACGCCGTCGATGCGTACGGGCGTGGTGCGCGGTGCGCCTCCGGTGTTGACGACGGCGAGGTAGAGCCGTCCGGTCCGGTGGTCGCGGGTGGTGACGGTGCTCAGGCCGGGCAGGGCGCGTGCCCCGGTGGGCAGCACGGTGTCGCCCCGGTGGGTGCGCAGCAGTTGCTGTGCGTAGGAGCTGGGTGAGTGGTAGCTGGTCAGGCCGTCGTACGCGATGAGGTTGGTGGCCCAGGTGTTGTCGCGGACGTGGCTGAACAGGGGCGCGTAGCACTCCATCACCACGTGGTCGCTGTTGCGGACGATGCCGGTGAGCCAGGCGGCGTCGCCGAGCGCGGCCCGCAGGTTGGGGGTCGGGCGGCCTTCCTGGGCCGCCCATTCGCCCACGAAGACCTTGGGGGTGGCGCGGTCGCGCCGGTCGTAGAGGTGGGACCCGGCCGCGAAGGCGGCGGGTGAGCGGTAGTAGTGCTCGTCGATGAGGTCGTAGGGGCGGCTGCGGACGGGGGTGGTCGCGATGAGCTTCAGGTGCGGGTACGCACGGGTGAGCGCGTCGTGGAAGGCCGCGTAGCGCTCCTCGTAGGAGCCGGAGGTGTCGAACCAGTCCTCGTTGCCGATCTCCACGTACCGGAGCGGGTGCGGCGCGGGGTGGCCGTCGGCGGCGCGCCGGGCGCCCCAGGGGGAGGTGGCGGGCCCGGTGATGTACTCGACCTGGTCCAGCGCGTCCTGGACGAAGGGCCGCAGGGCCTCGCCGGTGACGTGCTCGCCCTTGAGCGAATAGCCCGCGTACACGCACAGCACCGGCTCGCAGTCCAGGTCCTCGGCCATCTGGAGGTATTCGGGCAGGCCGAGGCCATCGGTGGACCAGTAGCCCCAGGCGGAGTTGCGGTGGCCGGGGCGCCGTTCGACGGGGCCGATGGTCTGCTTCCAGTCGAAGCGGTCGGCGATCACGTTCCCTTCGAGGTAGTTGCCGCCGGGGAAGCGCAGGAAGGCGGGGCGCAGCGCGGCCAGTGCGGCCATCAGGTCGGGGCGCAGGCCGTTGGGGCGGTCGCGGTGGGTGGGCGGGAAGAGGGAGACCTGGGAGAGCCACAGGGTGCCCGTGGTGCCGGTGGTGCCCGCGGTGGTCAGTGTCAGGCGCGCGTCGGTGGTGCGCGGCGCGGTGGGCGGGGTGCGCAGGGTCAGGTCGTAGCGGCGCCAGTCGCGGCCGGGGGCCGGTGCGGCGGCCCGCGCGTGCACGGTGCCGTCGGTGCCGGTGAGGGCGAGGGTGAGCGGCCCGGTGCGGCCGTCGGCCTTGGCGTAGTAGGAGGCGCGGTAGGTGGTGGCGGGGCGTACGGGGATGCCCCAGTAGCCGTCGTTGGCCGTGCCGGAGCCGGGGCCGCGCACGGTGATCCGCAAAGAGCGGGTGAGCGCTTCGTTGAGGGGTGCGGTGGGATCCAGGGCGATCGTGGCGCCGCCGAGGGCGCTCCAGTGCAGCGGGGTGCGCGGGTCGGCCATGAAGCTGCGGTTGTTGACGAGTTCGGCGTACAGGCCGCCTTCGCCGCTGTGGTTGATGTCCTCGAAGAAGATGCCGCCGAGCCGGGGCGGGACGGTGGGGCCGGGGCGGCGGGCGTCGATGGTGAGCAGCGGCGTGGTGTCCCGCTCCGGCACGCCGGCCAGCCGGGCGATCTGCGCGCCGCTCAGGGCGGTGTCGTAGCAGCGTACGTCGTCGATGCCGCCCTGGAAGTGGTCCGCCTCGGCGCCGCCGAACAGCCCGCGTCCGACGGTGGTGGCGCCGGTGGCCCGCCAGCCTCCCGGGGCGGGCACCTCGCCTTCCAGTACGCCGTCGACGTACAGCCGTAAGACGCCCGCCGCCGCGTCGGCGACGCCTGCGAGGTGGTACCAGCGTCCGGCCTCCGGGGCGAAGCCCGCGCCGGCGATCACGGCGGCGCCGTTGGCGTCGGCCGCGTCCCTGGGCAACCGCGTGAAGGCGAACGCCCGGGTGTCGTCGCGCAGTTGGAGGTAGCAGGCGCTGACGGCGGCGCCGTCGAGGGCGACGGCGGTACGGAAGCCGTCGGTGGCCGTGAGGCGGACCCGGGCGGTGAGGGTGAAGCCGTGCTCGGTGTCGACGGCGGGACCGGTGGCGGTGGCGCAGGCGCGCCCGGCCAGGGCGAGGCCGTGGCCGGTGTGGCCGTCGCCCCAGGCGGCTCCGCCGCGCAGGGTGAGGGTGCGGCCGTGGCCCGAGCTGTCGGCGGCGGTGCTGCCGCGGCCTTCCTCGAAGGCCCAGTGGGCGACGGGGGCGGGCAGCGCGGGGCCCGGTGCCGCCGCGGCGGGCGGTGCCGCGCCGGTGCGCAGCGCCTCGGTCAGGGCCGTCGCACCCAGCGCCGCGATCACGGTTCTTCGTCCGGGCCCGCCCGGGACCGCTCCCGGGCGCTGGTCGTCGCTCGCCATGAGGTACCCCTCCACTCGCTTGTGTACGGGATATCGAACGCCGTGCGGAATATCGCCACCCGGCTTGCGAGGGAGGATGCGCCCCGCACGCCGCCACGTCAACACCCGTCACACACACCGCGCGTGAACCGCTCCGGCCGAACGGCCGCAGCCCGCCGCGCCCCCATTGACACCGTCCGGCAGCGCTCACTACGGTCACGCCACCATTTCGGACGCGTGACGAAATATCGAACACGATGGAGGGTCAGCTCCCGTGCGCATCACCGGTATCAGCACGCAGGTCGTCGGCACCCCCTGGCGCAACCTCACCTATGTACAGGTCCACACCGACGAGGGCCTCACCGGCGTCGGCGAGACCCGCATGCTGGGCCGCACCAACGCCCTCCTCGGCTACCTGGCCGAAGCGGCGGACCACCACATCACCGGCTCCGACCCGTTCGCCATCGAGGACCTGGTGCGGCGCATGAAGTACGGCGACTACGGGCGCGCCGGGGAGATCGTCATGTCCGCCGTCGCGTGCGTGGAAACCGCCTGCTGGGACATCAAGGGCAAGGCGCTGGGCGTACCGGTGTGGCAGCTGCTCGGCGGCCGGGTGCGCGAGCGCGTCAAGGCGTACGCCAACGGCTGGTACACCACCGAGCGCACCCCGGAGGGCTACCACGCCGCCGCCCGCGCCGTGGTGGACCGCGGCTATCGGGCCCTGAAGATCGACCCGTTCGGCACCGGGCACCTCGAACTCGACCCGGCCGCGACCCGCTACGCCGTCTCGCTCATCGAGGCCGTCCGGGACGCGATCGGCCCGGAGCGGGAGCTGATGGTGGAGATGCACGGGCGGTTCAGCCCCGCCACCGCGGTACGGCTCGCCCGCGAGCTGGCGCCCTTCGACCCGGCGTGGCTGGAGGAGCCCGTACCGCCGGAGAACCTGAAGGCGCTGGCCAAGGTCGCCGGCAAGGTGGACACCCCGATCGCGACCGGGGAGCGGATCCACGACCGGATCGAGTTCCGCGAGCTGTTCGAGTCGCAGGCGGCGGACATCGTCCAGCCGGACGTGGGCCACTTCGGCGGCATCCTGGAGACCCGCAAGCTCGCCGCGACCGCCGAGACCCACTACATGATGATCGCGCCGCACAACGTGGGCGGCGGCGTGCTGACCGCGGCCTCCCTCCAACTGGCGGGCTGCACACCCAACTTCAAGATCCTGGAGCACTTCAACGACTTCGCCGACGCCGACATCAAGCGGGTGGTCAAGGGCGCGCCCGAGGTCGTGGACGGCTACTTCACCCTGCCCGACGCGCCCGGCCTGGGCGTCGAGCTGGACACCGACGCGGCGGCCGAGTTCCCGCAGCAGCCGGCCCGCTTCGACCTGTGGGCCGAGGGGTGGGAGCGGCGCGAAGCGGGCACCGGACGCCGGTGACCGCGCCCGCGCGCACCCGGTCCGTCCTCGTCGAGGCTCCGGGTCGGCACCGCCTGGTGAGCGCGCCCACCCCCTCCCCCGGCCCCGGCGAGGCGCTGGTACGGGTGGCGGCGGCGGGCCTGTGCGGCAGTGACCGCGAGGTGTACGACGGCGGGCGGCCCGCCCCGTACGTCCGCTACCCGCTCGTCCCCGGCCACGAGTGGGCGGGCACGGTCGCAGCGGTCGGCGACGGGGTGCCGAACGGGCTGACCGGCCGCAAGGTCGTCGGCGAGAACTTCCGTACCTGCCTGACCTGCGACCGCTGCCGGGCCGGCGAGACATCCCTGTGTGCCGCCGCCTACGACGAGACCGGCTTCACCCGTCCCGGCGCCTTCGCGGACACCCTGCTGGTGCCCGCCCGGCTGCTGCACCCGCTGCCCGACGCCGCGGATCTCGATGCCGCGGCGCTGCTGGAGCCGGCCGCGGTCGCCGCCGCTGCCGCGCTGGCCGCCCGCGCGGTGCCCGGCGAGCGGGTCGCGGTGCTGGGCGCGGGCACCCTCGGGCTGCTGGCCGTACGGTTCCTGGCGGCCGTCTCCCCCGCCGAGCTGATCGCCGTCGATCCGCGCCACGCCCGTGCCGAACAGGCTCTGGAGATGGGCGCGACCGGCACCCGCTCCCCCGGTACGGGGCCCGGCGGCTTCGACGTGGTGATGGAGACCGCGGGCGCGCCCGGCACCGCCGCGACAGCGGCGGAACTCACGCGCCGGGGCGGCCGGTTGGTCCTGGTCGGCCTGCCGGGCCACGGCGCCCGCGGCCTCGATCCGGTACGCCTGGTGACCCACCACCTCACCGTGCGCGGCGTCTTCGGCGCGCCGTCCGCCGCATGGACCCATGCCGTACGGGCCTTCACCACCGGCCTGCTGGACCCGGCGCCGCTCATCACCCACACGTTTGCGCTGGAGCGCTGGGGCGAGGCCGTGGCGCTGGTGGGCGGCGGCGATCCGAGGGTGGGGAAGGTGCTGGTGCGGCCGACGCCGTAAGCGGTGCGCGGCGGCGTGGGCCCTCCCATGCCCGCCTCTCCGAACACCGTCCGATATCCCGAACGGAGGAGTCCCATGTCCCTCTCCCCTCCCCGCACAGCTCCGTCTCCCTTCCGCCACCCCGCCCACCACGCCCTCGCCCCCCTCGGCCATGCCGCCCCCGCCGACAACCCCGCCGACACCTCCCCGTACGCCTTCCCCGACGGCGGTACCTGGCGGACCGAGATCCCCTCCGTGGAAGGCCCGGAGGTGCTGTCCGCGGTCCTGAAGGAGGCCGGGCGGCTCGGTGTGCCCGTCCATCGCATCAGCCAGGGCAGCGGCGTGTGGATGCTCACCGACACCGAGATCACCGACATGCTCGACGCCTGCGCCGCGCACGGTACGGAGCTGTGCCTGTTCACCGGGCCGCGCGGCACCTGGGACATCGGCGGCGGCGCCGGGCCGCGCGCCCGGGGCCAGGAGGCGGTGGCCGGCTGTGTCGAGGACGCGCTGCGCGCCATCGATCTGGGCGTGCGCTGTCTGCTCGTCGCCGACGAGGGCGTGCTGTGGCTGCTGCACCGGCTGCGCGCGGCCGGGACCCTGCCCGCCGACACCACCTTCAAGGTCTCCGCGCTGATCGGGCCGGTCAATCCGGCGGCGTACGAGATCTGGGAGCGGCTCGGCGCCGACTCCCTGAACGTGCCCAGCGACCTCACCCTGGACCAGCTCACCCAGATCCGCCGCGTGTCCCGCGCCCCGATGGACTTCTACGTCGAGGCGCCCGACGACCTCGGCGGCTATGTGCGGATGTACGACGTGGCGCAGCTCGTCAGGCGCGCGGCGCCGCTGTACCTGAAGTTCGGCCTCAGCCGCTCCCCCGCGCTGTACCCGTACGGCGCCCAGCTGCGCGCCGCCGCCCTGGACAGCGCGCGCGAACGGGTGCGGCGCGGCCGGCTGGTGCTGGACCTGCTGGCCCGGCTCGGCGGCGACGGCCGCATGTCGCCGCCCGGTTCCCGGCTGCCGGGCGAGCTGCGGCGCTTCCCCGTACCCGAGGTGGAGCGGTGACCCGTACACGAGATGGAGCGGTGACCCGTACACGAGAAGAAGCCGCCCGCATACCGCGCCGCACGGCCGTGGCAGCGGCCCTCGCCCTCGGTCTCGGCCTCACCGGCTGCGGCCAGGAGGCCAAGGGCGGCAGCCGCTACCGCCCCGGCGGCTCCGGCGGCGGCACGGTCGGTATCGCGATGCCGACCAAGGCGTCCGAGCGGTGGCTGGCCGACGGCCGCAACATGGCCCGCGAGTTCGCGGCCAAGGGCTACCGGGCGGACCTCCAGTACGGCGACGACCGGGTGGAGAACCAGGTCGCGCAGCTGGAGAACATGGTCGCCAAGGGGCACCGGCTGCTGGTCGTGGCGGCGATCGACGGCTCCGCGCTCACCGACGTGCTGCGCCGCGCGAAGGAGGCGGGCATCGGGGTGATCGCGTACGACCGCCTGGTCCTCGGCACCCCGGACGTCGACTGCTACGCCTCCTTCGACAACGCCCGCGTCGGCCGGCTCCAGGGCCGCTACATCACCCGCAAGCTGCGGCTCGACGCGCGCGCGGACGAGCGGTTCACCATCGAGCTGTTCGCGGGGTCGCCCGACGACAACAACACCCGCTACTTCTGGAACGGCGCGCTGGCCGAGCTCCACCCGTACCTGAAGCGCGGGCAGCTGATGGTCCGCAGCGGCCAGACGGCGCTCAACCAGGCGACCACGCTGCGCTGGGACGGCGGTACGGCGCAGAAGCGGATGGACGACCTGCTCAGCACGTACTACGGGACGACCCGGCTGGACGCGGTGCTCTCCCCGTACGACGGCATCTCCCTCGGCGTCATCTCGGCCCTGAAGAGCGTCGGTTACGGCGGCGACGGCCGCCCGTACCCCGTCGTGACCGGGCAGGACGCGGAGCTGGCCGCCGTGAAGTCCATCCTGGCCGGGCAGCAGACGCAGACCGTCTACAAGGACACCCGCAAGCTCGCGCGGCAGGCGGTGCGGATGGGTGACGCCCTGCTGCACGGCAGGAAGCCGCAGGTCAACGATGTGAAGACGTACCAGAACGGCGTTCGGGTGGTGCCCGCGTTCCTGCTCGACCCGGTCAGCGTGGACCGCGGCAACGCCCGGATCCTGGTCGAGGAGGGCTATCTGAAGGCCGCGGACCTGGGCGGTGTCCTATGAGCGGGCACGAGGCCGTGCGTACGGACCCTCCCGTACTGGAGATGCGCGGCATCACCAAGAAGTTCAGCGGCGTCACCGCGCTGGACGGCGTACGGCTGTCGGTGCGCGCCGGGGAGATCCACGCCGTCTGCGGGGAGAACGGCGCGGGCAAGTCGACCCTGATGAAGGTGCTCAGCGGGGTGTATCCGTACGGCAGTTACGCCGGTGAGATCCACTTCGACGGGGCGCGCTGCGCGTTCCGGGACGTACGGGCCGGTGAGCGCCGCGGCATCGTCATCGTCCACCAGGAACTGGCGCTGGTGCCGTGCCTGTCGGTGGCGGAGAACATCTTCCTCGGCAACGAGCGGGCCCGGCGCGGGGTCATCGGCCGGTACGAGACGCTGCGGCAGGCGTCCGCGCTGCTGGCGCGGGTGGGGCTGGCCGAGGACCCGCGCTCCCGCGTCGCCGATCTCGGCGTCGGCAAACAGCAGTTGGTGGAGATCGCCAAGGCGCTGGCGAAAGACGTACGGCTGCTGATCCTGGACGAGCCGACCGCCGCGCTCAACGACGCGGACAGCGAGCACCTGCTGGAGCTGGTGGGCCGGCTGCGCGACCAGGGCGTGGCCTGCGTGCTGATCTCGCACAAGCTGGGCGAGATCCGGCGGGTCGCGGACACCGTGACCGTGCTGCGCGACGGGCGCACCATCGGGACGTTCGCCGTACGGGACCGGCCCGGCGCCGCGCCGTCCGTCCCCGAGGAGCGCATCATCCGCGCCATGGTCGGCCGCGACCTGGACCACCGCTTCCCGCCGCGGACGCGCTACGCGGGCCCGGATTCGGGCGCACCGGCGCTCGCCGTCGAGCGGTGGACCGTGCGCCACCCCGTCGATCACCGGCGCAAGGTGGTGGACGGGGCGTCCCTGCACGTCCGGCGCGGCGAGATCGTCGGCCTCGCGGGGCTGGTGGGCGCGGGCCGCACCGAGCTGGCGATGAGCGTCTTCGGCCGTTCCTACGGGCGGTACGCGGGCGGCGCCGTACGGCTCGGCGGCCGGCCCGTCGTGCTGCGCACCGTGCCGCAGGCGGTGGCGCACGGCCTGGCCTACGTCACGGAGGACCGCAAGACGTACGGCCTGAACCTGCTGGACACCGTGCACCGCAACGTCTCGCTCGCCGCGCTGTCCGGGCTGGCCCGGCGCGGGGTGGTCGACCGGCACGCGGAGCGGCGGGCCGCCGAGGAGCTGCGCACCTCACTGGGCATCAGGTCGCGCACCGTCTTCGAGGCCGTCGGGCGGCTCAGCGGCGGCAACCAGCAGAAGGTGCTGCTGGGCAAGTGGCTGCTCGCCGGGCCGGAGGTGCTGATCCTCGACGAGCCGACCCGGGGCGTCGACGTGGGCGCCAAGTACGAGATCCACGCGGTGATCGGGCAGCTTGCCGCGCGCGGCAAGGCGGTGCTGCTGATCTCCTCCGAACTCCCCGAGCTGCTGGGCCTGTGCGACCGCCTCTACACGATGGCGGCCGGGCGGGTGACCGGTGAGCTGCCCCGCGCGCGGGCTTCCCAGGAGGCGCTGATGCGCCTGATGACCGCCGAGCCGCCGCGTCCCGACGGGCCGCCGGCCACCCGCCCCTCCCCCACGGACGAGAGCTGAGGCCGCCATGACCACCGCAGTCCAACCGTCCGCCGATCACCCGGCCGGCCCGCCGTCCGGTGGCGGGCCCGGCCCGTCGGCCGCCGCCGTGCTGCTGGCCGCAGTGCGCGGCAACCTGCGCCAGTACGGCATGGTCATCGCGCTGGCGGCCATCGTCGTGCTCTTCCAGATCTGGACCGGCGGCGCCCTGCTGCTGCCCAACAACGTCTCCAACATCGTCCAGCAGAACAGCTACATCCTCATCCTCGCCATGGGCATGATGATCGTGATCGTGGCCGGGCACATCGACCTGTCCGTCGGCTCACTGGCCGCGTTCACGGGCGCCGTGGCGGCCGTCCTGATGGTCCAGCAGCATCTGCACTGGCTGCCCGCGCTGCTGCTGTGCCTGCTCATCGGCGCGGCGGCCGGGGCCTGGCAGGGCTTCTGGATCGCGTACGTCGGGATACCGTCCTTCATCGTCACCCTGGCCGGGATGCTGCTGTTCCGCGGCGCGACCCAGATCGTCCTGGCGGGGCAGTCCCTGTCCCCCTTCCCCGGCCCCTTCCAGGACCTCGCCCAAGGCTTCCTCCCGGAGGCCGGGCCGTACACCCGCTACCACAACCCGAGCCTGCTGATCGGCCTGGTGGTGGTGGCCGGGCTCCTGCTGCGCGAGCGGCGCGACCGCCGGCGGCGGGCCGCGCACGGTCTCGAAGTGCTGCCGCGCTCCCTGTGGCTGGCCAAGTGCGCCGCCATCACCGCGGCCGTGACGGTGTTCACACTGACCCTGGCCAGCTACCACGGCGTCCCGGTGGTGCTGCTGATCATGTGCGCGCTGCTGCTCGGGCTGGGCTTCGTGATGCGCGACGCGGTCGTCGGCCGCCATGTGTACGCGCTGGGCGGCAACCGGGCGGCGGCCCGCCTGTCCGGGGTCCGGGACGGGCGCGTCACGTTCCTGGTCTTCGTCACAATGGGCGTCCTCGCCGCGCTGGCCGGCTGCGTCTACGCGGCCCGGCTCAACGCGGGCACCCCGCAGGCGGGCATCAACTTCGAGCTGGAGGCGATCGCGGCGGCGTTCATCGGCGGCGCCTCCATGAGCGGCGGCATCGGCACCGTGTTCGGCGCCGTGATCGGCGCGCTGGTGCTGGGTGTCCTGAACAACGGCATGTCCCTGGTCGGCATCGGCACCGACCACCAGCAGGTGATCAAGGGTCTGGTCCTGCTGGCCGCGGTCGGCTTCGACGTGTGGAACAAGCGGCGGACCGGTACCTAGTGCTGTGAGATCGCACGGGCCCGCCGCGTCCGTGCCGTGTGTCACCGCCTCCAGAACAGGTGGTGCACCACGCCGCTCGTACTGGGCACCACCTCCAGGTGGAACCGGTCGAGCAGCTCGTCGGGCGACTCCCAGAGGCGGATACCGGAACCGAGTTCCACCGGCGCCACCGCCACATGCAGGGTGTCGACCAGGCCCGCGTCCAGGAACTGCCGGACGGTGGTGACCCCGCCGCCGAGCCGGACGTCCTTGCCCCGCGCCGCCTCCCGCGCCCGTTCGAGGACCGTCGCCGGGTCGCCGTCGACGAAGTGGAAGGTGGTGTCGGAGAGCGTGATCGACGGACGCGCGTGGTGGGTCATGACGAACACCGGGGTGTGGAACGGGGGCTCGTCGCCCCACCAGCCGCGCCAGTCGTGGTCGCGCCAGGGCCCGCGCTGGGGGCCGAACTTGTTGCGGCCCATGATCTCGGCGCCGATGTTGCGGGCGAAGTCCCGCGTGAAGTAATCGTCCAGGCCGCGGCTCCCGCCGGGCTCGGTGCGCATGGGCCAGCTCGCCGTGGCGCCGGCCCAGGCGAACAGCCTCTCGGGGTGGTCGTGGCCGAACGGCCTCTCCAGGCTCTGGTGCTCACCGGCGCCGATGCCGTCCCGTGAGACATGGAAGTTCATCACTCGCAGCAGCTGGTCCATGTGTCTCCTCATCCCGTCCTGTCGCGTCCTGGTGCGGCGGAATGCCCCACACCAAGGCGTCGAACGGGACCCGGCCGGATCGACAGCGGACCGCAAATCTCTTCCGGACTGCCCCCATACGCCTGGGCCCCGCCGTCGTCCGGCGGGGCCCAGGCTGGGCGGGATGTCCGGCGTGGCGCCTCCGTGGGGCGCTCACGCGGCGGGCAGCACAGCCCCGTCCCCGGCCGCCGCGGCGGGCAGTACCGCGCCGGCCCGGTCGGCGGGCACCCCGCCGTCCTCCCCGGCCGTCGCCGGGTGTCCGGTGCCGTCCCGGGCGGGCAGTTCGGCGAGTACGGAATCGTCCTCGACCCGGGCGCCCGGCAGCCGGTGCCGGGCCGCGATCAGCGCGGCGTCGACATCGCGGGTGCCGGTGGACACGCACAGGGTGTAGGCGACATCGTCCATCCGCTGCCGGACCTCGGGGCTCCCGTTCGCCGCGTCCAGCAGGCGCAGCGTCTCGTACTGCTCGATCAGATCACGCAGTACCGCAGGGTGAGCCAGCAACATCAGGGCCTCCTCGTTCGCCACCGTCCGTGAACAACTGCGCTCCGTGTACCCGACGGCCCCACCCGTATGCCCCCACATTTCCTTCTGCCGCTCATCCGCCGCACGGGGCTCCCGCACACCGGCCGGTACGGGCCCGCCGGACACCACCGGGGGCGCGCGGTTTCACCCGGCGAACTCGGGCTGCACCAGCCCCCGTCCGGCGTCCGGCACCACCAGCAGCGAGCCGCCGAGCGGCGCTTCGCCCGGCCCGCCGCGCGCCGTGGTGACGTACAGGTCGGTGAGCCCGGCACCGCCGAACGCGCAGGCCGTGGGGCGGGCGACCGGCATCGGGAGCACCCGCTCCAGCACCCCGTCGGGCGTGTAGTGCCGTACCTGCGCGCCCCCGAACATGGCCACCCACACACCGCCCTCGGCGTCCACGGCCAGCCCGTCCGGATAGCCCGCCGTCCCTGCCGGCTCCTCGATCTCCACGAAGGGGCGGCGGCCGGTCACCAGGCCCTCGTCCGTGACGTCGAAGACATCCACCCGCCGGGTCGGGGTGTCGATGTAGTACATCCGCCGGCCGTCCGGGCTCCATCCCGTGCCGTTGCTCACCGTGACGTCCGACAAAACACGCGTCGCGCTGCCGTCCGGCGCGATCCGGGTGAGCGTGCCGCGCCCCGGCGACTCGTCGTACGCCATGGTGCCCGCCCACAGCGACCCGTCGGGCGCCACGGCGGCGTCATTGCCGCGCCGCCCCGCCACGGGCTCGCGGCACAGCCACGTGAACGCGCCGTCCGCGTCGTACGCGCCGACGCCGTCCCGCAGGTTGACGATCAGTCCGCCTGCCGCACGGGGCTTGGCCGCGCCGACGTGCTGTTCGGTGGCCAGCACGGTGCGGCGGCCGGTGGCCGGGTCGAGGGTGTGGACGCGGGCGGAGAGGATGTCCACCCAGATCAGCCGCCCGGCGCGGGCATCCCACGTGGGCCCCTCGCCGAGCCGGGCGGGTGCGGCGACGGCGACCTCCCAGGCCCTGGTCACGGCTGCCCCCGGTGGCCGAGCCGCGCGGACAGCTCGTCGGCGCCCTTGCGGGCCAGTCCGGCCAGTTCGGCGCACCGCTCCTCGCTCCACCGGATCATCGGCACCGAGACGCTGAGCGCCGCCACGACCCGCCCGGACCGGTCCCGTACGGGCGCGGCCACGCAGCTCACGTCCGGGTTGGACTCCTGCTGCTCCACCGCCACGCCCCGGTCCCGGATCAGCGCGAGCTGGGTGTGCAGCTCCGCGGGCGAGGTGACGCTGTGCTCCGTCATGGCCGTCAGCTCGCCGTCCGCCGGGATGCGTTCGGCCAGCGCGGTCTCCGGGAGCGAGGCCAGCAGCATCTTGCCGACGGCGGTGCAGTGCGCGGGCAGCCGCCGCCCCGCCGCGGACACCATCCGTACCGCGTGGGTGCTGTCCACCTTGGCGACGTAGATGACATCGGCCCCTTCGAGGAGCGCGAGGTGCACGGTCTCGCCGCAGGTCTCGGCGACCTCGCGGGCCACCCGCTGCCCCTCGGCCGCCAGGTCAAGCTGTTCGGCGTACCGGCTGCCGAGCTGGTAGGCGCGCACGCCGAGCCGGAAGCGCCCCGGCTGCTCGGGCACGTACGCCAGGTAGTTGCGCGCGACGAGCGTGCTGACCAGCTCGTGCACGCTGGTGCGCGGCAGGCCGAGCCTGCGGGTGATGTCGGGGGCGGACAGCGTGCCGTCCCCGTCGAGGAAGAGCTCCAGTATGTCCAGCGCCCGCGTCACCGCGGGTACGAGCCGCCCCATGCGCTGCCGCTCCTCATCCGTCACCGGACCGGCCGACCGGGCCGGTCGTTCGGGATACCGGCCAACCGCCGGTATCACGGACGCACCCTAGTGCGCGCCCCCACCCTCGGCAACGGAATCGCCGGTCCGCGGCAGGTGTGTCCGATACTGGCCCCGGCCGGCCGTTTCCGCAGCCCGTGCGGGGGCCGCTGGACGGGGCGCCGACACCTGAGGGGGGATCAGGACATGGACGTGGCGGAGAGCACGGACGGTACGGACGGAACGGGCGGTCAGGCCCCGGAGCGGCGGGGGCTGCGCTGGGACCTGGAGGAGTTCCGGCGGCTGGTCGCGGGCATCGAGGCGGGAACGAGCCTGGAAGAACTCGGGGCCGGGCACCAGCGGGGCGTGTCCGGAATGCGCTGGGCCGTACGGCAGCTGGTCCCTCCCGAGGAGGCTTCCGACGGGGAAGCGGCCGCCGCGTGGCTGGCCCGGCGGCTCGCCGACGGCCCGTACGACTGGCAGGCCCGGCTGGAGGAGTCCCGGCGGGCGCGGGCGGCGGGGAAGAAGGGCAGGGCGACGGCCGTACGGACGCGCCCGGAAGCCTGTGAACCGGCCGCGGTCGTGGCGGTCTGGCAGGAGGTGACCGGGCACCGGCTGACGCCCGGACGCCGCGCCGAATTCCTGAACCGTACGGCGGTCCGGGCCCTCACCGCCCATCCGGAGGAAACGTTGCGGCCGGTGGCCCGGCGGCTCTGGCAGACGTACGGACAGCTCCTCCTCGACGCCTGGCTGCTGGACACCGTGTGTCCGGGCTACGCGACCGCCGACCTGTCGTGGGAAGCGGTCGCCGACGGCGTACCGGACACGGCCACCGTGCTGCGCGACCTTGCCGCCGCGGCCGTCGACGAGCTGCGCGACGCCCGCGCCCACGCGGTCCTCTGCCGTCGGCTCGGGCTCGACGGGCACGAACCGCGGAGCCAGCCGGTCATAGCGCAGGAGTTCACGCTGTCACGGCAGCGCATCAGCCAGCTCCAGGCCCGCGGCATCATCCGGATCCGCACCGGCCGCGAACCGGCCACCCGGGCCCTGCGCGATGTCGTGGCCGCCCTCCTGAACGAGGACCGGCCGGGCCGGCCGCACACCGCCGAACGGCTCCTGACCGTCGCCGGGACGGCGTTCCCCGGCGCACCGCTCAACCCCGCGGGCCTGATACCGGCCGGGCTCGCCGGCAAGAACGACGCCGAGGCCAGACAGCTGCTCAAGGAGGCGGCCGGGGTGCTCGCCGAGCGCCGCAAGGAGGAGCGGCGCCTCCAACGGCTGGCCGACCGCGCGGAGCGCGCCTCCACCCGCTGGGCCGCCCTCGCCGCGGCGACCCACTGGTTCGGCGCACCGGGCGCCGCCCCGGACCCGGCGGAACTGACCGCGCTGCGCGAGGTCAACCCACGGGAGCACTCCGGCACCTGGTACAGCTCCAGGCTCGGGCGCGAGGTGCAGTACGAGTCGCAGACCGAACTCCAGGTCATCCACCTCCTCGACCACGCCGGCCAGATAGCCCACTACCAGGAGCAGCCGCTCGCCATCGGCTACCGGCACGCGGGCCGGGCCCGCTCGTACTACCCCGACTTCCTCGCGGTCACCACCGAAGGGCACGCCGTACTGATCGAGGCCAAACCGCAGTGCGACATCCCGCTCGCCGTCAACCTGGCCAAGTACCGGGCGGCGGCCGAACTCTGCGCGCGCAACGGCTGGGGCCTGCTGATCACCGACGGCACCCGCACCCTCCGGGACCTCGAACGCCACCCGGTCGCCCCGGAACTGGAGCAAGGACTCCGGGCCGCCCTGGCGACCAGGGAGCTGACCTGGCCCGACGTACGCGACATCACCCGCGGCACCCCGTTCACCTCGCTCGATCTGGCGGCACTGGTCCTGCGCAACGGCTGGCAGTGGGAACTGGGGCCGTACCGGCTGCGGGCGGGGCGAGAGGGTGAGCGGTGGATCGGCGCGCCCGCGCAGCCGCCCGTCAGGTGAGTTCCAGTACCGCCTTCCCGTGCAGGCGCCGCTCCAGCAGAGCGGCGACGGCGTCGGCCGCCTCGTCCCAGCCGCCGCGCCAGGAGATCTGCGGGTCGAGCTCGCCGTCCGCCACCTGGCTCGCGAGCCAGCTGAGGTCGGGCGCCAGCTCCGGGCATTCCAGCAGGTGGAAGGCGGCCAGCGAACGGCCGTGCCGGCCCTCGTCGCCGTAGAGCACACCGACGGGGAAGTGCTCGGGCACGTTCGCGGAGTGGCCGACGGCGATGAGGGTGCCGCCTCCGGCCAGCATGGTGAACGCGTCCACGAGCTGCGGCCCGCCGACCATGTCCAGCACGCCGTGCACGAGCCCGGAGAGCTGGGAGGGGGCGGACAGCACCTGGTGCGCGCCCAGTTCGCGCAGGCCCGGGCCCTGGGTCTCGGGCGAGCCCGTCGTCGCGATGACCTCGGCGCCGCCGCGCCGGGCGAGCTGGACGGCGTACCGGCCGACGCCGCCCGTGGCACCGGTGATCAGGACGCGCCGGCCCAGGATCGGGCCGAGCGCGTGCAGGGCCCGCAGCGCGCTGGTGGCCGCGACCGGGATGGTGCTGATGGCGCCGAGATCGGCTCCGTGCGGCACCTCTCCGAGCAAGCCGGTGTCCACGGCCCGCAGTTCGGCCCAGCCGCCGTCGGGGCCGAGCGTGACCACGGGCGTGCCGGCAGCGGGGCCCGAGCCGTCGGCCGCCGCCCGCTCCACGATCCCGGCCGCGTCCCAGCCCGGCACCGTGCCGTCGGCCGCGCGCTCGACCCCGAACTTGACCTCCCCGTAGTTCAGCGAGGTCGCCGTCACCCTGACCAGCGCCTGGTGCGGAGCCGGCTCGGGATCCGGGGCCTCGCCGAGGCGCAGTCCGGAGGGGGACGAGTGGTCGATGAGCAGCGCGCGCATGGTCGTTCGCCTTTCGGTGATCGGCAACGTACGGCCCCAGAGTGCCGGTGACCGGCATTTGCCGTCAACCCGCAAATGCCGTGCGCCTGCACACGGTTGGTACGATGGCCGCCATGGCGGGAACGGACAAGGCGACGGCGGCCGGGGCGACCACGAATCTGCGCGAGCGCAAGAAGCAGCGCACCCGGCAGCGGCTGATCGACACCGCGCTCGAACTGTTCACGGAGCGCGGCTTCGACAAGACGACCCTCGACGACCTCTGCGACGCCGTCGAGATCTCCCAGCGCACCTTCTTCCGCAACTTCGCCGGCAAGGAGGATGTCGCCCTGGCCCCCACCCACGACCTGTGGCTGGCCTGCCTCGACGAGCTGGAGACCCGTCCCCTGGCCCCGCAGGGCACCCCCTTGCTGGGGCTCATCCAAGCCGCGCTGCTGGACGCTCTGGAGCGGGTGGCGGACGACAGGTGGACACACCGCGTCGCGCTCAGCCGCCAGTTGGCCGAGAAGACGCCCTCCATGGACGTGCGCGGACGGCAGTTCTGCGACCGCACCAGCCGCTCCATCCTCGACGTCCTGCACCGCCGGCTGGAGCTGCCGTCCTCCACGGACCCCCGCGCCCTGCGCGCACGGCTCGCGCTCGACATGGCGGTCGCGGCCTTCCACCAGGCCCTCAGCGACTGGTCGGCCCGCCAGGGACAGCAGGGGCCACCCAGCCACCGGCAGCTCGCCGCCGACCTGCGGAGCGCGTTCGCGGCCCTGCCCGAAGCGCTTGCCCTCGACGCCCGGCCGGTGGCCGACTCGTAGGCGCGGAGCCGCGCCCGCTGGAAGCAGCCGTTGTCGGGCACCGCCTCGTACCCGCGTTCACGGAGCTTGCCGACCACTTTGCCGCCGATGAGGCCGGTGCATCCGATGACCACGATCTTCACGTCGCGTACTCCTTGGACTGACCGCGGCCCGCATGGCTCGCCGAAGAGAGGCCCCATGGTGCTCCGCGCCCCGACATGCCCGGTGAGCACCGATCAGAGCACATCCCCATGGATACGGCTGCCCGTTCGGTGATCCGTCTAGCCCGGCGGAGGCTCACGGTCAGCGGTCTTGCGCGAGACGTTCCGGCGAGCCCGCCACCCTTGCCACCGCACCCATAGCTCGTACGCCCTCCTGAAAACCGACAAAGCGACCGCCAACAGCACGGCGGAGAAGAACCGGATCACCGAACCCCCTGCGATTTCGCACCGTCACACCACACCACTTCAGCTTTCCCGGCCGGTGCGGAAATCCCGTCCCCTCACCCGCCATCGGAGGCAGGCGGAAGAAAGCCGCGTATCGGATCGGGACGGAATTCGCGGCAACCGCCCATCGGCCGGTCCGTGCGCGGCCCGGAAACGAAAGCCCGGTCGCAAGCATCGGGCACACGATCCGAATATCTGTCTTCTCGTGCTGTTGGGTAGCCCGTTAGAGGGACGGCATGCTTGCCGTGCGCGGAGGTTGTGGTCAGGATGCGCTGACGTCGGCCAAGCAGCCCAGAGGGGCATCGGCGTACGGCGGGCTCTTCCTTGCGCCCGGCGGGTGCGTTCGTGCCGCCCTCGCATTCATCCGCAGTGAGAGGCATATGACAGTCAACTCCCCTGATGTGTCCACCCCCGATCGGGGCATTGCGGTGATCGGAGCGGCGTGCCGTCTGCCGGGTGGCATCACCGGCCTCGGCGAGCTCTGGACGACACTGTCGGACGGCGCGGACCGGGTGACGGAAATTCCGGAGAACCGGTTCGAGGTGGACCGGTTCGTCGATTCCAGCATGCCGCGGCCGGGGAAAAGTTATACGCGTGCGGGTGGTTTTCTGGGGGATGTCAGCGGTTTCGACGCCGCTTACTTCGGAATTTCGCCCAAGGAAGCGGCGCAGATGGACCCGCAGCACCGTCTGCTGCTGGAGCTGGCCGTCGAGGCGTGTGACGACGCCGGGGTGGCGCCCGCCGCGCTGGCGGGTTCCGACACCGCCGTGTACGTGGGGATCTCGGACCAGTCCTACGGCGCGCTGCAGATGACGATGCCGGAGAGCGTCAACGCGTACACCATGTCCGGGTCCGCGTCGTCCATCGCCGCCAACCGGCTGTCGCACTTCTTCGACCTGCACGGACCGAGCCTGATCGTCGACACCGCGTGCTCGTCGTCACTGGTCGCCCTGGCCGAGGCGTGCCGGGCGCTGCGGGACGGCACCAGCCGCGCCGCCCTCGTCGGCGGCGTCAACCTGCTGATCAGTCCGTACCACTTCGTGGGCTTCTCGCAGGCGGCGATGCTCTCGCCCAGCGGGCGCTGCCGTTCCTTCTCGGCGGACGCCGACGGCTATGTCCGGGCCGAGGGCGGGGGCATGGTCCTGCTCAAGAGGCTTCCCGACGCGCAGGCCGACGGGGACCGGATCGACGCGGTGATCGTCGATTGCGCCGCCAACAGCGACGGACGCACGCCCGGTCTGGCGCTGCCCCGTATGGCGGCCCAGCGCGACCTGCTGGAGGACGTCTACGCCCGCGCCGGGGTGCATGCGGACGACATCGCGTACATCGAGGCGCACGGCACCGGCACTCCCGTGGGAGACCCCATCGAAGCCGAGGCCATCGGGCGGGCGCTGGGCGTCCACCGCACCGTCGGCGCGCTGCCGATCGGCTCGGTCAAGTCCAACCTGGGGCACTTGGAGCCCGCTTCGGGAATCGCCGGTCTGCTCAAGGCCCTTCTGGTGCTGCGGCACGACGTCATTCCCCCGTCGCTGCACGCCGCGGCCCTCAACCCGCACATCGACTTCGACCGGCTGCGGCTCCGTCTGGTCGATGACGCCTGCCCGGCGGGCCTCACGGAGCGCTCGGTGATCGGCGTCAACTCCTTCGGGTTCGGCGGCGCCAACGCCCACGCCGTCCTGGCCCCCGCCCCGGCCACCGGCCGGGTACGCGCCGTACCGCCTGCTGCGGCGGCTCTTCCCGTGGTGGTCTCGGCCCGGTCCAGGAACGCGCTCGACGAGGCGCTGCTCCGGACGGTGCAGCAGCTGGCGGCAGCCGACGCGCGGGAGTTCTACGACCTCGCGTGGACATCGAGCAGCCGGCGCGGCCTGCACCCGCTGCGCGCGGTGGTGCTCGCCTCGTCCCCGGGCGAGGCGGCGGCCGGGCTGTCGCAGCTCGTGGAGAAGCCGGCGGCCGAACCGGCCGTCGAAGAGCCGCCCGCGGTGGACGAGCCGCCCGCCGCCACGGAGCCGCCCGCGATCGACGAACCGCCCGCCGTCGAAGAACCGTTCACGGAGGCCGCCTCTCCCCCGGCCCCGGAACCGCCGCAGGCACAGCGGGCCGAGGCGGTCCGCGACGGACGTCCGGTCTTCGTCTACTGCGGCAACGGCGCCCAGTGGGCGGGCATGGGCGCGGATCTGCTGCACAAGGACACCACCTTCCGTTCCGCGTTCACCGCCGTGGACGCGGCACTGCTGCCGGTACTGGGCTGGTCCGTACTGAGCGAACTCGAACTGCCCACGGACCAGTGGCGCCTGGCGCGGACCGAGGTGGCGCAGCCCCTGCTGTTCGCGGTGCAGATCGCTGTGACGGCGATGCTGCGCCACCAGGGCATCGAGCCCGCCGCCGTACTCGGGCACAGCGTCGGTGAGATCGCCGCGGCGCACGTGGCCGGGGCCCTGTCGCTGCCCGAGGCCGCGTGCGTCATCGCCGTCCGCGGACGCGCCCAGGCCGCCACGGCGGGGCAGGGCCGCATGGCGGCCCTCACCCTGTCCGCCGCGCAGGCCGAGGAGCTGCTGGACGGCCGGCCGCAGGTGGAGATCGCCTGCGTGAACACCGCCCGCGACGTGACGGTGTCCGGCCCGGCCGCCGATGTGGAAGCACTGGTCGAGCACTGCGCCGACCACGATGTGGCCGCTGTCCTGCTCGACTTGGACCATGCCTTCCACAGCCGCGCCATGGACCCCGTCCGCGAGCGCGTACTCGCCGGCCTGGCAGATCTGCGGCCGCGGGAGACCGCCATCCCGATGATCTCCGCCGTGACCGGGCAGCGGATGGCGGACGGTGAACCCGACGCCGCGTACTGGTGGCGCAACGTGCGCGACACCGTACGGTTCGAGCCCGCGGTGGCGGGTCTGCTGGCCGAGGGGTACGACGTGTTCGTCGATGTCGGGCCGCATCCGATCGTACGTCCGTACCTGCGGCGTACGGCGGCTGCTTCGCCCGGCCCGGTGGCCGTCGTCCCCACGCTCCTCCGCGACGGCGACGGCGTACGGCAGATGCAGGCCGCCGCCACCCGTCTGATCGCCGCCGGGGCCCGTGCCGACCGGAGCGCGCACTTCCCCGTCCCCGGCGGGGTCGCCCGCCTGCCCGCCTACCCCTGGCAGCGCGAGCGGCACTGGCACGGCGAGCGCTGCGCCTGGACCGGCGGCCTCGGCGAGTACGATCACCCGCTGCTGGGCGTACGCACGGCCCATTCCGAACCGACCTGGTACGGGACCGTCGAGCCCGCCCTGGTCCCGTGGCTGGCCGACCACCGCGTCGCGGGCGCGGTGCTCCTGCCCGCCACCGGATTCGTGGAACTGGCGCTGGCCGCCGGACGGCGGGTGCTGGACGCGGCCTGCGAGGTCGAGAACCTGGAGCTGTCCCGGCCGATCGTGATCCCCTGGGACGATCCGAGCCAGGTGCGCCTGGAGCTGACGTGGTCCGCCGAGGACGGTGTGGTGAGCATCGCCGCCGGTGAGGGGCGGGCGGGGCGCGCACGTCAGCATGCCCGCGGACGGGTCCGGCAGCTGCTGCGCCGCCCCTGCGCCGATCTGGACGTCCCGGCCCTGCGGGCCCGGTGCCCCGAGCGCATCGATGCCGCCCGGCACCGGGCCGCCATGGCCGCCGCGGCCCTCGACTACGGCCCCTCCTTCCAGGTCGTACGGGAACTGCTGGTGGGAGACGGCGAAGTCCTCGCCCGCTACCGCCTGAACGCCGACGCGGAGGGCTACGAGGTGCACCCGGCCCTGTTCGACGGAGCGCTGCAAGCGGGACTGCCCCTGGTGCAGCAGGTGCTGGACGAGGAGCGGGACGCGTACCTGCCCGTCGGGTTCGGTGCCGTCCGCGTATGGCGCACCCCTCCGGCCGACGGGCTGGTGCACCTGCGCCAACGCAGCCGCACCCCCACCGAACTCTGCTGGGACATCCTGGTCGCCGGTCCGGACGGCACGGTGCACGCGCAGCTCGAAGGCTGCCGGCTGCGCCGCTTCGACGGCATGCGCTCCGCCCCGCTGAGCCATCACCGTATGGTGATGCGCGCCGCCCCGCACGAGGACCACGGCGTCGCGCCCAGCCCGCTGCCGCCCACCCCGGACCTGCTGGCGCACGCGGAGCGGCGGATCGCCGCCCTGCTCGCCCACGACCCGAAGGCCGCGGCGGCGCGGCGCGGCCTGAAGCACGCCTCGGCCCATGGAGCCGCCGATCTCCACACCGAACTGCTGCCCGACCCGAGCAGCCCGTTCACCCTCGACGACCTGGTCGCCGCGGGCATGCTGGACCGCCACCGCAAGCTGGCCCGGCTGCTCATCGGCCTCCAGGAGCGGGCGGGTCTCGTGGAACGCCTGGACGGCGAACGGTTCCGGCTGACCGCCCCGGGGTCCAGGACCGCTCAGATCCTGCGTCCGCTGATCGCCGGCAACACGGCGGGCCCGGCCCTGACGCTGCTCTACAGCTTGTGCCTGCGGCACAGCACGACGCTGCTGCGCGGTGAGAGCGAGCTGCTGGAGAAGATCGTGGCCGACGGCGCGGCCACCGCCATCGAGCAGTTCTACGACATTGAGTTCCCCTGCCGCCGCTACAACCGGCTCATGCAGACCGTGGTCGCCCAGCTGGCCGGCCGGTGGCCGGCGGACCGTCCGCTGCGCGTGCTGGAGATCGGCGCCGGCACGGGGGGCGCCGCGGCGGCCCTGCTGCCCATGCTGCCGCCCGACCGTACGCGCTATGTCTTCACCGACGTCTCACCGCTGTTCCTGCCCCCCGCGCAGAAGCGATTCGCGCAGTACGACTTCGTCGACTACCGCACCTTCGACCTCAACCAGGACGGCGGCGGCCAAGGCTTCACCGACCACGGCTTCGACCTGGTCATCGCGGCCAACGCCCTGCACACCGCCACCGAGGTGGCTCCGGCGCTCCGGCGCGTGCGGCGCCTGCTGGGTCCGGGAGGGCGGCTGATCTCGCTGGAGACGCACGACCTCGAACTGCTGGCCCCGCTGTTCGGCACGCTGGAAGGCTTCTGGAACTTCACCGATCACGAGCTGCGCGGTGACTCCGTACTGCTGCCCGCCGACGCTTGGCTGCGGCTGCTGCCCGCCTGCGGCTTCACCGACGCGACGGCGGTCGGCGCCGCCGGTGAGGTCCCGGACGAGGGCTTCTCCGTCTTCATGGCCACTGCCGACCCGGCCACGCCGCCGGCCGCGCCGCCCGCCCTGCCCGCGCCCGACACCGGTCAGGCCTGGGTCGTGATCGGCGAGGACGACGGCCCGGACTCCCTGTCCGCGGCGGTGGCCGACGCGCTCGGTGCCGCCGGGGCCGACCCGGTCCACCGGCAGGCTGCCGCCGACGTGGGCAGCACCGGGCTCCCCCCGCACGCGTCCAGGCTGACCGCCGTGGTGGTGCTGGCAGGTCCCGACACCTCGACCGCAGCAGACACCCGGGCCGCATGGGCGGCACAGCACGCGGTCAGGCGCGCGAGCCTGCTGCGCTCCGTCGCCGAAGCGCTGGACACGCTGCCCGTCGAAACGGAGCGGACGCTGTGGCTCGTGACCCGGCCCAGCGGCGCCCTGCCCGCCCCTGAAGCGCCCTCGCACCCGGTGGACGCCGCCGCCTGGGGCGTGGCACGCACCGTGGGAAACGAATATCCGGACCTGGCCGTCAAGCGGCTGTCCCTGCACCGCACCGGGGACACCGCCGCCGACGGGCAACGGGTCGCCCGCGAACTGCTCACCGCCACCGACGAGGACGAGCTGGTCCTGACCGCGTCCGGCCGTTTCGTTCCGCGTCTGACCGAACTGCCGTCCCCCACCGGCTGCCGGCCGGGGAGCGACCTTCCCGGTTACACCCTGGAGGTACGCCGTCCGGGGCTCTCCTACGAACTCGCCTGGCAGGAGAGCACGCCACCGCCGGCAGGCACGGGGCAGGTGGCCATCGCCGTACACGCGGCGGCCCTCAACTACCGGGACATCATGCAGGTGGTCGGTCTGCTGCCCGCCGAGGCGGAGGAGATCACCGGCGGGCAGGCCGGGCTGGGCCTGGAGTGTGCGGGCGTGGTCACCGCGGTCGGTGCCGGGGTCACGTCGCTGCGCCCGGGTGACCGGGTCCTGGCGATCGCTCCCAACTCCCTGGGCACCCATGCCGTCACGTCCGAGCACGCGGTGGGCCGCATCCCGGACGGCATGCCGTTCCCGGACGCCGTCACCACCCCGGTGGCCTTCCTCACCGTCCACTACAGCCTCGGCCGGCTGGCCCGCCTGGCCGCGGGAGAGACCGTTCTGGTACACGGCGGCGCCGGCGGTGTGGGGCTGGCCGCCGTACAGTTCGCGCAGCGCCGCGGAGCCCGCGTGATCGCCACCGCCGGGTCCGAAGCCAAGCGCGACCTGCTGCGCCGGCTGGGCGTCGAACACGTCCTGGACTCCCGCACGCCGGCCTTTGCCGACGGCATCCACCACCTGACCGACGGGCGGGGCGTGGACGTCGTCCTGAACTCGCTCGCCGGTGAGGCCGCCGTCCGCAGTCTCGAACTGCTCGCCCAGGGAGGGCGCTTCGTCGAACTCGGCAAGCGCGACATCTACGAGAACCGTCCCCTGCTGCTGCGCCCGTTCCGCAAGAACATCGCCTTCTACGGAGTGGACCTGATCGGTCTCCTCCAGGATCCCCAGCTGGCCGTGGAACAGTTCGCGGAGGTCGCCGAGCTCGTCCGGAGCGGCGCCTACCGCCCGTTGCTGCACAGCGACTACCCGGCCGCCCGCGTCACCGAGGCCTTCCGGCTGCTCCAGCACTCCCGGCACGTCGGCAAGGTCGTCGTCACCTTCGATCCCCAGGACGAGGCCGCCCGCGTCGAACCGCGCACGCGCCGCCCGGCCCTCCAGGCCGGGGCCACCTACCTGATCACCGGCGGCCTGACCGGCCTGGGGGCACTGACCGCCCGCCATCTGGCCCGGTGCGGGGCAGGCCGCCTGGCACTGGTCGGACGGCGGGGCGGCGACACACCCGAGGCCGAAGCCCTGCTCGACGACCTCACGTCCCAGGGCGTACGGGTGTCGGTCCACCGCGCGGACGTCAGCGACTCCGAGGCCATGCGGCAGGTCGTGGTCCAGGCCGACGCAGCAGGGTGCCCCCTGCGCGGCGTCGTCCACTCGGCCATGCACCTGGGTGACGGATCGCTGGTGGAGCTGACCGACGAACAGTTCGCCGCCGTCCTGGCCCCCAAGGTGACCGGAGCGGAGGTACTGCACCGCCTCACCGAGCACCTGGACCTGGACTTCTTCCTGCTGTACTCGTCGGCCACCGCCACTCTGGGCAATGTCCGCCAAGCGAACTACGTGGCCGGCAACCTCTACATGGAAGCCCTCGCCCGCCGGCGCCGGGCCATGGGCCTGCCCGCGACGGCACTGGCCTGGGGCGCCCTGGGGGAGACCGGCTACGTCGCCCGGAGCGCCCTCACCGACGCCATGAGCCGCATGGGCATCGAACCGGTCAGCCCCCGCCAGGCCCTGCGCGCCGTCGACGCGGCCCTGACCTCCGGTTCCGACGACCTCGGGGTCGGCTGCTACAACTGGATCCCCCTGTCCCGTCTCCTGCCCACGCTGGCGGCCCCCCGCCTCGCCGGGCTCCTGCCCGTCCCCGTCGAGGGCGGCGGCCGGACCAGGGACGAGCTGGTACGCGAACTGGCGCGCATGACGCCGGAAGAAGCGCGCGGCCTCATCGCCGACACCATCGCCGCGCTGTTCGCCGAGGTCCTGCACATGTCACCGGAGCAGATCGACCACCACCGGCGGCTGGACGAGTACGGCATGGACTCCCTGATGGGCACCGAACTGCTCGTCACCGTCCGGCAGCGCTTCGATCTCGACCTGCCGCCCATGGAACTGCTCAGGTCCGAGGGCACCATCGCCGACATCGCCCGCATCGTGTACATCCGGCTGGGCCTGTCCCGCCCGTCCGAGGCCCCGCCGGCCCCCGTTCCCGCACCCCGGCCTGCCGATCCGGAAACCTCGTCGGAGGGCGGTGACGCCGCGTCGGCCGTCAGCGGCCGGTGAGGGCCCGGATCTCGCCGGCGATCAGCCCGGGGTCCTCCTCCGCCATGAAGTGGCCGCAGGAGACCGTACGGTGCCGCAGGTCTTCGGCCCAGGCGCTCCACAGGCCCCGGGCGTGGTAGCCGAGGGCCGCGCCCCAGTCCTGCTGGAGGACGGTGACCGGCATGGCCAGCCGGTTGCCCGCCTCCCGGTCGGCGGTGTCGTGGTCCACGTCCACGCCGGCGGAGGCGCGGTAGTCGGCGACGATGGAGGGCACGGCCGCCGCGGACGCGGCCAGGTAGTGCTCGCGTACGTCCGCGGGGATCGCGTCCGGGGTGTGGGTCCAGGCGTCGAGGAAGTGGGCGAAGAAGGCGTCGGCGGACGCCTCGATCATCCGCTCCGGCAGGCCCGGCGCCTGGGCCATCAGGTAGAGGTGGAAGCCGACCGCGCCGGTCACGCCGCGCAGGGCGTCCCACATGTCCAGGGTCGGCAGGATGTCGAGGAAGAGCGCATGGGACACGGCGTCCGGGTGGTCCATCGCGGCGCGGAAGGCGACCAGGGCGCCGCGGTCGTGACCGGCCAGCGTGAAGCGGTCGTGCCCCAGCCCGGCGGCGAGGCGGACGATGTCCCGGGCCATGGTCCGCTTGGCGTAGACCTCCGGGCCGCTCGCGGCGGGCTTGTCGCTGGCCCCGTAGCCGCGCAGGTCGGGGCAGATGACGGTGTGGTCGTCGGCGAGGCCGGACGCGACATGCCGCCACATCAGGTGGGTCTGCGGGAATCCGTGCAGCAGCACAACCGGGCTGCCGGTGCCGCCGACGGCGGCGTTCAGCGTGACGCCGTCGCCGACCGGCACGCGGTGCTCGGTGAATCCGGGGATGCTCGGGTGTGTCACAGCGACTCCTGTGGCTCGTGGCAGAGTGGACGTCCCGGGCCCCGCGGCCCGGGTCGTCCGGATACGTCAGCCAGACTGCGGGCTCCGGATCAGCGATCGATGAGTGACCGCGCGGCACCCCCGGGGGACGGCGCCGCCCGCGAAGGGACCGTGCCGTGGGCGTGGAGTTCGGACTGCTGGGACCGGTCGCCGCCTGGGGCCCCGACGGCGCTCCCCGCCCGCTCGGCGCTCCTCGCCACCGGGAGGTGCTCGGCCGGCTGCTGATCGCCCGCAACCGGGTGGTCCCGGTCGGCCGGCTCGTGGACGATCTGTGGCCGGACGAACCCCCGGCCGGGGCGGTCGGCGCGGTCCGCACCTTCGTCGCGGCGCTGCGCCGCGCCCTGGAGCCCGGGCGCCCGCCCCGGCAGCCGTCGCGGCTGCTGGTCACCGACGGCCCCGGCTACGTCCTGCGCGCCGGGCGCGATGTGGTGGACGCCTGGCGGTTCGAGGACACGGCCGCGCGGGCCGCCGAGGCGCCGCCGCACGCGGCGGTCGCCCTCTGGGACGAGGCGCTCGCCCGCTGGCGCGGGCCGGTGCTGGCCGACTTCCCCGCCGCCGCGTGGGCCGCCGCCGAACAGGCCCGGCTGGAGGCGCTCCGCCTCGACGCGGTCGAGCGCCGCGCCGACGCCCAGCTGGCCACCGGCGCCGCCCGGGCCGCCGTCGCCGATCTGCGGGCCCACGTCGCCGCGCACCCGGGGCGGGAGGACGGCTGGGCGCTGCTGGCGACCGCACTGGACCGGTCCGGCCGGCGCGGCGAGGCCCTGGAGACGCTGCGGCACGCCCGTAAGGCCCTCATCAGCGCGTACGGATCGGGCACCGGCACCGGAGCCGCCCTGGACCGCGCCGAGGCACGCATCCGCAGCGGTACGGCCGGCTCCGCGGCCGAGCCGGCCGGAGTGGCGGACGGCGTCTGGGACCGGGCGGCCGCCGCGTGGGACCGCTCGGTGCCCGCCCGGTCCCGGGCCCGGCTGCACGCCACCGCCGGGCTGCTGCGGGACCTCGCGGTGACCGGTGCCGACGGCCTGGAGGAGGCGCGCGAGCACCGGCGGGAACTGGTCGCGGCGGCCGAGACGACCGGGGACGCCGAGCTGGCCGCCGGGATCATCGGCTCGTACGACGTCCCGGCGGTCTGGACCCGCGCCGACGATCCCGGGAACGCCGGCGAACTCGTCCGGGCCGCCGCCCGCGCCGCCGCCCGGCTCGGCCCCGACGGCCCGCCCGCGCTGCGGGCCCGGCTGCTGTCGGTCGTCGCCGTCGAGTCACGCGGCGACGCCGCCGCCGACGCGCCGCTCCCCCGGGCGGCCGACGCCCCCGCCGCCGAACCATGGCGGCTGCGTGCCGAGCGGTCCGCGGAGGAGGCCGTTCGCATCGCTCGGCGCCTCGCGGACCCCGCGCTGCTCGCGTTCGCCCTCAACGGCGCCTTCATGCAGTCCTTCGCCACCTGCGGATCGGCCGCCCGCCGCGACGCCCTCGGCGCCGAACTGACCCGGCTGGCTATCGGCCACCACCTGCCCGGCCACGAGGTCCTGGCACGCATCGTCCGCCTCCAGGCCCTCGCCGGACTCGGCGACCTCGCGGCGGCGGACGCGGAGGCCGAGGAGATCGACCGGCTGGCACACCGCAACGAACGGCCGCTCGCCGCGGTGTTCACCTCCTGGTACCGGGCGCTGCGCACCTGCGAGACCGACGGGTGGCCGGCGGCCCGCCCCGCATACGCGAAGGTCCTCGCGGAGACCGCGAACTGCGGCATGCCCGGACTGGTCCGGGGAGCGGCCGTCCTGGTCGCGCTCGTCCCGGTCATGCGGGGCGACGCCCTGCCCCGCCCCGACGACTTCGCCGGCCTGGACGCGGGCCCGTACCGGCCGTGGCTCGACCCCCTGCTGCTGGCCGCCTCCGGCGCCACCGAGCGGGCCCGGCACGCACTCGCCACGGTTCCCCGGCCGCCCCACGACCTCCTCCAGGAGGCGCTCTGGTGCGTACTGGCCCGTACGGCCGCGGCAGTGGGACACGAGCCGGTCCTGCGCCGGGCCCGCAACGAACTCGCCGATGCTGATGGCGAGTTGGCCGGAGCAGGCAGCGGCCTGGTCTCCTTCGGACCGGTCGCACGCCAGCTGCGGGCCATCGACGCGGCCCTCGGCCAGGGCGCACCGTGCGCTACGGAGCCGGCTGACGGCGGTACGTAGCAGCGGTGGTCATCGGCCCGTGTACAGCAGCCGGTTGCGGGAGTCCTGGCCCGCGTCCTTCACGTGGTCGGCGGTGGAGGCCGCGATGAGCGCCTTGTCGAGTTCGACCGGCGTCGCCCCGGGGTGGCCGGCGAGGTACATCGCGGCGGCACCGGTGGTCTCGGCGGTGGCGGCCGAGGTGCCGGTGAGCTTCACGTAGGAGCTGTTGCCGCGGTTGCCGGCGGTGGTGATGTCGCTGCCGGGCGCGAACAGGTGGACGCAGTAACCGTAGTTGGACCACGCGGGGCGCTTGTCCTCGCGGTCGGTGGCGGCGACGGTGATGGCGGTGGTCTGCCGGGCGGGGGTGGTCTCGCAGGACTCGACACCCCGGCCCGACGCGTCCCCGTTCCCGGCCGCGGCGGTGTAGGCGATGCCCTTGTGGGTCATCTGGTAGAGCTGCAGGTCGAGTACCGAGCCGGGCTCACCGGAGAAGCCCATGTTGACGACGGAGGGGCCGTCGGCGTGGGCGGTGATCCAGTCGACCGCGGACATGATGTGCTCCAGGGTTCCGGTGCCGTCGCAGCCGAAGGCGCGTACCGACTGCACGGTCGCCCCCTTGGCGATGCCGCTCCAGAGCCCCGCGGCGATGGCCGCCGAGGCGGTCCCGTGACCGTTGCAGTCGGTGTCGCCGCCGGGGCTCTGCCGGATGGCGTCGTACGCGCCGTGCGCCCGGCCGCCCAGGAACTCCTGATGGCCCACCCGGACGCCGGTGTCGACGATGTAGGTGGTCACGCCGGCCCCGGTGCCCGAGAAGCCGTAGCGGCCGTCCAGCGGAAGATCGCGCTGGTCCACGCGGTCCAGCCCCCACGGCGGATTCAGCTGGACACCACCGGCGGGCCGGTGCGCGGCGGGCACCCGGGCGGGCCGCTGCTGCCCGGACAGGTGTCCGGCGACCCGGTAGGTCCGGTCGCCGGTGATCGAGTCGACGCGGGTGTCGGAGTAGTAGGTGTCCACCTGCTCGCCGGTCAGCGTCACCGAGAACGCCTGGGAGGCGGCGAAGTACACCCTGCGCAACTCGCCGCCGTGGGCGGCGATCAGCTCATGGGCCCGCTCGGTGACCGCTTCCTCGGTCGCCTTGGTGCCGTTCACCTCGATGATGTACACGGCCGGGGCGGAGGAGACGAAGGAGACGAAGGAGACCCGGTTGCCCGGCACGGCCGACGACGCCGGGCCGGCGGACAGCGCGGGAACGGCCACGGCGATCGCCGCGGCGGCCGCCGCGGCGGCCCAGGGCTTCCTTCTGAGGGCCGCCATCATGGAGACCTCCTTCACGGGGGATTTCTGCATGGGGGATTTCCGCATGGGGGTGGGCCTTTCGCCTTGCGTGGAGAGAGCGCCCGGGGCGTCGGCAGGAGAGGCGACGCCTCCCGGGTCAGGGCGGTGCCGCCGCGCACCGGGGTGGCGGCGGCACCCGAGCACTACAGCCGGTTCAGCCAGTTGCGCAGCGAGCTGGGCCCGTCGAAGCCCACCAGGCGGCTTCCGGCCTCGCGGCCGTTGCGGATGTTGAGCAGCGCGGGGATACCGCGCACGTTGTACTTCTGGGAGAGGCCGGGGTTCTCGTCGACGTCGACCTTCGCCCATACCCAGGCGCCCTTGTCCTGGGTGTTGTACTGCTGGAGGTAGGGCTTCTGCTTCTGGCACCAGTAACACCACGAAGCGGTGAAGTCGAGCACGACGGGCTTGGTCTTCGACCACTGCATGACCTGGTCGTAGTTCGCGTCGGTCACGTCGACGACGGCGGGGATGTCGGCGGCGGGGGCGGCCGCCTCGGTCACGGGCGCCACCGGGGCGGCGATGGCCGCGGTGGCGGTGCCGCTGAGGAGTGTTGCCACTGCCGCGGTCACGACAGCCAGCTTGCGGTACATGGTCGGTTCCCTTCCGTGGAAATTTCGATGGATGTGTGCTGGGTGGACATGGCTGGGCGCACGTACGCGCGGGAGGAGGCGGAGTCCGGGCGTCCTCAGCCCGTGGCGGTCTGTGTCGGCAGACCGTGGGCGACCCAGTCCTCGATTCCCTCGCGGTACTTGCGCACGTTCGTGTAACCGAGCGACACCAGCCGGCTACCGACGATCTCGCTGTTGCGGCACGGCACGTTCGCGCAGTACACGACGATGGGAGCGGTACGGTCCGGCAGTACGGTGGGCGCGAGTTCATCGGTGAAGCGCGCCGCGTCGTCGTAGGGGAAGCCCGGAATGTTCACCGCGCCGGGCAGGTGCTCCTGCCCGTAGTAGGCCGTCGGCATGGTGTCGACCACGACGACCTTCCCGGCGTCCATTTCCGCTTTCAGTTCGTCTCGCGTCACCAGGGGGAGCACAACGGCCTCCGGCTCTCGTCATACGGTTCGGTCGGGGAGGGGGGTGCCCCGCGCGGGAGTGCCGCGCCGGGCGTACACCGCGCGGCCGGCCACCGCGTACAGGGCGAAGGCGGCCACGACGGCGTTGATGGCGGGGATGCCGAAGTCCAGGTACGTGCCGGCCAGCGTCCCGACGGCCCAGCAGATCAGGGACAACGGCTGCCAGTCGGGACCGTGTTCGGGCAGGACACCGGTACGCCGGGCCCGGTCGAGGCTTACGCGGTGGCGCCGGACGACGTAGTACTCGGCGATGATGATTCCGGCCACGGGAGGGGCGAGCATCCCGATGGCCGTCAGGAAGCCGGTGAAGTCGCCGACCACGCCCAGGGCGGACAGGGCGGTGCCCGCGGCGCCGATGCCCAGGGTCACGGCCCGGCGGCCGATGCGGCGGCCGAAGAGCACATCCACGCTGTTGACCGTGGCCAGCGCGGACGAGTACAGGTTCCAGTCGTTGATCTTCAGGATCGCCGTCGCCAGGATCAGCGTGCCCAGCAGGCCGGACGAGGTGGTGATGATGCCCACGACGTCCGCGGTGCGGGCGGCGTGACCGAGCAGCACCGCGGTCAGGCCGATGAGGTACTCCCCCAGCGTCACGCCCAGCAGCGTCTGCTTGACGACGTCGGAGGGGCGGCGGTTGAAGCGCGTCATGTCCGGCGTCATCAGGGCGCCGAGGATGAAGGCGCCGGCGACCAGCGTCGTCCCCTGTGCCAGGGACATCACGGGGCCGGGCGGGGCGCCGGTCAGCAGCTCGTTCAGCGAGTGGCCGGCCAGCGTGTCCACCACCGACCAGCCGGCCAGGAGGAGGAAGGCGGGCACGGCCAGATACGCCGTCCACGCCATGATGCGGAAGCCGAAGACCGAGACGGCGGTGACCGCCGCGCCGCCGAGGACCGCCCAGGCCCACTCCGGCGCCCATGCGGCGAGCTGGTGCATGCCGTGCGCGAAGACGCCGTTCTGTACGCCGAACCAGCCGGCGAGGCTGAACGCCACCAGCACTCCGACGGCGGCGGAGCCCTTGCGGCCGAAGCCCGACCAGCGGGCCAGCACCGAGGTGGACACCCCCTCCCGCACTCCGGCGACGCCCAGGAGGATCGTGACGATCTCCAGCATCACCGAGCCGACGGTGATGGCGATCACCGCGTCGGTGAAGGCCATGCCGTAGCCCAGGACGGCGCCGACCATGAACTGCTGGAAGGAGGAGACCTGGCCGAAGCGCTGCACGGCCACGCTGAACCAGGAGCGGCGGGCCTCCTCGGGGACCGGGGTGAGCGAGTAGTCGTCCTGGGCCTCGTTCCCCGCGGACCGGACGGCCTTCTTTCCGGTCCGGGGCGGCACGTCGCCGCTGCCCGTGTTCTCAGCCGACGCCACGGGCCGCCTCCTGTGCCGGTACGGCTCCGGTCCGGAGCTGCGTCCCGGGCCGGTCCTGCGCCGCTTCACGGACGACCAGGAAGCCCTGCCCGCCCGTCGGCTGCAGGCTCAGTTCCCGGCGGAAGAAGCGCTCCAGGAAGGCGACCCGTTGGTGGTAGACGAAGAACGAGACGCGGTGTCCGGCGATGCCCCCGGCGTCGATGAAGAGCGGCAACTCGGCGAGGAAGTAGCGCACCGCTTCACGGAGTTGGTCCTCGGTCGCGGTGATGCCCGGCGGGAGCTTGTGCTCCAGCACCCAGTGCGAGGCGTCGAGACACGCGGCGCGGAAGGACTCGTCCTCCTCGTAGCGCAGGTGGACCTCGTCGAACAGGGCCAGATAGCGGGGAGTGCGGTGCAGCCGGTCCATGCCCCAGACCAGGCCCGCGGGGTCCTCCACGCCCAGTGCGCGCAGCGCCGTGGTGATCTTGTTGTGTACGTACTGTCCCTGCCGCCGGGCCTTGTGGCGGGCGTGGTCCAGGTCGTACCCCAGGGCCCGCAGGGTGTGCGCGGCCGCCATGTCCGGCACGAAGAAGTGGACGCTCTCGAAGCGCGTCACGGCCCAGTCGGCCAGTCGCCGCAGGCGCGCGGTGGTGAAGTAGCTGTTGAACGGGCTGACTCCGATGCACACGTGAGTGGCCGTCGGCAGGTAGCCGCGACATCGCTCGGTCAGTGGTTCAATGACAAACATCTTGATCCTCACACGGTGATGCGGACGAGCCCCCCTCGCACGGCCGGTCCGGCCGGCCCGTGAAGCGATGACTGGAATAGTGACGGCGCAACAGTTGACTGAGTACTGCCGCCGGGTAATACCAATTGCGCAAACCCCCGCCCGGCTAGCGGAGAGTGCCCACCGGCAAGCGGACGGTGATCACCGAGAATGAACAATTCCGGAGAAACGAACACGTTGGGCTGAGGCCCTGGCGAATGCATCGGCAAGCGGCTTAACTCTTGGCTTATGGATCTGCAACTTCGCCACTTACGGCAACTTCGCGTAATTTCCGACGCCGGAAGCCTGAACAGGGCCGCGACCGCGCTCGGCCTGCCGCAGCCGGCCCTGAGCCGCCAGATACGCAGACTGGAAGAACTGTTCGGCGGAACGTTGTTCGAACGCGATCGGCACGGCACGCGCCCATCCCCTTTGGGAAGCGCCGTACTGGACCACGCAGAGTCCATCCTGCGCACCTTCGACGACCTGACGGAGCAGGTGCACGACTACCGCAGGCTCAGACGCGGGACACTCAGGGTCGGCTGGGCCCACAGCGGGCTGTACGAACCCATCCTGGGATGCCTGCGGCAGCTGTCGTGCGACGGGAACGTCCAGATCACGACCTCCGGTTCCAGCCGCGAGCTGATGGACCTGCTGCGGGCGGGGGAGATCGACATCGCCCTGCGCGACCACTCGTCGACCGACGGCCCGGTACCCACCCGTGACGGCGCGATCGGGCACGTCGCCTGGGCGGAGTCCCCGGTGCTGCTCGCGGTGGCGGCCGGTACGGCACTGGCCACCGCGGAACGTCTGACCATGGCGGACCTCGCGGGCGAGGACTGGATCTCCTGCACCGGGCCGGACGCCTGCGACGACAAGCTACGCCGGCTCTGCGCCGCCTACGGGTTCAGCCCGCGCATCACCCACGACGTCACGGTGTCCGGACCCCGCGGCGCGGTGATCCGGCACCAGGGCTGCGTCGCCCTGACGCAGGCCTACCGCCCCCTGCTGCCGGGCGTGGTGCGGCGCACCGTGGACGACCTGGCCATGCGGGTGACGCATCTGGTGACCTACCGCATGGAGAGCTGGATCGCCGCGAAGGTGCCGCGGCTGGTCACCCTGCTGTCCGCCGCCTACCGAGGACAGGCCACGGATCCCGAGTTGTCATGAACATAGAAATTCAGGACCTGCGGGTGCTGCGCGCCGTCGCCGAGAGCGGAAGCCTGGCCGGCGCGGCACGCAGCCTCGGGGTCAACCAGGCCGGCGTCACCCGCCGGATACAGCACCTCGAACGGGTCACCGAACTCGTCGTACTGCACCGCGACCACCAGGGCGCCCGTCTCACCGCGGCCGGCCGGCTCCTGCTGCGCTGGGCCGACGACCTGCTGCCCAAGGTCGACCGTCTGCTGACCGCCTGCGGCCGCGAAGGCATCCCCGGACCTTCGGCCGAACGCCTGCGCATCGGCGCGGTACCCACTCCGGCCCTCCCCCTGATCACCAGCCTGCTCCGCGCCCATCTGCCGTCGACCGCCATCGAGCCGCGCACCGTTGGGGACACGCTCCGGGAGGCGGCCTGCGAAGCACCGGCCGCGGGCCACGGCACCGCCCTGCCGGACCTGTTCCGCTCCCACTGCCTCGACCTGGCCGTCGTACGGCACTGCGTCGCGCTGGACGCCCCCCTGCCCGCCCTCTTCGGCTCCGCCGTACTCGCCGAGGAGAACCTCCTCATCGGCACCGTCGCCGGGCACCGCCTCGCAGGCAGGCCCTCGCTCCTGCTCGGCGACCTCGACGGAGAGACCTGCCTGCTCGTCGGCGGCCGGCGGCACGCCGACCTGCGCCGCCACTTCACCGCCGCCGTCCGGCACGCCGGCGTCCGCGTCTGGCTGCGCTGGGCGTCCGACGAGGCCGAGGCCGCCGCGCTGGCCTGCGCGCTGCCCGGAGTACTGCCCGCCTATCCGCTCCCCGCGCCGAAAGCCGGCATGATCTACACCCCGCTCACCGACGACCGTACGCGTCATCGGCTGCTGCTGGTCTGGGAGGCGGACGGACCGGCCGCCGACTGGGCGCCCGGTCTCGCGGACCTGGTCCGCGAGACCTACCGACGCGCCGACCAGGCGTGAGGGGACAGAGGTGGAGACAGGATTCGAACCTGTGTGAACGGCTTTGCAGGCCGTCGCCTCGCCTCTCGGCCACTCCACCGATACGGAATGCGCTCCGCGTCCGCCGGAACGCCGGCCGGAATAGACACTGCCCGACCCGGCCCGATCTCTCGGCGTGGCCGTGACTGTAGCAACCTCGGGCCCGCACAGGAATACCCGCGTCCGACTCCGCCGGAGAAATTCCTGGCACTTCCCGGTGCCTTCGGAGCACCAGCTGGTGCCTTTTCGGCATACCCGTCGACAGAACCGCCACGTGAAGTTTGAATGCCCCGGGAATCCACGCCTCAAGGGAATCGGTGACAGCGTGATCGAGCAAAAGTCCGGACCAATACGGAAGTGGTGGGCTTTCACGGGCCTGGGCATTCTGAGTTTTCTGGGATGCATCGACCTGACCATCGTGAGCACCGCGGCACCCGTCATCCAGGACGACCTCGGCGCGACGGTCACCGAACTCCAGCTGATCGTCAACGTCTTCGTCGTGGCCCTGTCCACCGGCATGGTCGCCACCGGCCGCTTCTCCGACAGCCACGGACGGCGCAAGGTCCTCTACATCGGAGCCGTCGTCTTCGCCCTCGCCTCCCTGTGCGCGGGATGCGCGACCACCGCACCGTGGCTGATCGCCTTCCGCTTCTGCCAAGGAGCGGCCTGCGCCATTCTCTACACCGCCACCGGAGCCCTGGTCTCCGCCATCTTCCCCCCGCACGAACGCGGCCGGGCCATCGGAAGCCTCTACGGGGTCAACGGACTCGGCCTCGCGGCCGGCCCCGTACTCGGCGGCCTCCTCGTCGGCCCGGCGGGCTGGCCATGGATCTTCTGGCTCAACGTACCGCTCGTCGTGGTGGCACTGGCCATCTGCCTGCCCACTGTTCCCGAGTCCTACGGCGAGAAGATGACGGGCGGCATGGACTGGCCCGGGCTGGCCCTGCTGTTCACCTCCGTTCCCTCGCTCGTCCTCGGGCTGACCCTGGGGCACACCCAGGGCTGGAGCACCGCCGGCATCATCACCCTCCTCCTCTACGGCATCGCCGGTCTCGCTGCCTTCGTACAGGCCGAGTTGAGGGCGCAGAACCCGTTGATCCGCTTCCGGCTGTTCGCCCGGCGCGCCTTCCTGAGCGCGGTCACCGCCGACTTCGCGCTGGCCTTCTTCTACTGCGTCGCCCTCTTCCTGATGCCCTTGTACCTCCACACGGTGGGCGGCTTCGACGGGCGCACCACCGGCCTGCTCCTGCTCCCCTGCACAGCCGCCGTCGCCGTTCTCTCCCCACTGGTCGGCCGGCTCGTCGACCGGTGGGGGCCCCGGCGCCTGCTCTGCCTCGGCTTCCTGGCCTTCGCCCTGTCCGCCCTGGCCCAGACCAGGCTCACCCCGGACACGGGGACACCCGCCCTCATCGCGGGCTTCACGTTGATGGGCATCGGCTGGGCTCTCGTCCTCGGCCCCGCCACGGTCGCCGCGCTGTCCGCGGTGCCCGGCCACTTGGCCGGCACAGCCGTCGGGGCCTCGTGGACCGGCCACAACCTGGGAGGCGCCCTGGGCCTCGCCGCCGGCATGGAGGTCTACCGCCTCGCGGCACAGGCCGCCCTGTCCGACCGGCTCGACCGCCTGGGTTTACCCGGCGGAGCCTGGACAGCTCAGGCGGTGGAGAACCCGCAGGCCGGCTCCGCGCTCCTGCAACGTCACACCGGCCTCGGCGCGCAACAGGCCACGCAGATCAGCAACGCCGTGTTCACGAGCGGCAGTCGAGCCGCCATGTGGCTCCTGCTCGTGGTCGCCCTGACCGCCCTGCTCATCATCACCGTAGGGCTGCGCCCGGCACGCACGCCTCGGGCGGAACACACGACGGCACCAGATCGGTCCGAAGCAGGGCCACGGCTCTGACCGGACGCGTGCCGGCGCCCGCCGACGTTCGGGCCCGCCCGGTTCCCGGTCATGTGGAACTGCCTGCCGGCTTGGCGGGCAAGAGGCCGCCGAGTGCGGCGGCAGCGCGGGCGACAGGGGTGTTCATGATCCTTGCGACGCTGGAGTGACCGGCGATGTAGGTGTCCAGGTGACGCCATGCCGGAGGCAGGCGTGTCAATGCCGTGTGCAGGAGGGCCGGGTTCCGGATGAAGAGGTCCGCCAGGGCCGCGCTGGCGCGCATGTCGACGCCGAGGATGTCGTCGACCTGCTGTGCGTAGTGGTCGGTGGCCGACTTCGCTTCGTCCTCACCGGCCGCGGCGACGAGCCGGGCGGCCGCGCGGCCGGCGAAGGCTCCCGAGTGCAGGGCGTACGAGATGCCTTCCCTGGACCAGTGGTCGACCAGTGCCGCGGCGTCCCCGGCGACCAGTACATGTCCGCGGGCCAGCGGGGAGTCGGGGCGGCGGCAGCGGGTCAGGTGGCCGGTGTCGTGGAGGGGGCGGGCCGTGTGGAGGCTGTGGCGGGTGAGGAAGTCGTCCTTGTAGGCGCGCAGAGCCGCGGGGTTGCCACGGGAGGCCACCACCCCGGCGGTGCAGATGTCCCCCTTGGGGAACACCCAGCCGAAGGAGCCGGGCAGCGGCCCCCATTCGAGCAGGACACGGCCGCGCCACCGGTCGGCCGTCCGCGCGTCCACGGGCGTTTCCACTTCGAGGGCCAGATCCACTTGGGCGCATCGCACCCCGACGTAGCGGGCGACCCTGCTGGCGCTGCCGTCGGCGCCGATCACGGTACGGGCGCGAAGCGGGTCTCCGTGATTGGTGCGCACGGTGACGGTGCGGCCCTGTTGCTCCAGGGTGGCCAGTGCGGTGGAATCGCGGACCGTCGCACCCGCGGCGGCCGCCGCCTCGGTCAGTGCCGCGTCGGGTTCGCTGCGGAAGACCATGGCACAGGTGGGGGTACGGGACGTACGGGTGCGTTCCCTGCGGCCGTTGAGGCTGAAGGTGAACAGGCGGGTCGTATCGAATACGTTGAGGGGCAGGCCGGGAGGCAGGGCCGACAGGGAGGCCCCGATGAGGCCGCCGCCGCACGTCTTGTAGCGCGGGATGGCAGCACGTTCCAGCAGCAGCACCTCACAGCCGTGCCCGGCGGCCACACGGGCCGCGGTGGCGCCGGCCGGTCCGGCGCCGACGACGATCACGTCCCGGGTTTTGGTGGTGCGGGAGGGGGCGGAGTGGGCTGACATGCGGTGGTCGCCTCCGAGTCGCGGAGACGGACGGGGCGGACGCTTCGGCTTCCGGGGACCGGCGGGGCGACGGAGTGGCGGGGGTGTCCGGCCCCGGTTCGGGGTGCAGCCGGCCCAGGAGGTAGTGGGTGAGAGCGGAGGCCGTGGGGTGGGTCCACATGACCGTCGTGGGGATGTCCAGGGCCATCTCGCGTTGCAGGCGGTTGCGCAGGGCGATGGCCATGAGGGAGTCGAGGCCCAGCGTGACCAACGACGTGTCGGCGTCGAACCGGTCGGTTCCCACGCGCAGCACCGAGGCGATGTGTTCGACCACCCGGGGGATCAGGATCCCGTGCCGCTCCTGGGCGCTTCCGGCCGCCTTCAGCGATTCCAGCAGAGCGTTGCGGGAGCCGGATGCGTCGGTGTCCTCGGCCGGGGCGGCGAGGTCCGCGAAGAAGGCGAGGCGGCTGGTGGCGGGGTAGGACTCCAGCCACTGTGCGAAGTCGGCGGGGGTGTAGGCGGTGCGGGCACGGTTGTGGGAGAGGATGCGTTCCAGGGCGGCGATGCCTTCCTCCGGCGCGATCATGGCGTAGCCACGCCGGGCCATTCCCGCGCCGCGGCCGACCTCTGCCCACGGCCCCCAGTTGACGCAGGTGGCGGGCAGTCCTTGGGCGCGGCGCCAGGAGGTGAACTCGTCCAGCCAGGCGTTGGCCGCCGCGTAAGCGCCCTGCCCGGGGTTGCCCAGCAGGGAGGCCGCGGAGGAGAAGGTGACCCACCAGTCCAGGCCCTGGCCGCGGACGGCGTGGTGGAGGAGCCAGGCACCGGTCGCCTTGGGGCGCCAGACCTTCTCCAGCAGGTCGGGGGTGAGGTTGGCGACGGTGGCGTCCTCCACGACGGCCGCGGCGTGCACAACGCCCCGCAGGGGGTGGCCGGTCGCCAGAGCGCCGCGCACCAGAGCATCGGCGGCTCCCGGTTCCGCGATGTCTCCGTTGATGATTTCGACACGGGTGCCGGAGGACGCCGTGATCGCGTCGAGGGCGGTCCGGGCCGCCGCGGAGGGGGCGCCGCGGGAGGAGAGCACCACGGCTCCGGCGCCTCGTTCCGCCAGCCACCGGGCGACCAGGAGTCCGAGCCCGCCGAGCCCGCCGGTGATCAGGTAACTGCCGTCGGGCCGGACGACGGTGACGTCCCGGGGCCGCACCGGCAGGCGGTCGGTGCCGTCGGCGGGCCAGGTCAGGACGAGTTTGCCGATGTGCTGGGCGGAGGCCATGGTGTGGAAGGCGGCGGACGCCTCGGCCACGGGATGTTCCGTACGGGGCAGGAGCGGCAGCGTACCGTCGGCGAGCATGCCGGTCAGCTCGCGGAAGCCGGCGGCGAGCGTGTCCGCGCCCTCCAGCATCATCCGCAGGACATCGACACCGCAGAAGGTGACGTTGTGGCGGAAGGGCAGCAGGCCCAGGCGGGTGTTGGCGTAGATGTCCCGCTTGCCGAGTTCCACGAAGCGGCCCTGGTGCGCCAGCAGGTCCAGGCCCGCGGTCTGGGCAGGCCCGGTGAGGGAGTTGAGGACGACATCGACGCCGCGGCCCGCGGTCAGATCACGTACCTGGCCGGCGAAGTCCAGGGTCCGGGAGTCCAGTACGTGTGAGATGCCCAGCTCGCGCAGGAAGGCCCGCTTCTTGTCACTGCCGGCGGTGGCCAGGACTTCCGCGCCGCAGGCCCGTGCGAGGTGCACGGCGGCCAGCCCGGTGCCGCCGCTCGCCGAGTGGATCAGCACCCGCTCCCCCGGCCGCAGCCGGGCCAGGTGCCGCAGGGCGTACCAGGCGGTCAGGTAGGCGCAGGGCAGCGCGGCCGCCTCGCGGGTACTCACCCGGCCCGGGAGGCGCAGGACGCAGTCGGCGCGGACGGTCGCGAAGGAGGTCATGACGGCGCTCTCCGTGGCGTCCACGAACATCGCGGCCACCCGGTCCCCGGCCCGCACGTCCCGGACGCCCTCCCCGACGGCGGTGACGCGGCCCGCGCCGTCGAACGCGCAGGCGTCCGCCGTCTCCCCCTCGGTGCTGAAGTCCCGGTACACGCCCATGGCCTGGAGTACGTTGATGAAGTTGACGCTGGTGGCGTCGAGCCGTACCTCGATCTCGCCCGGTCCGGGCCGTCGCCGGCGCTGGGCGACGCGTTCGAAGGAATCCAGATCGCCGACGCGGGCGAGGTGGAGGGCCACCCGGTCACGCCGCCGGTCGACGGTCCGGTCGCGGCGCTCCCGCTCGTCCAGCGGCGTGTTGCGCAGCCGGGCCAGGAGGCGCTTCCCGTGCCGGTAGGCGATCTCGTCCTGGTCATCGGGGCAGGTCAGCAGTTCGGCGGCCACCTGCCGTACCGGCGTCCGCGCATCGACGTCCAGGATGCCGGGGCGCAGTTCGGGATGCTCGTAGCTCAGGACCCGTACCAGTCCGCGCAAGCCCGCCTGGCCCACGTCCGGCCGGTCTTCTGGGGCCACGTGCTGAGCGGTGCGGGTGACCGTCCACAGCCGGGGCGCCGTCCCGCCGTCGGCGTACTTCGCCAGGCAGCGGGCCGTCGCCAGCAGGTGGGTGACCCGGTTCCGGGCCTGCTGGTCGGGGGACAGGCCGTCGGAGGCGGTGCCGGGTGCCGGAAGGTACACCACCGCCTGCGGTGTGTTCTTGCCGGAGCCGGTGGGGCCGGTGGGACCGAGCGGGTCTGGACCGTCCTCGCCGAAGTCGGCCGAGGCGGGCGTCAGGACCCGTACCGCGGCACCCTGTTCTTCCAACACCTCGCCGAGCGCGGCCGCATAGGCTTCCTGCCCGGCCTCCGTCACCAGCGTCCAGGCTCCGGTGGCCGCCTGCGGCGCGGGGCGTTCGCAGGGGTCCCAGACCGTCTGCAGCAGTCGGTTCGCGAAGCGCTCTTCCGGGCTCTCGGCGGGTACGTGGTGGAACTCCACCCCGGTGGCGTCCGCGACCACCTTGCCGTTGTCGTCCCAGAGCCGGAAGTCCGCCGTGTACCGGCTGCCGTCCGCCCGCGTGAGCGTCACCAGGCAGTATCCGCTGAGCGGGACCGGGCCGTACTGCCGCAGCGCGCCGATCCGCCGCGGCAGGATGCCGCCCGCGGGCACGGCGTCGGTGCGCAGGACGGCGGCGGCCACCGCTTGCAGGCAGCTGTCCAGTGCGACGGGGTGCCAGTGGAGCACCGGAGCGCCCGCCCGGCCTTCGTCGGGCACCTGAAGTCGCGCCAGGAGGCGATCGCCTTCGGGGTGCCGCGCGGACCGCTGCTCCGGCGCGTCGGCGTACAGGGCCCGCAGACCGAGGAAGGGCGGCCCGTGGTGGACGCCGCGTTCCTCGCGCATCTGCCGGTAGATCTCCGATGCCTCCACGAGATGGGGGAACTGCTTGCGCAACTGCGCCGGGTCGCAGCCCACCGGGGCGCGCTCCCCTTCGGGGACCACGTGCAGGCTCGCCCGGGCGTGCTGGACGGCCGTACCGTCGGAGGCGGTGCTGACCACCCGCCAGCGGGCGCTGTCCGGGCCGGATGCCTCGGCGGTGGCGGTGACGCGGGTGCCGTCCGCGGCCGGCAGCAGCAGCCGCTGCAGATCGATACCGGTGACGCGGAGGCGTTCCGTACCGGTGCCGTACAGGTCGGCCGCGGCGGCGATGGCCATCTCGCACAGGGCGGCACCGGGCACCACGACGACATCGTTGACGCGGTGTGCGGCCAGCCAGGGCAGCGTCGTGGGGGTGATCAGGGTCTGCCACAGGTGGCGGCCTTCGCCGTCCGGATCCGCCGTGCGGGGGCCGGTCAGCGGGTGCGAGGCGGCCGGTTGCCGCAGCGGAGACGGATCCACGATGTACCGCCTGCGCTCCCAAGTGGTGGGCGGGACGTCGGCCAGGGAGCCGGTCCTGTAGCGCTCGGCCCAGTCCAGCGGATGGCCGGCGCAGTGCAGGGCTGCCACGTGTGTGTGGAAGGCCAGCATGTCGTCGGTGTCGCGCAGCAGGGAGGGCAGGGCCGCCGCGCCGGTGTGTCCGTACTCCGCCAGCGTGGCCTGTACGGGCTGGAGCAGGACGGAGTGCGGGCCGATCTCCACGAACAGCCGGTGTCCGTCCTCGGCCGCGGCGCGTACCGCGTCGGCGAAGTGCACGACCCGGCGGAGGTTGTCCGACCAGTAGGCGGCGTCGAAGGCGACGGGTGCGCGCGGATCGTCGGAGACGGTGCTGTAGAAGGCCGCCGTCGGGGGCGTGCCGGTGACGCCGGTGAGCGCGTCGGCGAGGTCGGGCAGGATCGGGTCCATGTGGGCGGTGTGCGAGGCGACGTCCACTTCGACCACGCGGATGCCGACGCCGCGGGCGTCCCATTCCCGGGCGACCCGGCGGATGGCGTCGGCGTCTCCCCCGATGACGGTGTTGTGCGGCGACGCCACGACGGCGACGGTCACCCGGCGTACGTCCTGTTCCGCCAGGAGCTGTTCGACCTCCGCGCGCCCCAGGGCGACCGAGGCCATCAGGCCCCGCCCCGCGGTCCGCAGGATCAGGCGCGAGCGGCGGCAGATGACCCGTGCCCCGTCCTGGACGCCCAGTCCCCCGGCGGCCACCGCGGCGGCCACTTCGCCCATGGAGTGTCCGATCACGGCCGCCGGTTCGACGCCGTGCGCACGCCACATCGCCGCCAGCCCCAACTGGATGGTGAAGATCACCGGCTGGACCCGGTCGAAGCCGGTCACCACCTCGGGCCGGGACAGCGTCTCCCGTACGGAGAAGCCGGACTCGGCGCGGACCAGCGGTTCGAGTTCGTCGACCACCCGGGTGAACTCCGGGACGCGGTCCAGCAGTTGTCGGCACATCCCGGCCCACTGCGAACCGTGTCCCGAGAACACCCACACCACGCCCGGGCCGGGCTCCGGTACGGCCCGCCCGGTCGCCACCCCGGCGGGTGACGCGGTGCCGGACGCCAGCTCCTCCAGTCGTGCTGCGAGTTGGGCCCGGCCGACGGCGACGATCCCGGCCCGCTCCCGTGCGTACGAGCGCCGTACGGCCAGGGTGTGCGCCACATCGCCGAGCGGCACGCGCGCGCCCTCTCCCCGCAGCCAGCGGGCCAGGCGTACGGCCGCGGACCGCAGGGCCACCGGTGTGCCCGCGGAGAGCGGGAACACGCGCGGCACGTCACCGTCTTCCCGGCGCTCCGGCGCGACGGACGCACGCCGTCGGACGGCGCGGCGGCCGGCCGCGGGGGGCTGCTCAATGACGGCATGGGCGTTGGTCCCGCTGATGCCGAAGGACGAGACGGCGGCCAACCGCGCCACTCCCCGCACCGGCCACCCGGTGGTGGCGGTGGGGACGAACAGACGGGAGCCGCTGGGGTCGATCTGCGGGTTCCAGCGGCGGAAGTGGAGGCTGGCGGGGACCTGGCCGTACCGCAGGGAGGCGATGGCCTTGAGCAGCCCGGCCAGGCCCGAAACCGGTTCGGTGTGGCCGAGGTTGGTCTTCACCGAGCCCAGCGCGCACCGGCCGCGGCCCCTGCCGTACACCGCGGCCACCGCGGCGAACTCGATCGGGTCACCGACCGCCGTGCCCGGGCCGTGTCCCTCCACCATCCCGACGTCGCCGGCCGCGACGCCCGCGCGCTCCAGCGCCTGGCGGTAGAGCTCGATCTGGGCGGGCTCCGACGGAGCGCTGAGCCGGGTGCCGCGGCCGTTCTGGTTGACCGCCGTGCCGCGCAGCACCGCCAGCACCCGGTCACCGGCCCGTACGGCGTCCGCCAGACGCTTGAGGACCACCACCGCACAGCCCTCCCCGCGTACGTAGCCGTTGGCGGCGGCGTCGAAGGCGTGGCAGCGGCCGGTGGGAGAGAACACGCCCCAGAGCGCGGGGGCGGTGACGCCCTCCGGGCCGAGGGACAGCATCGTGGCGCCTGCCAGGGCGATCTCCGTCTCTCCTGTGCGCAGGCTCTGGCAAGCGGTGTGCACCGCGACCAGACCCGACGCGCAGGCGCTTTCGACCACGACCGAGGGGCCCTTCAAATTCAGCATGAATCCCACACGGCCGGGGCCGATGCTGTCGAATCCGGTGTACATCGCATAGGCGTGGATCTCTTCCAGGGGCCGTTGCATCCGCAGCATGTAGTCCTTCTGGTACATCCCGAAGAACATGCCCGTCGGCGTGCCCGAGAGGCTTCGCACCGGAATACCGGCGTGTTCGACGGCCTCCCAGACCACTTCCCCGAGCATCCGGTGTTCGGGGTCCACCCAAGGCGCTTCCTGCGCGTTGATCCCGAAGAACTCCGGCTCGTAGGCATAGACGTCGTCATCCAGAAAACAGCCGTAGCGCAGCCGCTCCGACACCTCGGCCGGCAGCCCCATCAGCTCCTTCTGCTCCCACCGCTCGGCGGGCACCTCCCGCCTGGTGTCCCGGCGCGCCATGAGCAGCCGCCACAACGACGTCAGGGAATCGACCCGGCCCGGGAACCGGCAGGCCGCTCCGACGACCGCAACCGGTTCTTCCCGGTCCGCCGTGCCGTTTCGTGTACTCATGCGACACTCTCCTTCCTTTGCTCCGAGACATTCACGGAGGCGATCGGACCGTTGTCCGCCGCATTTCCGGGTCCCGCACGTATCCTCCATCGCGCCGTACGGCCGCGGTCGTCCGATCGATTTCCGGCCCGGGGCCGGAACTCTTTCAGTTGCCCGTGCCGAGAGTGAGCGGGCGGCCGCGGAGCAGACTGTGCATCCGCTCGGCCATCGACCCGATGTCCAGCATCATTTCCAGCGCGGTACGGGCCACCTGCTCCTCGGAGACGACCTCCGCCGCCAGGGAGAACATGACATTGCGCATCTCGTCCTTGAACACCTCGACCAGGGAGAGTTCCGGCGCCAGAAAACGCACCGAGCCCTCGACATTCGCGAACGCCTTGCCGAGGACGGCGACCGCCGGACTCGTCTTGATGCCGCGCCGGGTGGAACAGGTCAGTACGCGGGTGAGTGTCACCCCGAAACTCAGCTCCTCCAGGGACGCACCGGCGACCTGCGGCACCAGGAGGGCCATGTCGGAGGCGAAGGCGTCGGGCTTCGCCCAGGATGTCGCGCGCCCCATCTCCATCCACGCCCGGGCCAGCCCGTGCCCGTCGCTCTGGGCCAGGGCCAGGAGAACGAGCACGAGCAGCATGCCGGTGCGCCGGTCCGTGCGTCCCACCATGCCCCAGTCGATCAGGGTGGCCTTCTCGCCGGGCGCGACGAACACATTGCCCGGGTGGAGGTCGGCGTGGAAGAACCGGTCGGTGAAGAAGCCGCGGAAGATGAACGTCAGCAGGTCACGTCCGATCGCCAGCCGCTCCCGCGGATCGAAGGCGTCACGCTTCGCGTACCGGATGGACCGGCCCGGGGCCAGGCTCTGCACCAGGACGCGCGGGGTGGCCAGCAGCACCTCCGGTACCGCGAGGTGGTCGAAGGGGGCGATGAGCCGGGCGGCCCGGCGCATGTTGCGCGCCTCGTTGACGAAGTCCAGCTCGGGGCGCATCGATTCGAAGAGCACATCGAGCATGGCCTCGATGTCGATCACTTCGGTGAAGCGGGGAGTGAGTCGGCCGGTGCGCCGGGCGGCCTTCCGCAGGAACGCCATGTCCTGGATCACCGTGTCGCGCACGCCCGGCCGCTGGATCTTGACCACGGCGGGCCGCCCGTCCGCGCGCGTGATCCGGTACACCTGCGCCAGGGAGGCGGCGCCCAGGGGTTTCTCGGTGTCGATGTCGCCCAACTTCCGGGGCCAGGTGGCGCCGAGTTCCGCCCGGAGCACCGGCTCCAGCGCGGAGAAGGGCAGTACCGACGCGCTGTCGTGCAGCTTCTCCAGTTCTGCGATCACATAGTCCGGGACGATGTCGGGGCGGGTGGACAGCATCTGCCCGACCTTGATGTAGAACGGGCCGAGCTGCTCGAAGGCCCGGCGGATGCTCCGGGCCCGCTCCGCCTCGCGCCGCGCACGCTCGTCACCGGACCGGGCCCCCGCACCACGGCGGACACGGAAGGCCCGGGACGCCTCTTCGAGCGCCAGCTGCTTGAAAACCTGCGCAACGAGGCCAAGGCGGCCACCACTCATGAGGGAACCGCCTCGCCGGTGAAACAGGAGAACAGCAGCGGACCGCCGAGGAACCGGAACGGTCAGGCACGCGGCGACGCACCGGAATCGGTGGCCTCCCGAGCTGTCGACGCGTCCCGCAAAGTTCCCACCAGGGCGGAGAGTTCGGACGTGAGTGTCCGCATCGTCTTCGCCACGTCCTCCTGACCGGCCGGCGCGCCGCCCCGCCGGGGCCGGCGCGACTCTTCGGCCGCCGGTCGGTGGTACGGCCCTTCCTCGTCGTCGTGGTCGCCGTAGCGCGGCCGTCGGCCGTGCTCGCGCGGGCGCCAGTGTTCGTCGTCCCGGTCGCGGTCCCGGCGTCGGCCGGAGTCCTCACGGTGCCGCCAATGGTCGTCCTCGCGGTCCCGCCGACGAGCGCCGTCCTCGCGATGCCGCCAGCCGTCGTCGTCCCGGTCCCGCCGGCGACCGCCGTCCTCACGGTGCCGCCAGCCGTCGTCGTCCCGGTCCCGCCGGCGGCCGTCGTCCTCACGGTGCCGCCATCCCTGGTCCCTGTGCCGCCGTCCCAGGTCGTCTTGCCCGTGCCAGCCGCGCCCGTCGTAGTCGATGATGTCGTCGAACGCCACCTTCACATCGTCCGTGATGCCACCGACCAGATCCCTGAAGGTGTCACTGATGCTTTTGCCCATGCGTGAGCCGCCTTTCATCGATATAGGTGATCGACCGGTCCGACACCACGTCTACCGTTCGCGTTCGAGACGAAGCACGGTCCCATGGCGAATGCCGAGCCAAAGGGAGTGGTCGTCACCCCGGCCGTCCAGAAGGCAGCGACCGTAACGGTCGACGGAATCGTCGGAGCACACCCGGACCCAGACATTCTCCAACAGCCATGAGTCGCTGCCCACTTGCGCGGCCAGCCGGACATACACCGGATGCCGGTCGGTGTCGTCGAACGTCAGCCGCGGGGAACGCGGATCATTGGTGGACGCGTGGGTGACAGAGCTACCACGCCCCAGCGTGAAGAAGTTCCTGTCCCCCCGCCGGAAGTCGTCCTCGTCGACGTTGTCGAGCACGAACTCCCGTCCGCCGAGCCCCAGATAGACCAGGGCGTCGGTACCCGCGTCCGGTTCGCCCCCCGTCAGGATCTCCACCTCGATACTTTCGATGTCGGCCATCTCTCTCCCCTCCTTCGGCCGGGGCCGCAGTCGACCTGCGAACGACTTCCGGCCTTCACTCCGACAGCAAATCCAGCATCCCCCGCCTCCACCCACAAGTCATCACCCACTAGGTGCTACCTTTGACGCCACGCGGTGAATTCATTAAACATATCGAGGGATGGGCACGAAATAGCATCGGAGAATATCCGCCGCACCACACCCACGTTGCAGCTCGCACCCGTCCTCGCCATGGCCGCCTGGTGCGCCCGGTAATCGATACATCGATATCTTCGGCCGCGGGCCGGCCAGGCCGGTCGAATCCTGGGCATCACGTCCGAAGCGCCGCCGAAAACTGCCGGTATCCGGCCAGGCCTGTCAGGAGGTTCCGGTGAGGAGCGCGGCCCAGAGGACCGCTCCCGGGCCGAAGGCCAGAAGGATGCCGTACTCCCCCCGGCTCAGCGGGCGCCGGCTGCGGAGGCGGCGGAGGGTCATCAGGGCGCTGACGCCAGTGGTGTTGCCGTGTTCGGCCATCTCCTCGCGCGCGGCGCGGGTGGATACGGGGTCGAAGTCCAGGGTGTGGGCGACCTCGTCGATGATGCGGCGCCCGCCGGGGTGGAGGGCCCACCAGATGATGTCGGCGCGGGTGAGACCGTTCCGGGCGAGCAGGGGGGCGATCAGGTCGTCGACACGGGTGGCGAGGAATTCGGGGATGTCCTGGGGAACACGGACGTAAAGGCCGCTGTCGGTGGAAGCGATGACAAGATCGTTCTCGCCCCGGGGGGCGATGACCGAGGCCATGTCGAGGATCTCCTGGCCGGGTGCCGTACCGGTCGGCGTCAGGACGGCCGCGGCGGCTCCGTCACCGAAGAGGGCGTGGACGACCGCCCCTTCTTTGCCGTAGGGCGGTGGCTGGAGGTGGGGAGACATCGCCTCGGTGCAGATCGCGAGTGCGGGACGCCGGTGGTGTTCGACCCACAGGCGGGCGATGTCCACCGTGGGCATGGAGGCGTAGCACCCCATGGGGCCGAGGGTGTAGAGGGCCGTGTCGGGGTGGACACCGAGGCCGATGGCGATGTTGCTCAGGCCCTTGATCTGGTAGGCGGAGGAGGTGCTGACGACCACAGCACCGAGGTCGTGCGGTGCGAGGCCGGCGGTGCGCAGGACCTTGCGCGCGGCCTCGTCGCCGTAGGTCACGCAGATGTCGACGGCCGCCCTCATCCGGCGGGTGTTGGACCAGGCGCGGGGGTCGGTGACGAGCGGATTGACGGCGAACGCCTTGGTGACGATCCCCGACGCCTCGATGGTCTTGGCGACGATGTCCCCGCCCGCGTCACCATCCGTGAGTGCGGCGACGTCAGCCATGGCGAGCAGCGGCGGAAAGGCGCCTTCGATGGCGCTCAGGGTTGCAGAGGGCACGGTTCTTCTCCTTCAGCGAGTCGGCGCTCACAGCGCCCCGGACCACGAGAGCGGGACATCTCGCCAACGGTTCGCGGTCGACGGTGGGACCGGTAAGGAAGAGCGGCCGCGACCTTCTCGTCGCGCCTCGCCGCCACCGACACGCCGGAATTCGGCGGCCTTGGACGGCGGCCTTGTACGGCGGCCCCGCCGACAGCGTCCGCCCCGCGACGCGCTCGCGGCTCACGCACGTCGCCTCACACCCGTCGGCGGCATCTGGGACCACTGCCGCCCCCGGAATCCACTATGACGGTCACAAGACCCTCACGGGAGGCGCACCCAGCCGCAGACGACTCACACACAATCTCCAAAGTGCTCCGCCACAATCGGCCACACCTCCTCGCACCACCCCGTAAGACGCACGGACTCCCCCATTCCGCCCTCCCGCGCGCCCCAGCCGAAACGACACTGCGCACTTGCGCCTGCCCACCCACCTGCCGCATGTGCCTGACACCGTCACCAGGCCGACACCTTGACCCCGGGGGGAGCGCGGTGTTCGACGTACCCCTTTGTTGCGCCTGCTGTCTGCCGAAAGACTCCGGCTGCTGCGGTCGAGGCCGGATTCACCGCCAATCACCATGGCGTCTCACCTTGACCGTTTCCTCGACGAACTCAACGCTTCGGAAGCTGAATTGCGTGTCGAACGGTTCCCTCCGCTCGGGCACTCGTTCGGGCACTCGTTCGGGCCGGTGATCGGCTGCGACTTCACGCTGCGCGGGGCCCGCGCCGCCCCGACCGACTGGTGCTGGTCCCGCCCGGGCGCAACCCCCGAAACCTGCGTTGACCCACGCCAACACGGTACTGGGCATCACCGAACTCACCCTGCCCGGCCAGCTCATCGAGGGGTGAGTGGTCTTGGCGGATGGCGCCCGCCACCGACTCGCCAGACCCCGACGCGTACCGGGAGCGGTACCTCGCCGTCGAACGTCGGCGGCTCCGCCCAGTCGGCCGGCGCCGATACGCTCTCACCGCCTGAGAATCGCCACAGCCGGCGATATCCGCGTCCAGCAGCACCATGTCTTCACCCGCGATCTCTCGGTGCCGCATATGCGGTGGGAAGGGCGCTCGCATGTGCTCTTCCCACCGCTGTGAAAGCAGGTTCAGTCCCGGTTCGCCCATATTCGCGATCATGCCCGAAATCCAGGCTCTGCGGAAAGGAGCACCCATAGAGCTGTCGGATGACCGTTTCATCTGCTTCCTCGGCCATGGACACCTGTCTGCCGCCCTGAGGACCACCTCACCCGGAACGAGCCGCACCCGAAGACTTCCTGACCGGCGGAGGCGAACATCCGGCATACATCCGGCTCACGTCCGGCACACATCCGGCTTACGGCCTCGCCCGAATACGACAGGCGGGAGGTGCACAGGTAGCAGGTCACCAGCTCTTCTCCCGCCGGCCGCACAGCCACGTCGCCGAAGTCGCCCTCCGCGGCAGCGGCTCGCGTGGCCCTTCAGGCTTCCTCTTCGGACTCCCTCTTCAGGCTTCCTCTTCAGGCTCCCTCTTCAGCGAACCTGGTCGCGCTTCGGTCCGATGCCTTTGGTCTTGGTCGGAGTTCCGTCCTGGGCGAACGAATGGTGGAAGGTGAAGGCGTGCGGCGTGGAACCGTTGTCGTGGAGGTGCTCCAGCCTGGAAACCCCGTCCTGCCAAGTGGGTATCACGCCGTCGGCGACCCACCAGAACACGTAACCCGGGTGTTCTGTCCTCTCGAACCAGTCGTAACGCCTGTTCAGCGCCGCACGGTGCAGACCGGTGTAGATGGCGTCGAAGACGGGGCGCAGGTCGGTCCAGAGCGAGAGCGTCGCGGCCAGGGCGATGGTTTCCGGCGTACGGCCTTTGCCGTACCAGGCCGGTACGGCGAACTCTCCCCAGATACCCCAGTCCAAGTCGAAGTGTGAGCCCCGTTCGCCGTCTGCCGCTTCGGCATGAGCGATGTATCCGGGGTGCCGGCTGATCTTCCGGTAGACAGCCTCACCCGTGTCGTAGAACTCGCGCGTGAGAGGCGCGCGATCGGCGAGAGGTGACTTCAGAACACCGAATGTGTACAGAGCAAGATGGGACATGCTTCTCTTTCTGATTCGGGGTTCCTGGCGTGAACCCGGTTCGGTGGCCTACGCATGGGCGAGGATTCATGTGGCGTGCCAACGCATTCCGTCGCGGGGGCTCAGCCCGAACGAGCCCCCGTGCGACCGTGGGCAACCGCCGACGGCCAGGCGAAGATAGCTGCCTCTGCGGGCCATGTCGAAGTTGCGTTTTCCCTGCCCAAGTGGCTTCTTGTACAAGCCCTTGCGGGAACTGGGCGATGGCACTGCTTGCCGGCGCGCGCTGTTTGGCGCGGGGCGGCGAGATGGCTGTCAATGCCGCAGTCGCTGGGGCTGCGGCCCACAAGCCACAGCCCCGTTCTCAGCGCGGCCTCTGCTCGGAGCCCGACGACCCAGCACGAGTACCAGGTTTGAGCATGGCTCCACCGGAGGGGGGACCGCAGAACTCCGCCACAAGTAGCGCCCGGGAAACATGGACCCGACGGCGGGTGACGGTTGCAGCAGTGACGGGCCTCGCGTGCGGTGCCGACTCGGGCTCCGGGGCGTGGTCACTCGGGGCGGTGCTGCCAGCGACGGTCGGTGCGGGTCAGTTCCCGGAAGCCCACCGACGTCAGCTGGTCGATCGCCGTCCGGTCTGTGGCCGGCTCGTAGGCGACGACGCGGTCCACGCCGCACAGGCGGAGCCAGTCGGCGGCCTGAGTGAGCAGCCAGCGCTCCAGGCCCGTACCGCAGTGGGCCGGGCCGGTGTGGAGGTTGCCGATGTCGGCGAGGCCCGCGGAACGGGTGTGGCGCTCGGGGCGGGCGAGGGCTGTGTCGACCTCGACGAAACCAACCGCGTGTCCGTCGGCGTAGGCCGTGAATCGCGTACCGCATTCCCCCAGCGTGCGCTCGGCTGTCACACCGGGCCGGGGCTCGGGTACCGACAGGTCGGCCGTTCGCGCCAGCAGGATCACCTCGGTGTCCCCGACGTGCCGGAAGCCCGCGCGTTCGTACACGGCGCGGATGTGCGGCCAGTTCCGGGGCAGACCGTGGACGACGGGGGCGGGCAGCGCGCCGGACGCGTAGCGGGAGCGGACGTTCCAGCGTGCGAGCTGGGCCAGGCAGGCGGACATCAACAGGTGTGCGGCCTCGTCGGAGTCCGGCCAGAAGGAGGCCGGCGGGCGGCAGACGAACCAGTCGATCTCGCCGGTGTCCCGGTAGTCCTCGCCGACCTCGGCGTCGGCGCGGTAGCGCAACAGGTGGGCCGCGGCCACCACGCACCTGCGCTGTTCGGCGACGAGCGTGACCCGCTCGCTCACCCACGGGTCGGTGATGAATTCGTCCGCCTGCCGCTCCAGGGTGCTGAGCACGGTGTTGACGGAGACGGAAACCCCTGGGACGACGGCGGCGACGTGCTGGTTGACCAGTTCGGTGAGCTGGTCGCGGTCGTCGCGGCGGAAGGGGCGCACCGTGAGTGCGGACATGTGGGACCTCCGGTTGAAGACTCGTGTCGGGAGGCCGCCATGCGATGCGGTACGCAGCCGAGGATACCCCGGCACCGGGGCCGTACACGGCGCGTTGGGTGCAGCCCTTCCGTAGGGACGAATGTCAGCAGCTCATGACAGGATCCGGCCTCATGAGTGAGCGTTCGTTGTCGCCGGCCCGGCTGTCTTCGTGGGTGAGCGCGGTCTCGCCGGTGCTGGCGGAGATGACGGCGGAGTTCGAGTGCAAGCACGGCTTCCCGCCGGGTGTCAACCGGATCTGCCTGGCCGCTGACGCCGCTGACAGTGGCCAAGAGGCGGTGCGTGCGCTGGCCCGCGTTCCTTGCGCAGCCGCAGACCTGGTCACCTTCTACCGGAGCATCGGAGAAGTCGTATGGGAGGACGTCGGCAACGGCTGTTTCATCCATCCCGCGCGCGATGTCCTTCAGCACCTCTCGGATTACGGGGCCGTCCGTGTGAGTGAGAGCCAGGAGCCGTGCGGGCTGGTGATCGGATCGGATGGGGGCGGCCTGTCCTACGTCGTGGGTCCCGACGGGGCCGTCCACCGGACACGGACGGCATCACTGGAGGAGCCGGAGTTCGACAGAGTGGCGGACGACATGCGTCACTTCCTGGAACTGCTTGAGCGATCCTTGGCCCGGTTCGTCGCCACAGGTGAACCTGGGTATCTCCGGTCTCAGGCCGGCCGCTGACAAGCTCTTGGAGCGCAGAGCCCGAACAGCGCCTCGGAGGTGAGCCGCAACCGTTGCCGCTCACCACAGCAGGGCGCGGACCGCACCGCTTCCACGGCGAAACGCCTTCCAGGACGTCGCCGTGTACAAGCTCACGCCCCTCCGCCCTCCAGCACTTGCGCCACCTCCAGTGCCCGCGCATATCCTGAGGTCGTCACGCTGAGTAACTCACCCGGTAACTGACGGGCCGTCAGGGAAGTCGACAGGTCAGTGAAGTCAACAGGTCGGCATCAGTACCGACGGAGTCCGCCGCCGATCGTTCGAGCACCCGAGGAGCCCCCGTGAAAATGCTCATCAACGTCTCGAAACTGGGCATTTTCGCAGGTCAATCGGGTGACGAGATGCTGTCGGTCAGCAAATGGTCAGCATGCGACCCTGACTATGACCATCAAGCGCTCTCCTGTCTTCGGATCCGGCTCGCCATCGGCATACTCAGCGTGATCTCGGCCGAAGTGCAACAGCTAAGTCGTACGGCGCGTGACCGACCACCACAAACTTTCCGAAGGAACAGAGTGAGCGGCCCACCGTGGCCAGTACTCCGTCGGGCAGGTGGTGTTCCTCCCCTGGCAGATGGAGCCAACGTTTCGGTGAGGCTCTCTGCGCCGGCCTCGGGCCGGCCGACGGCGACCAGTTCGGCGATGAAGTCTCGGCCGAGAGGGACAGGTAACACGGCGTGCGGCTGGTGGCCACCAAGTTGAAGACCGTCGGGCGCTTCGGGTGCCGCGTCCCTCAGACCGAGCCCTGTTCGCAGTCGCCTCGATGGCGGTCTGCGGGTCCGGCCAGCAGCCGGCAGGAGGCTCTATCTCCCCCGCAGTGACGGGGCCCTCTCCATCTACTGCACAGCGTCGCCTGCGGCGTGCTCGGCGGGCCACGTCCACCGGGGCGCTGACGCGAAAGCCGTCCTCGTCGACCTCCGGGCGGCCGCCCGTGATCCGGGTCAGCAGGCTGGCCACCTCGGGCAGGCGGATCGCGTCGCGCAGCACCACATCCACCTGGTCGCCCCCGATGCGGGACTTCAGCTCGGCCGGAGTGCCCTCGGCGATCACCCTGCCCGTGTCGATCACCGCGATCTGGTCGGCCAGCTGGTCCGCCTCGTCCAGATACTGGGTGGTGAGCAGCACGGTCGTGCCACCCGCGACGAGGGAGCGCAGTGCGGCCCAGACCTCGTTCCGGTTGCGCGGGTCCAGGCCGGTGGTGGGCTCGTCGAGAAAGAGCACCTGTGGGGCGAGGATGAGACCGGCAGCCAGGTCCAGCCGGCGCTTCATGCCCCCGGAGTAGGTGCCCGCCTTCTTGTCCGCGGCCTCGGCGAGGTTGAACTGGTCGAGCAACTGCTCGGCCCGGGCGCGGGCGCCGGCCTTGCCCAGGCGGAACAGCCGGCCGAACATCTGGAGGTTCTGCATGCCGGTGAGTGCGTCGTCGATCGCCGCGTACTGGCCGGTGAGGCCGATGCGGTAGCGGACCTGCGCGGCCTGACGCACCACGTCGAACCCGGCGACGACGGCCCGGCCGCCGTCGGCCCGCAGGAGCGTTGACAAGATCCGTACCGCGGTGGTCTTGCCTGCGCCGTTGGGGCCGAGCAGGCCGCACACGGTGCCTTCCGGGACGGCGAGGTCGAACCCGTCCAGCGCGGTGGTGGAGCCGTAGGTCTTGCGCAGCCCTTCGGCGAGGACCGCGTAGGGGGTACCGCTCATGGTCGTACTCCTCTTCGTCAGGACGGTTCGCCTCCGCTGAGGGCGCGCAGCACCTTGGCCTGTTCGACGTCGGTGCCTTCGGCGCGCATCCCGGCCGCCTCCTGGGCGGTGAAGCCTGCCGCGCGCCATGGCGCGACCTCGTCGATCGGGATGCCCGCACGCCACCAGGTGGCCATCAGTTCGATGGCGGACTCGCCGTCGGAGAGCACCTTCTCCGCCTCCCCCGCCTCGAAGCCCAGGGCGAGGAAGACGCGGGCCTCGCCCGGGTCGATGCCGCGCCGGGCCCAGGGAAGCGCTTCCTCGCCGCTCCAGCCCGACTCGACGAAGCCTCTGGCGGCCGCGGCCGGAACGCCGCGATGCAGCAAGGCCTTCATGGCTTTGGCCCGTTCCTCGCCGAGGTTGTCCTTGGTGGTGTCACGGCGTGGGTTGAGCAGCCGGTAGAGCCAGCTGCGCGGGGTGGGGCTCTCCCCGGCCAGGTGCCGTTCGGCGGCTTCCTGGGCGGAGTAGCCGAGTTCGCGCCAGCGGACCGCGTCGCGTGGGGTCATGCCCGCGCTCAGCCAGGTGTCGACGGTGTACGGGGTGGCGCCCGCGGTACGCCATTGCCGTGCCTTGTCCGGGGTGTAGACGCCGGAGGTGCGCCAGCGCACGGCCTCGGCGACGGCGAAGCCCTCGTCGATCCAGCTGCGTGCCTCGGCCAGGGTGAACCCGTGCTCCGGCCACTGCGGCAACGGCTCCGGGGTGGGCGCATGCTCCGGCTCGGGTACGGGCCGGTGGCGCTCTCGGCCCTTGTCCCGCTCGGGTTCCTCGTCGTCGCTGAATCCCACGGTCATGTCAGTGCCTCCTGCGGAATGCGGGCGATGGCGGCCCAGTCGGGTGCGTGGCCGTCCTCGCCGATGAGGCAGACGACGACGTGCGGTCGCGGCCGGTGTTCCGGCCAGGGGGTCTGGCCGTCGGTGAGCACGACGATGAGGTCGGGGCGGGGCCGCAGGTGCGCGGCGGCCTCGATCCCGGCGCGCATGTCCGTACCGCCGCCGCCGACGAGCGTGATGTCCTCGGCCCGGCGTACGGTCTGCACCGGGTACGGGGTCATGTCGCAGCACAGGGCGCGCAGCCGCCGGTTCGGTCCGGCGACCCCGGTGATGATGGCGGTGACCTCGGCGAGCAGCCGGTCGAGCACGGCGTTGGTGACCGAGCCCGAGGTGTCGACGACGAGCACGGTGTCCGGAACCGGGGAGACCAGCGCGGGCGGCACGATGTCGGTGTAGGCGCCCGCGCGGCGCGACGGCCTGCGGTGGCTGAAGTCGGTGTTGCCGGCCACCGCGGACAGTCCGCGACGGATCAGTGCACCGAGCCGGGACCGCCAGTTCACCTGGGGCGCCAGGCGTTCTCCGGCCCAGCGCTGCCAGCCCGAGGGCACCTCGCTGCGGGCGCTGATCCGGTCCTGGATGCCGACGGCGATGGAGCGTTCCAGCAGTTCCTTGTCGAGTTCGGACAGTCCTCCGCCGCCGGACTCTTCGTACTCGCGCGGGCGCCCGTCCGCGGCACTGCCACAGTCAATGGCCTCGGCCAGGGCCTTGCCGCCCCGCCCCATGGCCTCGGCCAGCACGTCCAGCATCGGCACGTACTCCTCGGCCATGCGGTTGTCCGGAAGCCCCAGTGCCTTCGGGGAGATGACCCCGTCCGGCACCGGCAGGTCCTCGGCCTCCAGGTCATCGTTGATCTCGGCGTCGGCCGCCTGGTTCCAGCGGTGCGCCCGTTCCTCTCCAGCGAGCCCGGCCGCGTGCGTTCCGCCGCCGTTGCCCGGTTTCACCGGGGAACGGCTCGCGTGCCGGCGGACGAGGTGGCCCACGTGGTGCAGCAGCCACCAGCCGATCTCCGGCACGGGGGTGGCCAGTGCCGTGCCGGTCTCCAGGTGGACGTTCCACCGGGTGTCGGCAGGAAAGGCGCGGAACTCCGGGTCGGGCACCGGCGTCCCTGTGGTGTCGTCGATGGCCGCCTCGATGACCACCGGGGTCAGCGCGAACACCGCGGAGGCCAGGTACGGCGCGTGGTGTGCGGCCCAGAGCCGGGCCGCCGCGAACCGCGCGAGGACCTGTTCGCGCTGCTCCGCCGGCCCGTCGGGGACGGCCGTCATGTCAGCAGCCCCGCCGCGCGCAGGATCGGTGCCAGCTCCAGCATGGTGCTGGGCGGCTTCGCGCCGCTGGGGCGGTGCTTGGCCAGCGCCCGGGCGGCGCTGGCGGCGATGTCGGGTGAGGAGCGGGCGACGCGGCTGACCACCGTCCACGACTGCTCCCAGACGGGCGCGCCTCCATCGGCCACGACGTGTGCGACGAGCGCGCCGAGGAGGGCGTGCAGCCGGTCGAGGCGGTCGGGGAGGGTGGCGTGCGGGTCGTTGAGCAACTGCACCGGGTCCGGCAGGTCGAGGTTGCGCACCCAGGAAAGCAGCTCGAAGCCGGCGGCCTCGCCCACAGCGCCCAGGAGCAGCTCGGCGAGTACGGCCTCGTCGGTGCCGCTGTGCGCGCAGGCGCCCAGTGCGCGGGCGGCCAGCTCCCAGCTGCGCGGGCTGGGCCAGCCGCGTCCAGCGCGATCCGGGCTGTCCGGCACGGCGAGCACGAGTTCGGGGCGTACCCGAAGGAACGCGCCGACCATGGCGCGGGACTTGGTGACCTCGGCGAGGGTGGGCGGCTCACTGTGCGCGAGCTCGGGCACGGTGAATCCGCCGGCCAAGCCCTCGGCGATGTCGACGGCCGAGACCTGCCAGTCGAGGTGGATGAGCCGGTTGGCCAGCGGCGCGGAGAGGTCCCAGCCGTCGGCGGCCTGCTCGGGCGGGTTGGCGGCGGCGACAATGCGGATCTCGGGTGGCAGCACCAGGTCGCCGACGGTGCGCTCCAGGACGACACGCAGCATGGCGGCCTGGACGGCGGGAGGCGCGGTGGTCAATTCGTCGAGGAACAGCAACCCGGTCCCGGACCGCGCCAGCCGTTCCGCCCAGCGCGGCGGGGCGAACCAGGTGCCGCCGTCACGGAGTACGGGCAGACCGGAGAAGTCACTCGGCTCGCGGATGGATCCGACAACGACTTCGACGGGCAGGCCGAGGCTCTCTCCCAGCGCGACCACTGCTGACGTCTTTCCGGTGCCCGGCGCTCCCCAGAGAATGACGGGTAAGTTGGCGGCCACGGCGACGGCGACCGCTTGCTGTGTGACGGATTGTGCGCCCATGGGGTCCACCGAATTCCTTTGTCGCGGCAATATTCTGTCCGGATGCGTCCAGCTCGCGTGCCCTGACCCGGGCAGCTTTCAGCAGGCCGCGGCACAGGTGCCTCAGCCCGAATCCCGTTGCGGGAGTGGCTAGTCCTGGTTGCGGAACAGCCTTCGGCCGCCGTACTTCTTGTGCGCGGCCTGCTTGCTGATGCCCAGGGCGGCGGCGATGTCGGCCCAGGTACGCCCCTGTGTGCGGGCGCGCCGTACCAACACCGCCTCCAGCCGCTCCATCTCGCGCCGCACCTCAACAGTGGCGCTGAGCCCCGCCACGGGGTCGTCACCCTTGGCTTCTTCTGCCAACAGTACGAGCCGGCCAATCTCCATGATGTCACCCTAGGTTGACAGAAGCGAAGTGTCAACCAGGGGTGACACGCATGGTCCTGACCAGGGGCAAAACCGCTTCGGCTACAGGCAATTCCACTGCCGGACAGGAGGCCGACCCGGCGCGGCGGGGCGCCGGGTGCCGGGTCGGCGCCGGACGGGCGGGCCGGGAGGTCAGGAGCTCGCTTCCTCCATGGCCCGGACCAGGCTCAGGGGGCGCATGTCCGTCCAGTTCTCTTCGATGTAGGACAGGCAGGCTTCGCGGGAATCTTCCGGATGGGCCGTGTGCCAGCCCTCGGGGATGTCGGCGAACGTCGGCCAGAGGGAGTGCTGCCCCTCGTCGTTGACGAGCACCAGGAAACGGCCCTCGGGGTTGTCGAAGGGGTTCGTCATGATCAGTCCTCTCGGGTCGGATCGGTGTGGAGGCCGCGGAGTTCCGCGGCCAGTTCGGGTCCCAGCTGACGCAGGGAGTCGGGCTGCATCAGGGCGTGGTGGGACGACGTGATGCGGTGATGGTGGATCCGGCCCTCGATGTACGGGGCCCAGACCTCCGGGTCGATCACGTACTCACCGCCGTTGGTCGCGGTGAAGATCAGCATGTTCGTGGTGACCCGGCCGTGGATGTGCTGGGCGCCGATGCCCACGTTGTTCTGCAGTACGCGCATCGACGCCTCGGCCATGCGCTCGTCCACGGTGGCCAATGCCGTGTGCTCCGTCGACAGAAGGCGAAGGAACTCCTCGTGAGTGAGGCTGTGTTCGTCGATTCCGTCGGTGTCGACGTGGAAAGCCTGAAGCATTCCCAGATACACCTTGGACATCTCCAAAGCGGCGATCTGCTCCTGGCTTCCTCCGGAAGGGGCTTTGCCGGAACCGCGTCGACAACTACCAGCAAGTCCGTGCGTTCACCCTGCTGCTGCAGGCGGTCGGCGATGGCGTGTGCCACCACCGCGCCGAAGGACCAGCCCAGCAGGTGGTACGGGCCGTGCGGCTGGACCGTACGCATCTGGCCGAGGTAGTCCTCGACCATCTCCGCCACCGAGCCGGCCAGCTCCTCGCCCTCCGTCATGCCTCTCGCCAGAAGGCCGTACACCGGGACATCGGGGTCGAGGTACTGAAGCAGACCCGCATAGGGCCAGCTCAGGCCGCCGGCCGGGTGTATGCAGAACAACGGTGGCTTGGTGCCGCGCGGGCGGAGCGGGAGGAGAACTCCGAGGGCGTCCTCCCGGACGTCCAGATGCAGCTGACCGGCGAGCCCTGCGACGGTCGGCGTCTCGAACAGGGCCCGGATCGGCAGATCCGCCCCGAGCACGGCGCGGATGCGACTGATAGCGCCCGGGTCGGGCAGGTCGGACCCCAGCTGTCGGACGTGTGCCGCGAGCCCGGCAACTGGACGCCGTACCGGAACAGCATGACGGTGTTCGACTCCACCGGCTACGCGCTTGAGGACCATACGGCCCTGGACGTTCTGATCGAACTGGCGCAGGAGACGGGTGTCGGCGAGCGCCTGCTCATCGAACACCTTCCGGTCGATGCCCTGGACCCGTATGCGTTCGCCGGCTGAGCGCCTGGCCAGCCCCTCCGTACACGTGAACGTGGCTTGGAAGCGAAAGACCCACTGACTGTTCTGGTCGAGCGGTAGGGCCAACTTCGAAGCGGGCCATCAGCCGGAGGCTGTCGGCTTTCTTCACCATGCGTCGCACGGCGCGTTCCGAGCCGCACTGGGTGAACCAGTCGGCTTCGGCTACCAGGCGGGCACCTCAATCCGAGCACTGGCCGAGGAAACCGGCCGAGGGAACCGGCCGCTCCCGCGCGGTCTCGTTGCACGAGTACGGATCATGTGGTCCCTGCCCGTGCGGGTCTCTTCTGCCGATTCACCGGACCGTCTCACCGGCCTCCGCTGCAAAGTCGGCATCAGATCAGCAGCAGTACCGACGGAGTCCGCCGCCAACCGCCGGAGACCGCCGGAACCAACTACCTCTCCCACTACCTTTGGACCTGCACCATCGCAGCTCACCGCCGATTCCTTCGAGCAGCCGAGGAGCCCCGCGTGAAAATGCTCATCAACGTCCCCGAATCCGTGGTCGCCGACGCCCTTCGCGGGATGGCTGTGGCCCATCCCGACCTGGTCGTGGATGTGGAGAACCGGGTGGTCGTGCGGCGGGATGCGCCGGTCGGAGGGAAGGTGGCGCTGGTTTCGGGGGGTGGTAGTGGGCATGAGCCGTTGCACGGGGGGTTCGTGGGGGCGGGGATGCTGGATGCCGCGTGTCCCGGGGAGGTGTTCACCTCGCCCGTGCCGGATCAGATGGTGGGGGCCGCCGCGGCCGTGGACAGTGGTGCGGGGGTGCTGTTCGTCGTCAAGAACTACACCGGTGACGTGCTGAACTTCCGGATGGCCGCGGAGCTGGCGGAGGACGAGGGGGTGCAGGTCGCGACGGTGGTCGTGAACGACGACGTGGCGGTGACCGACTCACTGCACACCGCCGGGCGCCGCGGGACCGGCGCCACGCTGTTCGTGGAGAAGATCGCGGGTGCGGCGGCCGCGGAGGGCGCGCCGCTGGACCGGGTGGCGGGGCTGGCGCGCCGGGTCGTGGAGTCGTCGCGGAGCTTCGGTGTGGCGCTCAGTTCTTGTACGACTCCGGCCAAGGGCGGCCCGATGTTCGACCTGCCCGCCGGTGAGCTGGAGCTGGGCGTCGGCATCCACGGGGAGCCGGGCCGCGAGCGGCGGCCGATGATGACCGCCGGTGAGATCGCGGACTACGCCGTGGAGGCGGTGCTGGCGGACCTGCGGCCCGGACACCCGGTGCTGGTGCTGGTCAACGGGATGGGCGGCACCCCGCTGCTGGAGCTGTACGGGTTCGCCGCCGAGGTGCACCGGGTGCTCGGCGAGCGGGGCGTGCCGGTGGCTCGTACGCTGGTCGGCAATTACGTCACCTCGCTCGACATGGCGGGCTGCTCGGTGACGCTGTGCCAGGTGGACGAGGAGCTGCTGCGGCTGTGGGACGCGCCGGTACGGACGCCCGCGCTGCGCTGGGGTTGCTGACCGGGCCGGTCGCCGGAGGTTTGCGCGCACAATGGCGGGGACGTTCTCCCGTACACGTCACGTCGTCCCGGTCTTCGCGGGCCGACGTGACCGCGGTACCCGCACACGTACGACCAGAGGAGCAGTTCGTGTCCGAAACGGCACTGGACGCCGGGTTCTTTCTGCGGTGGATGACGGCGGTCGCCGCCTCCGTCGACCGGGAAGCGCCCCGTCTCACCGAGCTCGACTCGGCCATCGGCGACGCCGACCACGGCAGCAACCTCCAGCGCGGCTTCGCGGCCGTCGTCAAGACGCTCGAAGCGGAGCCGCCGGGGACGCCGGGGGCCGTGCTGACGATGGCGGGGCGGCAGCTGATCTCCACGGTGGGCGGCGCGTCCGGCCCGCTGTACGGGACGCTGCTGCGGCGTACGGGCAAGGCGCTGGGCGACGCGGACAGCGTCACCGCCGACGAGCTGCGCGCGGCGCTGCGCACCGGGGTGGACGCGGTGGCGCAGCTGGGCGGTTCGGCGCCCGGTGACGCGACGATGCTCGACGCGCTCGATCCGGCCGTCGAGGCGCTGGCCACGTCCTTCCGGGCCGCCGCCGAGGCCGCCGGGCAGGGGGCGGAGGCCACCGTTCCGCTCCAGGCCCGCAAGGGCCGGGCGAGCTATCTGGGCGAGCGCAGCGTCGGTCATCAGGATCCGGGGGCGACCTCGTCGGCCCTGCTGTTCACCGCGCTGGCGGAGACGGCGGAGCAGGAGGCGGCGAAGTGAGCGGCGCGGACTCCTCGTACGTGGGCATCGTGCTGGTGTCGCACAGCGGGCCGGTGGCCGAGTCGGTGGCGCGGCTGGCCGTCGGCCTGGCGGGCGGTGGCGCCAAGGCCCCGGTGGCGGCAGCGGGCGGTACACCGGACGGCGGGCTGGGGACCAGCGCGGAGCTGATCACGGAGGCGGCGCGGAAGGTGGACGGCGGTGCGGGCGTCGCCGTCCTCGTCGATCTGGGCAGCGCCGTACTGACCGTCAAGGCCCTGCTCGCCGAGGGCGACGAGCTGCCCGAAGGTACGCGGCTGGTGGACGCGCCGTTCGTCGAGGGCGCGGTGGCGGCCGTGGTCACCGCTTCGACCGGGGCCGGTCTGGACGCGGTGGCGGCGGCTGCGGGAGAGGCGTACTCCTATCGGAAGGAGTGAAAGCGGCTTCCGCGAAGAGTGAGGAAGAGTGAGGGCGGTGGTGCCGGGGTGCTCTTCACCGCCGCCCCGGCACCCCGATCACCACAAGCCCGATCACGACGACCCCGATCACCACAACCCCGGCACCACCAACCCCGCCACCAACACCACCCCCGCCAGCACCCACGCGACATAGTCCCCGATGTGTCCGGAGTGCAGCCGGCGGACCGGCGCCGCCCAGCGGGCGGGTTCGGCGGGGCCCTGGGGGCGGCGTACGGCCCACCAGGCCAGGCCGCAGGCGAGGGCGGCGGACAGCAGGCCGAGGGCCACGCCCGCCGGGGTCCAGTGCGGTCCGGGCATCGGTACGGGTGCGGCCGACGGGGTGTGCAGGACCGCGGCGGCGTAGCCCGCCCGGTCGAGGAAGGCGTCCGCGGCCCGGCCGACCGCGGCGTGCAGGCCCGGTACGACGCCCACGGCCAGTGCGCCCGCCAGCAGCGCGACCGGCACGGCCAGCATGGTGTCCGGGATGCGGCTCAGCTGGCCGGCGGTTTCCGGTTGTTCGTCCTTGCCGCTGGTCTCGTCCGCGCGGTTCGCCGCCTCGTCGGCTGCCTTCGGCCGTACGCCGAGCCCGAGGAAGACCCGGGCGACGGCGCGCAACACCGCTCCCCCGGTGACCGCGGAGACGAGCACGAACACGGCGGCCGGCCAGCCTCCGGCCGCTTCCTCGGTGACCGCCTTGCCCAGGCCCGTACCGAACGGCGGCAGCCCGGCCAGGGCCAGCCCGCCGGCCGCGCAGACCACGCCGACCAGGGGCAGTTCCCTGCCGCGGCCGTGCAGTTCGAGTTCGTCGACGCTGCGGAAGCGGTCGAGGAGGATGCCCATGGCGGCGAAGAGCGCGGCTTTGACGCCCGCGTGTCCGAGGACGTACAGGGCCGTGCCGCCCGCGCCGTCCGGTGTCATGGTCGCCAGCCCGATCAGGAACAGGCCGGTGTGCGCGACGGTGGAGAACGCCAGCAGCCGTTTGAGGTGCCGCTGCTGCCAGCACATCAGCGCGCCGACGACGGCGGTGAGCGTGCCGAGGGCGAGCAGCGTGCGGTGCGCGTCGGCGGTGGGGATACCGCCGGGGCCCGCGAAGACGGTCCAGTAGACGCGGGCCGTGCCGTACACGCCCAGTTCGACCATGACGCCGGACAGCAGCATGCACACCGGGGTGGGCGCGACGGCGTGCGCGTCCGGGAGCCAGAAGTGGAAAGGGACCACGGCGGCCTTGACGAGCAGGCCGGTCAGGACGAGGACGAAGGCGGTCAGGACGAGGATGTCGGGGCCTTCGGCGAGGCCGGCGGACGGGCCGGTGGGCGGACCGGCGGAGGACGCGCCCGGGTGGGTGGCCAGGCGGGCGCCGATCTGGGCGAAGCCGAGTTCCCCGGTGCGTCCGTACAGCAGGCCGACGCCGAGCAGGGTGGCGTAGCCGCCGAGGGAGTTGACGACGCCGAAGGTGAGCGCGCCCTGCACGGCGCGCGCCCCCTCGACGCGGTAGCCGGTGAGGGCGTACGCGACGACGCCCATCAGCTCGAAGAAGACGAACGCGTTGAAGAGGTCGCCGGTGAGCGCGAAGCCGCACATGGCCGCCTGGAAGATCAGGACGAGGGCGGGGAAGGTGCCCGCCTGGCGGTGCGGCGGCTCGTCGAAGTACCGCCAGGAGTACGCGAGGACGGCGACGACCAGGAGCGAGGTGACGGCGGCCAGCCCGACGCCGATCCGGTCGCCGACCAGGACGATGCCCACACCCGCGCCGCCGTGCGGGTGCCAGCCGCCCAGCCATTCGACGGCGCGCCCGCCCGGGCCGCCCGCCGACGCCCCGCGCAGCAGGACGGAGAAGGCGAGGGCGGCGGTGCCCGCCGCGAAGACGGTGCCCGCGATCTCGGCGGCCCGGCGCGCCATCCGGCGGCCCGCCGCGACCAGGAACGCGGCGCCGAGCAGCGGGAGGGTCACGATCAGCGGCAGGGTGGCGGCCGGGGTGAGGGTCATGCCCGCGGCGGCGGTGAGGGGGCCCGCCGCCGTCACCCGCGCAGCTCCGAGAGTTCGTCCGGGTCGACGGTCCCGTGCCGTTTGCCGACCTGGACGACGAGGGCCAGCAGCAGCGCGGTGACCGTCGCGCCCACCACCACGTCGGTGAGGGTCAGGGCCTGGACGACGGGGTCGACGACCGGGCGGGTGCCGGGCTTCAGGTCGGAGAAGACCGGCGCGGTACCGCCGTCCCGGTAGCCGACGGCGAGCAGCAGGACGTACGTGGAGGCCTGGCAGACGGCGAGGCAGCCGACGGCGTGGATGAGGTTGCGGCTGGTGGCCAGCCCGTAGCAGCCGATCAGGAAGATCCAGCCGGCGACGAGGTAGGGCAGCACGCTCATGTCGGCTTCTCCTCGGGCGGGTTGTGGGGGGTGGGCGTTCGGCCGGAGGTGTCGGGGGCGGGGGGCTGGTCGGAGTTGTCGGGGGCGCGGGGCCGGCCGGAGTTGTCCTGGTCGGAGTTTCGGCCGGAGCTGTCGGGGTCGTCCGCGTCGACGATTTCCACCGCTTGGTCGAGGAAGGAGGCCAGCAGGACGACGACGCCGCTGGCGACCTCCACCCCGACGGCGGCGTTGAGCAGCGGCACCGTGCCGCCCGAGGCCAGTGTGTTGAAGGTGCCGTACGGGAGGACGTTGGCCAGGTAGGCGGTCCCGGCGATCAGGCCGGCGGCGCCCAGCAGCAGGTAGGCGGCCTCCCCCGCCGCGTCCGCCATCGCGTACAGGCCGATCGGCCTTATCCGTTCCAGGGCGCGGTAGTCCACGGCGATGTACAGCAGGTGCAGGGCCGTCGCGACGACGACCCCGCCCTGGAAGCCGCCGCCGGGGCTGAGCTGGCCGTGGGCGACGATGTACAGGCCGATGAGCAGGGTCACCGGGAGCGCGACCAGCGCGTAGCGGCGTACGGGCGGGGCGACGCGCGCCGGTTCGGGGCGTACCCGGTGCTCGTCGCTCGTCTGGCGGAGCAGTACGACGGTGCCCAGCGCCGCGCAGAACAGGATCGATTCCTCGCCCAGCGTGTCGAACGCCCGCTGGTCGAAGTTGACCGCCGCGACGACGTTGGAGGTGTGCCGGGCGAGGGCGGCCTCGACGGCCCGGACCCCGTACGGGTGCCAATCGCCGCCGAAGCCGGGCAGTTCCAGGCTCGCCGCGAACAGCAGGACGGCCAGACCCAGGCCGCCGACGGCCAGCACCCACAGCCGGGCGCGCCTGCTCATCGGCGCCCCTCCTGGTCCGTGCTGCCGGTCCGGTTCCCGGCATTGCGGTGGCTGCCGCCCTCCTTGCCCTTGCGCCGTACCTTCCGTACGGAGAGCAGCAGCATCAGCGGGGTGAGGGCGGAGCCGACCGCGAGCTGGGACAGGGCCACGTCCGGCGCCTGGAGGACGGCGAAGAGGAGGGCGAGGCTGAGGCCGAGCAGGGCCAGTACGGTCGACTGCCGGACCGGGTCGCGGGCCAGTACGGCGGCGGTCGAGGACGCCGCGACGAGTGCCAGGGCCAGCACGATCAGTACGTCAGCCACCGGCCGCACCGCTCTGCCCGCCGGTGGTGTGCCGTTCGGGCCCGGTGGCCTGCGGGGTGTGCCCGGTGCCGCGCGGGGTGTGCCCGGTGGCGTGCCGGGCGGACAGCGCGCGTGTGGACACGATGTTCCCGCCGATCAGCAGCGCCCCGATCGCCAGGAGCTTGACCATCGCCCGGCCCGGCCCGGTCGCGACGCACAGCGGCAGTACCACGAGCGGTACGCAGACCGCGGCGAGCGGCGTCATGGCACGGCCGAGGGCGCGTGCGACGGGGTCGCGGGCCGGGCGTTCGGCCAGTTCGTCGGCGAGCAGCCGGGCGTAGACGAGGGTTCCGGCGGGGCCGAGGACCGCGAGGACGAGCGCGAGATCGACGTACGAGGGCCGCGCGTAGCCCTGTGCGAGGAGCAGCAGGACCAGGCAGCCGGCCAGTGTCGCGAGGTTCTGCGCCATGACCCGGCGCCGTACGGGGCCGCTCGCCGCGCCCCACACGGTCGGCGCGAAGCCGACGAGGAGCAGGAGCGCGGCGGCCGACAGCCAGCCGTTCACCTCGGCCGCCCGCGGTTCCCGTCACCCGCCGCGGCTCTGCGGGCGGCGCGTGCGGCGAACGCGCCGAGGAGCGCGGCCGCCGCGCCGACCAGGAACTCCAGCGTGTCCAGGCTGCTGACGAGCACCAGCCACAGGCCGGTCAGCACGGCCCACCAGACGGCCGGTTCGGCGGCCTTCGCCGCCGCGCCGGACGGCTTCACGGCACCGGACATGCACTCACCTCCGGCCTCGCCCGTACCCGGCCGTCAGGCTCTCATGCGGCACTCGCCAACCGGACGAACCGCGCCGAACGGACCATCCGGACGATGCACCCGCCCATTCCGCCCTGGGGACGCGCCGCCCGGGCCGGTCACCCCCGGCGAGCCCCGGCCACCACTCCGTCACCCACCGCCCCGCTGCCCGCCACCACCTCGGGATCGTCGCCGGCGGCGGCCAGCACCACGTCCAGCAGCCCCGGGAAGCGCGCCTCCAGGTCCTCGCGCCGCAGGTGCATCACAAGGCGGCGGCCCTCCCGCCGCTGATGGAGCACACCGCTTTCGCGCAGCACCCGCCAGTGGTGACTGGCGGTGGACTTCGACACCTCGGGCAGCAGCTCGCCGCAGGAGCGCTCGGCCCCGTGGGCGAGACGGTGCACGATGCGCAGCCGGATCGGATGGGCGAACGCCTCCAGCACATCCGCGATGCGTAGTTCGGCGCGGTCGGGGTGACTCAGTACGGCCATGCTCCGAGCGTACGCGGAGGCACCGACACCCGGACCACGTCCCCGCCCCCTCCCCGCGGTCCGCCGAATTGATTGCTACTGTTCTAGAACATACGAACTGACGCGCGGCAGGCCGTTCGGACCGACCTGCCGCGCCCCTCTCACGAAGGAGCCCCCATGGCCCTCCACCAGGACAACTACTCCCTCGGCAAGCAGTTCCACGCCGCGCTCGTCACCGGCGACTGGGCGGCGATCCGCTCCCTGCTGCACGACGACGCGGTCTGGGAGCTGCCCGGCGACAACACGATCTCCGGCACCGCGGAAGGCGCCGACGCGATCGTCGAACACGCCCGCAAGATCGCCGGGTACGGAGTGAACTTCACCCTGCTCCACATCCTCGTCAGCCGCCGCAACATGGCACTCTCCCTGCACAACACCGCACGGCGCGGGGACACGGTGCTGGACGAGCACCTGTCCACGGTGTGCACGGTGCGCGACGGCAAGATCGCGGCCATCGAGACCTACCTGTCCGACGTGGACGGCATGAACGCCTTCTTCGTCTGAGGTTCGCCGCTCTCCCGCGGCGCCGTCACGGGCTCCGCCCGCGGCAGGACCAGCGCCGACGGATGGTGCACGGTGATCCCGGTCGCCACCAGCCGGGTGGCCGTCGCCAGGGGCTCGCCCGTACCGGTGTTGCGGGCGAAGCGCGGGTGGGCGCCGCCGCTGACCTGGAGGCGGATGCGGTGCCCGGCGGCGAAGGAGTGGGCGGTGGGGCTCATGTCCACCGTCACTTCCGCCGGGCCGGGCGCGGCCGTGGCGGGGTCCAGGCGCCGTATCCCGTCGCAGACGTTGGTCGAGCGGCCCCGTTCGTCCACGTCGCAGAGCCGTACGAACACGTCGGCGTGCCCGGTGTCGGCGCCGACCCGCAGGTGCACGGCGGCCGTGCCGAGGATCTCGGCCGGCTCGGTGAGCGGCGGGGTGGTGAAGGTCAGCACGTCGTCCCGGGCCTCCAGGGCGGCATTGTCGCGCGGACCGGCCGTCCGGGACAGCAAGGGGCCGCCGACCGACGGCGTCGGGTCGGCCGGGTCGTAGCGGAAGGACACCGGAGGCGCCGCGGCCTCGGGAGCGCGGCCGTTCAGCAGGCCGTCGCCCGTCAGGTACCAGCGGCGGCCCGTAGCGGCCGGTGGCCAGTCGGGCAGGTCGCGCCATTCCTGACGGCCGCCCACGTGCACACGGGCCCGCGCCTCGCGCAGGCCGGACGGGTCGTCGCACAGGTGGGCCCGCAGCCAGGCGAGGCTTTCGGCGAAGACCTCGGGCCAGCCCTGCTGCATCGCGGAGTTGTGCGTCCAGGGGCCGACGAGCAGCGCGGTGTCGCAGCCGGCGCGTCGCAGCCGGTCGTACTGCTCCAGCGTCTGGTCGAGGCACACGTCGTACCAGCCGGTGATCAGGCTGGTCGGTACGGCCGGGTGCGCGGCAGCGGCGCCCGCGTCCGCGCCCTGCCAGTGGGCGTCGTCCCGGTCGGGCCGGGCCATCGCCTCGTCCAGGAACGGCACCCGGCCGCCCAGGCCGGGTACGTACGCCTCGCCGAGCGGCAGCTTGCGGGTGATCGCGGGGAGGTGGCGTTGCAGGCGCAGCGCGGCCCGCACCATGGCCAGGGCGCCCCGCCCGTAATGCAGCCGCCCGACCGCGGAAACCAGAGCGCTCTCCAGGGCGAGGGGGCCGCCCGAGGGGTAGAAGAACCCGTGGATGTCGTGCAGCCCGACCTGGACGACCATCGCGCGCAGTTCCGGCGGCGGGTCGGCGGCGAGGGCCCACTGGGCGTAGCCGAGGGCGCTGGGCCCGATCGTCCCGAGAACGCCGGTGAACCAGGACTGTTCGCGCAGCCACGCGACGGCCGCCCGCCCGTCGGCCGCCTCGTGCTGCCACAGGGCGTACTCCCCGCCGGACCCGCCGGTGCCACGGGCACTCTGCAGGACGACGTGGAAGCCCTGTTCCGCGAAGAGCAGGCCGAACATGGGCGCCCACGGAATGCCCCGGCCGTACGGGGAGCGGACCAGCAGCGTGGGGAAGTCCCCGTCGGCGCGGGGGAAGTAATGGTCGGTCAGCAGCGGGCTGCCGTCGGCGGCGGGCACGACGAGGCCCCGCTCGCAAGAGACGTCGTACTGCCGGGGCGGCATGCCGCGCCAGGTGCGCCGCACGGCCCGGGCGAGCAGGGGCGGCTTCCTGGCCGCCTTCCGGGACGAGGAATGGGCGGAAGGGTGGTGCGTCGCTGTCGTCACGGTGCCTCGATTCCTGGTGCGGACCGGTTCGTTCCGCCGGCCCGGCCACTCCCCGACCGGGCCGGCGTCCGGCCGACATATTTCCCGTACGTCGTACGACAATAGCGGATGGTTGGATGGACGCGGACAGCGAAGAGAGGTTGCCGTGACGCGTACAGGCACATCAGGCCGTGCTGCCGGGGTGGATCCCGAGGCCTTGTGGGCGCCGGCCGCACGTCCGCGGCGCGGCCGCCCGCCGGCCCACAGCCGGGCCGCGGTCACCGCCGCGGCCGTCGCCCTCGCCGACGCCGAAGGGCTCGGCGCCGTCACGATGCGCGCGGTCGCGGCCCGGATCGGGGCCGGCACGATGTCGCTCTACAGCTATGTGCCCAACAAGGAGACGCTGCTGGAGCTGATGATCGACGAGGTCGGCGGCGGCCACCGGCTGCCCGAACCGTCCGGCGACTGGCGCGCGGACCTGCGCCGCCTCTTCCACGAGCAGCGCGCGATCATGCGGCGCCACCCCTGGCTGCCCGCCGCGCTGCCCGCACGGCAGACGTTCGGCCCGAACACCCTCGCCGCCCTGGAGTACGCGCTCACCGTCCTGGCGCCCGCGGGCCTGGACGCCCGGGCCGGGCTGGAGGTCTTCAGCCTGCTCTCCGGTTTCGTGGCCAGTCACGTCACCCACGAACTCGCCCAGGAACAGGCCGCCCACAACGCGGACAACGCGGGTGACGCGGGCAACACCGCCCACGCATTCCACGAAGCCCAGACCCGCTACCTGCGCTCCCCCGCCGTCGCGGACGCCTACCCGACCGTCTCCCACGCCCTGACGGAACCCGACGCCGCCCCCTCCCCCGACGCCACCTTCGACCGCCTCCTCGACCGCATGATCAACGGCCTTGCGGGGGCGGGCTGAGCCGGACGGGCGGAGCACCGGGCGCAAGCGGCAACAAGGGCGCGCGAGCGCGGGAAACCGGCTGCCCGGCATGATCCACCAACGCTAAGATGCCCCGGCGGAGGGCCCGCACAGCCCGTCCCGCCCGTACCGCCCCTCCTGCGGAAAGGCAGCCGACCATGACCGCACACTCCACCGGTGCCGATGCCGCAACGCCGCGAGGGCCGTGGCTCGGCCCGGGGGTCGTGGTGCTGACCGGGATTCAGGCGGCCGGGAAGTCGACCGTGGCGCAGGCGCTCGCGGAGCGGCTGGAGCGGTCGGTGCATCTGCGGGGGGACACGTTCCGGCGGATGGTCGTACGGGGGCGGGCGGAGATGACGCCGGACGCCGGTGAGACCGCCCTCGCCCAGCTGCGGCTGCGGCACCGGCTCACGGCCCTCTGTGCCGACCAGTACGCGCAGGCCGGGTTCACCGTGATCGCGCAGGACATCCTGCTCGGCGAGCACCTGACCGAGATGGCCGAGCACATCCGGACCCGCCCGCTCGCGGTGGTCGTCCTGACGCCCGACGCGTCGGCGGTCGAGCGGCGGGAGGCGACCCGGTCCAAGACGGCCTACGGGCCCGACTGGAGTGTGCGGGACCTCGATACGGCGCTGCGCGAGCACACCCCGCCCATCGGGCTGTGGCTGGACACCACCGAGCAGACCGTCGAGCAGACGGTGGACGAGATCCTGGCCCGCGCCTGGACCGAAGGCGCCATCGCCTGAGCCGTCCGCCCGGCGTCCGCGGCCGGCGGCCGGTCAGTAGCCCTTCGGCGGCCGGGTCGGGTCGGCCTGCTGCACCCGCTCCGCGAAGTTCGAGCCGGAGGTGTTGACGCCGTAGCGGTCGCGGACGTACCCGATGGTCGCGCCCATGCACGCGACCACGTCGTACGGGGTGCGGGCCGTGCCGTCGAGGTGGTACGCCGCGAAGGTCGGCGGGACGCACTGGGTCGCGCCGCGCGAGCAGTTGCGCGGGTGGCCGTCCGTCATGACCGGCCCCCAGGCATTGCCGTCGGTGGTGTTCACCCGCCAGCGCGGGTGGTTGTACGAGGACTCCCGCCGCGCGATGGTGACCAGCGCCGGAACGCCGTACCGCGGGTCCATGCCGGTCAGTTCGCACGCCACCCGGGCGTATGCGCCCATGGCCTCCTTGCCCGACGCGTCGTCGGGGTCGTGGTACTCCACCTCGGAAAGCTCCACCGGCCCCCGCTCCCCTCCGCCGCCCGGCACGCGCCGCGGCCCGCTGCCGGGCCTGCCCCCATGGTGCCCGTCCGCCCGGCGCGCGAACCGGCCCGCCGCCCCGCCGGCCGCCGCTGCCGCGGGCGTACGGAGCCGGTGCGGTCGCCGGTACGGGTGACCGGGCGGGTCTCGTTCGGCTGGGATGCCGACAGGGCTCGTCCAACCGGGTGAAGCCCGCGCACGACGGCTCCCGGAGGTCACTAAGGTGCCCGCCATGACCACATCCCAGACCACCACCGGCACCCCTCCGAACAGTCAGCTGGGCACCCTCATGATGATCGGATGGAGCGGCGCCCACCCCGAGGACGGTCACGATGTGCCCTTCCTGCTCTCCTACTCCCTCGGGGACGGCAAGGACGGCCCGGAGGCCGGGACGGAGGCCATGGGCAGGATGCTCGGCCAGGCCGGGCTGCTGGTCGGCGGCGAGCTCCAGGACGCCTCCCGCACGCCCAGCCTCCCGCTGACGCTGATCGTCGAGGCCGGGCAGGCGGTGCTGACCATGCCGGTCTTCACCGCACAGTGCCCGGTGCCGCCGGAGTGGCTGGCGGCGGCCGACCACCGCAAGCAGGTGTACGGCATGTTCGCCACCCGGCCCTGGCCCGAGGCGCGGCCGGGCGGCCCGGTCAGCGAGGACATGCTGCGGGCCTTCGCAGGCGACGAAGGCGTGATCAGGAGTTCCGCGCACTGCCTCATCCCCGTGCGCACCCTGCGGGGTTCCGCCGCGTCCTGAACGCGCGGCGCCGGCCGGCCCGCGCCGCGCCCGGCCCGGTCCGTGCGGCAGCGCGCCACCCCGGATGCGGATCCGTCCGTCGGCGGTGACCCTGGAGACATGGGGGCGACAGTGGCGAGGAGGACGACTCATGTCCGTGATGGACAAGCTCAAGCAGATGCTGAAGGGCCACGAGGACCAGGCCGGCAAGGGCGTCGACAAGGCCGGCGACTTCGTCGACGAGAAGTCGCAGGGCAAGTACAGCGGCCAGGTGGACTCGGCCCAGGACAAGCTCAAGCAGCAGTTCGGCAGCGATCAGGACCAGGACCGGCCGCCGCAGTCCTGATCACGCTCGGTTCCGGGCCGGACGCCGCCTGTCAGGGCGTCCGGCCCGGCACTCTTGTCACGCTCCGGCTCACTCGTCAAGAGCCACGACACGCCTTCACCCGTTCGAGGGATACAACCGTGCCTGATCGATTCTCCTCGGACACATCCCGCTACCGTTTTTCCGCACCCCGGTCCCCGGTGCCAACAGCGAGAAGCCGCTCTGCGGCCTGCGCACCGGTGGGGGCGACATGGCGGAACGCACCGTCGACACGGCATTGCACACATACACGGTCGGCGACCAGTTCGTACTGGCACTGCGCGGCGAGCTGGACCTCGCGCTGGCACTGACCTTGCAGCCCGTCATCGGCGAGGCGCTGCCACCCCGGCCGGGCACGATCGTCGTCAATCTGTGCCAGGTCTCCTTCATGGACTGCAGCGGCCTGGCCCTGATCTGCCGGCTGCGCGAGCGGGTGGTCGACCGCGGGGGCCGGCTGGTGCTGCTGAGCCCGCGCCCCGTGGTCCGCCGGCTGCTGCGCCTCGCGCCGCTCGACGAGCGCTTCGTCGTGATCGACCGGCTGCTGCCCGCGCGTACCCTCAACTGAGGCGCGGCGGGCGGGATCAGCCGAACGTCACGCCCTGCGCCAGCGGCAGCGCGTCCGAGTAGTTCACGGTGTTCGTCGCCCGCCGCATGTACGAACGCCAGGCGTCCGAGCCGGATTCGCGGCCGCCGCCGGTCTCCTTCTCGCCGCCGAACGCGCCGCCGATCTCCGCGCCCGAGGTGCCGATGTTGACGTTGGCGATGCCGCAGTCGGAGCCGTCGGCGGCCAGGAAGCGTTCGGCCTCGCGCTGGTCCCGGGTGAAGATGCTGGACGACAGGCCCTGCGGGACGCCGTTGTGCAGGGCCAGCGCCTCTTCGAAGGTGCGGTAGGTCAGGACGTAGAGGATGGGCGCGAAGGTCTCCGCGCGGACGATGCCGGTCTGCGCCGGCATCCGTACGACCGCCGGGCGTACGTAGGCGGCCTCCGGCGCCTGGTCGGCGAAGTGGCGGTCGCCGCCGGTCAGTACGGTGCCGCCGTCGGCCCGGGCGGCGTCCAGGGCCTTGCCCATGGCGGCGTGGGCGGCCGGGCCGATCAGCGGGCCGACGAGGGTGGCCGCGTCGAAGGGGTTGCCGACGGGGAGCTGACGGTAGGCGTGCACGATCTTCTCGGTCAGGCGGTCCGCGACGTCCTCGTGGACGATGAGCCGGCGCAGCGTCGTACAGCGCTGGCCCGCGGTGCCGGCGGCGGAGAAGATGATGCCGCGTACGGCGAGTTCGAGGTCGGCGGACGGGGTGACCACGGCGGCGTTGTTGCCGCCGAGTTCGAGCAGGCAGCGGCCGAAGCGGGCGGCCACCCGCGGCCCCACCTCGCGCCCCATCCGGACCGACCCGGTGGCGCTGAGCAGCGCGACGCGCGGGTCGTCGGCGAGCAGCGCACCGGTCTCCCGGCCGCCGAGGAGCAGGTGGTGCAGCGCGGCCGGCGCGCCCGTGTCGGCGATCGCGCGGGCCAGCAGGGCGTCGCAGGCCAGGGCGGTCAGCGGGGTCTGCTCGGAGGGCTTCCAGACGACCGGGTCGCCGCAGACCAGGGCCACGGCGGTGTTCCAGGCCCAGACGGCGACGGGGAAGTTGAAGGCGGTCAGCACACCGGCCACGCCGAGCGGGTGCCAGGTCTCCGCGAGGCGGTGGCCCGGGCGTTCGCAGGCCATGGTGCGCCCGTAGAGCTGCCGGGACAGCCCGACCGCGAAGTCGCAGACGTCGGTCATCTCGCGGACCTCGCCGAGCGCTTCGGAACGGATCTTGCCGGCCTCGACGGTGACCAGGTCGGCGAGGTCGTCCTGATGGGCCGTCAGAAGCTCGCCGAGGCGCTTGACCAGGGCGCCGCGCCGGGGCGCGGGGACGGAGCGCCACTCGCGGAACGCCGCTTCGGCGGCGGTGACGGCGGCGTCGGCCTGCTCGGCGGTGGCGGCGGGCAGCCGGTACAGGACGCCGCCGGTGAGCGGCGTACGGGCGGTGATGCCGGTGCCCTCCGGGACGGTGTTCTCCGGGAGGGCGCCGACGCCGCAGCGGCGCAGCCGGTCGGCGGCCAGGGCGCGGAGTTCCTCGGTGCCGGGGAGCTGGTCGGGGGTGCTCACGTCGGGGTGGCTCCTAAGGTCGCGGGGCGGTGGGGTGTGCCGGTACGCGGTGGTCAGGAGGGGTGCAGGGCGCGCAGGGCGTCGTCCGCGCCCAGTACCTCCAGGGCGTGCCGCAGCGAAGCGTGCTGCTGGGCCGCGTAGATCTCGAAGGGGTCGTGGACGGGGCGCCCGATGGCTTCGGCGAGCCGGTGTTCGTCGTACGGCGTACCGGTGCGCGCGGCGCCCCTCGTGCCCTGCTCCGGCAGGTTGGAGCGGAAGATCCCGGCGGCCGAGCGGGGCAGGAAGTCCTCGTAGACGATGGGGTGGGCGGTCAGCCAGCCGTGGTCCAGCAGCCCGGCCAGGTCGGCGGGCGGGCGCCGTCCGTCGCGCGGGCGCGCGGGTGCGGGTTCGTACGTGAAGCAGCCGAGGCCTTCGACGGCGAGCCGGTGTTCCGAACGCGGGAAGCCGGCCTCCCAGAGGGCGCGCGCCACTTCCGGCCGGGTGGGGCCGCCGGGTCCCGACGCGGCGAGCCGCCGGTCCGTCTCGGCGGTGAGCACGTCGTAACGGGCCCGGCCCGCGCGGCTGAGCGCGATGCCGCGTGCTTCGACCTCGCCGAACCGCACGCGCAGCGCGCCGGTGGTGACGCTGCCGTCCGGTTCGCGGAAGGTACGGGCCTCGTCCAGCGCGCGGAACGAGGTCTGCCGCAGCAGGACGTCGGGCCCGTCCCAGCGGGGCGGCCCCTGGATCTCGTCGATCATGGTGATGCCGCGGTCCGCCATCCGGCGGTGGAGCGCGTCGATGTCCAGCACGCGCGGGGTGAGGTGGTTGATGTGGGTGCTGGTGACGCCGCCGATGTCGGCGGCGACGGCGGAGACCCGGGCGAGTTCGGTGTACCAGGCGCGGTCGACCGGCTCCGGGGACAGTGCGAAGGCGGCGACCGCCAGCGTGAGGAAGCGTTCTGCCTGGTCCGGTACGAGGCCGTGCTCGCGTTCGGCGCGCTCGGCGAGCGTGAGCAGTTCCGGCGGGAAGAGGGTGCGGCGGTCCAGGAAGGTTTCCAGCCGGGCCTGGAGTCCGGCGTCGAAGAACCGGCGGTCGGCGGTGGTGAGCAGGGAGGTGAAGACGCGGAAGGGGTTGCGGGCCAGTTCCTCGGGCTCGACGGGCCTGAAGGCGGTGGAGACCACCGGGACCGCGCCGGTGGTGGTGTCCCGCAGGTCGTAGAAGCCCACCGGGTGCATGCCCAGGGCGGCGAAGACCTGCGCGGCCCGGCGCAGTTCGCGGGGTGTGCCGACGCGGATGGCGCCGTGCCGCTCCGCGGTGACCCGGGCGAGGGCACCGAGCCTCCCGGCGTCCGGATCGCGGCGCGCCACCTCGTCGTTCACCTCGCCCGCCACCTCCAGGAGCGTGGTGTACGCGGGGACTTCGGCACCGTACATGCCGGACAGCCGGCGGGCGAAGGCGGCGCGCAGCCGCCAGGCGGGGATCATGCGTCCTCCCGACGCGACGGGCGTTCAGATGATGTGGGCCTCCGGGCGGACACCCGCGCTCCCCGGCTCCCCCGCCGGGCCGTCGAACCGGCTCGCGGCCAGCGGCCCGATGTCGAGGAACGGCTCCCGGCCCAGGTAGAGGTCGCGGACCAGCTCCCCCACGGCGGGCGCCTGGAGGAAGCCGTGGCCGGAGAAGCCGGTGGCGTACAGGAAGCGGCGCACGTCCGGGGACTCGCCGATGAGGGCGTTGTTGTCGGGGGTGGTCTCGTACAGCCCGGCCCAGCCGTGCCCGGCCGGGACGGTGGCCAGGGCGGGTGCCCGGCGCGCGACGGCCGCGCGGAAGGGTTCCAGCCACTCCCGGTCGAAGTCCCGGCCGAAACCCGGTTCCTGGCGCGGGTCCGACAGGCCCAGGAGCAGCCCGCCCGCGCCGTCGTTGTGGAAGTAGGCGGTGGAGGCGAAGTCGAGGGTGAAGGGGATGCGGGGCGGCGGCGGGTCCAGCGGGCCGGTCAGGGCGATCTGGCGGCGCAGCGGGGTGACGGGCAGCCGTACGCCCGCCATCGCGCCGACCTGCTGCGACCAGGCGCCGGCGCAGCAGATCACCGTGCCGGTGCGCACGGCACCGTACGGCGTTCGGACCGCGCCGAGGGTGCCACCGGAGGTGTCGATCGCGGTGACGGGGCAGTGCGTACGGACCGTCGCGCCGTGCCGGACGGCGGCGCGCAGATAGCCGCGCACGGCTGCCACCGGGAGCGCGTGGCCGTCGGTGGGGCAGTACGCGGCGGCGGCGATACGGTCCGGGTCCACGTACGGGCACAGCGCGGCGGCCTCGGCCGGGCGGATGATCCGGCTGGGCACCCCGAGCGCGTTCTGGGTTGCCACGCCCTCCTCGAAGAGGGCGAGTTCGGTGGCGTCGCCGAGGAGGAAGAGGTATCCCACGCCGTCGAAGCCGATGTCGGCGCCGGGCCGCGCGGCGAACGCCCGCCACGCCTCCAGGCTGCGCCGGCCGATCCGGATGTTGAGCGGGTCGGAGAACTGGGCGCGGACGCCTCCGATGGGCTTGCCCGAGGAGCCGGCCGCGGGCCGTTCGCGCTCCAGCAGCAGGACGCCGGGCACCCCGGCCTCCGCGAGGTGGAAGGCGATGCTCGCGCCGATGATGCCACCGCCGATGACCACGGCATCGGCGCGGCCGGGGACGGGGGCCGTACCGGGGCCCGTACCGGGGTCCGTGGCCGTGCTGCGCTCCATGCGAGGCGCCTTCCGCCGGGGTCGGGACGTGGGGTGCCGCTGGTATCGATGGTGACGGTCATGGTCCGCCGCGTCCATGCGCCGTCCGACCGGCGGGCGCCGGACCTACTGGCCGAGGTCGTCCACGAGCGTCGGCGAGGGGCGCGGGATCTCGCCGAAGTCCTCGTCGTCGTCCGCGACGGTGAGGCGGTTGATGACGTTCTCCAGGACGGCGGGCAGGGTGGGCGCGAGGCCGCTGTGCCACTGGACGAGCAGGGCGTGCCGGGCGGCGTCCGGCAGCAGTTGCCGGCCGTCGCGGGCGGCGGGCGGCGGCGGTTCCTCGTCGGGGTCGTGGGCGGCCTGCGTACGCCAGTAGGCGGCGTCGCGGAACTCGCCGTGCCGCCGGTGGGAGAGGTACAGGCAGTAGGCCGCGGTACGGCTGCCGCCGCCGGCACCGAAGCGCCACCAGAAGTCGGCGGCCTCGGCGCGCCCGGTGATGTGCAGCAGACAGGCGAAGACCAGGGCGCCCTCGGGGTCGATCCGGTGGTCGTTGACCAGCCGGGCCAGGCTGTCCGCGGCCGCGGCGGCGTTGACGACCAGGGCACAGGCCAGGTCCAGTTCGTGGGTGGCCTCGTCGTGGGCGCTCGGGTAGGCGGTGGGTGCCGGGGCGTCGGCCCGGGGCGCGGCCGGGTACGCGGCGCCGCTCTCCTCGTACGCGTCCCCGGCCAGCCGGTCGCGGGCCGCCGCCGTGTCGTAGGAACCGTAGGACTCGGCGAGCACGTCGGCGGCGGCGGCCAGCAGGGATTCGATGGTGTCCGGGCCGGCCTGACGGGTGTGCGGCATGGGTCACTTTCCCTTCGTGGGGCACGCGGCGATGCCCAGTGCGGCGGCGAGCCGGCGCTTGCCCCGGCTCGCGTGGGAGCGGACGGTGGCCTCGTCGACCCCGAGCAGGGCGGCTATCTGGGCGTCGGAGTAGCCGACGACATGGCGCAGCACGATCACGTCGCACTGCCGCTCGGGCAGCCGGGAGATCGCTTCGTACAGGCCCAGCTGGCTCTCCAGGAGCGCGAACTGCTGCTGGCACTCGCGCAGCAGCGCGCGGGTGACGACGGCGAAGGCCGCGCTCTGGGTCAGCGCCGTGGCGCGCCCGTTCGCGCCGAGCCAGTCGACCACGGTCTCCTTGAGGACGGCCCACGCGTAGGAGTCGACCGAGGACTGTTTGAGCGCGTACGGCCAGCACAGCCGTAATCTCCGGTAGGCGGCGCCGGTGACCTCCAGGGCCGCCTCCTCGCTGCCGGTGTGCAGGTGGGCGTAGGCCAGCCACTTGCGGTAGTGCGTCTCGTGGAACGCCTCGAAGGCGACGGCCAGCCGCCGGCCGGCCTGCCGCAGCGGATCGCCGGCCGCGGGCGGCAGCCGGTCGCGGGTCATGGGCGCACCTGTGCGCCGCGGCGCCGGGGGCCGAGGGAGCGGGCCGCGGCGGACGACGGCAAGGGGCTGTCCCGGTACGTGCTCACGTGCGTTCCTCGATCCGTTCGCCGCGGTCCGGGAGCCAGGCGGGCCCCGGCATCAGCGGGAGGGCGCGGGCCCTCTCTTCCAATGAACCGGAAAACCCGCCCCGTTGTGGCACCGACCGCCAAGAAATCTCGCGGTACGCGTTCGAGTGGTTACTTGGACCGGACAGCCGGGGGCGCGGGACCGGGCGTACGGCCCGCTCCGGCGCATGACCGGGATCGCGGCGGGTAGGGCTCCGTCGGCGGCCCGGCAGCCGTACAGGGGAGGTGCGGGGATGAGCGAGGAGCACGGCGAACCGGTGGTGGACCTCCAGCTGGACCGGGCCCACTCGGCCCGCATCTACGACTACATGCTCGGCGGCAAGACCAACTTCCTCGCCGACCGCACCGCCGCGGGCAGCGTGCTCGCCGTCTTCCCCGCGGCGCTGGTCGCCGCCCGGATCAACCGGGAGTTCATGCACCGCTCGACGCGCGACCTCGCGCGGGCCGGGCTGCGCCAGTTCCTGGACATCGGTACGGGCATCCCCACCCCGCCCAACCTCCACGAGATCGCCCAGGGCCTCGCGCCGGACGCCCGCGTGGTCTACACGGACAACGACCCGATCGTGCTGGCGCACGCCGCGGCGCTGCTGCACAGCACGCCGCAGGGCCGGACCGCCTATCTCCAGGCGGACGTCACCGACCCGGGCGCCATCGTCACCGCGCCCCAGGTCCTGCGGACCCTGGATCTGAGCCGTCCGGTGGCGCTGAGCCTGAACGCGCTGATGCACTTCGTGCCCGACGGGGAGCGGAGGCGGGCGCACGAGGTCGTCGAAGAGCTCAAGGCCGCCCTGCCCAGCGGCAGCGCGCTGGCCATGAGCCACGCCACGGCCGACTTCGCCCCCGAGGCGATGGCCCGGATCTCGGACATCTACGCGGCGGCGGGCACGACCGTGACGTTCCGTACGGAGGCGGAGTTCGCGCGGTTCTTCGACGGCTGGGAGCTGTGGGAGCCCGGCATCACCCTGTCGCACCAGTGGCGGCCCGACGACCCGGGCGACGCCACCCACGTGACGAACGCCGAGGCCGCCAGCTACGCGGCCGTGGCACGCAAGCCCTGACGCCCGGCCCTGCTACCCGGCGTTGCCGTGCTGGACCGTGAACGCGGGCGGCGGCTCCACGTCGTGGACATGCGGGAGTTCGGAGATCAGTTCCGTGGTCATCGCGACGGTCGCGCCGAGGGCTTCGGGGACTTCCACGGCGTGCGCGGTGGTCTGGGCGGTAGCGGCGACCGAGCCCGCCAGCAGGGCCGTGGCGGCAATCTTCTTGATCATGCCTTGCACAACGAGAGCCCCGGCGCACGGGTCACCCCGCCGCCCGCACCGGGGTGCGGGCGGCGGGGTCCGACGGGGATCCGGCCCGGTCAGGTCCGCCGGTCGCCCTTGTCCTTCAGGGAGTCGCGCATGCCCTGGGCGTTCTTCTTGGCGTCGTCCATCGCGCCCTTGGCCTTGCCCTTGGCGCGGTCCGTCCTGCCCTCGCTCTTCATCCGGTCGTCGCCGGTGGCCTTGCCCGCCATCTCCTTGGCCTTGCCCTTGACCTTGTCCATGGCGCTCTCGTCGCCCATGACCTGCTCCCTCGGTCCGGTTGGTGGGACAGCACCACGCTGCCGCAGCCGGGCGGCGGGCGCATCCGGAGGCGGCTACCGGTAGTCCCGCAGCCCGTACGGCACCGGCCGGTCCCGCGTACGCGTCCCGCCGCCGCCATTGACCTCTCCGGCCACCGGCGCCAACGTGTTCCCCCGCCAGTTGCGTGTCCTGTTCCTCTTCGACCCCAAGGACGGCACTCATGCGAAGACGCAGCTTCGTCAGTGGTCTGGCGGGCACCGCCGCGGGCCTCGGCCTGGCCGGTACGGCGCACCCCGCGACCGCCTCCCCCGCCACCGCCCCCGGCTGGTCGGCCGTCCCGGTCCCGGACGCGCGGCCGGGCGCCCGGCTGTACGGGGTGGCCGCCGCCGGGCCCGACCTCGCCTGGGCCGTCGGTGTGGAAGGGCTCGGCGGCACCGGCGACGGGACCGCGGTCGCGCTGCGCTGGGACGGCGCCGCCTGGTCCCGTACCGACCTGGGCGCGCTCGCCTCCGCCGGCCCGCTGACGGCGGTCACCGCGGCCGGTGCCCGGACCGCCTGGGCCGTCGGCGCGGGCGGCCTGCTGCTGACCTGGGACGGTACGACCTGGCAGCGGACTCCGTACCCCGGCCAGGGCGGGGCCGGGACCACGGTCACCGACGTGGTGGCCACCTGCGACGGCCGGGCGTGGGCCGGCGGGCGGCACGACGGCCGCGCCGGGCTGCTGCACTGGGACGGCCGCCGGTGGCGCTGGTGCGCCCCGCTGCCGGACGCGACGGCCCCCACTCCCGGGCACATCCACGTCACGCCCCGCGGCGAGGTGTGGGTCTACGGCGAGGTCATCGCGCGCTGGGACGGCGCCTGGACCGTGCTCCCGCACAACCCCGGCGTCCGCTCGACCGTCTCCGGGCTGCTGCCGGTGGCCCACGACGACATCTGGCTCACCGGTTACGGCTACGGGGTCGGCGGCCCGCCCGGGAAGCCGCCCGGTGTCGTACTGGAGCACTGGAACGGCACCGAGTGGACGTGGGTGAAGGCGCCGTACTCCGTCGGCCTGCTCAGTTCGATCAGCGGGGACGCGCGGGGCCGCCCCGACCGGATCACCGGCTGGGACTTCTGGGACCAGAAGCGCTCCCACTACCTGCGGTGGGACGGCGCCGCCTGGGTGAGCGAACGCGGCCCCGAGATGCCGGAGACGGCCCTGATGACGGACCTGACGCGGATCCCCGGCACCGCCGGTTACTGGTCGGTCGGCACCACGTCCTTCTACGCGGGCACCACGGCCCGGATGCACATCGAACGCCACGGGTGAGCGACCGGTGCCCGGCCCGGGCGTTCCGTCCGGGACACCGGCCGCCGGCCCCGGGTGGACGGGGCGGACGGCGGCCCCGCCGTTCACCCGTTCGCCCGTGCCGGATCGCAGCGCGTGCCCGGGGCTCCTACCGTCCGTACGACGGAGTGTCCCCCTCCTGCGCGACCCGCGGCCGAAGGAGTTCGACATGCGCCGGCTCATCGCCGTACCGACCGCACTGCTCGCCCTCGCCGTCGCCGGGTGCGCCGGCGGCGGACCGGACGATCCCACGGCGTCCTCCGCCGCCTCCGGCTCCGCGCCGGGCGCGAGCCCCACGAAGAGCCTGCGGGGAAGCCCGTCCGGGGACCCGGGCTCCAGCGGTGGCGCGAGCCCGTCCGGGTCCGGCTCCGCCGCCCCGGGCCAGCCGCTGGACTGCGGGGCGCTGCCGGACGCGATGGGCGAGGGCCTGACCGCGCGGCTCTTCTCCGGCCCCGGCGCCGGGCCGACCGCGGGCTGCGCGGAGGCCCGCGGCGTGATGGCGGAGTTCTTCCGCAAGGCCACCGCGGACCAGCCGGCGCTGACGGTACGCGGCTGGGAGTGCCAGTACGAGAACGGGCCCACCGGCACCTGGCTGAGCAGCTGCCGCAAGGACGGCGGCCGGCAGCAGATGCACACCGAGGAGGCGGCCCGGTCCGCGCCACCGGACGGTCCGGGGCAGTCCGAGATGCCGGAGGGGCCCGGGCTGCCCGGCGGGGGCGAGGAGTCGCAGACCTCGATCCGCCTCCCGTGGGCCCACGTCTGACGGCCGCCCGCGGTCCGGGTGCGCCTTCCCGGCCCCCTCCGTCCGCTCGGTCCCCTTACGCCCGCTCGATCCCCGCGAACCAGGCCGGCCCGTCGTCCAGCGCCATCTTGATCCGCGCCACCGCGAACTCCTCCATCTCCGGCAGCGCGTCCAGCGCGAACCAGCCCACCTCCAGCGACTCGTCGTCGTTGACCACGGCCGTGCCGCCGACCGCGCGGCAGCGCAGCGAGATATCCATGAACTGGCACTCGTCACCGTTGGGATAGCGCACCCGCTGGAGCGCCTCGACGAGGATCACGCGTTCGGGGACCACGTGCACCGCGGTCTCCTCGAAGACCTCGCGCACCGCGGTCTCGGCCGGCTGCTCCCCCGGCTCCGGGATGCCGCCGATGATCGACCACATGCCGCTGTCCGCTCTGCGGCCGAGCAGGACCCGGCCGCGGTCGTCGAAGACCACGGCGCTCACGCCCGGCAGCCACAGGAGCTGGTGGCCGATATCGGCCCGGATGTCACGGATGAAGTCGGGTGTCGCCATACCCGCACCCTAACGACCACCGGACAAGGAGGATGTCGATCGTCCACGCCGTACGCACTTGCGAAGGCGGTACGGCAGCCGCTCAGGCGCCCGCGCCCCGTTTCCGGTTCACCGCGCACCGGCCGCGGATGCAGCGCACCGCGCTCTCGGCGTCGTCGACGGTGACCGTGAAGCTGCGGCCGTCGCCGAGCCGGAGCACCACGGCCTCGCCGCGCCGTACGACCACGGCCGTGCCCTGCTCGGGGCGCCAGCGGTAGCCCCAGCCGCCCCAGTGGCGCGGGGTGACCCGCGGCGCGAAATCGGCGCCGACGACGTGCTCCAGTGGGATACGGCGGCGGGGCAGTCCCATGTGCCCGCAGCGCACCTCCAGGCAGTCCTGGTCGACCCGGACGGCGACGTGGACGAAGGCGAGGGTGCCGAAGAGCACCAGCAGGCCGGCCAGGACGCAGCCGACCACCGACATCACCAGCGGCGCCAGCCCGGACGTCCAGGCGCTGTCGACGGCCAGCTCGATGCCGAGCGCCATGCAGGCCGCTCCGGCGCCCGCCAGGAGCCACTGCACGCGGTTGGTGGCGCGGCCGTGCCACACCTCGGGGACGTCCGCGGGGTCGCGGTGACTGCCGGAGCCCCCGCCGTCACCGGCCGGGCCGCCGTGCTCGCCGGGGGCTGTCGCCCCCTCGTGGGGGTGGTCCCTCATGAGACGCAGCGTACGCGTATTCGCCCGCCCTGGCAGCGTGTCGCGCGTACTCCCGTGGCCTCAGTGACGGACGGGCCCGCCGGCCCGGGCCGGTCCGGACAGCAGACGTCCCTCGGCGTAGGCGAGCGCGGCCTCGGGGAGCTGCCCGGGACGGCCGCTGAGCAGGACGGTGACGGTGCCGGCCGGCTCGGCCGAGGGATCCGGCTGCGCCCCGATGCGGCGCAGCGCCTGGGCGGCGACCGCCTCGGCGGAGCCGAGCAGGACCAGGGCGGGCGCGCCGGGCTGCTGGAGGGCGGCGCGGATGCGCTCGGCGACCAGCTCGTAGTGGGTGCAGCCGAGGACGACGGTCCGTACGTCACGCGGGGTGTTCGCGGCGGCGGCCGCGACGGCGGCGTCGATGGCGGCCTCGTCGGCGCTCTCCACGGCGTCCGCGAGGCCGGGGCACGGCACGCCGGTGACCTCGACGCCCGCGGCGAACTGTTCGATCAGGTCGCGCTGGTAGGGGCTGCCGGTGGTGGCGGGGGTGGCCCAGATGGCGACCGGGCCGCCGGTGGCGGCGGCGGGCTTGATGGCGGGCACGGTGCCGATGACCGGCAGCGCGGGCTCCAGCTCGGCCCGCAGGGCGGGCAGCGCGTGCACGGTGGCGGTGTTGCAGGCGACGATCAGGGCGTCCGGGCGGTGCCCGGCGGCGGCCCGGGCGACGGCGAGCGCGTGCGCCGCGATGTCGTGCGGCGGGCGGGGGCCCCAGGGCATGCCGTCCGGGTCCGAGGAGAGCACCAGGTCGGCGTCGGGCCGCAGCCGCCGTACCGCGGCCGCCGCCGCGAGCAGGCCGGTTCCGGAGTCCATGAGCGCGATCTTCACCCGGACACTTTACGCCGGGCCGCACCGGGCTTGTCATACCGGCGGGCTGCGTCCGGCGCCCCGCGGGCCGCCCGCGGCGGGTTCCGGCCACGGCCGGCGCCGGTGCGGCAGACTGCGGGCGTGGGTGCGATGGGAGCGGTGGAGTGGATCGGCGCCGGGTCGCTGGCGGCCTGGGTGTGGCTGGCGCTGGCGCAGGGCTTCTTCTGGCGTACGGATGTACGGCTGCCCCCACGCGGGGACCCGGAGCGCTGGCCGTCGGTCGCCGTCGTGGTCCCGGCGCGGGACGAGGCCGCCGTACTGCCGGTGAGCCTGCCGTCCCTGCTGGCGCAGAAGTATCCCGGCCGGGCCGAGGTGGTCCTCGTCGACGACGGCAGTACGGACGGGACGGGCGAGCTGGCCCGGGAGCTGGCCGCGCGGGGCGGGCTGCCGCTGACCGTCACGGCACCCGGTGAGCCGGAGCCGGGCTGGACGGGCAAGCTGTGGGCGGTACGGCACGGCATGGCGCTCGTACGGGAGCGGGGCGACGCGGAGTACGTGCTGCTGACGGACGCGGACATCGCCCACGCGCCGGACAGCCTGCGCGAGTTGGTGGCGGCGGCGCGCTCGGCGGACCTGGACCTGGTGTCGCAGATGGCGCGGCTGCGGGTGGTCTCGGCCTGGGAGCGGCTGATCGTCCCGGCCTTCGTGTACTTCTTCGCGCAGCTGTATCCGTTCCGGTGGGTCAACCGGCCGGGGGCGCGGACCGCCGCGGCGGCGGGCGGCTGCGTACTGCTGCGGCGTGCGGTGGCCGAGCGGGCCGGGGTGCCCGACAGCATCCGGCACGCGGTGATCGACGATGTGACGCTCGCCAGGGCCGTGCGGCGGGCCGGGGGCCGGATCTGGCTGGGGCTGGGCGACCGGGTGGAGAGCGTGCGCCCGTACGCGGGGCTGGGCACGCTGTGGCGGATGGTCTCACGCAGCGCGTACGCCCAGCTGCGGCACAACCCGCTCCTGCTCGCGGGCACGGTGGCCGGGCTCGCGCTGGTCTATCTCGCGCCGCCCGCCGCGCTGGTCACCGGCCTGGCGACCGGCGGCGCGACGGCGGCGGCGCTGGGCGGCGCGGCGTGGGCCGTGATGGCGGGCACGTACCTGCCGATGCTGCGCTACTACCGGCAGCCGCGGTGGCTCGCGCCGCTGCTGCCGGGCACCGCGCTGCTCTACCTGCTGATGACGGTCGACTCCGCCGTCCAGCACTACCGGGGGCGCGGGGCCGCCTGGAAGGGCCGGACGTACGGGGCGACGGGCGCTTCCTGAAGGGCGCTCACTCCGGCGGTCGCTCGCGCCGACGGGCGCTCACTTGCTGGCCGGGGACCAGTTCAGCCCCCAGCCGTACGCCTCGTCGACGGTGCGCTGCGGGCTGACGCCCGGCGCGGGGACCAGATAGCGGGCCTCGCGCTGCACGACCAGTTCGCTGCCGGTGTTGGTGATCAGGGCGAGGGCGCAGACGTTGGACGGCACGGTGCACTCGTCGAGCGAGAAGTCGACGGGGGCGCCGTACTGGGGCTGGAGCGTGACGGTGGCGTGCAGCCCCTCGAAGCTCCGGGCGCCCGCGTAGACCGTCACGAACACCAGGATGCGCCGGATGCGGGCCTGGTGGTCCAGATTGATCGTCAGGTTCTCGCCCGCGGCGGCGGCGCCGGTGCGGTCGTCCTGGTCGAGCTGGATGTACGGCGGGACGTGCAGCGCGCCGAAGTTGCCGCCGATGGGGTGGATGACGCCCGCGCTGCCGTCGGTGAGTTCGTACAGCGCGCACAGGTCGAGGTCCAGGTCGCCGGACTGCGGCCGGAGCGCGCCGCGCGCGCCCAGCGCCTCCATGGTCTTGCGGCCCAGCTTCTTGCCCAGGCGTTTGGCCTGGCCGCCCGCCTGCTGCCAGTTCAGGTTGACCCGCATCGCCCCGGAGGTGCCGCCCTGTTTCGTCAGGGAGACGGCGGGCGCCTCCTTGGTGAGGGTGACTTTGGAGAGGCTGACGGGCGGGGCGGGGGCGGGCACGGGGGCCGCGCCGTACGACTGGGCGGGCGGCGCCGGGGGTGGCGGGTACGCGCCGTACGGCTGGGAGG
>NZ_JOCQ01000024.1 GCF_000720725.1 Streptomyces rimosus subsp. rimosus
GCCGGGGCTGGAGCCGGGGTCGAGGCCGGGGCTGGGGCTGGGGCTGGGGCCCGAGGGTCGGTGCCGGGTGAGGCCGGGGAAGGAGTTGCGGCTGGGGAGGGAAAAGCGATTGGGAAGGGGGTTGCGGTTGGGGGGACAGGTCGCGGGATGGACGCGGGTGGTTCGGTGGGTTCGGTCGGTTCGATGAGGTTCAGGACGCGCTGTACGTCTGCGGGTACGGGGCGGTGCGCGGCGGTGCGCTCACGGGCGTAGGCGGCGAGCATGCGGGCCAGCTCCGTGTCCCCGCGGGCCCGTTCGGCCAGGCCGGCCACGGCCGTCACCGGGACGCCGGTGAACAGGCACTTCAGTACGGCGTGCCGCCAGGCGTGCGGGGCGAGGTGGTGTGCGGCGTACGGCCCCACGGCGGCGGCGACCAGCCGGGTGTCGTTGGTGCGCAGCGCGTCCTCGACGAGCGACCGGGCGCCCGGGCCGAGGTCGAGGTGGGGCAGCGCCATGAGCACGGCGCGGCGTTCGGCGGCGGTGCCGTGCTCGTAGAGCCGGGTGACGGTCCGGAGGCCGGCGCGGGCCGTGTGCAGGAGCAGGATGCGGGCCGCCTCGGCCGCTTCCGGGTCCCGCGCGTGCGGCGGCTCGCGGCGGGTGCAGTTCCGGCCCGCCGAGGCGAAGCGCATTTCCCACACGGGCAGGGCGTACGCGGTGTAGGAGGGGGGTCCGCCGCCGTTCGCCGGGTCGCTACGGCCCTCGGCCTCGGCCTGTGCTTCGGCGTGCGCTTCGTCCAGCGCCTCGTCGAGCCAGGCGCGGGCGGCGCCGCCGAGCCGGTCGCGCAGGGCGGTGTGGAGCTGGGCCATCCAGGCTTCCGGCGTCAGCATCGGGGGCCTCCCGCCCTCGCGGTGGCCGATACGTACGACGGGACGGAGCGCGCCGGGTCGGCGGCGCGCAGAAAGGAGAGCGAGGTACGGGCGAGGTCGGGGCCCGCGTGGGAGTGGCGGGGCAGCTCGACGCTGACCAGGCCCCGGTAGCCGGTGTCCCGCAGTGCCGCCAGGACCGGCGGGAAGTCGATCTCGCCCGTACCGAACGGGAGGTGTTCGTGCACGCCGCGCCGCATGTCCTCGATCTGCACGTGCCGCAGCCAGGGCGCCGCCGCCCGTACGCACGCGGCGGGCGGGTCGGGCTCCAGGCACTGGCAGTGGCCGATGTCGAGGGTGAGACCGAGGACGTCGGCGGGCGGGGTGGTCCGGTGGCCGCGGGTGTCGGGTCCGGCGAGGGTGGCGCGTAGGCGGTGGAAGCCGGTGAGGTCGGAGAGGAGGTGGCCGGGTTCGGGTTCGATGGCGAGGGGGACGCGTGCGGTGGCGGCTTCGTCGAGTACGGGCGTGAGCGCGTCGGCGAGGCGTTGCCAGGCGACGGTCTCCGGGGTGCCGTACGGCAGGGCGCCGCTGAAGCAGTGCACGGCCGTGGCGCCGAGGTCCGTGGCGACGCGGATCGCCGTACGGAGCAGTCCGGTGCGGGCCGCGCGGGCGCCCGGGTCAGGGTCGAGGAGAGTGGGGTGGTGTTTGCGCCGGGGGTCGAGGACGTAACGGGCGCCGGTCTCGATGGCGACGGCCAGGTCCAGGGCGTCCAGTCGGCGCGCCAGTCGGGCGGTGCGTGACGGGAGGTCCGGGGCGAGGGGGTCGAGGTGCATGTGGTCGAGGGTGAGCGCGACGCCGTCGTAGCCGAGGTCGGCGAGCAGGGCGAGCGCGTCGGTCAGGCGCAGGTCGGTCAGGCCGTTGGTGCCGTAGGCCAGGCGCAGTGGAGTCGGCTCGGTCATGTCGGGCTGACCTTTCGCGAGAGCCGCCGGGCGGCAGGCAGCAGAGCCAGCAGCGCGGCACCCGTTGCGGGCGCTCCGGCTCGCGCGCTGAGCGCCGCCTGGAGCGGGATCATGGCGCGGATGCCGCTGCCGACGGCGCGCTGGAGCAGGTACGGCGAGGGGTTGAGGGCCGCGTGGAAGAACGGACGCGCGGCGGCCCCGGCGTAGAGCGCGGCGCCGACGGCCGCGACGACCGAGGCTGCCTTGGCAGTGGCAAGCATGGTGGTGGGAGGGGGTGCGGTCGGTACGACTGCCGCTCTGCTCGCCAGCGCGGGAACCTCCCGACCCGCCGTCGGCACGGCTGCCGCCCCGCCCACCAGCGCGACGGCCTCCCGAGGCATCTTCGGCACGGCTGCCGTCCCCCCTGCCACCACGGCCCCCACCCCCACCACAGCCCCCAACGCCGCCAACGGCACGGCTGATGAACTGCCCTGTGCCTCCCGGCGCGAGACCGTGGTGACCGCGAACGTGTGGGCGCCCAGCAGCGCCGCCGACGGCAACGCCTTCCCGGCCGCGCGCCCAACGGCATGCCCGACCGCGCACCCAACCGCCCGCCCAACCGCATGCTCAATCACATGCGTGGACTTCCCCACCGAGGCTCCCCCGACCAAGAACTCCCCGACCAAGGACTCCCCCACCCGGGGCTCTCCTCCCGCCCCCGCCGAAACAGCCCCCTGCAGCACGTCGAGACCACGGGCGCAAGCCATGGCGAGCGGGCCCGCCGGGGTGTTCTTGAGGTGGAGGTCGTACGCCCAGACCGTGGCGGCGAGCGCGGTCGCGGTGGCCAGGGTCGGGCGGCCCGCGGTGCCTGCGAGGGCGAGGCCCGCTGCCGTCAGGCCGACAGCCGTACCGAGTGCGGCGGCCGGGGTGATGCGGCCGGACGGGATGGGGCGGCCGGGGCGTTCGACGGCGTCGATGTCCCGGTCGGCCCAGTCGTTGAGCGCCATGCCCGCCTCGTACAGGCACAGGGACGAGCCGGCGGCGAGGAGAGTGCGACGGCCGGGACGGCAACCGGCTGCGGCAGCCCCCGCCAGCACGTCCCCCGGCACGCTCAACACGGCCGGCACGCGCAGGAGTTGACGCCACGGCGAGACAAGCGTGGAGGAGGGGCCCGCAGCGGGCGGTATCCGTCTCATCGCCGCCCCCGGAGGTCGTCCGCGAACGCGAGGAGTCCCGCGTACTGGTCGGCCAGTGCGGCGGGGCCGCCGTCCGGGTCCTTGAAGTAGAAGCCGAGCGGTGTGATCGGTCCGGCGAGGCCGGCCGCGTGCGCGGCCGCCATCAGGCGCGCGAGATCGAGGACCAGCGGTGCGGCGAGCGCCGAGTCGCAGCCCTGCCAGACGGTCTGGAGGATCATGCGGTTGCCGAGGAAGCCCTCGAAGGCGACGTGGTCCCAGGCGGTCTTCCAGTCGCCGAGGGCCGAGACGTTGTCGATGTGCACCTCGCCGGGCGGCACCGCGCCCAGCGTGTCCGCGAGCACGCGCGCCTTGCCGGCGTTCTTCGCGGCGGCGGCGCCCGGGTCGGCCAGGGTGGCACCGTCACCGCCGCCGAGCAGGTTGGTGCCCGACCAGGCGCGTACCGGAAGGGCCCGCTGGGCGAACATCGGGGCGAGCACGGAACGCAGCAGGGTCTGGCCCGTCTTGCCGTCGCGGCCCGCGTACGGCAGTCCGCTGCACACGGCCATCTGCTGGAGCAGCGGATGGTGCATACCGGTGGACGGCGTGAAGTTGACGTACGAGCAGCCCGCGCGCAGCGCCGCGTGGGCGTAGAGGCAGCTGGGCGGGAGGTGCTCGTCGGCGTCCTCGCTTCCGGCCGCCGGCTCGGTGGACGCCACATTGACCACGACCACCCGGTCCAGCCTGTGCCCCCGCGCGAACGCCCGCAGATCCGCCGTGAACGCGGTCACCAGTTCCGTGTCCCCGCGCTCGTCCCCGGGGAGCGGGCCGCCGGGGCGTATCGCCGCGTCCGCCGCGGCCAGTTCGGCGCGTACGGCGTGCGGCAGCCCGTACGGGAGCACGCCGCCCGAGGCCAGTTCCTCGGCCCTCTTCAGGAGCGGGTACGACGCGGTGTCATGGCCGCCGAAGACGAGGGAGGCCGGCGGCGGCAACGGGACCCCTTCGAACGGTGCGGTCTCGGTGACCATGCCGGTCGGCGGGTGGAGTCCGGCGGCGACCGCCGCACAGCCCGCGATCACGGTCGTGGCGACCGAGCCCCGCGCCCCGACCAGCCACACCCCCGTACGCCCGTCCCCTCCCCCGCCTCCGCCCATGTGTCCCGCCCTTCCCGTCACCTGCTCCACCCGCCCCTCCATCGCTCGCCGCTCTCCGTCACGTCACGTCCCGCCCCTCCGTCACCCGCCGCCTCCCGCCACCGCGTGCCCCTTCACCGCACCCCTTCGCCTCGCCCGGCCCTCTCCCCGAGGCCCAGGATCTCGCCGGGGTACAGGTCGAGGTCCAGCGGCGCGAACTCGCCGCGGCGGGCGAGGCCCCGGACGGTGAGGACGGGTGCGGGGGCCGCGTCCGCGGCGGCGGTGGGCCGCCGTACGGGGAGGGTGTGCCGTACGGGGAAGGCGTGCTCGACGGTGCGGCCCGTCATCAGGGTGACGATGTCCCGGGTGGGTGTCGTCCGTGCGTCCAGGCCGCGGGCCACGGCGCGGCCGTCCTTGAGGACGGTGACGCGGTCGCCGGCCCGCCGGACCTCCTCCAGCCGGTGCGAGATGTACACGACCGCGACGCCCGCGCCGGTCAGGCCGGCGACGATCCGGAAGAGGCCCGCGACCTCGTCCGGGTCGAGGGCGGCGGATGGCTCGTCCATGACGATCAGCCGTACGTCGTGGGAGAGGGCGCGGGCCATGGAGGCGATCTGCTGTCCGGCGGCGGAGAGCGAGCCGACGCGGGCGCCCGGGTCGATCCCGGGGTGGCCGAGGCGGCGCAGGAGGTCGGCGGTCCGGCTCCGCGCCTCACGGGAGCGGAGGAACCCGGCGGTGGCCGGCTCGTGTCCGAGGTGGACGTTCTCCGCCACCGACAGGTGGGGCACCAGGTCCAGTTCCTGGTAGATGGTGGCGATGCCCAGGCGCATGGCGGCGACCGGTGACTTGAGGACGACCGGCGCGCCCCGCCAGCGGATCTCCCCAGCGTCGGGCTGGTGGACGCCGGCCAGCACCTTGATGAGGGTGGACTTTCCGGCGCCGTTCTGGCCGAGCAGGCAGTGCGTCTCCCCGGCCGCCACGTCGAGGTCGACACCGTCCAGGGCGCGTACGCCGGGGAACGCCTTGGTGATGCCGTGCATGGTGAGCAGCGGCGTGTCGGTGGACGGCGGTCCGGCCGGTGGCGGCGGTCCGGGGTGGCGCTCTGGTGCCATGGCGTACTGCCTCCTCGACGGGCGTCGGTGGGCGGGCCGGGGCGGTGCGGAGCGGGCGCGTCGGCGGTGCTGCGCGGCTGCGTCAGGCGGGCGAGAAGAGGTGGTCGCTGATGAGGCGGGCGGCGCCGGTGACACCGGCCGCCTGGCCCAGTTCGCCCAGCACGATGGGCAGGTTGTTCGTCGCCAGCGGCAGCGACTGGCGGTAGACCTGGGTGCGGACGGCGGCGAGCAGGGTGTGTCCGAGGCCGGTCACACCGCCCCCGATCACCACCAGGTCCGGGTTGAAGAAGCTGACGAGCCCGGCGATGACCTGGCCGGTGCGGGTGCCGCCGGTCCGGATCAGGTCCAGTGCGACGGGGTCGCCGGAGGCGGCAGCGGCGGCCACGTCGGGCGCGCCCAGCGAACCGGCGGCGGCCAGCCGCGCCGCCAGCTCCGGTGACGTCCCCGCACGCGCCGCGGCCTCCGCGTCGCGGGCGAGGGACGCGCCGCCGAAGTACGCCTCCAGGCAGCCGTGGTTGCCGCAGGCGCAGGGGCGGCCGTCCGGTTCGACCTGGATGTGGCCGATGTCGCCGGCGCTGCCGGTCGTCCCCCGGTAGACCTCGCCGTTCACGACGATGCCGCAGCCGATGCCCGTACCGATCTTGACGAAGAGGAAGTCCCGCACCGTGCGGGCGACGCCCGCGTGCTGCTCCCCCACCGCCATCAGGTTGACGTCGTTGTCGACCATGACGGGGCAGCCCAGTTCCTGGCTGAGCGCTTCCCGGACGGGAAAGCCGTCCCAGCCCGGCATGATGGGCGGGGCCACCGGCACGCCCTCGGGGAAGCGGACCGGCCCCGGCACGCCGATGCCCGCGCCGTCGAACCCCTCGGCCACCCCGCTCGCCCGCAGCTTGCCCGCCAGCGCGAGGGCCTGCTCGAAGACCGCGACCGGCCCCTCCCGGACGTCCATGGGCTGGGTCAGGTGGCCCAGCACCTCCAGTTCGGCGTTGGTGACGGCGACGTCGACCGAGGTGGCGCCGATGTCGATGCCCAGGAAGCGCAGCGAGGGGGCGAGCCGGACGTTGTGCGAGCGGCGGCCGCCGCGGGAGGCGGCGAGGCCGTCGGCGACCACCAGCCCGGTCTCCAGCAGCCGGTCCACCTCCACCGCCAGCTTCGAGCGGGAGAGGTCGATCCGGTCGCCCAGCTGGGCGCGGGAGTTGGGGCCGTGGTCGCGCAGCAGGCGGAGGAGCCGCGCCTGGTGCGCGTTGGCGGGCCTCGCCGTCATGCGCCTCACGCCACCCCTCCAGCCGTCGTCGGCCGTACGCGGCCCGGCGCCGCGTGGCGCCGGGGCTTTCGAGGGGAACGTAGCAGCGCTTGTCCGGGCGGGGAAGAAGTATGGACGGGATCGCCGGAGACTTTCTCCTCTCCGAGGACAAAGGGCGTCGATCGGCGTCGGACGGCCGCCCGGGGACAATGGTCCGGTGATCTACCGCTACCGCGTTCTCGGCACCGCGCAGGCCCGCCGCCCCGACGGCACCGAGGCGCCCCTGAAGGGCGCGCGGCTGCGTGCGCTGCTGGTGGCGCTGGCGGCGGGCGGCGGGCGGCCGGTCCCGGCGGCGCAGCTGATCGCGCAGGTGTGGGGCGAGGACGCGGAGCCGCCCGCCGACGCCCCGGCGGCGCTCCAGGCCCTGGTGGGCCGCTTGCGCCGGGCGCTCGGCGGGCCGGCGGTGACCTCGTCGCCCGGCGGGTACGCGCTGGCGGCCGAGCCGGACGCCGTCGACCTCTTCCGCTTCGAGCGGCTGACGGCGGAGGGCACCGCTGCGCTGCGCGCCGGCGACCCCACGACCGCCGCCGCGCTGCTGGACGAGGCGCTGGCACTGTGGCACGGTCCCGCCCTGGCGGACCTGCCGGACCGGGACGGCGACCCGCTCGCCGTACGGGCCGAACGGCGGCACGGCGAGGCCCGCCGCGCCCGGCTGGCGGCCGAGGTGGCGTGCGGCCGGGCGGCCGACGCGCTGGCCGAGCTGGCTGCGCTGGCCGGGGCGGAGCCGCTGGACGAGCCCTTGCAAGCGCTGTACATCCGGGCACTGTCGGTGGCCGGGCGGCAGGCCGAGGCGTTGCAGGCGTACGAGGAGGTACGGGCCGGGCTCGCCGAACGGCTGGGCACGGACCCGGGCGCCGAACTCCGCGACCTGCACGCACAGTTGCTGAGCGGGGAACCGGAGCACCCGCCCCGTACACCCGCGCCACCCGCGCGGTTCCGCTCCCGCCTCACTTCATTCGTCGGCCGGTCCACCGAACTCGGCGCCTTGAGCGAAGAGTTGAGGAGAGGCCGACTGGTCACTCTGCTCGGCGCGGGCGGCGTCGGCAAGACCAGGCTGGCACTGGAGGCCGCCGACGCGGCGGGGGCGGACGGCGAGCGGTGGCCCGACGGCGTCCGGGTCGCCGAGCTGGCCTCCGTACGGGACGCGGAGAGCGTGCCCGAAGCCGTCCTGACCGCACTCGGCGGGCACCCGACGCAGGTACGCGCCCCCGGCGCCGACGAGCTGCGCGCGCCCGGCGGCCCCGCGACGCCGCTCGCCCAGGTGGTGGAACACTGCGGGCAGCGGCGGCTGCTGCTCGTCCTGGACAACTGCGAGCATGTGATCGACGCGGCTGCCGGGCTGGCGCACGCCGTCCTGGCCGGCTGTCCCGGCGTGACGGTGCTGGCCACCAGCCGCGAACCGCTCGGCGTACCGGGCGAGTCGGTGCGCCCCGTCGAGCCGCTGCCGCCGTCGGCCGCGCTCCGGCTGCTGGCCGAGCGGGGCGCCGCCGCGCGCCCCGGGTTCCGCACGGAGGAGGATCCGGCCGCCTGCGCGGAGATCTGCCGCAGGCTCGACGGGCTGCCGCTCGCCATCGAACTGGCGGCGGCACGGCTGCGGGCGCTGACGCCGTGGCAGATCGCGGAGCGGCTGGACGACCGGTTCCGGCTGCTGAGCGGCGGCAGCCGAACGGCGCTGCCCCGGCAGCAGACGCTGCGGGCGGTGGTGGACTGGTCGTGGGACCTGCTCACGGCGGACGAGCGGGCGGTACTGCGCCGCCTGGCCGTCTTCTCCGGGGGCTGTGAAGTGGCGGAGGCGGAGGACGTATGTGCCGCCCCGCCCCCGGCCGACGGCCCCCGCTCCCCCGTCGACGTCCTGGACGCGCTCACCTCCCTTGTCGACAAGTCGCTGGTCACCGCCGCCCCGGAGAGCCCGCGCGGCATGCGCTACCGGCTGCTGGAAACGGTCGCCGAGTACGCCGGGGAGCGGCTGACCGAGTCCGGGGAGCGGGCGGCCGTGGAGCTGCGGCACCTGAGGGCGTACCGGGAGCTGGCCCGTACCGGTGAACCCGGGCTGCGCGGGCCGCGGCAGGCGGAGTGGCTGGCGCGCCTGGAGGCCGAGCACGACAACGTACGGGCCGCGCTGCGCACGGCGGTCGCCCGGGGCGACGAGCAGGAGGGGCTGTGCCTGGCGCTGTCGATGAGCTGGTTCTGGCAGTTGCGCAATCACCAGGCGGACGCCCGGCACTGGGCCGCCGCGGTCGCGGGCCTGGGCCCCGACCCGTTCACCGATCCCGTACGGCCCGCCGAGCCGCTGGCGGACCGCTGCACGGCGGTCCCGCCGCCGTGGTCCGGGGAGCGGCTGCGGGAGGCCCGGCGCGGGGTGCGGCTGCTGGTGCTGGCCGGCAGCGGCGAGCAGGCCGGGCCGTCCGGGCCGGTGCGTCCGGAGGCGATCGTGGCCGCGTACCGTCCCGGGCTGCCGCAGACCGGGCGGCAGCCGGGCGTCATGTGGTTCTTCGCCCGGCTGATGACCGGTGGGTTCGCGGGACTGGACGAGGCCGTCGACGCCGTCGTACGGCACTGCCGGGAGCTGGGCGGCGGCTGGGACCTGGGTCTGGCGCTGCTGCTGCGGACCAAGCTGCTCGACAACCGGACGGCGGAGCTGGAGCGGTCGGCGCGCGACGCCGAGGAGGCCTTGGCCCTCTTCGAGGATGCCGGGGACCTGTGGGGCATCGCCGAGTCCCTGTCCGCGCGCGGCGACACGTATGAGCGGCGCGGGCAGTACGCATTGGCGGACGCGGACTTCTCGCGTGCCATGGAGGCTTCTGAGCGGATCGGCGCGCACGCCCAGGTGCCGGAGTTCAAGGCGCGCTTGGCGTCCGTACGCCTGGAGGGGACTTATGGGACGGAGGAAGGTGCCGCGTGCCGTTCACCCCGCGTCGAGCAGGCCGAGCAACTGCTGCTGGAGGCCGTGGCCGAGTCCCGGCCCGCCGCCGGGGAGACGCTGAGCACGGCGCGGCTGCTGCTGGCGCGGCACTACGGCCGGACCGGGCGCACCGGCCTCGCCCGGGAGCAGCTGCGCGAGGCCGAGCAGGCGTTCACCAGCGGCACTCCGGCGCTCTTCACGGGCATGGTGAGCGGGCTGCACAGCTGGCTGGACTGTCTCGACGGGGACTTCGTCCGGGCCCGTGACCATGTACGCCGGGCCGTCCGGCAGCTCGACTCCCTCGCGCATCTGGTGGCTCCATACCTGGTTGCCCATCAGTTTCTGTGCGCTGCCTGGGCGATGGCGGAGCTGGACGCGGTCGAGGGTGGGGCGGCTGAGGCGGGGGCGCGGCTGCTGGGTGCGTACGACCGCCACGCGCCCGCGTCCGAGGGCTTCGGATTCCAGCCGCTGCCGCCCGCGGTGGAGGCCCGGGTACGGGAGCAGGCCGAGGCGGCGGTACGCGCGGCGCTGACGGACGACGCGTACGGGCGCGCCTACGGCGAAGGCGGCGGCCTCTCGGTAAGGCAAGCCGCCACCCTCATCTGACCAGCGCGAACGCGGGCCCCGCGCTTACTGCGCGTCCGCCAGCCGCTCCCGCGCCTCGGCCAGGTCCTCTTCCGTCGGGGCGTCGTCCTGGGACAGCGCCCGGCGCCAGTAGCCGGTGAAGTCGACGGACCGCTTGTCCAGGCCCCGGTCCTCGACCAGGTGCCGGCGCAGCGCGCGCACCGCGCCCGCCTCCCCGGCAAGCCAGGCGAAGACCGAACCGGCGGGGAAGCGGGCCGCGCGCACCGCTTCGACCAGCAGTTCACCGGGCCCGGCCGCGCGCCCGTCGCGGTGCAGCCAGTGCACGGTCAGGTCGCCGCGGGTGGCGAAGGCCTGCTCCTCCGCCGCGTCCGCCACCTCGATGTACGCCACCGCTCGGGCCCCCTCGGGCAGCCACTCGGCGAGGGTGCCGATGGCGGGCAGCGCGGTCTCGTCCCCGGCGAGCAGCGTCCAGTCGGCCGTACCGAGGGGGACGGGCCGGGCGAAGTACGCCGAGGGGCCGAACATGCCGAGCGTGTCCCCGGGCGCGGCGCGGCCCGCCCACTCGGTCGCCGGTCCGCGTGCCGCCCCCGTGCCGTGCAGCACGAAGTCGATGTCGATCGTCGCGTCCTCCGGGTGGTGCGCGCGGACGGTGTAGCTGCGCATCCACGGCCGTTCGTCCTCGGGGATCGCGTGGAACGCCGCGTACCAGCGCATCAGGTCGCCGTCGGCGGGCGGCTCCGGGAGCCGCGGGACGGTCCGGCCGGGCCTGGGGAAGTACAGCTTGACCTGCTGGTCCGGCGCGTCGAGACGGAACCCGGCGAGGTCCGGCCCGCCGAAGGTGACGCGCACCATGCGCGGTGAGAGCCGCCGCACCGCGGTGACCCGGAGGTACCGGACCGGCAGGGTCGCGGGCTGGGAAGGCTGCTGCTGTTGCATGACGTCTCCGTGGGCAGGGGCCACCGGCCGACTACGGGCCGTGGCATACGGGCGGCACAGCGCGCGGGGCCTACGGCGCGCCGTGCGGGACAGTGGGACGACCGTCGCAGCCGCTGCCTACACGGCGCCTACACCGCGCCTGCATGCGCGATGCGGGTACGGCCGGTCGCCGCCCCGCTCACGTACGGCCTCCCGCCCCGGTCCGAGCTATCCGAGTGATTCGCCCCGAAGGCCGTCACTACGGGGGCCCCACCGTCAATACGTCTGCTGACAGGAAGCGTCCGGTGCCACCGGCCGCGTATGGTCCCGCACGAGAACGGAACACACCACCATGCCCACGGACCGCTGCCGACTGCTGCCCATCGCCTCCGCGAGCGCTCTGGCCCTCGCGACCACCCTGGGCGCCGGTGCCGCCCTCGTCACCTCGCCCGCGACCGCCTCCGGGCCCGCGCGCGCCGCCGCGCCCCGGGCCCCGGAGGAGACGACGGTGCGGGTGGGGACCGGCACCGCCGACTTCTGCCTCACCCCCGGCGCCAACCGGGCTCTCCGCAAGGCCGGAATCCGCCTGACCGCGATCTCCCCGGCGAAGCTCACCGGCCCGGCCGCGCGCCGCTGCGTGACCGCCCCGATCTCCGGCGGCGTGCTCAACACCCGCTTCACCTCCGGGCACCTCGACTTCCGGGGCGGCTTCGACTTCGTACGCAAGGACCACCGCCACCTGAGGGTCAGCGCTCTGCGGGGCGATCTCGCGACCTCGCGCGTCACCGGCACCGTCGGCGGCTCCAAGGGGCGCCGGACCGACTTCCTGGCGTTCCGGGGGAACCCGAACGGGGTCAAGGTGGGCGGCGGACAGGCACGGGCCGAGATGAGCTTCACCCTCACCGAGCGTGGCGTCGGCGCCTTCCGCGGCGCGTTCGGGAAGTCGCCGCTCACCGCGGGCCAGCGCGTGTTCGACGGGGTCGGTACGGCGAAGTTCAGCATGCAGCAGGCCGGCAAGGCGCCGTCCGGGACCGGCACCGCCCAGGACCAGGCGTCCCCCGCCCCGGCCACCCCGGGCCGGCAGACGCCCGGGACGGCGCAGAAGCCGTCGGGCAACGCGACGCACCAGCCGGCCGGACAGTCGCCCGCCGCCTCGTCCCGCCCGGCGGCCGGCTCGACGCCCGCACGGCAGAACGACGTGGCGATGGATCCGGTCAACGCGGTCCCGACCGACTGAGCGTCAGACCGGCGCGGCGCGGCGGCCGGACGGGCCGGCGCGCCGCGGCCGCTACAGGCCGACGCCGCCGGTGACGTCGACCTTGGTACCGGTGATCCAGCGAGCGTCGTCGGAGGCCAGGAAGGCGACCGCGTCGGCGATGTCCGGGGCCCGGCCGATCCGGCCGAGCGCGGTCAGGCCGATGTTGCGCTCCAGGTTCGCCGGGTCGGCCAGCACCTCGGCGGTCATATCGGTGCGGGTGAAGCCGACCGAGACCGCGTTGACGGTGATCCCACGGGGGCCGAGGTGCTTGGCCAGCGTATGGCTGAACACTTCGAGTGCGCCCTTGGTGAGCGGATAGCCGATGCCGTGGGCGGAGGCGATACGGGTGGAGACGGAGGAGATGTTGATGATCCGGCCGCCGTCGCGCAGTCGCGGCAGCAGCCGCTGGGTGAGGAAGAACGGTGCCTTGACGTTGACCGCGATCATTTGGTCGAACTCCTCGGGGGTGAGCACCTCGATCGGCCGCCCCATGAGGTTGAGCCCCGCGTTGTGCACCAGGATGTCGACCGCCGGTTCCCCGTGCGCGCGCAGCCCGGTCTCCAGGCCGGCCATGAGCGTGTCCACGTCGCCGGGAACGCCCAGTTCGGCACCGACGACGAACGCCCGGCCACCGTCCTCGGTGATGGCCGCGGCGGCCTCCTTGGCCGCCGCCTCGTTGCTGCCGTAGTGCACGGCCACCAGAGCGCCGTCCCGGGCCAGGCGTTCGGCGATGGCCCGCCCGATGCCCCGGCTGCCGCCGGTGACGAGTGCGACCTTGCCACTGAGGTTTGCCATGGTCACTCCCTGATCGTGGTGCGCAGCATTCCCCTCGTCCCATTAACTATGGTTAGCCTAACCTAAGTTACTGCTCATGCGGCCGCGGAAATCCCGCGCGCGGCGGAACCGCGGGTTCGGCGGACGCGCGACGGCGGGCTCAGCCCTCGGCCCGCTCGTGATACATCCGCCGGGTGTGCTCGGTGTGCGCCCGCATGACCGCGGTCGCCCGGTCCTCGTCCCGGTCGGCGATCGCCGCGATCAGTTCGCGGTGCTCGGTCCAGGACCGCTTGCCGCGCTGCCGGGCGACGGGGGTGTGGTACCAGCGCACCCGCCGCCCGACCTGCGCCGCCAGGCCGGCCAGCACCGTGTTGCCCGCCAGGGCCATCACCTTGGCGTGGAACTCCGCGTTGACGGCGACCGCGGTCTCCACGTCGTCGTCGCGTACCGCCTGTTCGCCCCGGTCGCACAGCGCCTCCAGCTCCGCGATGCCGGCCGAGCCGGCGTTGGCGGCGGCGAGCCGGGCGGCCTCCGCCTCCAGGAGCGTGCGCACGGTGAGCAGCTGGTCGGCCTCCTCCTCGGTGGGCTCGTGCACGAACGCGCCCTGCGCCGGGCGCAGGTCGACCCAGCCCTCCGTGTTGAGCCGCTGCAGCGCCTCGCGGACCGGCTGCCGGGAGACGCCGAGGTGGCCCGCCAGTTCACTCTCGACCAGATGCTGGCCGGGGCGCAGCGTGCGGGTCGTGATCAGTTCGAGGAGCGCTTCGTAGACGCGCTCGCGCAGCGGGCCGGGGCGTTCCAGCTTCGGCACGGCGCCCTGCGGCAGGCCTGTGGACAGCATCGAGATACCCCTCCGTGGACGCGACCGGGTGCGGAGCGGGTGCGCGCGGCGGCCCGGGCGGCCGATTGGTTATCGTCTACAGTCTACCGAGCACCGCCGCCCGCGCGCAGGCCGCCCGCCGGCCGCGCCGCGCCCGGCCACCGCCCCCTGGACAGCGACAACTCCTGCGAGAATATGTCCGCTTGAACGACCTAGGACCGCCGCGGGCCGTCACCGGACCGCAGGAGGGGCAGGCACCCATGCACGGAGGAACGATCGCCGTCGTGGGCGGGAGCATCGCCGGATGCGCCGCCGCACTCGCCGCACACCGGGGCGGCGCCACGCACATCACGGTCTACGAACGCGCCGCCGGCCGCCTGGCGGACCGCGGCGCCGGTCTGGGCGTGCACAACGCCCGCTACGCGGAACTGGCGTCGGCCGGGTACATGGACGCGGACATGCCCTGGATCCAGCTCTCCCGGCGCCGCTGGTACACACGCGACGGCGGCACCCCGCTCGGCCGGCCGGTGGGCGAACTGCCCTTCCCGTTCCGCACCTACAACTGGGGCCCGCTCTGGCGCGAGCTGCGCGACCGGATGCCCCCGACCACCGTGTTCCGCGGGGACAGCCCGGTCCGTACGGTCGAGACCTCGGCCGACGGCGCCGTGGTGCACCTGGAGGACGGCACCACCCACCACGCCGACCTGGTCGTCGGCGCGGACGGCTACCGCTCGGCGGTGCGCGGCGCCGCCTTCCCCGACGTACGGCCCGCGTACGCCGGTTACCTGGCCTGGCGGGGCGCGTTCCCCGCCGAACGGCTGGCCGCGCTCGACGGCCCGGCCGGCGCGTGGCCGGTCGAGGACTGCGTCTTCGCCGTCTTCCCCGGCGGCCACGCCGTCATCTACCGCATCCCGGACGGCTACGGCGGCCACCGCGCCAACTGGGTGCTCTACACCGTCCCGCCCCCGGAGCTCGACCTCGGCCTGGACACCCCCACCAGCCTCCCGCCCGGCACCCTCGGCGAGGCGCTGCACGCGCACTTCGCGCAGGTCACCGGCGAACTCCTGCCGCCGTACTGGGGCGGCCTGCTCCAGCTGACCCGGCCGGAGGAGCTGTTCATCCAGCCGATGTACGACTTCACGGCGCCCCGCTACGCCGCGGGCCGCCTGCTGCTCACCGGGGACGCGGCCACGGTCGCCCGCCCGCACACCGGCAGCGGCGCGGTGAAGGCCCTCCAGGACGCCACCGCCCTGGAGGCCGCCTGCGCCGACGCGGGAAACTGGGCCGAGGCGGCCGCCGCGTACGACGCGTCCCGCGGCCCCATCGGCAGCTCGATGATGGAACTCGGCCGCCGCCTCGGCGATGCCCTCGTCCTGCGCAGCCCGGACTGGCGGACGGTGGGGCAGACGGACCTGGACGCACTGTGGGCGGGGGCGGACGCGGGCGCGTTCGGCGGACGGGCCTTGTCGGGACGGGCCTTGTCGAAGGCGCCGGGCACCGAGCGAACCACACAGGGGTAGCGGCAGGGGTAGCGGCCTGTCGGCGGCCCGTCAGGGATTGCCGGTACGGCGGGCGCGGTGACGGCGTACGGCCGGGACGAGGACCGCGCCGACAACCGCCACGCCACCGGCGGCCGACGCGAGGTGCGCGGGGTCGGTGCCGCCGCCGGTAGCGGCCCGCTTGCCGCGGGAGCCCGCGTCCGCGTCGGAACCGTTCGAGGGGCCACTTGCACCTCATCGATCATGCGCACGCCGGGCGCCGGGCAGCCGGCCGGACGCGTACCGGACAATGGAACGGCCGAGGCCGACCCGCCACCACGGGCCGGCGCACCAGGGACGGACAGGACTGATCAGACATGGGACGGGTCACCGAGCGACGCCGCGTCATCCGCATCCGCGACGGAGCCGTGAGCACGCGCCCGGACACCCTCGTCGGCGAGGAGCCGCTGGAGATCCGCCTCGGCGGCCGGCCGCTCGCCATCACGATGCGCACACCGGGCGACGACTTCGCGCTGGCCGCGGGCTTCCTGGTGAGCGAGGGCGTGCTCGGCGACGCCGGAGAACTGGCGAACATCGTGTACTGCGCGGGCGCCACCGAGGACGGCTCGAACACGTACAACGTGGTGGACGTACAGCTCGCGCCCGGCGTCCCCGTCCCGGACATCACGCTGGAACGCAACGTCTACACGACGTCGTCCTGCGGCCTGTGCGGCAAGGCCAGCCTGGACGCGGTCCGCACGTCCACCCGCTGGCCCCTGGACCCGCCCGCCGGCGCCCCGGCCCGCATCGTGCCCGCGACCCTGTCCGCCCTGCCCGGCCGACTGCGGGCCGCGCAGCGCGTGTTCGACCGGACCGGCGGGCTGCACGCCGCCGCGCTCTTCGACGCCGACGGCGAACTCCTCGACGTACGCGAGGACGTGGGCCGTCACAATGCCGTCGACAAGGTCGTCGGCCGCGCCCTCCAGGACGGACGGCTGCCGCTGCGCGACACCATCCTGATGGTCTCGGGCCGGGCCTCGTTCGAACTCGTCCAGAAGGCGGTGATGGCGGGCATCCCCACCCTCGCCGCGGTCTCCGCGCCGTCCTCCCTCGCCGTGGACCTGGCCGCCGAGAGCGGGCTGACGCTGGTGGGCTTCCTACGGGGCTCGTCGATGAACGTGTACGCGGGTGCGGAGCGGCTGGCCCTGGGGGTGACGGCGGGGTGAGGGGGCGCGGTGCGGCGCTGCGGGCGGCCTGACCCGCAGGTACGAGGCGGCCGACGGCGCGCCCTCGCACCCGGCTACTCCCGCCCCGTCTGCTCCGCCCCCGCCTCGCCCGGCTCCGCCACACGTGCCAGCAACGCCATCAGCTGCTCGCGTTCGGCGGGGGTCAGGCCCGCGGTCAGTTCGTCGTTGGCGCGGTCGCCCAGCTTTTCCGTGCGGCGCAGGGTGCGCTCCCCGGCGGCGGAGATCTCGATGGCGTTCTTGCGCCGGTCCCTGGGGTCGGGGGTACGGGTCACCAGCCCGTCGGCCTGGAGGTCGTTGACGACCGCGACCATGTCCTTGGGGTCGATGCCCACGCTGCGCCCCAGCTCGGCCTGGGAGACCGGGCCCAGTTCACCGACGGCCGACAGCACCGCGTGGTGCATCATCCGCATGCCCTCCTCGGCCAGCGCCTCGGCGACGAGCCGGTGGCCGCGCGCGGCGGCCCGGCCGAGCAGCCAGCTGGGGAGGGCCCGGATACGGGCGGGCGCGTAAGGGGTCTCTGCCATGGCACCAGCCTATCCGGAAAACCATTGGGCGACCCAATGATTGCTGTTATCGTTGGGGCATCCAACGGTTCGCCGGTGACACACTGCCGCGCCGTCCCGTTCGGCTTCCCGTTTCCTGCGCGGCGTCCGGCGACGTGACGCCTTTCCCCTGCGCGGCGTCCGGCGACGTCACGCCCTTCCCTCGGAGGTGCCCGTGCGGCGAGTCCGCTTCCATTCCTACGGCGGTCCGGAGGTCCTGCGGCTGGAGGAGGCCGAGGTTCCCGAGCCGGGCCCCGGTGAGCTGCTCATCCGTACCGAAGCCATCGGCGTGAGCCTGCCGTCCGTACGCCGGACCCGCGGGGACGGCAACGGCGGCGGCGTACCGCTGCCCGCCGTGCTCGGAGGCGAGGTGGCCGGCGAGGTGATCGGACGGGGCCCGGATGTCACCGGCTTCACGCCCGGCGAGCGGGTCACCGGGCTCTCCTTCACCGGCTCGTACGCCGACGTGGCCACCGTGCCGGCCGCGCTGGCCTCCCGGATACCGGACGGCGCGACCAGCGAGGACGCCGTCGCGCTGGTCCGCGGCGGTCAGGTCGCCCTCGCCGCGCTGGCCACCGCCGCCCCCGCCGGCCCGGAGTCGGTGCTGATCACGGGCGCGGCCAGCGCCACCGGGCACCTCGCGGTGCAGCTCGCCAAACTGCGCGGCGTGCCGCGGGTGGTGGCGGCCGTCGGCTCCGCCGCCAAGGCGGACTTCCTGTACGGGCTCGGCGCCGACGAGGTCGTGACCTACGAGGACGCGGCCTGGGGCGAGCCCGCCGACATCGTGCTCGACGGTGTCGGCGGGGACCTCCTGCCGCGTGCGGTGGCGGCTCTCGCGCACGGCGGACGGCTGGTGTTCTTCAACTCGGGCGGCGGCACGGTCCCGGCGTACGACCTCCTCGCGGGCTCCAAGACGATCACCGGGCTGACCATGGCGCGCTTCGCCGCCACCCGCCCGGAGCTGTACGGACGGCACGGCGCCGAACTGTGGAAGCACTTCCTCGCCGGCCGGCTGCGGGCCGCCGTCCACGCTCGCGTCCCACTGGCGGAGGCCGCGCGGGCGCACGAGATCATCGAGGGCCGCGGCAACCTGGGGAAGGTCATGCTGATCCCCTGAACGGCGGAGCGGGGCGGCGCACGGCGGCCTGTCCCATGACCCGTACAGACATCGCCCGCGTCCTCCGGACGGGGGGAAATCCGGCCGGGTACGAAGAACCGCCGCGCGTGGCTTGTGGCGGTGCCGGGAGCCCAGTAGCTTCCTGCGCACCGCACGGAGGTAGAACGTTCTACGTACGCCCCGAAGGGGATGAGCGGACGCCAGGGTTCCCGCTCCCCTCCCCCTCCCCCTTCCTCCTCCGACGCCCCGCCGATGCCCCGCCTACGCCTCGAAGGGCAGGTCGGATCATGACGTCACCGTTCCGCACCCATGACAACCACCGCGGCAGACCCGCCAACGGGGCCCGGCCCCGGCCGCGGCGCCGCGCGCTGGCCGCGCTCGCCGCCGCGGTCACCGTCCTCGTCCCGGCGGCCACCGCTCAGGCCGATCCCACCACCACCGCCGATCCGCCCACCGGCTTCGACCAGCAGGTGCTGTTCAAGGCCGCCCAGGAGCACGGCTATGCGTGCTTCCGCATCCCGGCCATCGTCCGGTCCACCCGCGGCACCCTGCTGGCGTTCGCCGAGGGCCGGGTACGCAACTGCGGCGACGCGGCCGACATAGACCTCGTACTGAAGCGGTCCACCGACGGCGGCCGTACGTGGGGCCCCCTCCAGGTCGTCAATGAGGGCGGAGGCGACACGCACGGCAACCCGGCCCCCGTCGTCGACCGCGAGACCGGCCGCATCCTGCTCGCCGAGACCTACAACAAGGGCCGCACCGACGCCGGAAGCTGCGACGTGCCCTGCGACCGCACCCCGCACCTCCAGTACAGCGACGACGACGGCGCCACCTGGTCGGCGCCGCGCGACCTGACCGCCGAACTCCGGCCCGCCGGATGGAACTCCTGGTACGCGACCGGACCCGTGCACGGCATCCAGCTCGCCCGCGGACGGCACGCCGGACGGCTGGTCTTCACCGTCAACGCCGAGAGCTACGCGGGCGGCCGCATAACGGCCAACCACGCGGCGCTGATGCTCAGCGACGACGGCGGCGACAGCTGGCGGGTGGGCGCCGTGGACAGCTACCCGACCGCCGCCGACGGCACGTTCCGTCAGAAGCCGTCCGAGATGAGCCTGCTGGAACGCTCCGACGGCTCGGTGTACGTCAACGGGCGCGAGCAGGACGGTACGGACCTCGGCCACCGCACGGCGGCCGTCAGCCGCGACGGCGGCGCGTCCTTCGCCCGCCCCTTCCGCACACTGCCCGGCCTGTACGCGCCGATGGTGCAGGGCTCCGTACTGCGGCTGCCCGCCCGGCACCCCGGCGCGCCCTCCCGTACCCTGTTCGCCGCGCCCGCCGACCCCGACCGCCGCCGCACGATGACCATCCGCTCCTCGTACGACGAGGGCCGCACCTGGGAAGGCGTGGACCGGGGCGCCCGGGTCACCACCGACTGGTCCGGCTACTCGGACCTGGTGGCCGTCGCCCCCGGGCTGACCGGGCTGCTCTACGAGGGCGGCGCGGCCGACGCGCGCGACGAGATCCGCTTCGCCCGCTTCACCGACGCCTGGCTCGGACCGCGCCGGGACCCCGACCCGACGACCCCGGACCGCGGGCGGCACGCCCGGCCCGCCCTCGTGCTGGGCGGTGCCCGTCCGGTACCGGGCCGCTTCGGCGACGCGCTCTCCTTCGACGGCCGGGACGACGCCGTACGGCTGCCCTTCCGCCGCTCACTGCCCCTGGGCAGCGGGGACTTCACCTGCAGCCTCTGGTTCCGCTACCGCGCCACGTCCGGCGAGCAGCCGTTCCTGTGGATGGGCGGGGTGGGCAGCCGCAGCCCGCAGGTGGCCCTGCGCGGCGACCCGGCCCACGGCCGGATCAGCGCCTTCATCACCGCGCTCGACGGCGCCCGGCCGGCCGCCACCGCGGAGGTCGCCACCGCCGCCGCGTACAACGACGGCCGGTGGCACCACCTGTCCCTGCGGCGCACCGGCGGCCGGCTGGCCCTCGCCGTCGACGGCGCCGAGACCCGTACGGCCCCCGACGTCCCCGGCTCCGTGAGCCGCAACTCGGTCTTCGGCGTGCACGCGGGCCAGAAGGTGGACAGCCGCGCCCAGCTGGCCGGTGACCTGGATGAAGTACGGGTCTACGGGCGGGCACTGAGCGACGGTGAACTGGCCCGGGTACGTGAGGAGAACGGGGGCGTCAGGGGGCCCGTCGTGCTGAACCTGCCCCTGGACGAGGTGGCCGACGTGGCCGACGAGTAGGCACGAGGCCGCTGGTCAACGCCGTCCGTAGAAGGCGTTGACCAGCGACTCCATGCTCTTCTGGAACGAGCAGCACAGCGCGATCCACGACCCGTCCACGAAGACCAGGTCGAACCGGCCCCGGGGCAGCGTCGTGCGCGGTCTGGGCCGCAGCTCGGCGATGTCCTGGCGCGGGACTTCCACGGCGAGGGCCGGTTCGGGGTCGCGGGCCCGCCACCCGGTGGCGTGATCGGTGACCACGAACAGCCGGCGGTCGGTGACCGCCTGGTGCCGGGGCACGCCGCCCGCATTGGTGACCTGCACATGGAAGCGGCCGGCCATGCTGGTCCAGCTACCTTCCATCGGCTTGCCGTACATCATGCGCTCGGCCGCGGCGTCGACGGCGTCCTCAAGGTTCTCCGGGGCTTCGCTGATTCCTTCCGCTATGTTTCCGGCGGCGCGGGTCAGCCTGCTGTTGGTGAACCGGTTGTCGGTGACCGCGTCGATCGGCCGCGACGCCCTGTTCAGCACGTTGCCCAGCACACCCCGGATGCGCTTCTCCAGAGCCGACTGCTTGGGCGGCAGCCGCAGATGCGCGGGAACCAACGGCAGGGACGGGTACACCTCGTACTGTTCGCTCTGCAGCAGCACCTCGCCGGGCCGGAGGAACTGCCGGCACGGGGTTTCGTGGTCGATCACGCGGCCATTCTCCTTGCCTCAGCCGAAGGGGTTGTCGGGGTCGCGCGGCTGCTGGGCCGCCGCCGGGCGGGTCATCAGGCGGATGTCCTGGTTCGCGGCCGGTTCCTGGTAGCGGCCGAGCGGATCCGGATTGGCCGGGGCCGGGTTGGTGGGAACCCCGTTCTTCGTCGGCGGGCTCAACGGTCCGCTGACGGCGGGCCCGCCGGTCGTGCCCCCGCCGGAGGGCGACGGGTCGAAGTCCGACGCCGGCGGCAGATGGACGTCGCCGTGCCGCTGCGCGCCGCCGCCGGACTTGGCACCCCCGCCGTCATTGCCGTCGATCATGTCGTCGAGCTTTTCGGCTCCCGCCTGAACGATGGGCGAGAAGGCCTGCGTCGGATCGCCCGAGAAGCCGAGGCCGCCCATGCCGAGCCCGACCGCGCCCTTCATCGGCACCTTGATCGCCTTCAGCGCCTTCTTCGCGGCGATCCCCTTCAGGAACTTCTCGGCCTCGACCGGGTCCTTGATGTGCTTCCAGGTCCAGGGCTTGAGCTTCTTGACCTTCGACATCTTCTTGGCCTTCTTCAGCAACTTGATGATGTTGACGAAGGCCCGGAGTTCGGTGGCCAGTTCCTCCAGCACCCGGGCGATACGGGTGGAGACGATCCCGGCCTGGGCCACGGCGGTGGCGGCGGCCGCCGCGGCCGAGGCGCCGACCGTGATGATCGAGGTGGCCAGCGCCACGGCGAGTTCGATGATCGCCCACTCGATCAGCTCGCGGATCAGCGTCTCCACGATCTGCTCGGCCAGCTTGGCCCGCTCGCCGGCCTGTTCCAGGACGTCGGCGACCGCGTCCATGTCGGCGGCTTCCTGCTCCAGCGCCGCTTCCATCTCGGCGAGATGGCCCTGGAACGCGTCGGCCGCCTGGCCGGTCCACTCGTGGGCGAGGTCCGCGCGGTCCCGGCGCTGGTCGGCGATCAGGTTGCGCAGCTCGGTGGCCTGTTCGCGCCAGAGCTTGGCGGCTTCCTGGATGCCCTCGTCGTCACCGGTGACGCATTCCAGGTGCTCGGCGAGCGGTTCGACGAGCGGACGCATGATGGCGTCCACCGCCGAGTCGAACCCGCTCATCCAGTCGTTGACCTTGTTGTAGGCGCTCAGCGCCCCCGTCGCCACGCCGCTCATCGGGCGCCCCCGGCCCCGCCCTGGACGTGCTGCATCGTGCGCACGGTCTCGTCCTCGTCGGACTGGTACGCCCGTGCCGTCTCGGTGACGCCCTCGCCGACCTTCTCCTCCAGCGTCGCCGCCTTCTCCAGGATGTCCAGGCAGTCCTCGCTCTGCTCCGCGTAGGCGCTGTACAGTTCGTCGGCCTCCGGGAGCTTTCCGAAGGCCTGCTGGTTCAGCGAGTGCGAGGCGAGCTTGCTGCGTATCGCCCGCAGCTTCTCCGCCCGCTGGTCGGAACTCTTGGCGAACTTGTGCAGGGCTTCTTGAGCAGCGCTGAATTGCTCGGGCACAGATCTCCCCCGATCCGTTGTCATAGTGCGGCCGGACGTGCCGTACGCAAAGGTCCGGACAACAGTACGGCGTCGCCCGCACCGGGCGGGGTGGGGGTTTTGGTGCCCGTTGTGCAGGCATATGGGGGCAGGAGTGGCGAGCGGTACGGAGCCACCATTCCTTCTTTGCCGAGCGTTTAGGTTTTCTGGGGATTCCCTTGCCCGCGACCTTGCCCATCGTTTGGGTTCGATGTGCGGCTCCCTGAACGGCCTTTCGCCCTCGATCAGGACACCCGGGGAAATTCCCCCGGCAGGTGACGCATTCCGTCCCACAGCCGGACCACCGTCCCGGAACCGGCAGCGCGGCCGTACCTGCGGAAGGCGAAGGGCTGCCCTTCCTCCAGTACCGCCGGCCGTTCGAGGGTGACGGTCACCGTGGCCGTGTGGAGCGGCCGGACTGCGTCCATACCGCGCGGCAGCGTTACCCGGCCTCGCACAGTGGCGGTGCGTACGTAAAGGTCGAGATGCCCGCCGGCGGGCACTTCGCAGCCGCCCTCTTTCTCCGGCAGCAGGGCGATATCGGCCGTGAAGACGGTGTGCGCGGCTATCGACCCGGGCGCCGCGAGCACCTGACCGCGTTCGGCCCGCCCCGCCTCGGCCCCCTTCAGCAGCAATCCCACGTTCATGCCGGCGCTCGCTTCATCGATGCGCACCCGCTGCGCGTCGATGCCGACGACGTGAGCGGTACCGCCGCTCTCGGGGCCGACGATTTCCACCTCGTCGCCGTTGGTGATCCGGCCACGCTCGATCCGCCCGGCAAGCATGACCAGCCTGCCCTGGTTCAGGCTGAAGACATCTGCGACGGGCATCAGAAACGGCATTCGCAAGGCACTCATCGGCGTATTCTCGCGCGGGCCGGATACGACACCCGACGGCCTCACCTCCGCGACAGCCTCACCGGCCCGACGCTCCCACCACCTCAGCCCTCTCCCGCCGCACCCGCCCGGCGTCGGCTGTCGCTTCGTCCGCCGCGCTCTCCGGGGCCTGTGCCGCGTATCGCTTTGCCAGTACCGCGCACACCATGAGCTGCATCTGGTGGAAGAGCATCAGCGGGAGGACGGCCAGGCCGGCTCCGCCGCCGAACAGGACGGTGGCCATGGGGAGTCCGGCGGCCAGGCTCTTCTTGGAGCCGGCGAAGGTGATGGCGATGCGGTCGCCGCGGGCGAAGCCGGCCTTCTTCGAGCCGTACGAGGTGAGCGTCAGCATCAGGGCCAGGAGGACGGCTTCGACACCCAGCAGGCCCAACAGGCGCCATGGGGAGACCTGGTGCCAGATGCCCTCGACCACGCCCGTGCTGAAGGCGCTGTAGACGACGAAGAGGATGGAGCCGCGGTCCACGAAGCCGAGGATCTTCTTGTGGCGGGTGATGAAGCCGCCGATCCAGCGGCGCAGCAGCTGTCCGGCGAGGAAGGGCACGAGCAGCTGGAAGACGATCGAGATCAGGGAGTGGGCCGAGAAGCCGCCGCCGTCGCCGCCCAGGAGGAGGGCTGCCAGCAGCGGGGTCACCACGATGCCGACCAGGCTGGAGAAGGAGCCCGCGCAGATCGCCGCCGGGACGTTGCCGCGCGCTATGGAGGTGAAGGCGATCGACGACTGGACGGTGGAGGGGACCAGGCACAGGAAGAGCAGGCCGGTGTACAGGGGCTGCGTCAGGACGTACGGGACCAGGCCGCGGGCGGCCAGGCCCAGCAGCGGGAAGATCACGAACGTACAGGCCAGGACCGTCAGGTGCAGCCGCCAGCTGCGCATCCCGGCGAGCGCCTCGCGGGTGGAGAGCCGGGCGCCGTAGAGGAAGAAGAGGAGCGCGACGGCGCCGGTGGACGCGTCGTCGGCGACGACGGCGGCCGTGCCGCGGGCGGGCAGCAGCGCCGCGAGACCGACGGTGCCGACGAGGGCCAGGATGAATCCGTCCACGGGGAGCCAGGAGGGGATTCTGAGCTGAGGGCGGCGCATGGTCTCTCTTCGACGGTCGGTACGGATGGGTTGGTCGGTGTAAGTGAGGTGATCGGTGCAGGTGAGGTGGCCGGTGTCCGTGGGGTGGACGGTGCCCTCTCCAGCCTGCCTGGCGCCGCGGCCATCGGGAACCCCTCTTACCGTGGTGACTGCTATTACGGATCGTGATGAACGCCGCTAGGCTGGGAGGATGTTCGACCCGGTGCAGTTGCGTACGTTCCTCGCGGTGGCCCAGACGCTGAGCTTCACGCAGGCCGCACACCGCCTCGGCCTGCGGCAGTCCACCGTCAGCCAGCATGTGCGCAAGCTGGAGGCCGCGGCCGGGCGGCGGCTGTTCTCCCGGGACACCCACGCCGTGGACCTCACCGAGGACGGCGAGGCGATGCTCGGCTTCGCGCGCACGATCCTGGAGGCCAACGAGCGGGCCGCGGGCTTCTTCACCGGGACGCGGCTGCGCGGCCGGCTGCGGTTCGGGGCCTCGGAGGACTTCGTCCTGACGCGGATGCCGGAGGTGCTGGAGGAGTTCCGGCGCGACCACCCCGAAGTGGATCTGGAGCTGACCGTCGAACTGTCCGGGACGCTGCACGAGCTGCTGGCCGCCGGCCGCCTCGACCTCGTCCTGGCCAAGCGCCGCCCGGGCCCCGCGCGCGGCCGCCCGGAGGCGCCGACCGGCCGGCTCGTCTGGCGGGACCGCCTCGTGTGGATCGGCACCGACCGGCTCCGGCTGGACGCGCGGCGGCCGGTCCCGCTGGTGGTGTTCCCGCCGCCCGCGGTGACCCGGGCCCGCGCGCTGGAGGCCTTGGAGCGGCAGGGCCGCGACTGGCGCATCGCCTGTACGAGCGGCAGCCTGAACGGCCTGATCGCGGCCACCCGGGCCGGGCTCGGCGTGATGGCGCACAGCCTCGGCATGATCCCGCCCGGCCTGGTCCGGATGCCGTCCCGGGCCGGGCTGCCGGACCTCGGCGGGGTGGACTTCGTCCTGCTGTACGGCGACGAGCGGGAGAGCGCGGCCAGGGGGCCGGCGGAGGCTCTGGCCGAGGCGATACTGGCGGGCGGGGACCGGTTGCAGCTGCCGTAGGGCGGTGCTGATCCGGTCCGTGGACCGGGCCTCTCACCTCCACGCCAGGGAACCGGGCCTCTCACCTCCACGCCAGGGAACAGGACGCCGCGTCCCACAGCGCCTGCCGGGCGCGCAACGACTCGATCACGGCCTCCGCGGCCTGCGCCCACTTCTCCCGGTCGTCGCCGCAGATCTCGACGAGCATCCGCAGGGCCATCGGCATCCGTGTGTCCCCGTCGGCCCCGACGTGCCGGGCCAGGTAGTCCTTGTACGTCGCCAGCCGTTCCTGGACGCCCTCGATGGCGGCGACCTGCCGGACCGTGCCGGACATCAGGTCCGCGCGGCCGAACGTGTACACGGCGGCGCGGCAGTGCAGCGGCGCGTGTGCGACGACGTCCCAGGTGGCGGCGGTGAAGTCGGCGGCGCCCGGGGGCACGTCGGCGTACTTCAGCGCCTTGCCGACCGTGTTGCCGTCGAGCAGCAGCGCCACGAACGACTCGACGGGGACCGTGTCGGCCCCGGTCCGGCGCATGCTGTCCACGTACAGCTCGAAACGGCTCCGGTAGCCGTCCCCGACCGCGTCGCTCTCCTCGGCCAGCACGATCTCGTTGACCAGCCGGCGGCCGACGGCCGGCCCTTGCGGCACCCACGGCACCTCGGTGCAGGTGAGTTCGCGCTGCAGGCTCTTGAGCAGCGCCATGAAGCCCCACGCCGCGAAGACGTGGTGTTCCTGGAAGGCCGCGACCCGGCCGAGGCTGGTCAGTTCGCCGTGTACGCGGTGTTTCGCGACGTGGGCGTGGGCCGGGCCCACCCGGCGTCGCAGGGCGCGCAGCCCGGGGTGGCCGGGGGTGTCGGGCTGCGGCCGGTCGTCGTTCCGGTGCTGGTGTCGGTGGTCGGAAAGGTGCTCGGGGCGGTCCTCGGGGCAGTGACCGAGGCGGTGGCGGTGGCTGGTCATCGTCGGCTCCATCGGTGATCGGACCGTCGGCGGTCAGGCGGGCGCGCCCGGCGCGGTGGCGCGCAGCGTGAACAGCAGCGGGCACTCCCCCTCGATCCGGGCGGGCAGCCAGTACCTGCCGTCCGCCCGCCGCTCCAGATACGGCAGCATCGGGAACCACGCGGAGGGGTACTCGTGCAGGAACTCCGGCCGCAGCCCCGCCCGGATCACGCCGGTCACGATCTCGCCGAGGGAGTGCGCCCAGGTGTATCCGGCGACCGCGGCCCCGGACCCGGGCTCGGCGTAGGAGCCGTCCAGGTCGTGGGTGACGGGTTCGGCGCGGTGGAAGTACGGATAGCGCAGCCGGGGCCCGTCCGCGTCCTCGTCGAAGTCGAGTACGTGCACCATCGGGTGGTACTCGGCGACGTAGAGCACCCCGCCCGGCGCCAGGTAGCGGGCCGCGGAGCGCGCCCACCGGTCGATGTCCGGCAGCCAGACGAGCGAGCCGAACGAGACGTAGACGATGTCGAAGGCGTGGTCGAAGCGGGGCGGCAGGTCGTAGAGCTGCGCGCAGACGAACTCGGCGGGGAGGTCCGCCTGCGCGGCGATGGCGTTGGCCTGCCCGACGGCGGACGGCGAGAAGTCGACGCCGGTCACCTGCGCGCCGCGGCGCGCCCAGCTCAGCGTGTCGAGTCCGAAGTGGCACTGGAGGTGGAGCAGTGAACGGCCCGCCACCGGCCCCAGCTCCTCGGGCTCGAAGGACTGGAGGCTCTCTCCTCCGGCGAGGAAACCCCGCACGTCATAGTGGTCGCTGCGCACGTGGACCTCGGTCCAGGTGTCCCACAGGGCGCGGTTGGACTCGGTCCAGCGGGCGTGGTCGGCGGCGTCCGCCGCGTACGGCTCCCGGATGGTACGCATCGGTCGGCACCCCTCCGGCTCAGGCGGCCGTGCGCACGGCGCCGGGGGCGGCCGTGGCCGGGAAGCGGGTGGCGGACGGGATCCCCGCGCGGGCGGCGGGCGGGATACGGTCGCGCGGCGACGTGGTGTGGTCCCGATGCGCAGGGCGGGCGCGCCAGGTTGCGTACGCGGCGCGCGCCCGGGCCGGCCGCCGCTTCGCCGTTGGCTGTGTCATGGCTCCTTCTCCCCCCGTGGGCTTTCGATGCCTGGGATACGGAGCCGGAGGCGGACGCGTTCACCCCTGTTTGCGGCCGCCTGTTCGCGCCGGTCGCCGCCCCGTACAGGCCCCTACTGGGTCCGTTGGGGAAGATTTGGTGCAGATCCGGTCCCGGCGTCGTGATCGTTCGGCGCGTGCCGCCCCCGCCGATGTCCGGGCTTCTCCGGAGTAGCCCGTTTTCGGCGCATGACCAGCGACTATGCCATCCGTCCGCCGGGCAGGACGCCCCTCCCGCGGGCCGTCCCTGTTGGGGTACGGTCTCGGCCCTGTGTGAAGCACCACGAGGAGCTGGGCCATTGCGCGAGTTCACCGTCCCACCTCTGGCCACGGCGCCCCGCGTCGGCGGGTTGGCGGACGCCGTCTTCGACCATGCCGACTCCGATCCCGGCCGCGTCGCGCTGGCCCGCAAGGACGCCACCGGCCGGTGGCGGGACGTGACCTCCGCCGCATTCCGCGACGAGGTGCTGGCCCTGGCCAAGGGGCTGCTCGCGCAGGGCGTCCGCTTCGGCGACCGGGTGGGGATCATGTCCCGTACCCGCTACGAGTGGACGCTGTTCGACTTCGCCCTGTGGTCCGTGGGCGCCCAGCCCGTACCCCTGTACCCGACCTCGTCCGCCGAGCAGGTCTACTGGATGCTGCACGACGCGGGCGTCACGGCCTGCATGGTCGAGCACGAGGACCACGCGATGACCGTCGGCTCGGTCATCGACCGGCTGCCGCAGCTGCGCCGGCTGTGGCAGCTGGACGCCGACCCGGTGGCCGAGCTGACGGCGGCGGGCGCGCACCTGGAGGACGACGTGGTGCACCGCCACCGCATGGCCGTCACCCCGGACGCGACCGCCACGGTCATCTACACCTCGGGCACCACCGGCCGCCCCAAGGGCTGCGTGATCAGCCACGCCAACTTCATGGCCGAGGCCGACAACGTCGTCCAGCGCTACGAGACGGTCTTCCACTCCAAGCCCGGTGACGAGGCGTCCACCCTGCTGTTCCTGCCGCTCGCCCATGTCTTCGGGCGGATGGTGCAGGTCGCGGCGGTACGTGGCCGGGTCAAGCTCGGCCACCAGCCCGAGCTGGCCGCCGCCGCCCTGCTTCCCGACCTGCAGTCGTTCCGGCCCAGCTTCATCCTCGCCGTGCCGTACATCTTCGAGAAGGTCTTCGCGGCGGCCCGGCGCAAGGCGGAGGCGGAGAGCAGGCTCGGCCCGTTCGAGAAGGCCGTCGAGGTGGCGGTCCGCTACGCGGAGGCGCTGGAGCACAAGGCGTTCGGCACCGCGTCCGGCCCCAGCGCCCCGCTGCGCATGCAGCACCAGCTGTTCGACAAGCTGGTCTACAGCAAGGTACGGGAGGCGATGGGCGGCCGGGTGCGGCACGCCATGTCGGGCGGCTCCGCGATGGAACGCCGGCTCGGGCTGTTCTTCGCGGGCGCCGGGGTGACGATCTACGAGGGGTACGGCCTGACGGAGTCCACCGCCGCCGCCACCGCCAACCCGCCCGAGCGCACCCGCTTCGGCACGGTCGGCTCCCCCGTGCCCGGCACCACCGTGCACATCGCCGAGGACGGCGAGATCTGGCTGCACGGCGGCCAGATCTTCCAGGGCTATCTGAACAACCCCCGGGCCACCGACGCCGTGCTGCACGACGGCTGGCTGGCCACCGGCGACCTCGGCGCGCTCGACGAGGACGGCTATCTGACGATCACCGGCCGGAAGAAGGAGATCCTCGTCACCTCCGGAGGCAAGACGCTCTCCCCGATCGTCCTGGAGGAGCGGGTACGGGCCCACCCCCTGGTCGCCCAGTGCATCGTCGTCGGCAACGACCGCCCGTACGTGGCCGCGCTGGTGACGCTGGACCCCGAGGCGGTCGCGCACTGGCTCGCCATGCGCGGCAAGCCCGAGCTGCCGCCGACGGACCTGGTGCACGACCCGGACCTGGAGACCGAGATCCGCCGGGCCGTCGTCGCCGCCAACACGCTGGTCTCGCAGGCCGAGTCGATCCGTACGTTCCGGATACTGGCGCACCAGTTCAGCGAGGAGCACGGCCTGCTGACGCCCTCGCTCAAGCTGAAGCGCAAGGCCATCGAGGCGGCGTACGCGACGGAGGTGGACGCGCTGTACCGGACGTGAGAGGGGCGGCCGCGGGCCCGCCGACGCGGCCCCTCCCCCATGCGGCGGAGGCGGTTCATCCCCGTGCCGGACGTGCCGCTCCGGCGGCCGCCGGGAGGCTTGCACCTCATGAACACCGAAAAGCGCACGGACCGCCAGGTCCTCCTCGGGCGGATCGCCGTCGCGGCCTGCGCCCCGTACCTCCTGCTCAAGCTGCTGTGGGTGCTGGGGTCCGACATCGGCGTGGTGGACCTGACGGGGATCAGCCGGGGCACCTGGATCACGGCCAACGTCGTCACCCTGCTCATGGACGCCATCGCCGCCGCGGTGGCGCACACGCTCGCCCGCCCGTCGGGCACCCGGGCCCCCGCATGGCTGCTCGCGCTGCCCCTGTGGACGGCGTCCGGGCTGCTCCTCCCCCTGATCCTGAGCGTGCCGACGGGGTCCGTCATCGCCGCCGTGACCGGCACGGCGAACCCGATGGCGTCCAACGACATCCTCCAGCCCTGGGTCTTCGTGCTCGTCTACGGAGCGTTCATCGTCGAGTGCGTCACCCTGCTCGGCGCCTTCACGGTGTACGCGCACCGGCGGTGGGGCGCGCTGCTGCGCCGGCCGCTGGGGTCCGTCCCCGCTCCCGCGCCCGCGGTGTGCGCGGCGCGACGGCTGCTCGGTGTGCCCGCGGCGCTGCTCATCGCCGTGCTCGGCGTCGTCCACCTGTTGTGGGGCCTCGGCATGCCGGCCGGCGCCGGAGCGGCGGCCCTGCCCGCGAGGAGCGCCATCACGGCCACGTCCGACGTCATACAGGGCCTGCTGTCGCTGGCCGGCGCGGCCGGGCTGGCCGCCCTGCTCTTCCCCCACCGCGGCCCCGCCCGCCGGCTGCGCACCCGGGTCCCGCTCGCACTGGCCTGGCTGAGTTCCGCGTCGGTGTTCGCGGGGGGCGGCACGCTGTGGCTCTCCTGGACGGCGGGCGAAGCGCTGGGCGGCAGCGGCAGCCCGCCCAGCGGCCTGCCCGGCCTGGTGGGCGCGCTGGAACTGCTCGCGGGACTGGTGGTGCTCTGCCTGGGCGCCCTGACCCTGGCGGCGGAAACATCCACCGAATCCGCTTCCGGGTGCGCGGGAATGCTCCGTACCGGATGATCGTTGACGTTGGAGAACATGTACGTCGACCTAAGGATCGAATCTCTCGTGAGCAAGGTCCCCCACATCACCCTCAACAACGGCGTCGCCATGCCGCAGCTCGGCTACGGCGTCTGGCAGGTGCCGGACGACGAGGCCGCCACGGCCGTCGGCACCGCCCTGGAAGCCGGGTACCGCAGCATCGACACCGCCGCGATCTACGGCAACGAGGAGGGCACGGGGAAGGCGCTCGCCGCCTCCGGCATCGCTCGTGAAGAGCTGTTCGTGACGACGAAGCTGTGGAACGACGCCCAGGGCTACGACTCCACGCTGCGCGCCTTCGACGAGTCCCTGGACAAGCTGGGGCTGGAGTACGTCGACCTGTACCTGATCCACTGGCCGATGCCCGCCAAGGGCACGTTCGTGGACACGTACCGGGCGTTCGAGAAGATCTACGCGGAGGGCCGCGCCAAGGCGATCGGCGTCTCCAACTTCCAGCCCGACCACCTGGAGCGCCTGCTGGGCGAGACCTCGGTCGTCCCCGCGGTCGACCAGATCGAGCTGCACCCGCAGCTCCAGCAGGCCGAGGCCCGCGCCTTCCACGCCCGGCACGGCATCGCGACCGAGGCCTGGTCGCCGCTGGGCCAGGGCAAGGACCTCCTGAAGGACGGGACCGTCACCCGGCTCGCCTCGAAGCACGAGCGCACCCCCGCGCAGATCGTGCTCCGCTGGCACCTCCAGCTGGGCAACGTCGTCATCCCGAAGTCCGTGACCCCGTCCCGGATCAAGGAGAACATCGACGTCTTCGGCTTCGAGCTGGACGACGCCGACATGGCGGCGCTCGCGGCCCTCGACTCGGGCACGCGGCTGGGTCCGGACCCGGACGCGTTCAACGGCTGAGGCCGCTCCCGGCGTACGGCTCCGGCCGGACGCCTCTTTGCCCCGGCGCCGCCGGTCCGCTCCCGGACCGGCGGCGCCGTCGCATTTCCCCACCTCTCCCCCGGCTCCTCCTCGCCGCTCCCCAGCTGAAGCGCGGTTTCCCGGTTTCCCACCTCGTCCAGGGGGTTGGGAAACCCCTTGGACGCGGCGCTGAACAGGACGAATGTCCTGAGTGCCGGGCCCGGGCAGTCAGCGGACCCGGCACCGGAAGACCCGCAACGGAGGAGAACCACATGTTCCGCATCCCTCGCCCCGCCGCCGCACTCGCGGCCACCGCGGCCGTGTTCGCACTCGCCGGCAGCACGGTGGCCACCGCCGCCGGCACCTCGGCCCCCGCCCATCGGGCCGCCTCGCCCGCGGTCCAGGACATCGTCTGCACCGTCAACGACAACGGCGTCAACTACCGCGGCGGCCCGGGCACCAACTACCCGGTCCTGGGCCAGGTGAACAGGGGCCAGAAGATGAACGCGAAGGGCCGCGAGGGCTCCTGGATCATGGGGGACCTCTGGGGCGGCCGTACCGGCGTGTGGATCCACGCCGCCTACCTGAACTGCTGAGACCCGGTTCGCCGGCCCGGTCACACGCCCGCGCTCCGGGCCGGCGAACCGATCACACGGCGGGGTGGTGGAGGGTCTTCCCGGCCCGGGAGGGCCACCACCCCGCCCGGCACCGGCCGACCGCCGCGGCCACGACCGCACACCGCACGCGAGCACGCCGACGGGGGCGCGCGGCGCAAGCACATGTGGTCGACCGGGGGACGGCGATCGGCCGGCACCGGCATCGGGCCCGCCCTCTCCCGGGGCGGGCCGGGCGCACTGTGACTGAAATCCCCATTGTCCATCGGGATGACCTACCATCCCGATGCATAAGATACGTAAGTTCTACTTTGTTTGGCACGGCTCGCTAACTGAAAAGAGAAGCAACGGAGTGGGAAGCACAAAGACGGCGGGGGACCTGGTCCGCCCCGGGCTCCTGGACGGCATCGCCGCATCCGCCGAGGGCACCACCCGGCCGAGTCGGCCGGCGCGAATATTCGCCCTGGACGGGCTGCGATTGCTGGCGGCGCTCGCGGTCATGGCGTACCACCTCGTGGACCGCCCCGGAGCGTGGGCGGCCGAGCCCAAGGCCATGTTCCCCACGGCCTTCCCCGTGGTGGCGTACGGCTGGCTCGGAGTGCAGCTCTTCTTCCTGATCAGTGGGTTCGTCATCTGTATGAGTTGCTGGGGGAAGTCGGTCGGCGCCTTCTTCACCTCGCGTGTGACGCGGCTGTTCCCGGCGTACTGGTTCGCGGTACTGGCCACGGCCACGGTGCTCTTCCTCTCCCCTCTCGGGGGCAGCCCGCCGAAATGGCACGACGTGCTCACCAACCTCACCATGCTGCAGGAGCCGGTGGGCGTGGAGCACGTGGACGGGGTCTACTGGACTCTCTTCGCGGAGCTGCGCTTCTACCTGCTGTTCGCGGCGCTGGCGTGGTGGGGGCTGACGTACCGGCGGGTTCTGACGTTCTGCTGGGTGTGGGTGGTGGCGGGGGCGCTCTTCGCCGCGTACGACGACGGCCCCGTGCGGCTGCTGGTGATGCCGGACTACAGCTGGTACTTCATCGCGGGCATCGCCTTTTACCTGATGTACCGCTTCGGCCCCAACCTGCTGCTCACGGGGCTGGTGCTGGTCTGTTTCTGCGCCTCTCTGCCGTTCGTCCGGTCCTCCTGGTCGCATGTTCCCGGGTATCTCGGCGGCCACCCGATTCCGTTCTGGCCGGTGGTGTTGATCCTCGCCCTGTGCTTCGGCGTGATGGCGCTGGCGGCCCTCGGCAAGCTCTCCTGGATCACCTGGCGCTGGCTGCCGTATGCGGGGGCCCTGACCTATCCGCTGTATCTGCTGCACCAGAACATCGGCCGGAAGATCATCGGCGGCCTGGAGCCGCACCTGTCCCCGTACGCGGTGCTGGCAGTGGTGACAGGCGTGCTGCTGACGGTGTCCTGGCTGGTGCACCGCTTCGTCGAGCGGCCGATGTCGAAGTGGCTCAAGCAGCATCTGCTGCGGGCCGCGGCCCAGGTGCGTGGCCAGGTGGGCTGAGTCCGCCGGTGGTGAGGCCGGCCCGGCAGCCGCCCGGCGGGGCCGCGGACGCCCACCCGCCACGGAGGCCGAGGACCGCCCGCTCCGTCTCTTCTGTTCTCTGTTCTTCCCTGTGAAAGGCCCGGCCTCTGTCATGCGCTTCTTCCGGCGCCCCGCTATCTCCGCCTTCCCCTGCCGTCCCGCCGGTCAGGACGGTCCGGCCCCGCATCTGCAGATCTGCGCGCACACGGACGACGACCTGTACTTCATGTCGCCCGATCTGCTGCACACCATCCGCGCCGGTATCCCGGTCGTCAGCGTCTACCTGACCACCGGCGAGTCCGACGGGTACAACCTCGCCGCCGACGACCCGGCCCGCAAGACCACCGAGCCCGACTACCCCGGTTACACCGCGGCCCGCCAGCACGGCATCCGCGCTGCCTATGCGGCCATGTACACCGGCAGCAGGCGTGCGGCCTGGACCCGTACCAGCGTCTCCGTACGCGAGGGCGTCACCGCCGAGACGGCCACCCTCGACGGCGGGCACATCACGCTGATCTTCCTCAACCTGCGGACGTGCGTGGCCCAGCCCCAGCAGAAGATCCTCAATCTGTGGTCCGAGCAGATCGAGGAACTGGCCACCCTGCGCCCCACCGGCAGCCCGATCCCCGAGTCCCGCGACGGCCGGGCGCTGAGCCGCGCAGGCGTCATCGACACGCTCACCGACATCCTCAGCGCGTACCGGCCCGCCGTGGTACGCGTGATGAACCCGGACCCGGACCGTACGGCCTACGACGCGTCCACCGACACGGCCACCTACTGCGACAACAGCGACCACACCGCGACGGCCCTCTTCTCCCTGGCCGCGCTGCGCGCCTACGAGCAGCTTGACGCGGCCCACCGGCCGGCGGTGGAGAGCTACACCGGGTACTGCAACAAGCTCCAGCCCGACAACCTCAGTGCCCAGGCCGCCGCCGAGAAGTTCGGCTACCTCGCCGTCTACGGCGGCGAGGACGGGCACCAGTGCCTCAAGGGCCCGGGCGAGTGCGGCGACCGGCCCCTGGGCAACCGGGCCTTCAACCGCTATTACGGGCAGAGCACCACCCACCGCTGGCGTGGCACCACCAACTGGCTCCAGCGGCGCGAGGACGGCCGGCTGACGGCCTTCGCCGTCCTCGGGGGCCGCCCGCACATGTGGACCCAGGACGCTCCCGGGGACGACTCCTGGAGCGGCCCGGCCCCCGTGGGCGACTGGCCCGCCGACGACGAGGGGCGCTGCCTGCCCAGGCTGGAGACCGTCCGCGACGGCCAGGGGCGCCTGCATCTGGTGGCAACGCGCGCGCTCGTCGCGGCCGATCCCGAGGACCACCGGCGCGAGGTCATGCATCTGACCCAGGAGGCCCCGGACGGAGAGTTCGGTGCCTGGGAATGCCTGGGCAGCCCGCACGACGGCAGCAACGCCATCCGACGGCGTGCCCTGGGCATGCCCCTGGCCGCCGTGACCGCCTCCGGCGACCTCCAGGTCATCGCGCGCAACTTCGGTACGGGGCTCAGCGCCCGCACCTCCGCCGGCCAGGACTGGGGGCCGTGGTCGGACCTGTTCGGCGGCACCCTGGAAGGTGCCACGGCCCTGACCAGGCGCAGCGGTCACACCGAGATCTACGCCACCACCCGTACCGGCATGCTGCGCTGGTACCAGAAGGAGCCCGGCGGCGCCGTACTGCGGGACTACGCCACCCTGCTGCCCCGCCCCGCCGGTTCGGTGACCCTCTTGGAAGAGACCGACGGACGGCTGCTGATGATCTCCCGGCAGCCCGGCACCGGATGGCTGCTGGCGCACCGTCAGCACGAGCCCGACGGCTCCTGGAACGCCCAGCCCCACCTTCTGGACACCACCCCCGGGTACGGCCCGGTCGCCGCCACGGTCCTCCCCGGCGGTGACACGGTCGCCCTGGTCCAGCGGCGCGACGACGGCGCCCTGGCGCTGAGCTGCCAGCCCTTGGACGGCAGCCCCTTCCACCAACGGTGGACCCTGCTCGGCGGAGGCCCGTACGTCCACGCTCCCGCCACCGCGCTCGATGCCGCCGGCCGCCTGGTCATCGCTACGGTCGGTCCTGACGCGCGGTTGCGGACGCTGACGGTGGACGTCGGGGAAGCGGAGCCTGTACTCCCTGGGCCGGCGGAGTCGGCGGAGTCGGCGGAGTCGGTGCGGGCTTCGGCGGACGCGGCCTGGAGCACCCACGGCCCCACCGTGGAGCGGACAGCGGTCGCATCCCCGGAATCCTCCGTCATGGCCAAGGATGCCCGCCAGGCCGCCGGTGATCACCGGCTCGGCCGTCCGTTCGGGGGGACGTCCCGGCTTCAGTGGCGTGGCCGTACGGCGACCGACGGCTGAGCCGTACGGCCGAGGCCCTGAACTCACGGCGCACATGGCGCCGTGAGGCCCGTCCTGGGCGCACGTTCGGCGGGACCGGGTTACGGCGGAACGTGGAGATTCGGCCGCGACCGCGTAATATCAGCCAGTGGCTATCGAACTGACAGACGATTTGATCAAGCTGGAAGAAGCTGCCCTCGCGGAACACGCGAAGGTCCAGGCCATACAGGCCGAGTACGGCCGTCCCGCGGACGGCGACGGCTGGACCGACGACCAGCACGCGGCCTGGCAGCAGCAGTGGGACGCCTGGCGGGCCGCGGCGGAAGCCGTGCAGGCCGCGGTCAGTGCGCATGCCGAGGCCGCCGGCGAGAGCAGATTCGAGGTCGAGAAGGCCCTGAAGGGGAAGGTGCGGCATCCGGAGCCCGAGGAGGGGTAGGGCGTCCGGCGGAGTGGTGCCGCGTCACAGGCCGCGCAGCGCGTCGTGGAGATCGTCGTAGGCCGACCAGCAGTCGATACTGCCGTCATCGTTCAGACCGCCCATGTACCAGTCCGGGGCATGGGCGAGCTGGACGAGACACAGATCGTGGAACTTGAGCACGATCGCGGGGTGCGGCAACACGGCGGCCTCTGGAGGGACGCACCACCTCACGGGCCGGCCGGCGTGGACCGGTATGGCTGCCCGGTCGCCGGACACGTCACGGATCTGCTGGAGTGTCCACCCTGCGGGCAGGGGTGCGTCGGTCATGCGGTGATGATCTCAGAGCGCAACGGGGCGGCCTCGCTCTCCTGGACCGGCGCCAGGGCCAACGGCGCGAGCGCCGCCGCCCTCAGACCTCTCGGTTTGAGGTCCTGTTCGACAACCAGGTGCGGCTTCGTGGTCAAGCCACCCCGCGAACGACCGAGTCCGTGGCCGTCCGGCTCGCAGGCGCCGCCGCCGGGCGGCTCCCTTCGTAGCTCCCTCTTCTCCGCGCCCCGCAGCGTGTTGGTGGGCGCGCACGACCTGGAGTCGATGTTCATGTCCCAGGTGATCAGCTCTTGGGTGAATCCCTCAATCTGCCGGGTCGGGCGGCCAGGGACCCAGTTCCGGCAAGTGGGGGTCGGTCGCGCTCAGGCGGGCGTCGACATCGCGCCCGGCCAGCCAGGCCGCAAGGTCACGCACTGCTCCGGAGACCTCAACCGCCCTGCCCTCGCCCAGAACTTGGGTGAACTCCTCGTCCGTGGCCCGCAGGACCAGCCGCATGCCGACCGGGGCACGCCCCGACAGGAAGTCCAGAGCGTGCAGGGCGAAGTCCACAGGCCAGTCGCGAGGGCGATAGCCGGCCCTGAGGTCAACGGCATGGATCTCGGCCTCTCGCCACCGCGCCAGCGCGGTATCCAGCACCGTGGCACGGCGGAACCGGACCGCGCGTCGCCAGTCCGCTGCCGTCAGCCGACTCCACGCGTCTTCCAGAGCCCGTTGGGCCAGTTCCAGTTCCTCGTACAGCTCCGCCAAGGACCATGCGGCGCCCCGGCCGATGGACTGGTCACGCTCTGCCTGGCCGCCGTCGTACATGTCGACAACCTCACCCTGCAGAGCTGCCAGCGTCTGCCGCTCGAAGGCACGGGCGTTGTCGGCGAGATGCTTGAGAACATGCCCCCGGCTCCACCCCGGCAGGGCAGAGGCTGCGTCTTTCTGACGGCCATCGAGATGATCCACCAGTTCAAGCACCCGGGCATGCGCCTGCGAGACCCGAAGCACCAGTTCGTCAGGAGCTATCCGAGAGTTGGCCACTGTCGCAGCCTAGCTGTTGGTCCACTTCCGATATACGCCCTAGCGGTGCGGGCGCGGACGTATCCCCTCGATCCCAGCCGCCGATCCATCAGAGACAAGGCACAGGTGTCAGCGACCACCCATGGGCAATGCATGCAGCAGAGGCGTGCGGGGGCGGGGTGGCGCTCATCGGGGTGGCGCTCATGCGGTACGGGGCCCTTCGGCAAGGCGGTCGTCCCGGTCGGGGGCGGGAGATCGTCCGGTCGTCGTGGTGTGAAGATCAACCGGAGGCGGGCGCCGGTCATTCCCCGGTCGGCACCCGTGCGGCAGGCATCCCGTACGCCCCCGTACGGGACCCGTCACCCGTACGGCAAGCACCCCGTACGCCCCCCGCCCCGCACACCCCCCTTACACCGCCCGCGCCGTGTGGAACGTCTGGGCGGAGAGCCAGAAGAGGTCCGGGCGCCGGGTGACGCCCAGTGGGTCGTGCGGGTCGAGGAGTCGGGTGAGGGTGGCGCGGTCGTCCTCGTCCAGGGATTCGCCGAAGACCTCGACGGCGCGGTCCAGTTGCCGGGTGATGTGCCGGCGCTGGGCCGCGTCCAGCGGGGCGGGTACGTCCAGCAGGAAGCTGCGGCTGCGCGGAGACTCCAGGCCCGCCCCGGTCAGCATGGCGGGCCAGTCCTCCACGAGGTCGCGGGAGCCGGGCAGCGCCGCGCGCATCCGGGAGAACCAGTCCTCGCGCACCGCCTCCAGGCGGGCCTCGAAGCCGGGGCGGCCGAAGCCGAAGTCGCGGGGCAGCATGCGCGACGACAGGCCGCCCTCGGCCACGACGAGCAGGCCGCCCGGGCGCAGCCGGCCGGCCAGGGCGGCCACCGCGGCGGCCTGGTCGCCGACATGGTGCAGGGCCTTGCTGGACCAGATGAGGTCGGCTTCGCCGACGCCGTCGATGCCGTCGGGCAGTTCACCGGCGTGGGTACGGAAGCGGTCGCCGAAGCCGAGGCTGGCGGCGCGGTTCCGGGCGCGTTCGAGGAGCGCCTCGGTCGGGTCCACCGCCACGACTTCGGCCTGCGGGAAGGCCCGGGCGAGCAGACAGCTGGTGACGCCGGGGCCGCTGCCGACGTCGAGCACGCGGCGCACCGCGTCGGGGCCCGGCCCGGACGGCTCGGTCAGCAGGTCCCGCAGCCAGGCGGTGGCCTGGTCGAGCATCGGTGTCTGGAATTCCGCCTCGCCTTCGAGGTGGGCGGCGAGCGCTTCCCAGTCCACGTCCGTGTGGTCGTGGTGGTGATGGTGGGTTTCGCCCGCTTGGTGACGGTGATCGGGGGCCGGCGTCGTGGTGCCGTGACGGTGGTCGGTCACGGACGTGCCGTGGCTGTGGTCGGTCATGGGACCGAGGGTCGGGCAGGGCGCGCCGGAGGGCAACCTTTGTTGCCGGTCCGGCAAGACACCCCGCGTCCGGCCCGGTCGGCCGGTCACCGTAAGGTCAGGTCCGTGGGAACTCCGGGATGGATACCGCCGACCGAAACGGAACGGCGGCTGTGTGAGGCAAGCGCGCGTGGCGACTGGGAAGGCCAGATCGCGGCGGTGGCCGGCGAAGACCTGTATCTGGTGGTGCCCCAGCAGGGCCAGGACCCGCTGCCGGTCTACGAGGACCCGGCCGTGGGCGGCACCTGCATCCCGGTGACGACCCGCGGCATGCTGCCGCCCTGGCACCCCCAGCAGCTCTTCGACCGGGTGACGGTCGAAGAGCTGGCGCAGGACTGGCCGAACGACAAGTGGAAGCTGGCGGTCAACCCGGGTACGCCGTGTGCCGCGTATCTTCCGGCCACCGCCGCGCACCGCGCCGCCTGGACGCGGGTCCGGGCCCAGTACGGCGTACGGCCCGGCGGGCTGCTCAGCACCCACTTCGGCGGGCCGTTGCACGGTCCGCTCGCCCAGGGGCTCGCCTGCGGTGCGCCGGTCGCGGTGCACCACAGTGTGCCGTGGAACGAGCTGGGCACCGCCTTCCTCGATTACGCGACCGACGCCGAGCTGCTGCGCGAGCAGTGGTCGGTGGTCGATCCGCCGTCCTGGCGGCAGCGCCTCGACCAGCTGCTCGACGCGCAGTTCGTGCCCGCCGCGACGGAGGCCGCGCTGCGGGCCCGGGGCGTCGGCGAGGAAGACGGCGGGAAGAAGGCGGCGGACGCGGGCTCCGGTGAGGTGCCGGAGCTGGTGGAGAAGTACGAGGAACGGTTCCGTGCGGACGGGCTGCTGCCCGCCGACGGGCGGGTGAAGTCGCTCGTCGCCCTGGATTACGCGCACGCCGTCGCCCTCGTCCGCTGGGGCCTGGGCGCCCGCCTCTGCGCACCGCCGGAGGCCGAGCAGGCGGTGCTGCGCGCCGGGGAGCTGGCGCGGGCGGCGTACGGCTCATGGCAGGAGTTCTCGGCGGGGTACGCGCTGGGCCGGGCGCTGGCGTTCGACAACGGCTGGTTCGGTGCGGCGTATCAGGAGGCCGTGCACATTCACCGTGTCCTCGGCCAGGACCCGGCTTCGCCGTGGGTGGGGCTGCCGTTCGCCTGAGGCGGCGGACGGCAGGCCGCGGAGGCGGGCGGCGGTTCTCCCCGTACACGCTTGTACGCTGCGCGAACGGGCAGACGGACCAGGCCGGGCGAAGAGCCCGGCCCGGCAGCGGGGAGAGGACGGAAACGATGAGCGGGAGCGGTAACGACCGCGGGCTGCGGCGGGCGCTGCTCACCACCGGAGCCGGCCGCCCGCGAGCGCGGAGTGCGGCGCTGCCGAGCTGGCCCCGGATCCGGACCGCGGCCCGCCGTACCCCGGTCTCGATCTGGAACGACGATGTGTCCGACTGGGCGGCCAGCCTGACGTACTACTCGGTGCTGGCCCTGCTGCCCTCCGTGATCGTCACCATCTCGCTCATCGGCATCGCCGCTCCCGCGGCCACCGAGGAGCTGATCAACCACGTCAGTTCCCTGGCCCCGGCCGGGTCCGGCACGACCGTCCGCCACGCCCTGGTGACCATGGCCCACCAGCGGACCGCCGCGTGGATGCTGGTGGGTGGCGGGACGGTCAGCGCCCTGTGGTCGTCGTGCAGCTATCTGGCGGTGTTCCGGCGGGCCCTGCATGCCATGTACCGGGTACGGGACGACCGGCCGTCGTGGCACAAGGCGCCGCGCATCCTGGCGACCGCGCTGCTGCTGATGGCGCTGCTGATCAGCAGCGCGGTGGCCCTGGTGGTCAGCGGCCCGGTAGCGCGCGCGGCGGCTCGGGGACTGGGGCTGGGCGAAGGCGGCGGGGCGATGTGGGATCTGTTGCAGTGGCCGCTGCTGTTGCTGCTGGCGATCGTGCTGGTGATGGTGCTCTTCCGTACGGGCCCCTCCCGCACGCGCGGGCGGCGGGCGGTGCCCGGCGGGGTGGTCGCGGTGCTGCTGTGGCTGGTCGCCTCGGCGGGGTTCACGTTCTACGCGTCGTACGTGGGCACGTTCAACCGCCTCTACGGATCACTCGCCGGGCCCGTGGTCTTCCTGATATGGCTGTGGTTCTCCCATCTGTCCCTTCTGAGCGGCGCCCAGTTCAACGCCGAGCTGGCCCGTCTGGAGAGCTCGGACGACAACGGTGAGGATGGCGGCGACGGCGGCCCGCAGGGCAGGGCCGGCGGCACGGACGGCTGAGCGCCCGCCCGCGGCCGCGCCGACGGCCGCGCCCGCCCGCTCAGCTCGCCCCGTGGCCGGTGGCGATCTCCTCGACCCGCCGCGCCAGCGTGAAGTCGAGCTCCGTGATCGCGCTGCCCGCGCTGTGGGTGTTCACGGCGAGGGTGAGGGTGTTGTAGCCGAGGGTCAGTTCGGAGTGGTGGCCGAGCTCCTCCTGGATCTGGGCGACGTGCACCACCATCGCGGCGGCCGGCAGGTGCCGCTCGAAGGTGTACGTACGGGTCAGCCTGCCGTCCGCCACCGACCAGCCGGGCAGCTCCGCGAGGCGGTCCTCGATCTCCTTGTCCGTCAGCAGGTCCACCGATGCGTCCATCTCGCTCCGCCTCTCCGTTCACCGCGTATGACCCGACGCGCCGCCCGCGTCACGGGGCCGTCCGCGCCGTGTTGATGGCATTGATTGCAGCAGTTCCAGCGTGGCACGCCGAGGACGCTTTCGCGCCAATGTGCGTACGGCCACGCCGCGGGCTTCCGGGATACGGGAGCCGCTTCTATGCTCCTGCGTCTGACGAGGCAGCCGTTACCCGGCGTAGTGGGGAGCGACCGTGGGCAGTGTGAACCGTGTGGAGCACGGGTGCACAGACGGTACGGGGAGTCCGCGGCGCGCCTTCCTGGGGCGGGCCGCCGCGGTGGGCGGGGCGCTCGCCCTCGGGGCCGGGAGTACGACCGGGGGTACGGCCGTCGCCGCGCCCGCGCCGGGCGGCGCCCGGCGCCGTACGGCGGGCCGGACCGTGGCCGTTCTCGGCGGCGGCGTGGCCGGGCTGACCGCCGCTCACGAACTGGCCGAACGCGGCTTCCAGGTCACGGTCTACGAGCGCAAGCCGGGCGGGCTGGGCGGCAAGGCCCGCAGCATGGACGTGCCGGGCAGCGCGCGCGGCGGGCGCAAGCCGCTGCCCGGCGAGCACGGCTTCCGGTTCATCCCGGGCATCTACCACAACCTGCCGGACACCCTGCGCCGCATCCCGTTCCCCGGCAACGCCAACGGCTGCCACGACAACCTCGTCGCCTCCACCGAGGTGATGTTCGCCCGCACCGGCGGCCGGGAGGACATCCGCCTCCCGTTCTCCATCGTCGGCACTCCCCCGCCCGTCCTGACGCCCGACGCGTTCCTGCGCATGCTGACCGGGCTGCTGGAGACCGCCACCCGTCTGCCCGTCCACGAGATCGCGTACTTCGCCAACCGGCTGCTGGTATTCCTGACCAGCTGCGACCGGCGCCGTCTTGAGGTCTGGGAGCACACGCCGTGGTGGCGGTTCGTACGGGCCGCGTCGATGTCGCCGGACTACCAGCGGCTGCTGGCCGTCGGCCTGACCCGCAACATCGTGGCGACCAAGGCGGAGATCGCCTCCACCCGGACCGTCGCGACCTGCGCCGAGGCGTTCGTCTTCAACGTGCTGGGCCGGGGCGCGGACGGGCAGCCCGACCGGGTGCTGAACCTGCCCACCAACGAGGCGTGGATCGACCCGTGGGTGGCGCATCTGCGGTCGCTGGGCGTGCAGTTCCGGGTCGGGTGGACCGTACGGGACCTGCGGCTGTCCGGCGGGCGGATCGCGGAGGCGGTCGTCACCGACCCGCGGGGCGCGCGGCAGTCGGTCGTCGCCGACCACTTCGTCCAGGCGATGCCGGTCGAGCACGCCCGTACGACCTGGAACGCCGCCGTCCGGGCCGCCGATCCCCAGCTGGCGCGCTGCGACAAGCTGGCGACCGACTGGATGACCGGCATCCAGTTCTACCTGACCGAGCCGACGCCCATCATCCACGGGCACATCAACCACATCGACTCGCCGTGGTCGCTGACCGCGGTCGGTCAGGCGCAGTACTGGAAGAGCCGCGACTTCCCGGCCGACTACGGGGACGGGACGGTCGCCGACTGCCTGTCCGTGGACATCTCGGAGTGGGACAAGCCGGGAATCCTGTACGGGAAGACGGCCAAGCAGTGCACCCGCGAGGAGATCGCGCAGGAGGTGTGGGCGCAGATGAAGGGAGGCCTCAACGACACCGGTGAGCATGTGCTGCTGGACGCGACGCTGCACTCGTGGTTCCTGGACCCGGCCGTCGGCGGGCTCGGCACCCCGCACCCCACCAACGACGAGCAGCTGCTCATCCACCCCACCGGCACCTGGTTCAACCGGCCCGCGTCCCGTACGGCGATCCCCAACCTCTTCCTCGCCGGTGACTACGTGGCCGTCGACATCGACCTGGCGACGATGGAGGGCGCCAACGCGTCCGCGCGGCAGGCCGTGAACGCGCTGCTGGACGCATCCGGTTCCGGCGCCGGGCGGTGCACGGTCACGCCCTTGTACCGCGCCCCGGAGTTCGCGGCGCTGAAGAGGCACGACGAGACGCGGTACCGGCTCGGGCTGCGCAACGCCTTCGACCTGGGGTGAGGGCGGGTTCTACCCGGGGCCGGTGCGGGCCGCCTTGCCCAGGAGCAGTTCCCGCTCCCGTACGTTGTGCGCCAGGGACGCCGCCCGCTCGAACTCCTCGCGCGCCTCGGCGGCCCGCCCCAGACGGTCCAGCAGGTCGCCGCGGACGCTCGGCAGCAAGTGGTAGCTCTTCAGGGCGGGTTCGCCGGTCAGCGCGTCCACCAGTTTCAGGGCGGCGGCGGGGCCTTCGGACATCGAGACGGCGACCGCCCGGTTCAGCTCCACCACCGGGGACGGGCACAGCGCCAGCAGCTGGTCGTAGAGGGTGGCGATGGCGGCCCAGTCGGTGTCCTCGTAGCGGGGCGCCACGGCGTGGCACGCGGCGATCGCCGCCTGGAGGGAGTACGGGCCGCGGCCCGCGCGGTGCAGGGCGTCCACGCCCCGGCGGATGAGCATGCGGTTCCACCTGGCGCGGTTCTGGTCGGCGAGCAGCACCGGCTCGCCGTCCGGCCCCGTACGGGCGGGGATGCGCGACGCCTGGAACTCCAGCAGCGCGGCGAGGCCGTGCACTTCGGGCTCGCCGGGCATCAGGTTCGCCAGGACGCGGGCCAGGCGCAGCGCGTCCTCGCACAGGGCCGGGCGCACCAGGTCGTCGCCGGCGGTGGCGGAGTAACCCTCGTTGAAGATCAGGTAGATGACCTCCAGGACGGAGGAGAGGCGGTCCGCCCGGTCGTTGCCGTACGGAACCTCGAAGGGGACCCGGGCCTTGGCGAGCGCCCGCTTGGCGCGGACGATGCGCTGCGCCACGGTCGCCTCCGGCACCAGGAAAGCACGGGCGATCTCCGAGGTGGTCAGCCCGCCGAGCAGCCGCAGGGTGAGCGCGATGCGGGCGGGTGCGGCCAGCACGGGGTGGCAGGCCGTGAAGATCAGCCGCAACAGGTCGTCGTCGATGTCCTCGGCGTCCGCCGGCTCGGGCGGCGGCGCGTCCTCCAACGCCCGCCCGACCTCGGCCAGTTTGCGGGCGTAGGTCTCCTTGCGGCGTACGAGGTCGATGGCGCGGTGCCTGGCGGTGGCCATGAGCCAGGCGCCCGGGTTGTCCGGCACGCCCGACTCCGGCCACCGTTCCAGCGCGGCGACCAGGGCGTCCTGCGCGATCTCCTCGGCGATGCCCACGTCCCGTACGACGCGGGTGACACCGGCGATGATCCGCGCGGACTCGATCCTGAACACCGTCTCGACCGCGTCGGCCGTGCTTGCTGTCGTACGTCCTGCCGTCACGGCCACCCATCAGAGCAGCCGGACGCGGGAGCGGCAAGCGCGGCCGGCCCGGCGGTCCCCGGCGCGGCCGGGTCAGCAGCCCTCGATGATCTCCCGGACCTCGGCGGTGACGGTCCAGTACTCCTCGTGGGTCCGCAGGAACCGCTTGGCCCACTCCAGCGCCTCGGCCTTGTCCTTGGCCTGGATGATGGAGTAACCGCCGACGACCTCCTTGGTCTCGGTGAACGGCCCGTCGGTCGAGCTGAGCTTCCCGCCGGACCAGGTGACCCGGGTGCCCTCGGAGGTGGCGGTGAGACCGGCGTTGTCCAGCATGACCCCGGCCTTGGTGATCTCCTCCAGCAGCGCGCCCATCCGTTCCTGGAGTTCGGGGCTGGGGCCGCCCTCGGGGGCGTTCTGCTCGTCGATGCGGATCAGCGTCAGGAAGCGCGGCATGGTGTCTCCTCGGTCGTGCGGCGGGACTTCGCCCCGCCGGGCGGGGGTTTTCCCCGCCTCTCACCCGTGCGTCGATCGGGGGGCCGCCGGATCGACAGGTCCGCCGGATTTTTTTCGGAGAAACTTTTCGGCGGCCCGGCTCGGTCCTCCGGGCTCGGCGCGAAGGACCCGTACGGCATCCGTACGGCATCCGTACGGCATCCGTACAGGCGTACGGGATCGGCTACCGTTCGGCCCATGACGACTGCTGTGGTCTCCCCGAGGACGGCGTCCGGAACGGCGGGTGTGGGCGCGCTGCTGCGCGAGTGGCGGCTGCGGCGCCGCGTCAGCCAGCTGGACCTGGCGCTGCGCGCCGACTCCTCCGCCCGGCACATCAGCTTCATCGAGACCGGCCGCTCCCGGCCCAGCCAGGAGATGGTGCTGCGGCTGGCCGAGCACCTCGACGTGCCGGTACGGGACCGCAACGTCCTGCTGATCGCCGCCGGTTACGCGCCGGGCTTCCCGGAGACGCCGATGGACGATCCCTCGATGGAGGCGCTGCGCACCGGCATGGAGCGGCTGCTGACCGGCTACGAGCCGTTCCCGGCGCTGGTCGTGGACGGTACGTACCACGTCGTCGCCGCGAACCGCGGCATCCGGGCGCTGCTCGCGGGCGTCGGCACGGAACTGCTGGAACCGCCGCTGAACGCCATGCGCATCACCTTGCACCCGGCCGGTCTCGCGCCCCGTATCCGCAATCTCCTGGAGTGGCGGGAGCACCTGCTCACGCAGATGCAGCGGCAGTTGGCGGTGGTCCGCTCGGCGCCGCTGCGCGCGCTGTTCGAGGAGGTGAGCGGCTATCCGCTGCCCGCGGGCGGGCGGGAGACGGCCGGGGACGGCGGCCACGCGCCGTACGCGCTGCCGATGGTGATCGAGCACGACGGCCGGGTGCTGTCGTTCATCTCCACCATCGCCACCTTCAACACCCCGATGGACGTGACCGTCTCCGAACTCGCCCTGGAGACCTTCCTCCCGGCGGATCAGGAGACGGCCGACCACCTGCGGACGTGGCTGCCGTAGCGGCCGCGTCCGCCGGGAGCCCCGTGCCGCTTCAGGCGGCGGGTACGCGGTCCAGGAAGCCGGCGACGGTACGGATGCGGCCGTCCGCGCCGAGGGTCGCGACGTCGAAGCCGGCGACCGGGGCCGAGCCGTCCGGCGCCACCAGCTCCCAGCCGAACCGGACCAGGTCGTGGTGCCCGTCCGGCTCGCCCAGCGCCCGGAACACGAAGCCGGGGAACTGCGCGTGGGTCCCCGCGATGACGGCGGCGAGCTGCTCGTGCCCCGCGACGTCGGAGAACGGGTCGGTGTACGTGGCGTCCTCGGTGAAGGCCGCGGCGACGGCCCCGGCCGCACCGTCGCCGTCCGCGTTCCAGGCGGCGAGGTAGCGGGCAACCGCGTCCGTGTAGCGCTCCGTACCGGTCTGCCGCGTGTCCGTCTGTGCCATGGCCAACTCCTCATATCTCATGTCTCGTCATGTGGTGCGGGTCCGCTGTGCGCCGCGGCCCCGCGTCGTGGCCGGTCGGCGGGCCGGAGTGCGCCGGCCCGCCGGCCGATGCCTCAAAGATGCCGGGGCGCGGGGAGACGGTCGATTACGTGAGGGGTAATGGGGCTGCCGAACGGCCGCCGGGACGACCACCGGAATATCCGCTGGCGGCTGCGATCACCCGCGCCGTACGCTGCGCCGGTCACGCGGCGAACCGGCCGCTGACAACGAGAAGCGAGGACACGGTTGTTGAAGCAGCAGCACACGGAACCGGCGGACTTCTACACCGGCATCGTCGCGGAGTCCTACGCCCCGCTGAAGTCCTTCTCCCCGGACCCGGCGGTCTACGCGGCCTTCGTCCGCGAGGCGGGCGGCCCGGCGCTGGAGCTGGGCTGCGGAGACGGTGACCCGCTGCTCGCCCTGCGCCGCGACGGTCTGGACGTCGAAGGCGTCGACTCCTCCGCGGACATGCTGGAGCGCTGCCGCCGCCGGGCCGACGCGGCGGGCGTCTCCGTCACCGTCCACCACCAGCGGATGGAAGCGCTCGGCCTGCCGCGCCGGTTCCAGGCGGTCTTCCTGGCCGGGCCGACCTTCAACCTGCTGCCGGACGACGCGACCGCGGCCGCCGCGCTCCACGGCATCCGCCGCCACCTCCTCGACGGCGGCTCCGCGCTGATCCCGCTGCACGTCCCCTCCCCCACGCCCGCCGACCGCATCGGCCAGGTCCGCACGGCCGTCGCCGACGACGGCGCGGAGCTGCGCTTCTCCCTCGTCTCCGAGGAGCGCGACGAAACCGCGCGGACCCAGACCGCCTTGCTGCGCTACGAGCGTCACGGCGCCGGTGGGCCCACGGCCGTGGAGCGTCCGTGGCTGCTGCACTGGTACCCCCGCTCCGTGTTCGAGGAGCTTGCCGCGGCGGCCGGGCTGACCACGGTGTCGGTCACGGACCCGGACGGCAACGCGGTCGCGGACGACGCCGCGTACATGGTCTTCCGGCTTCGGGCCGCGTGAGCGTCACCGGCCGAGCAGTGCCGCCAGCGTCCGCTTGACGGTGGTGCCCGGGTCGGCCGCGGGGCCGTCCGCACGCCAGGCCACGAAGTGGTCGGGACGGATGAGCGCGGCTCCGTCGGTGGCGAGGCCCGGCAGGGTGCCGGCCGGGACCCGGTGCGCGGTCAGGGTGATGCCGAAGGCGGCGGCGGCCTCCGTGGCTGCCGGGAGCCAGGGGGCGCCCTGCGGTCCGGCGATCAGGGCCCAGTCCGCGCCGACGAGGTCGAGGGTGGAGGTCCGGCCGTCCTCGGCGGGTTCGAGCATGCGGTGCGGGAGCCGGTGGCCCGGGTGTACGTGGTCGGAGAGGGTGTCCGGGACGGGCCCGCGGGCTCCGTCGGGCGGGACGATGCCCCCGGAGGGGTACGCGTAGCGCATCATCGCCCGTACGTAGTCCCGCGCCGCCCGCGCGTACAGCTCGTTCGGGTCGCCGCCGCCGAGGGTCCGGTAGCCCTGGTGCATGCCGCGCGAGAGGGCGAGGGAGGCGCGTACCGCGGCGCGGCGCTCCGGCTCGTAGGTATCCAGCAGCCGTTCCCCGGCCTGTCCGCGCAGGACCGCGGCGAGTTTCCAGGCGAGGTTGTGGCCGTCCTGGATGCCGGTGTTCATCCCGAGGCCGCCGGCCGAACTCTGTACGTGTGCGGAGTCCCCGGCGAGGAAGACCCGGCCGTCCCGGAAGGCCGAGGCCGCGCCGATGGCCGCTTCCCAGGCGTTCACCGCCACCAGGTCGATGGGCAGGTCCGGGTCGCCGATGGCGGCCCGCAGCAGGGCCAGGGCGCGGTCCGTGGGCAGGGGCGCGATGCCGTCCGTGTCGTCGGGGCGGCCCGGGTAGTCCATGAGGTGGGAGACCCACTGGTCGCGGCCGTTCATGGCGAAGACCGTCGCGTAGAGGCCCGCGTTCCGTACGAAACACATGAGGTCGCGTCGGCCGTCCGCGGCGGCCGGGAGGTCGGCGCGGTAGAAGGCGGTGTGCAGCCGGGCGACCACCTCGCGGCCGGGCACGGTGATGCCGAGCAGGCGCCGCACGGTGCTGTGCGCGCCGTCGGCACCGATCACGTAGTCCGCGGTGATGTCGTACTCCTCGCCGCTGCCGGTGTCGGCGAGCCGCACCCGTACGCCGTCCGCGTCCTGTTCGAGGGCGGTCACGCCGAGGCCGGACCGCGCGTCACCGCCGCGCCGCAGCAGTTCGTCCAGCGCCAGCCGCTGTACCTGGAGGTGGTTGAGCACCATCCGGCTGTCGACCGGGCTACAGGTCCGCAGCCAGCGCGCGTACGGCTCGGGCGGGGCCACCTGCTGCCGTGCGGTGCCCAGCGCGCTGTCCTTGAACACCGCCTGGAACGGCTCGGCCCCGTACCAGCCCGTCCGCTCGACGGCGTCCCCCAGGCCCGCCGACCGGAGCAGTTCCAGGGTGCGGATGCTGCTCATCGCCCGCGGCGGGCCGGTGAGCGGGTCCCGCTTGTCCACGACGAGCGCGGGCACGCCCCACCGTGCCAGGAACATCGCGGTGACCAGGCCGACCGGTCCGCCTCCGGCCACCAGCACCGGCACCGTACGGGGGAGCGGCCGCCCCGCCCCCGATTCACGTATGCGCACAGCACACCGTCCTTTCCCCCCGGCCCGGTCCGTCGCCGGGCCCGATCCGCCCAGCCTGGACGCTCAAGTCGGCTTGAGCGCAAGATGGGACCGTGCTGCCCGGCGACGAGGACGACCAGCTGTATCCGATCAGCGAAGTGGCCCGCTGCTTCGGCCTGTCGGTGGCCACGCTGCGGTACTACGACGAGCTGGGGCTGCTGCCGCCCGCCGGGCGCCGCGGGAACGTACGGCACTACGGCCGCCGGGAATTGCGGCGGCTGGCGCTGATCCAGCATCTGCACCACGGCGGCATGCTGAGCCTCGCGGACACCGCCGCGGCACTCGGCGAGCGCGGCCCGGACGGGGTGCTGCGACCGCCGGGGCGGGCGGTGCTGACCGGCACCATCCAGCTGATCGAGGAGCGCATGGCGGACCTCCGGGCCGCGCAGCAGCGCCTCGCCCACCTGCTGACCTGCCCGACGGACGATCCGGTACGGGAGTGCTCCCAGCTGCGCGCGGAGCTGGACCGGAATGTGACGGAGGCGCTGGGGCGCTGACGGGGCGTCATGACGCGATGACGTGTCCGCCGATTGTCCGCTGATTATTGACCGGTCAGTCTCGAAAGCCTAGGGTTCCCTCATGGCACGGACCAAGGCATTCGATCCGGACGCCGCGCTCCAGGCAGCCCTCGAACTGTTCTGGCGGCGCGGTTACGAAGCGACGTCGATGACCGACCTCGTCGACCACCTCGGCATCGCCCGCGCCAGCATCTACGCGACCTTCGGCAGCAAGCACGACCTCTACCTCAAGGCCCTGGAGCGCTACAGCCGGCTCTCGGACCCGGGACTCATCGAGGAGCTGTCGCAACCGGGGCCCGCACTGCCCGCCGTACGGGCGCTGGTGCGCCGGTTCGCGGAGGAGGCCGCCTGCGACGACCTGGGGCGCGGCTGCTTCGTGACGAACACGGCGGCCGAGCTGGCCGCGCACGACCGGCACGCCGCCCGGCAGGTCGAGGCGAGCTGGACCGTACTGGAAACGGCGCTGACCTCGGCGCTGACACGGGCGCGGGCGCAGGGCGAGCTGCCCGCCGACCGCGATCCGCGGGGGCTGGCCCGGATGCTGCTCGTCCTGATGCAGGGGCTGCGCCTGATGGGCAAGCCGGGCCAGGAACCGGGGCGGCTCCGCGACGCGGCGGAGCAGGCGCTGACGCTGCTGGACTGAGGACACGGGCGGGGCCGGCCGGAGGTGAGCCTCCGGGCTGCCGCACGCCCTTATTCGAGACCGCTCGTTCTCGATAGATAGTGCCTGCGGGCGCCGTACGCGGACGAGTACGAGCACGACAACGGACATGACCATGAACACGCACACACCCGGAGAAGGGAACACTCCCATGAACACCGCCCCCACCCCCGCACGCTTCGCCGGAAAGACGGTTCTGGTCACCGGCGGCGGCACCGGTATCGGCCGGGCGGTCGCCCTCGCGTTCGCGGGCGAGGGCGCGAACGTCATGGTCGCCGGGCGTACCGAGGAGACGCTGAAGGAGACGGTGGCGCTGGTGGAGGCCGCGGGCGGCCGGGCGGCGGCCGTCACCGGCGACGTGACCCGCGGCGCGGACGTGGCCGCGCTGGTCGAGGAGACCGTGCGCCGCTTCGGCGGGCTCGACGTGGCCGTCAACAACGTCGGTGTGTTCGTGCCCCCGGCGCCCACCGCGGACATCCCCGAGGAGGACTGGCGGCGCGCCCTGGACACCAACCTCACCGGCACGTTCCTGTCGATGAAGCACGAGATCGCCCATATGCGGGCGCACGGCGGCGGTGCGATCGTGAACATCGCGTCCAACCTGGGCGCCTCGCTGCGCCGCCCCGGGATCAGCGCGTACGTCGCGGCCAAGGCGGCGGTGAGCGCCCTGACCCGGAACGCCGCGCTGGACCACGTCAAGGACGGCATACGCATCAACGCGGTCTCGCCCGGCAAGGTCGACACGGCCATGTCGACGCTGCCGGGCGAGACCGCGGAGCAGAAGGCCGAGCGGATGCGGCGCGAGGTGCCCGCGGGGCGCTCGGCCGCGACCGCCGAGATCGCGGCGGCGGTGCTCTACCTGTCGTCCGAGGAGGCGGCGTTCACCGTGGGCGCCGAGCTGGTGGTGGACGGCGGCGTCACGGCCTGATCCTCTCCGGCCGCCCGGGCGCGGACCGTGCGGCGGGCGGACATCCAGGCGTACACGAGGATGCCCGCGAACAGGAACAGCACGCCCTGGTAGATGGCCGCGTATCCGGCGCCGGCGACCAGCCAGAAGGTGAAGCCGAAGGCGACCACGGCGAGCACCATGTCGCGTGCGAAGCGGGCCGGGCGGACCTGGTCGCGCCGGCCGGTGAGCAGGAAGTAGATCTGGGCGCCGGCGGCGAGCAGGTACGGCACGGTCGCGGAGAACGTCGTGATCAGTACCAGGATCTCGAAGACACCGCCCGCGCCGATCACGTAGTTGATCACGGTCAGGGCGGTGGCCAGCACCGAGGCGGCCAGCACGCCGAAGGTCGGCACACCGCGCTGCTTCTTCAGGAAGGCGGCCGGGAACAGGCCGTCCTTGGCGGCGGCGTACGGCGACTGGGCGCTCATCAGCGTCCAGCCGTTCAGCGCGCCGACGATGGAGATGACCGCGGCGACGGCGATGACGGTGCCGCCCCACTGCCCGCCGAACATGGCGTTGACCGCGTCGGAGAACGGCGCCTTGGAGGCCACCAGCTTGTCGTGCGCGACGGTGCCGAAGACCGAGACCGTGCCGAGCAGGTAGACGACGGCGGCGCCGATGGTGCCGAGGACGGTGGCGCGGCCCACGTTGCGCTCCGGGTCGCGCACCTCGCCCGCGCTCATCGCGGCGGACTCCACGCCGACGTAGCTGTAGAGCAGGATGGCCGCCGCGGCCGACATACCGCCGATCGCGCTGCCGCCGCCCTCGTGGAACGAGCCGAGCTTGTCCGGGTCGAAGAAGAACAGCCCGACGACCGCGATGAACAGCAGCGGGACGAACTTCAGGACCGTGGAGACCAGCTGGACGGCGCCCACGTAGCGGGTTCCGGCGAAGTTGGAGAGCGCGGGGAGCCAGAGCGCGACCAGCGCCACCACCAGGTCCGTGCCCTTGGAGTCGTGGCCGGGGAACAGTACGTGGACGTAGCCGACGGCGGCGACGGCGAGGGCCGCGTTGCTCACCCAGGTCATGGTCCAGTACGACCAGGCCGACAGGAAGCCGGCGAAGTCGCCGAACGCCTCGCGGGCGTAGACGTACGGGCCGCCGGTGTCCGGGTGGCGCTCGGCCAGCCGCCCGAAGACCAGGGCCAGCGCGATGGCGCCGACGGTCAGGACGCCGAAGGCGACCAGGCTCACGGTGCCGAAGGGCGCCACCGAGGCGGGCAGCAGGAAGATACCGCCGCCGATGATGTTGCCCATCACTAGGCAGGTTGCGGTCCCCAGACCGAAACGGCGGGTGTGCCGGTCGTGCATGGCAGGGTGGGCCTCTCGTCGTGCTGTGCGGGCCCGGAGTTGCCGGGCGACTGCATATGGTCTTCGACCTGCGACGTTGCTCAAAATCAGCGGGTATTGTCCCGCACGGCACCGTCGGCCGGCGGAAATACTTCGGACCCGGGGCCTTCCGGCCGCAGTTCGTCCGCCGGACCCCCGAGGGGTATCTCCGGCCCGTCGACCTCGCGCAGCCAGCGCCGCAGGATCGTGTGGAGCTGCTCCGCCCCGGCCGGCTCCCGCCCGTCGGCGGCCGGCGGGGACAGCTCGGCGGGCCACAGCAGGAAGGGGCGGCTCTGCTCGCCGCCCAGGCCGCCGTGCGAGCCGATCTGCTCCTCGAAGGCGTGCACCGTGCCCGTCCGCGGGTCGCAGGCGGAGTTGACCATGATGTCGGCGGCGTGCGGGAAGCCGTCCGTGCGGCGCACGGTCTCCGCGGCGCCCGGGCCGAACCCGGCCAGCGGGTCGCGGCCCACGACCCGGCCGGTGCCGAGGTGGTGCTCGGCGCCGGCCGGCCCGAGCACCACGGCGCCGTGCGCGGCGGAGCGTACGAGCAGGAAGCCGACGCCGGGGTGGTTGGCGAGGGTGGGCAGCAGCGCCGGGTGGCGGCGGTCGATCTCCTCGCGCGTCACCCGCCCGGGCAGATCGGGGAAGGACACCAGGCCGAGGTTCCCCGAGGCCAGGACGACGGGGTCGGAGGGGCCGCAGCCGTCCCTGCCCTCCGGGCGGTGCAGTGCGGCGCGGGCCGCCTCGCGCGCCTCCGCCCCGCTCGCGGTCCGCCCGGCGCGCCGGGACACCGGCAGGCCGCAGCCCGCCCGCACCAGGTCCTCCAGGCCGAGTCCGTAGGTCTCCAGGAAGGTCGGGCCGGGGCTCTGGCCGTGGTCGGAGAGCAGCACGATGCGGTAGCGGCGGGGGGCGTACTGCGCGGCGTCGGCGATCAGGCCGACGGCGCGGTCCAGTCGGCGCAGCACCTGGCGGGTGTCCCGGTGCCGGGGACCGGAGTGGTGCGCGACCTCGTCGTACGCGACCAGGTCGGCGTAGACGGCCGTACGGCCCGCGAGCAGGTCGCCGATCACGGCGGCGACCACGACATCGCGCTCGACGACGGTCGCGAAGGCCCGGATGAACGGGTAGAGGCCGCCGCGCTTCACCCGCGGGCGCTCCCCGCGGAACCGGGACCGCAGGGACTGGCCCGCCTCGCGGACGACCTCGGCGGCGAAGGAGACGGCCGTGCGGGTCGCGTTGGCCGGGTCGGAGAAGTACGCGAAATAGCCGGCGCGGGAGCGGTTGTGCCGGCCGCGGCGGGCGGCCACCGACATCACGAGCGCGAGCTGGTCGGCGCCGCCGCTGAAGAGGTTGCCGCGGCTCGCGCCGTCGAAGCTCAGCAGTCCGGCGTCGCCGGTGCGGGCCACGGCGCGGCGCTGGAGCTCGGCCGCGCCGCTGGGCCGGTTGCTGACGACCAGCCGGCCGGTCTCCTTTTCGTACCACCGGAACGCGGGCAGGTCGTGGTTGGTGCCGTGCAGGAGGGCGAGCTGGCTGGCGCCGGTCTGGCTGGACCAGTCCGTACGCCACGGGGTCAGCCGGTGGGTGGAGCCGAGCCAGCCGGCGACCGTCCCCATCAGGGGCCGCCCGCCGCTCGTGGCCTCGCGCAGCACGTCGTGGCCCAGGCCGTCGAGCTGGAGGAAGACCGTGCCGGGCGCTATGGGGCCGACGTCGCCGGGGGCGCCGCGGCGGCGGCCGTGCCGGCGCCCGGCCAGCCGCACCAGGCGTCTTCGGTACGCCTCGTCGTCGCGCACCGCGAGGAAGGTGGAAGTGGCGGAGGAGGTCGCGGACATCACGGCGGCGACGATCACCGCCGTCTCGGGCGCGGCCTGGCCGCCCTCGGGGATCAGGCCGAGGGCGACCAGCAGCAGGGAGCCGTTCAGGAAGAAGACCAGCAGCCCGAGGACGAGGGCCGGCACCAGCAGCAGGGCCCGGACGAGCAGCGGCCACACCAGGGCGCTGAGCAGGCCGAAGGCGCCGGCGCCTAGCGCGGCGGTCAGGAACGTCCGGGTGAGGCTCTCACCGCTCGCGGACTGGAGGCGGAAGTCGGGGAGCAGGGCGGCGAGCACGAGCAGCGTCAGCGAGGACACCGCCCAGACCGCGGTCACCCGCAGCAGGGCGCCGCCCGCCGTCCGCCACCGGGCCCTTCGCATCCGCGCCCACCTCGCTCCCGCCGTCCGTCACGCTCGGACATCCCACCGGGCATCACGCCTACAGCGTGTCACAGCCCACTGACAGTCCGGCCGGGCGGCGGGCCCGGCCGGGCGACAGGGCGGGGCGCCCGTGTCCCACGGCTTCCGGCCCGGTCAGCCGCGCCCCGCGAACGGCACCTGCGCCTCGGCCGCCTCCGACGGTCCCCCCTCCCCCGGCCACCGCCACAGCCCCGCCTCCGCCAGGCGCGGCAGCACGCCCTCCCCGAACCAGTACGCCTCCTCGACGTGCGGATGCCCGGAAAGGACGAATTCCTCGATGCCGAGCCGGTGGTACTCGGCGATCCGCTCGGCCACCTCGGCGTGGCTGCCGACCAGGGCGGTGCCCGCGCCGCCCCGTACCAGCCCGATCCCTGCCCAGAGGTTGGGCGCGACCTCCAGCCCGTCCGTGCTGCCGCCGTGCAGCGCCAGCATCCGTCGCTGCCCCTCCGACTCGCTGCGCGCCAGCCCCTCCTGTACGGCGCGCACCGTCTCCGGCGAGAATCCCGCCAGCAGGCGGCGTGCCTCGGCCCACGCGTCGTCGGCGGTGTCCCGGGTGATCACGTGCAGCCGGATGCCGAAGCGCACCGTGCGCCCGGCGTCGGCGGCCGGCTTCCGTATCCAGGTGATCTTCTCGGCCACCTGCTCGGGCGGTTCGCCCCAGGTCAGGTACACATCGCTGAAGCGGGCGGCGACCTCGCCCGCCGCCGCTGAGGACCCGCCGAAGTAGACCGGCGGTACGGGGTCGGGGACGCGGGCCAGCCGTGCCTGTTCGACGCGCAGGTGCTCCCCGTCGAAGTCGACCGTCCTCCCCTGCCACAGGTCCCGCACGATGCTCAGGAATTCGCCGGTGCGCGCGTAGCGCGCGTCCTTGTCGAGGAAGTCGCCGTACGCGCGCTGCTCGTGGCTCTCGCCTCCGGTGACGACGTTCAGGAGCAGCCGCCCCGGAGCGTGCCGCTGGAAGGTGGCCGCCATCTGGGCGGCGAGGGTGGGCGCGATGACGCCGGGCCGGAAGGCGACCAGGAATTTCAGGCGCTCGGTCTCCCGGGCGAGCATCGCCGTGGTGAGCCAGGCGTCCTCGCACCAGGCGCCGGTCGGGGTCAGCGCGCCCTCGAAGCCGAGTTGTTCGGCGGCGCGGGCGATCTGGGTGAGGTAGCCGAGGGTGGCGGGGCGCTGGCCGCCCGCCGCGCCGGCGGGCAGGCCGTGGCCGCCGCCGACGACGTGCCGGCTGTCGCCATACGTCGGCAGGAACCAGTGGAAGGTGAGGCTCACGAGGTCTCCGGAAACAAAGGCGGAACAGTGAAAAGGGGATCAGAGGAGGCCGTGCCGGGGCGGCCGGGTGCCGTTGAGGACGTACCGGCCGAGGTGCTGGACCTTCCAGCGCGCCGGGTCGTGCAGCGTGTGGGTTCGCGCGTCGCGCCAGTACCGGTGCAGGTTGAGCCCGTCCAGAGCGGCCCGGGTACCGGCCACTTCGAACAGGGCGCTGCCCGTCTCCACCGCCGTCTCCCCCGCGTACGCCTTCGCCGCGGCGACCGCGATCGATGCCTCGGCGGCGGTGTCGTCGGTGAGGCGGCCGGTGGCGGCGTCCACGGCGCGGGCCGCGGCCTCCAGGAGGGCCTGCGCGGCCCGGACCCGCAGTTCCAGTTCGCCGAAGCGCTGCACGAGCAGCGGGTCCTCGGCCGCCGTCGTGAAGCCGCTCTCGAACCACGGCCGGCTCTGCGTACGGACGAACTCCGCCGCTTCGGTCAGCGCTCCGCGGGCGATGCCGGTGTCGATGGCGGTGTGCAGCAACTGGGCTATCGCACCGTGCAGTTGTGGTCCCTCGAAGGTGAGGTGGTGCGGGACGACGCGGTCGGCCGGTACGGCGACGGCTTCCAGCCGGACCGTGCCGCTGGCGGTGGTGCGCTGCCCCATGCCGTCCCAGTCGTCGACGACGGTGACGCCGGGCGCGTCGCGCGGTACGTACGCGACGTGCAGCTTGTCCCCGGTGCCGCGGGCCAGCACCGGAATCCAGTCGGCGAACAGGGCGCCCGTGGAGTAGTGCTTGGTCCCGGTCAGGACGTAGCCGTCCTCGGTGGGCTCCAGGCGGGTGCGGATGTCCTGGACGTGCCGGGTGCCCGCCTCGGACTGCGCGTTGCCGAAGCGGCGCCCGGCCAGCACCTCGCGGAAGAAGAACTCCCGCTGCCGGGAACTTCCCTGGGCACGCAGCACGTTGATGTACACGAAGTGGCTCTGCGGGATCTGCGCGAGGCTCGGGTCGGCTGTGGCGAGCAGCCGGAAGACCTCGGCCAGGGTCGCGGCCGTGACCTCGGCGCCGCCGTGGGCGCGCGGCACGGTGATCCCGAGCAGGCCGCCGGCCGAGAGCCGGTCGAGTTCGCGGCGCGGCAGCCGCCGCCGCGCGTCGCGTTCCGCCGCGCCGGGGCGGAAGGCGTCGGCCAGTTCGGCCGCGACGGCGCGTGCTTCGGCGTCGTCGGCGATGACGTGGGCCGTATCGGCCCGGGGCGTGTCGGGTGCGGCGGTGGTGGTCATGTGCGTACCCCTGCCGTCTCAGCTCGCGGCGGCGAGCAGCGGGGCGCGGCCGAGGGCGCCGGAGAACTGGTCGAGGACCTGGTGAAGGGCTTCGGCGGTGCCCTGCTCGATGCCGAGCGTGCCGTCTTCGCGCACGTCGAGCTGCCGGTCCAGGACGAACCAGCCCTGGACGATGTGCGCGGCGCCCATGGAGGAGAGCACCGGCCGCAGCGCGTAGTCGATGGCCAGGACGTGGGCGGTGGTGCCGCCGGTGGCCAGCGGCAGCACGGTCTTGCCCGCCAGCGCGTACTGGGGCAGCAGATCGAGCAGCGACTTGAGGAGCCCCGAGTAGGCGGCCTTGTAGACCGGCGTGCCGATGACCACGCCGTCGGCCTGCGCGAACAGCTCGGTGGCGGCGACGATGTCGGGGTGCTGGAAGTCGGCGCCGAGCAGCGCGCCGGCGGACAGCGTACGGACGTCGAGTTCGACGACGCGGTGGCCTTCGGCGGTGAGCCGGGCGTCCAGGTGGCGCAGCAGGCGAGCGGTGCGGGAGGTGGCGGAGGGGCTTCCGGAGACGGACAGGACGGTGGGCATGGCGGTCACCTCGGGTGTCGGCGAGAGCGAGAAGGGCGGTCAGGAGTACCAAGTGGGCGTGGGAAGTTCGCCGGTGAGGACGTGGCGGCCGACTTCCCGCCTCTTGTACGCCACCGGGTCATGAAGGGTGTGCGTCCGTACGTTGCGCCAGAAGCGGTCCAGGCCCTCGGCGGTCGCGGTGGAGCGGGCGCCGGTGGCCTCGAAGATCCGGCTGGTGACCTCCAGGGCCACGTCGGTGGCGTGCGCCTTGGCCGCGGCGACCCGTACCTCGAACTCGCCGCGGTCCCGCTCGGTCACCGCGTCGGGATCGTCGTGCAGCCGCCGGCCCTCTTCGGCCACCAGGTCGGCGAACGCCTGGGCCGCCCACAGGCGGGTGGTCAGGTCGCCGTAGATGTCGATGATGTACGGCTCGTCCACGGCCCGGTCGTGGCCGCCGTGCAGCCAGGGGCGGGTGGTGTTGCGGGTGTAGCCCGCCGCCGTCTCCAGGGCGCCCGCGGCGATCCCCAGGTAGAGGTTGACGAACACCAGCTGGATGGTGGGCACGTTGAGGGTGTTGTAGACGCGCGGCCGGAAGGTCTTGTCGACATAGCCCGCCGCGCTCCCCCAGTCCACGCGGACGTTGTCGAGGGTCACGCCGCCGCTCTCGGTGAGCCGCTGGCCGATGTTGTCCCAGTCGTCGTGGAAGGTCAGTCCCTCGCTGTCGGAGGGCACGATGGCGAAGACATGATCGTCGGTGCCCTCCAGGACGCCTTCGAGCACGGTGACGTCGGAGACCTTGCTCCCGGTGGAGAAGGACTTGCGGCCGCTGAAGGCCAGCGTGTCGCCCTCGTCCCGTACGACCACGTCGGCGTCGCGCGGGTTGACGGCGCCGCCGAAGAACCACCGGTTGCGCGCGGCCTCGGCCTCGACGTGCTCCCACTGCTCGCGGGTGCCGACCAGGCGGGCCGCCCAGTTCCACAGGTAGTGGTAGCCGAGCAGCTGGGCGATCGAGCCGTCGGCCTTGGCGACTTCGCGTACGACCTGGTAGGCGGTGGTCCAGCGCTGTCCGCCGCCTCCGTGTGCGGCCGGGCCGAGCAGGGTGACCAGGCCGGAATCCTTCAGGAGTTGAATTTCGGCGTACGGGGTGGCGCCTGCCCGGTCTCGGGCGGCGGCGTCGGTGGCGAGGATCGCGGCGACCTCGGCGGCGCGGGCGGTCCATTCATCCGCGTCGGTGGGGGCGGGCCGGGACTGCCAGGTGGTGGGGGCCACGGCGCTCATAAGGCTCTCCTTCGTATGTCGGTGGTGGCGGAGCGGGTACGGGGGGCCGGTCAGGCGACGACGGCAGCCGGGGGCCGCGGCCGCGCGTCCGGCTCCTGGGCCTCCAGCTCGCGTACGAGCGGCAGGACGCGCTTACCGAAGTACTCGACCTCCTCCAGGTAGTGCAGGAAGCCGAGCAGGAAGAGGTCCACGCCGAGGCGCTTGTAGGCGACGATGCGTTCGGCGATCTGTTCCGGAGTGCCGATCAGCCCCGTACGGAACCCGTCGTTGTACTGCACGAGGTCCTCGAACGACGAGTCCTGCCACATGCCCTTGCCGTCGGCGGTGGACCGGCCCGCCTGCCGCACGGCGTCCGAGAAGCCGTGTACGGCCTCGGTGTCCGCCTTGGCGACGATCTCCCGCAGCACCTCGCGGGCCTCCGCCTCGGTGTCGCGGGCGATCAGGAAGCCGTTCAGGCCGAAGCGGGGCGCGGGCCGTCCGGCCGCGGCGGCCGAGGCACGCACGTCGGTGAGCTGTTCGGTGACGCCGTCGAAGTCACTGCCGTTGCTGAAGTACCAGTCGGAGGCCCGGCCCGCCATGGCGCGCGCTGCGGTGGAGTTGCCGCCCTGGAAGATCTCCGGGTGCGGGCGCAGCGGGGAGGTGACCGGCTTGGGCTTGAGCGAGAAGTCGCGGATCCGGTAGAAGTCGCCGGCCAGCCGCGCGCGGTCCTCGGTCCAGATGCCGCGCAGCGCGGTGATGAACTCCTCGGCCCGCCGGTAGCGTTCGTCGTGCTCCAGCCAGGGCTCGCCGAGCGCGGTGAACTCGCCCTTGAACCAGCCGCTGACGACGTTGACCGCGAACCGGCCGCCGGACAGCTGGTCCGCGGTGGCACCGAGCTTGGCCAGGACGCCGGGGTGCCAGAGCCCGGGGTGGACGGCGGCGATGACCTTCAGACGCTCGGTGGCGAGCAGCAGCGCGAGGCTGAAGGAGGTGGACTCGTGCTGGTACTCGGCGCCGTAACCGGCCATGTAGCGGACCTGGGTGAGCGCGTAGTCGAAGCCGTTGCGCTCGGCCAGGACGGCGAGTTCGCGGTTGTAGTCGTAGCCCCAGTCGGTGCGCTGCTCGATGGTGCTGGTGACGAGGCCGCCGCTGACGTTGGGCACCCAGTAGGCGAAGCGCAGCGGGTCAAAGGCGGGCGGGACGGGCATCAGGTACTCCCGGTGGGTCTGGGTGGGCAGGGGGAATTGCGGCATCGGCCGGGACGCGCATTCCGTACGACTCGTAATCCGAAAATCAGCGAGCGGACACGGCGAACAGGAGACGCGGCGAACCGGCCATTCCAGATGGCATGACGGGGAAATCCGGAAGGTTCCGGAAAAAGATCAACCGGCTCGCCGGAATACCGCCGGAGAATCCGGACCGGTGGCGTCCTTACCGGCCGGCGCGCCGACACAGGGCGCTGGAGACCCGTACGAGGTCCACATGACGGCGCTGTGTGAGCTGCCCGAGCTTCTTCATCAACGCGTCACCTCCTCGCAACAATTCGGCGGTAGGGCCGCGGTCCGGCCGGTCGTTTCCCGCCACTTCCGGGAGTTTACCCAGGCTGCCGCCGCAGGTCGACAAGGCATCCGCGAGGTGGTGATAGGGTCCCCCTTCCACCGGGCCCCGAGCGGGGAATATCACCGGCCCCCGACCGGGGAATTCACCGGCGTCCGGCCATGCTTGGAGGCGGCTTGCCGTGCGAATAGAACAATTGGAATACCTGGCGGCGGTCACCCGGCTCGGGTCGCTGCGCCGGGCCGCCGAGGAGCTGCATCTGTCGCAGCCTGCGCTCAGCGAGACCGTCCGCAACCTGGAGCGGGAGCTGGGCGTGGGGCTGCTGGACCGCAAGCGGTCCGGGGCGAAGATCAGCGACGAGGGGCGGGAGCTGCTGCCGCACATCGCCGGAGTGCTGGAGGCGGTCGACCGGCTGCGCCGTGCGGCCGACGACCAGCACCAGGTCAGCCGGATGGTGCGGCTGGGCACGGTCAACGCGGCCACGGTCCCGCTGCTCGTCCCGGCCGTCCGGGAGTTCCGCGCCGCGCATCCGCTGACCCAGGTGGAGGTGGTCACCGCCCAGCAGGACACCATTCAGCAGGGTCTGACGGAGGGCGGGTTCGACCTCGGGCTGGTCAACTACCTGCGGGGCGACGACCTGCCGCCGGGCCTGCACACCACCGAGCTGCTGCGCGGGCGCCCGGTCGTGTGCGTGCGCCCGGACAGCCCGCTGGCGGCGCTGGAGTCGGTCACCGTCGCGGATCTGCTGGCCGAGCCGCTGATCGTGATGCGCTCGGGGTACGTCATGCACCGTTACGTCCACCGGCTGCTCCGGGGCCGTACACCGTCCTTCTCGTACTCGACCGACGGCGCGGAGATGGGCAAGCTGATGGTGGCCGAAGGACTCGGCGCCACCGTACTGCCCGACTACAGCGTGCTCGGCGACCCGCTGGAGCGCAGCGGGTCGATCACCTGCCGTCCGCTGGCGGACGACGCCACGGAGGTGCGCATGGTGATCCAGCGGCGCCGCGCCGGCTCGGTGCCCCGTGCGGCCCGCGACCTGCACGCGATCTTCGTCCGGCGCGCCGGGGAGCCGCCGCACCGGGGCACCCGGGCCGACGCGTGATGAGGCAGGATCGAAGAAAGGCGTACGGAGGAGGAGGTACGGCGCCGGGCGCCCCGCGCGACGGTTCCGTTCCGGTCGGGAGGTCGGTGTGGCGGTGGAGGTCACCTGGTGGGGGCACGCCACCGTCACGGTCGCCGATTCGGGCGTACGGATCCTGACCGACCCGCTGTTCGTCCGGCGCCTCGCGCACCTGCGGCGCCGCCGGGGCGCGCTCCCGCCGCCGGCCGCGGCCCGCGCCGACGCCGTCCTCGTCTCCCATCTGCACGCCGACCACCTGCACCCCGCCTCCCTGGCGCGCCTCGCGCCGGGCACGCGGCTGGTGGTGCCGTACGGGGCTGCCGCGGCGGTGCCGGGGCTGCGGCGGGTGGCGGCGGCCCGCGGACTGCCGGTCACCGAGGTGCGGCCCGGTGACACGGTGTCCGTACGCGCGTCCCGGAACGGCCACGGCCCCGCCGAGGTGACCGTCCGCGCTGTGCACGCGGCACACGACGGGCGCCGGCTGCCGTACGGGCCGCACCGGGTGCCCGCGCTCGGCTATGTGGTGCACGGCGCGGCGACAACGTACTTCGCGGGCGACACCGGGCTTTTCGACACGATGGCCGAGGAGGTCGGCGCCTGTGATGTGGCGCTGCTGCCGGTGGGCGGCTGGGGCCCGTTCCTGGGGCACGGGCATCTCGACGCGCGGCGGGCGGCCGAGGCGGCGGCCCGGCTCGGGCCGGTCAGCGCGGTCCCGGTGCACTACGGCACGTACTGGCCGATCGGCATGGACGCGGTGCGCCCCCACGAGTTCCACTCCCCCGGCGACGAGTTCGCGCGGCAGGCCGGGCTGCTGGCGCCGGAGGTGGCGGTGCACCGGCTGGCGCACGGCGAGTCCGTACGGCTGACGGGCGCGCGGTGATCGGCGGGCTGGCGGGCGGCCTGCCCGCCGAACCGGCACAGCAGGCGGTGGGCTATCCGTCGCTGTTCCTGCTGGTGGTGCTGGGTTCGCTGGTGCCGGTGATGCCGACCGGCGCGGTGGTCAGCTCGGCAGCGGTGGTGGCCTTTCACCAGGGCTCGCCATGGGCGCTGCTGTCGGTCCTCGGGGTGAGCGCCCTCGCCGCGTTCCTCGGCGACCTGGGGCTGTACTGGCTGGGCGGACGCGGCGTGCGCTCACGCAACGGTTCCCGCTGGCTGGACCGCCTGCGCGACCGCGCCGCGCCGGAGCGGCTGGCACAGGCGCAGGCCGGGCTGCGCGCGCACGGCGTGCTGGTGCTCGTGCTGTCCCGTCTGGTGCCGGCCGGGCGAGTGCCGGTGATGCTGGCGTGCCTGCTGGCACGGGTGCCGCTGCGCCGGTTCGCCCGCGGCGACCTGCCGGCCTGCCTGGCCTGGGCGGTGACGTACCAGCTCATCGGCGTGCTGGGCGGCTCCCTGTTCGGCGAGCCGTGGCAGGGCGTGGCCGCGGCGGTCGGGCTGGCGCTGCTGATCGGCGCGGCTCCCGCGGTGTGGCGGTGGCTGCGGCATGGGAAGGGCGGCTGAGCGGACGTACACGATCGGGCGTCATTCGGCGTCCGGGTCCCGCCGTACGAGGCCGGGCTTCACCCGTCCTCCGGATCCTGCCGTACGCGACCGGGCCTCACCCGGCCTGCGTCCCCTCCCCCGCCGCGCCCTCCAGGACCCGTGAGGCGCCCACCGCCAGGTCCCAGAGGTTCTCGCGCGGGCGCCCGGTGGCCTCCCAGGCGGCGCGGACGCGGCGTAGCGGTTCCAGGGGGGCCTCGGCGGAGAGGAGGAATGTGGACCAGTGCATGGGTGCCATCGCGCGGGCGCCCAGGTCCTGGCAGGCGCGGACCGCTTCCTCGGGGTCGGTGTGCACCGGGCGCAGCATCCAGCGCGGGTCGTAGGCGCCGATGGGCAGCAGCGCCAGGTCGATGTCCGGGTACCGGCCGCCGATCTCCTCGAACCAGTGGCCGTAGCCGGTGTCGCCCGCGAAGTACACCCGTCGCCCGTCCGGCGCGGTGAGCACCCAGCCGCCCCACAGGGAGCGGCAGGTGTCGGTCAGGGTGCGCTTGCTCCAGTGGTGGGCGGGCACGAAGTCGAAGCGGACCGGGCCCGCGGGGCCGGGCAGTTCGACGGCCTCCCACCAGTCCAGGTCGGTGACGTGGGTGAAGCGGCGCCGGCGGGCCCAGCGGGCGAGCCCGGCGGGCAGCAGGAGCGGGGTGTGCGGCGGCAGCAGTCTGAGGGTGGGCAGGTCGAGGTGGTCGTAGTGGTTGTGGCTGATGACGACCGCGTCGACGGGCGGCAGGTCCTGCCAGCGGACGCCGACCGGGGTGACGCGCGGCGGGGTGCCCAGGATCTTGCGGGACCACACGGGGTCGGTGAGCACGGTCAGGCCGCCGACGCGCAGCACCCAGCTGGCGTGCCCCGCCCAGGTGACGGCGATGTCCCGGTGGTCGGCCTGCGGCATCGGGCCCGGTTCGAAGGGGAGTTCCGGGATGTCCAGGAGCGCCTGGGCGGAGGGCCGCAGCTTGCCCTCGCGGGCGATGCGGGCCAGCGCGCGGACGCCGGGCAGCGGCGCGGTGAGCCGGTCGGTGAAGTCGCGGGGCCACTGCCGGACCTCGCGCAGCGGGCGGACCGCCGGGGCCGCGGCGCCGGCCGCCTGCGGGTCGGCGGGGTGCGGGCCGGCCGGGTGCGGGGCGTCGGTGGTCGGGAGAGGCTCGGTGAGGGAACGTTCGGTCTGTTCGGTCATCGAGAGGCTCCATTCGGTGGGCGTGACCGGTCGTGGTGCCGGTCGCGGGCGAGAGCCGGGGCGGCCGGGAAGGCGGGGCCGAAAGGGGCGTACGGGCGGTACGCGGCGGGCCCGGCGCTACGAGGGGCCGGTGTCCGTGAGCGACGCGAGCGTGGCGGACAGTGCGCTCAACGCCTCGGCCACGTGCGGGAGTTGCAGGGGGTCGGGGGCGTCGAGGACCTGCTGCCGCCGTCCGGCGTCCGGCCCGAGCAGCGCGTCGGTGCTCAGCCGTACGCGCAGCGCCCGGTGGTCGTCGCCGAAGCGGTGCCCGCCGCGCGCCGCCCAGGGCGCGAGCGCGGCTTCCAGCTCGGCCGGTCCGGTGACGCCCTTGCCGGCCAGCACGGGGCGCAGCGGGTCGAAGTCGGCGTACAGGTGGCTGCCCGCGTGCGGGGGGCGGCAGACGGCGCCGCACACGGTGAGGGCGTGGTGGAGTGCTCCGGCGAGCGTGCCGTGCACCCGGGCCGCGGCGGCGGTACGGGCGCGTACGGCCTCCGGCTCGGCGAGCGCCCGGGTGACGGCGGAGGCGACCGGCCCGGCCACCGGGATGCGCAGCGCCGCCAGCCGCTCCAGTGTCGCGGCGCGCAGCCGGGCGGCGCGCCCGTTGTCCGGGAACCGGGCCAGCGCGGCGGGCCAGGAGGCCGGCGCCAGGGTGGCCCGCAGGTCGGTCAGGACGACGACGTCGTCCGGCAGCATCTCGGCCGGGCTCAGGACGACCGTGTCGTGCGGGTCGTGCAGCAGGTCGCGGCCGGTCTCGTCGCTGACGATCCACAGCCCGTCCGCCGCGGCCGCCTCGCACACCTCGTGCACCAGCTCGGGCGGCGGGCAGGTGCCGCTGGGGTCGTCGGCGACGGAGACCAGCAGGACCCGCGGTTCGTCACCGGCCGGCCGGGCCCGGCGTACGGCTTCCAGGAGCGCGAACGCGTCCGGTACGCCGCCGGATTCGGCCGGTACGGGGATGCGGTGCACCTGTCTGCCGAGCAGCCCGGCGCCCGGCGCGTACCACTCGGCGCAGGGACGCGGCAGCAGCACGTCACCGCCGGCCGCGGCGAGCAGGGCGAGGAGCAGGGCGGGCGCGCCCGGCGCGGCGAGCACCCGCTCCGGCGCGGTCGCCAGGCCCCGGCGCGCCCAGTAGTCGCAGGCGGCGGCGCGCAGCGCCCGGGAGCCGCCGGGCGGCTCCGGTTCCGTACGGTCCGCGGCGGCGGTGAGGTGCGCGGCGAGTTCCGGGAGGACCGGCAGCCCCGCCGGCGGATCCGGCTCCGGGGCCGGATCCGGATCCAGGGCCGTCCGCTGCATCCGTACCTCCACACTCCACGGCAGGTCGATCGTGGGCCCATCACATGAGTGCGGGCCCCGACCACCTTTGCAGATCGCGGGGGCCGGGAGGCGGGGCGACACGTCACCGGTCGGCTGAGAGCCGGTGCGCGGGCGGGGTACGGAGGAAGTGCGGGCTACCGTTCGTGGCCGATGTCCGGTGCGGCGGTACGGCCGGGCCCCGCCCCGTTGCGCGCGGCCTGGGCGCGGCCGGCGTCCCGGGGCCGGTCGCCCAGGCACCGCAGCTCCGCCTCCAGCCCGTGTCCGCGGGTGCGGACCAGGGCGCCGGCGAGGTCGGACAGTTTGCGGTTGGTGCGCTGCGACAGGCGGCGCAGCGTGTCGAAGGCGGTGTCCGGGCCGCACCCCAGCACGTACATGAGGATGCCGCATGCCTGGTCGACCACCGGCCGGGTGCGCAGGGCGGTGTCGAGCTGGTCCACCTCGGCGAGGGCTTCCCGGTAGCGGCGCTCCCGGGCCAGTCCGGTGGCGGCCAGCTCACCGAGCACGTCCGTGGCCGTACAGCCCTTCTCGACCTTCAGGCCGGGGCGGAAGCCGTAGACGGTGATGGTGAGGGTGATGCCGCCCCGGCGGTACGGGAGGGTGGCGCTGGAGCGTACCCCGGCCTGCAGCGCCTCGGCGCGGTACTCGGGCCAGCGGCGCTCGTGCAGCAGGTCGTCGGCGCCGGTGGCCCGGCCGCTGTCCAGGGCCGTGGGGATGGGCCCTTCGCCGGACTCCCACTGGACACTGACCAGGGCGGACAAATCGGGGTGGGTCACCGCGGTGGGGGCTTCGGCGGTGTCCTCGTCGGTGCTCACCGTGGCGGCGGCACCGCAGCTGTCGGGGGTGCACCAGGCGGCCTGCTCGGCGAGGTGCGCGAGGCTCCGGGCGGGCGCGCCCTCGTCGAGGTCGGACGCCCCGGTCGCGAAGAGGGTGCGGATCGGCATGGTTGCGTCCACTGTTCGGTCAGTCCCTTCGGGTCCGTGGGCCGCAACAGGTCGGCTGCCCGGTGTGGGCGGGCGAAAACGCCTCAATCCCGTCGAGTTCCGGTGCCGGGGCCGTGGTGTCCGGACGGCTTGGTCCCTGCGGGGTACGGTCCGGGGGCGCACCGGCTAGCGTGAGGGCATGGCCGAGGTCGAGCGCGTGACGGCGGAACTCACCGATTTCCGCAGACGGGTCGACGAACTGCGCGCCGCCCGCGCCCTGCCCTCCACCGAGCGGCTGTCCGTCCTGGACGCCGCTCTCCTGGAGCTCCAGCACGTGGTCGACGTGATCCTGCCGCGCCTGGAGCAGGTCCTGCCCGCGGAGCGGGACAACGGCGCCCGGCGCGCCGCCGACGAACAGCAGCTGCTGCGGGCACTGTTCCAGCGGATGCCGTACGCGGTCGCGCTGCTGGGCCCGGACACGGTGATACGGCGGCTGAACTTCGCCGGCACGCGGCTGTTCGGTATGCGCGCCGGCTATGCGGCGGGCCGCCCGGTGACCGCCTCGCTCGCCCCCGAGGGGCGGGCCGCGTTCCGCTCCCAGGTCGCGGCGGTCTCCCGCAACGAGGGCGACCGCAGCCTGGTGGTGCGGCTGCTGCCGCCGCCGGACGGGGCGCGGCGGGAGGGCGAGTCGCTGCGCGCGACGATGACGGCGTTACGGCCCCGTGGTGAGACGGGCACCTCCGTGCTCACGGTCTTCCTCACCGGCCCGGAGGCGCTGGCGGCGGACCGGGGCGGCCGTGCCGGGCGCGACGGCACCGGCCGCACGGGGATGCCGCCCGGCCTGGCGGAGCTGACCCGCACCACGGAACTGATGGACCTCCTGGACGACATGACCATGACGCTCCTGGAGGCGCCGCGGGACCCCATCGCGATACTGGACCGGGCCTGCCGGGTGCTGCGCGGCCGGTTCGCCGACTGGGTGACGGCCGATCTGGTGACCCGCGGCGGCGGCCCGTTGGTGCGGGTGGCGGCGTACGGGGGCGCGGGTCCGGACGCTCCGTACGACGGGGCCGACGCATACGACGCGTACGACGACGAGGACGAGGCCGCTGACGAGGCGGCTGATGAGGCCCCGGCACCGGACGCTCCGGCGGACCGGCACGGCGCCGCGTCCCCGTCCGGCCGGCCGGACGCGCCCGCCGCCCAGGACCCGTACGGCACGGACGCCTTGCAGGCCACCCTGGCCTCCCAGCTGCCCGGCGACTGCCCGGTCGTCGTCGAGGCGGCCCGTGCGGGCAACGCCCATCTCCAGGTGCGCCCGGAGGACCTGGGCGCGTTCGGCCACGACGCGGACGGGGTGCCGGTCCTCGCCCGCGCCGGGGTGACCTCGCTGCTGTGCGTACCGCTGCGGGCGCGGTCGGGGCCGGTGCGCGGCGTGCTGACACTGCTGCGCACGGGCGGGCGGCGGGCCTTCAGCATGGCCGAGGCGGGCACCGTCGACCGGATGGCCCGCCACCTGGGGCGGGCGCTGCGCCCCTGACCGGGGCGGTTCAGCGGGTGGTGTAGCCGCCGTTGAGGAAGATCGTCTGGCCGTTGGCCCACCAGCCGTCGGTCAGCAGGTGCCGCACCCACGGCACGATGTCCTCGATCTTGGTGAGATCGCCGTCCATCGCCGAGGACTTGTGGAACGCGATGGAGTCCTCGTCCTCCGCCGGGTAGAAGAACGGGGTGTCCATCGGCCCGGGCGCCAGGGTGTTGACGGAGATGTTCCGGCCGAACAGCTCCTTGGACAGGGCGCGGGTGAAGTGCTCGACCGGCGCCTTGCTGCCGGCGTAGACGGAGTACAGGCCGGTGTACGCGGCGAGCAGGGACGTGACGATCGTGATGATCTTGCCGCCGTCCTCGATGCGGCGGGCCGCCTCGCGCATGACGAAGAACGCGGCCTTGGAGTTGACCGCGAACATCCGGTCGTACTCCTCCTCCGTGATCTGCGTGAGCGGCTTCTTCAGCACCATGCCCGCCGTGTTGACGCTGTGGTCGAGCCTGCCGAACCGGCTGACGACCTCGTCGAGGGCCCGCTCCACCTCCGGTACGCGGGTCAGGTCGGCCTGCAGGGCGAACGCCTCGCCGGGCCCTGCGTTGATCCGCTCGACGACGTCCTCCGCCTGCGCCCGGGAGGAGTCGCTGTTGTAGTGCACCGCCACCCGGGCGCCCTCGGCGCCGAGCGTGGTGCTGATGAGAGCGCCGAGGTTGCGGGACGCGCCTCCGACGAAGGCGACCTTGCCGTCGAGCGTCGTGTCCGGGGTGTTGCCCATCACCGTCTCCTTGCACGTGTGCGACGCGGTACGGTCCCGGGCGCGCCACCGCCCGGCGACGGCTCCCGGACTGCGTACCCTCGCCGGCATCCTGGAGAGATCTTGAACGGCCCGGCCGCTCCCGCAACGGTCCGCCCGCGGATTCACCCGAACGCCGTGGGCCGGAGGGGGCGGCCCCGGACGTATCAGCGGCATCCCGGGCATGCAGCCGGCACGCGGGGCCCGCGGACATGCCCCCGGAAGTGCCCGGGAAGTCCTGTCCGCCCTTCGGTGCGGCGGATACAACGGCGGCGAGGGGTACGGGCCGTGACCCGGGACCGGGATGCCGCCGGGTCACGCGGGGCCGTTTCGGGTGCGTGGTACCGGCCCGCTGCCGACCGGACCGGAAGGGGAACGCCATGCACGCTCACGAGGAGCGGCCCGGCAAGGAGGCCGGGGCCCCGGGGCCGGGCGCGCGCCGGACGCCGTCCGCACCCCGGGGCCCGGGCCGCGGGCCGATGGGACCGGAGCGGGCCCACGCGCTCCAGGGCCTGGTCGGCAACCGTGTGGTCGCGCGCCTGATCAAGGAGGAGCGGCACGTCCACGGCGCCGGCTGCGGGCACGGCGAAGCGGGCGGCGCGCAGGGCGAAGTGGCGGGCAGCGACCCGAACGGCCTGGCCACGCTGCTCGACGCCGCCATGGCCTCCCGGAGCAAGCAGCTCCCCGATCCGATCCGTGCGGAGGCGGAGGACTTCTACCAGACCAACCTGTCGCCGACGCGCCTGCACGACGACGTGGTCGCCCAGCGTGCCACCGCGGCGATGGGGGCCGAGGCGATGACGATCGGCCACCACATCTTCCTCTCGCCGCAGGCGGCACGGGACAAGGAGCTGATCGGCCACGAGCTGAGCCATGTGCGCGACAACCTCGCCGGGGTACCGGAGACGGGCACGGCCAACAGCGCGGGCATTCCCGTCACGGACCCGCGGCAGGGCTCCGAGCGGGGGGCGGCGACCAACGGGGCGGCGTTCAAGGCGGGCTTGAGCAGGGCGCCGTTCTCCGGAGGCGGCGGCCGGGCACCGGCCCGGCCCGCCGGGAGCGCGGACGGCGGGGGCCCGGGGACGTTCGCACAGCGGGCGGTGGCCCGTACGGGCGGCCTGGTCGTGGCCCGCGCGAAGAACGACAAGAGTTCCGGGAGCAAGAGCTCCGGGAGCGGCGGGGACGGCCAGGAGAAAGCCGCGCCGGGCCGCCCGTATCCCAGCCGCGCGGCGATCTCCGCCATGATCGATGAGCAGGTCAAGCTCTGCACCTGCAAGCAGAACAGGAAGCAGTGGGGCCGGGTCACCAAGGAAGTGGTGATCCGCTTCGACCGCGACTACGCGGAGGACCGCCCGGGCCAGAGCCTGCGGCACCTCGCCCGCCGGATGCTTGAGGCCGTGGTGCACGCGGAGCACAGGGAGCGGGAGGGCACCGCGGAGCAGGCGGGGAAGGGCAAGGACAAGGCCACGCCGTCGGAGGAGGCGGAAGGGAAGAAGGCCGCGAAACCGGTCGTGGAGCAGGAGATCCAGGCGATGCTGGTCAACGGCCACCTGGTCTTCGCCAGCAATTACAACCGGTCCGTGCAGCGGCTCCGCACCCTGCTCCAGGAACTGGGTGGCGGAACGACCAAAAACGGGGACCTGTACGGCGACGGTCTCCGGACGCTGATGCGAAAGGACTTCGGCGACCAGGAGTACGCGTCGAGCGACGAGGAGACCGGGAGCGAATCGGACTCCGAGACCGAGACCGAGACCGAGACCGACAGGTCGCAGAAGAGCAAGGGCAAGCGACAGGCGGCGGTACGCGCCGGCAGGAGCGGGAAACGGCACAAGGCCGACCGGGAACCGGAAGCCGGCCCGGCGACGGGGGCCAGAGCGGCGAAGGTCCTGGAGCGGCAGCGACGGAACCGCCAGGCCCTGCTGAAGGTCCGGGAGGGATTCACGCCGCGGACGCAGGCCATGGAGCCGGTGGATCCGGACGCGATGGACGTGGACGGGGCTCCGGAGACCGGCGCGTTCCAGCGGGACAACGCCACGTTGCAGGCCCTGCGGGAGACCTCGCACATCCGCCTGGTCGACGTCTCCAACGAGAAGGCGCAGAGCCCCGGCTACCGCGACTACCTGGCTTCGCTGCTCGCACCGGGCGGGCAGTTCGCGGGATACGCCTACCTGGTGCACAACGGTGACGGAGCGAAGAAGGTCCACGCCGAGCAGACGCTTCTGCAGATGCTCCAGAACGCGGGATTCAACCGGGACACTCCCCACGACATCATCCACATTCGCGGCACGAAGCGGCCGTGCCGCGCCTGTCTCGCGCTGCTGCGCTACTTCCAGGAGCTCGTCGGGCTGAACATGGAATTCAACCGAAGGGAAAACCACTACTACAAGGAGGCCCTCGACACCGGCGTCAAGAACCTCGGCGGGCACGACGGGGCGGGAAACCGACAGCTCGACGCCCACCTGTCCCAGAGCATGGCGGACCGGAACCGCCCCATGTACGAAACGGCCCCCGGGCACACGGTTCCCGCGCCCGAGGGGAACGGCCTCCAGGCACCGGCGCGCGGAGTGGGAGGCGGCATGGAGCAGCGGTACCGGCTCCGGGTGAGGAAGGTGGCCGAGGACGGCGAGACCACGGTGGCGTTCCCGCACGACAGCGAGCTCCAAGGCGCGGACACCGCGTCCGAGAGCGAGGTCGAGGACGGCGACACGACGATGACGGACGCGGTGCCGTTCACCAGGCCGCTCAGGCACGGCAACACGCCCGGCCCCGCGGCGCCGACCTCCGAGGAGAACAGAAAGGAGATCCGGGAGGCGCGGGCCAGGGCGCGCGAGGAGCAGGTGGCGGCGGTGGAGTCCCGGCTGCGTGCGGCGGCGGGGGAGGATTTCTGGAAGGTGATCGAGGCCCGTACGGACCCCAATCGCCACCTGGGGTTCTTCCCCGACGCGTTGCAGGAGGCGGTACGGAAGATGGTCAAGGAGGAACTCGTACCGGCACAATCGGTCGCGGACAGCCTCCGCATCTCCACGGTGACGCTGCACAACCGGCTGAAGAAGCCCGCCGGCGGCGCCGCGAACAAGCTCCGCTCCCCCATCGACAGGGTCCCGCAGGCGGCAGCGCGGCTGGAAGCGGCCCTGCCCGATGATCTCCGCAACAAGCGGGACGCCCTGGCGGCGGAGAACGCCGACCATCCGGAGGCGAAGCCCAAGAGATTCGGATCGTCGATCGAGGCGAGCTTCACTCCCGAATTCGATGATTTCCTCTACGAGATGATGAACCTCTGGGAGAACCGGGTGTCCCCCAACTCGATCGCGGACAAGCTGCTGATCCCGACGAATTCCTTCAAGACGCGGCATCAGCCCCGGATCGAGCGGGGATACGCATCCCGGCACCCGGAAGCGGACTAGAACCCTCCCCTCATCTCACCGCCCGCCCGGCGGGCCGGGGCCCTTTCGACGGGCCCCGGCGGCGGAAGGGCGGGGCCTAGGCCGCCCGTCCCCCCACCTGGTCGCACAGGCGGGTGCAGGTGCGGTTGATGAGGCGGGAGACGTGCATCTGGGAGATGCCGAGGCGGTCGGCGATGCGGCTCTGTGTCATGTCGCAGAAGAACCGCAGGTAGAGGATCTGACGCTCGCGTTCGGGGAGCATCCGCAGCTTGGGGCGGATCGCCTCGCGGTCGACGACGAGGTCGAAGCCGGGCTCCGGGCCGCCGAGGGTGTCGACGAGGGCGTACCCGTCGTCAGCACCCGGCAGTTCGGCGTCCAGGGAGAGCGTCGAATAGCTCTCCAGCGCCTCCATGCCGATCAGCACCTCCTCCAGCGTCATGCCGGTGTGCCGGGCGATGTCCCGGGCCGGGGGGCGGTGGTCGTCGGGTGCGTGGGTGAGTTCGAGCGTGGCCGTGCGGACGCGGTTGCGCAGTTCCTGGACGCGGCGGGGCACGTGCAGGCCCCACATGTGGTCGCGGAAGTGCCGCTTGACCTCGCCGACGATGGTCGGCACGGCGAAGCTCTCGAAGGCGCAGCCGCGGTCCGGGTCGTACCGGTCCACGGCCTTGACCAGGCCGAGCGAGGCGACCTGCGTCAGATCCTCGGTGGTCTCGCCGCGGTTGCGGAACTGCCGGGCGAGGCGTTCGGCCATCGGGATCCAGGCGCAGACGATGCTCTGGCGCAGCGCGTCCCGTTCCGGCCCGTCGGGCAGCGCCATCAGCCTGCGGAAGTCGGCACCGGTGTCCGGGGCGTCGTCGTGGGGGTGCTTGTTCTGGGGGGTGCGCCGCGCGCCGCCCGGGCACTCGGCGGGCCGGCCGCGCGAGGCGCCCTGGCGTAGGGGTGTGCGTACAGAGGGCATGGTCTCGGCTCCCTGATCGGTGGACGGGGGTCCTCCGTGGGAGCACGGCCGGAAACGGCACGCTCGCAGAGCGATTTCGCTCCCACGGGCGTGCCTCCGGTCCGAAGCACACCGATCGCGTGCCCGGAGCCGGTGCCGGTAAACGCTCCGGGCGCCGAATCCACCGGGTCGGGCGCCCGGTCCGGAGGTTTCCGGCCCCGGGGCCCGGTAACCCGTGCGGGACGGCCGCTGACGCCCGGTCATGGTCCGACCGCCCGGACGACGGGAGCGGCAGACAGGAGCACCGGGCCCGGTCGACACCGAGACGGAAGAGGAGCCACCCCCCACCATGAAGGTCGAGCGGCTGGACGTCACCGCCTACACCGTCCCCACCGACGCGCCCGAAGCCGACGGCACACTCGCGTGGGACACCACCACCGTCATCGTCGTCGAGGCCCGCTCCGGCACGACCACCGGCCTCGGCTGGACCTACGCCGCCACCGACACCGGCTCGGTCGTCCGCGACCTGCTCACCCGGCCGGTCCTCGGCCGCAGCGCGCTGGACGTCCAGGGCGCGTACGAGGCCATGAGCCGGACGGTGCGCAACGCGGGCCGGCCCGGCCTGGTGGCCTGTGCGCTGTCCGCGGTGGACATCGCGCTGTGGGACCTCAAGGCGCGGCTGCTGGAGCTGCCGTTGCTGCACCTGATCGGCGCGGTGCGCGACGCGGTGCCGGTGTACGGGTCCGGTGGGTTCACCACGTACCACGACACCCATCTGGCGACCCAGTTGAACGGCTGGGTGCACGGCCAGGGCATCGAACGGGTCAAGATCAAGATCGGTGAGGAGTGGGGCCGGGCCGTCGAACGCGATCTGGCCCGCGTGCGGCACGCCCGTACGGCCATCGGTCCGCGCGCCGAGCTGTATGTGGACGCCAACGGCGCCTACACCCGCAAGCAGGCCGTACGGGTCGGGCAGGTCCTCGCCGACCAGGGGGTGGGCTGGTTCGAGGAGCCGGTGTCCTCGGACGACCTGGAGGGCCTGCGGGTGGTCCGGGACCTGGTGGTGTGCGATGTGGCGGCCGGTGAGTACGGCTACGACCTGCCGTACTTCGCCCGGATGGCGCCGGTCGTGGACTGCCTCCAGATCGACGCCACCCGCTGCGGCGGGCTGACGGTCTGGCTGCGCGCCGCGGCCCTCGCCGAGGCCCACGGGCTGGAGGTCTCCGCGCACTGCGCCCCGCACGTGCACGCCCACCCGGCCGCGTGCGTACCGAACTTCCGGCACATCGAGTGGTTCCACGACCATGTGCGCATCGAGTCGATGTTCTTCGACGGCGGTCTCGACCCGTCGGGCGGCACCGTGCGGCCGGGCGCGAACCGTCTCCCGGGCCACGGGCTCCAGTTCCGCCACGAGGAGGCCACTCCGTACCGGGTGCTGTGAGGGGCGGGCGCGCGACCGGGCGCCGTGCGGAGCGGGCGCGCGCGGCGCGTCCGCCTCGCGGGACGGGCGGACGACGGGCGGACAGGGAACCGGGCGCGGGACCCCACATCCCGCGCCCGGACTCTCCCCACCATCCCGTCTCCGGTGAACCCCATGTGCCCACCGGCCTGCTCCGCGGCCTTCTCCGTGGCCGCTCGGCCGGGCCCGGGTACCAGGGGCCGTGCGCGGTCAAACATCCCCGGGTCAGGAGCCGGTGCGGGCGCGGGCGCCGGAACGGGTGCGGCCGGAGGCGACCCAGCGGCGTGGGTGGCGGCGCAGGTACTCGCCTTCCAGTTCCGCCATTCGTGCGTTGTGTGTGGCCAGCGCGTCGCTGGAGCCGTGCAGCAGCGTGTCGTGCCGGGTGCGGTGGATGGTCTCCAGCTCGCGCAGCAGTTGCTGTTCGTCGAGACGTGCGGGCGGGACTCCCGGCGTGGCGGCCTGCGCCGGCGCGGGCCGCGGGACGTCCGTGGGCGTGTCGTGGGACGGCATCGGGGCTTCTCCCTCCGTGTCGGGTGCCTCCGTTCGGGTACCCGCCGGCTCAACCACCCGGACACGTCCGGCGGCAGGCCCGGCACGAGCCCCGGAGGCGGACATGGAACTCGGCTTCCTCACCCCACTCACTACCAGGACCGGCCCCGGCTGCGCGGGCCGTTCCGGCACCTCGGGCCATCCGGTCCGCCCGGTCGCCTCCTTCGATCGTACGAGCCCGGCCCCCGCCCGGCGCGGCGACGGGAACCCGAGAGAAGGCGATCTGCAATGGCACAGTTCGTGAGGGACGTCATGACATCGGACGTCGCGGCGGTCCAGCCGGACGCCTCGCTCGTCGAGGCGGCGCAGCTGATGCGCGCGCAGGACATCGGCGACGTGCTGGTGACGCAGGACGGTGTGCTGCTGGGCGTGGTCACCGACCGCGACATCACGCTGCGGGCGGTGGCCGACGGCGTCGATCCGCTCGCCGTGTCCTGCCGCTCGGTGTGCACGCCCGAGCCGGTCTGCGTGCGCCCCGACGACCACATCAGCGAGGCGGTGACGCTGATGCGCACCAACGCGGTCCGGCGGCTGCCGGTGGTGGAGAACGGGACGCCGGTGGGGGTGGTCAGCATCGGCGACCTGGCCCGCGCGCAGGACCCGGACTCGGCGCTCGCGGACATCAGCCGGGCCGCTCCGGACAGCTGCCCGGACGGCGGCGCGAGGGGCCCCGGCCGCTTCTGACGCCCCGGGCCGTACCGGAACGACGCACCCGTTCGACCGAATCGACCTGATAGGAGCCGGTTGCGGATGAAGCGGATGGAGCCGGGCACGTCGGCGTTACTGTCTGCGCCCCGCCCTTTGGGGTACAGGTGGCGCATGCGAAAGCTGCTGAGTACATGGGACCGCCAGATCTTCGACAGCGTCGCGTCACGGCACTGGCCGGGCGCGCAGCGCGTGCTGCCACGGCTGACGCGCACCGCCGACCACGGCCTGCTGTGGATGGGCATCGCGGCGGGCGCGGCCGTCCTGGGCGGGCGGCCGATGCGGCGGGCCGCGCTGCGCGGGGTGGCCTCGCTGGCGACGGCGTCGGCAACGGTCAACACCCTGGGCAAGCGCTCGGTCCGGCGCAACCGGCCGCTGCTGGACGCCGTGCCGGTCATACGGCAGCTGAGCCGCCAGCCGTTCACCACCTCCTTCCCGTCCGGCCACGCGGCCTCGGCGGCGGCGTTCGCCACCGGTGTCGCCTTCGAGAACAAATGGTGGGGGCTGGCCCTGGCGCCGGTCGCCGCCTCCGTCGCGTTCTCCCGCGTGTACACCGGCGTGCACTATCCGGGTGACGTACTGGCGGGCGCCGCGCTCGGGGTGGGCGCGGCGCTGGCCGTACGGGGGCTCGCGCCGACCCGGGCACAGCTGGCGCCCCCGGCGCGTCCGGCGGCCGACGCGCCCGCACTGCCGGCGGGCCGCGGGCTGTTCGTGGTGGCCAACCACGCGTCCGGGCAGCGCACCGGGCCGCGGCCCGACCGGGAGCAGGAGGTGCGCAGCGTGCTGCCGGAGGCCGAGGTGACGCTGTGCGGCGATCCGGAGTGCCCGCCGATGGACAAGGCGCTGGAGGAGGCCGCCGAGCAGGCCAGGAAGGCGGGCGGCGCGCTGGGTGTGCTGGGCGGGGACGGCACGGTCTGCGCCGCGGCGACGGTCGCCGTACGGCACGGCGTGCCGCTGGCGGTGCTGCCCGGCGGCACCCGTAACCACTTCGCGTACGACCTGGGCATCGAAACCCTCGGGGACGCCGCCCGCGCGGTGACGAGCGGCGAGGCGGTTGCGGTGGACCTGGCCGGTTTCCGTACCTCGCGGGGCGAGGACCCCACGCACTTCCTCAACACCTTTTCCATCGGCGCGTACCCGGAGCTGGTGCGGGTGCGCGAGGAGTGGGCGGGCCGGATCGGGGCCTGGCCGGCCGGGGTGCTGGCGGCCTGGAAGGTGCTGCGCACGGCCGACCCGGTGACGGTGGAGATCAACGGCAAGCGGCGGGAGGTGTGGCTGCTGTTCGCGGGCAACTGCGCATACCGCGGGCTGGGCCTGGCGCCGGTGCGGCGGCACGACCTGGCGGACGGCGTACTGGACGTGCGGGTGGTGCACGGCGGGCGGCTGGCCCGTACGCGACTGCTGACCGCGGCCCTGACGGGCGCGCTGCGCCACTCCCCCGTGCTGAGCGAGTCCCGGATGCGCTCGGTACGGATCGGCGGGCTCGCGGAGGGCAGCGTGCTGGCGTACGACGGCGAAGTGGCGGACGCGCCGCGCGAGTTGACGATCTGCAAGGAGAACGAGGCGCTGACCGTCTACCGCCTGCTGCCCGAATAGCGAGACGCCATTCTCATGATGCGGTCACCCGGCGTACGGTGAGGACGGCCACCGACCGGGAGCACGAAGGAGCCGTCCGCCATGCCGCACGAGTCCGCCGTCCACACCCAGGAGCACCACGAGTCCGCCGTCTACACGCACGGCCACCACGAGTCCGTCCTGCGCTCGCACACCTGGCGCACCGCGGCCAACTCGGCCGCGTACCTGCTGGGCACGCTGCGGCCGCACATGGAGATCCTGGACATCGGGTGCGGCCCCGGCACCATCACGGCTGATCTGGCCGCGCTGGTGCCGGACGGCCGGGTGACCGGGCTGGAGCGGGCACCGGAGGTGCTGGAGCAGGCGCGGGCCACCGCCGAGGGACGCGGCCTGTCCAACGTCCGCTTCGTGACCGGCGATGTCCACGCACTGGACTTTCCGGCCGCCTCCTTCTGCGTCACCCACGCCCACCAGGTCCTCCAGCACGTGGGTGACCCGGTCCGGGCGCTGCGCGAGATGCGGCGCGTGACGAAGCCGGGCGGCGTGGTGGCCGTACGGGACGCGGACTACGCGGCCATGACCTGGTACCCGGCGGTCCAGGGGCTGGACGGCTGGCTGGACCTCTACCACCGGGTGGCCCGCGCCAACGGCGGCGAGCCGGACGCGGGGCGGCGCCTGCGCGCCTGGGCGCGGGAGGCCGGCTTCGCCGACGACGCGATCACCTCGACCGCCTCCGCCTGGAGCTATGCGACACCGGAGGAACGCGCCTGGTGGAGCGGCCTGTGGGCGGACCGCACGGTCGCCTCCTCGTACGCCCGGCTGGCGGTGGACGGCGGCCACGCCACCGAGTACGAGCTGCGTCGGATCGCCGACGCCTGGCGGGAGTGGGGCGCACGCGAGGACGCCTGGTTCGGGGTCCTGCACGGGGAGATCCTCTGCCGGGTGTGAACCCCGGCCGGGGCCGTACGGCGGCCCGTGACCCGACCGCCACGGCCGCCGCGAACTCTGCCCGCGGCGCCGGTATGAAGGATCCATGAGATCCACGCACGGGCGGGCCACTTCCGTCACTCTGAGCGCCCTGGCGGCGCTGACGCTCCTGGTGGCGGGCTGCGGCCCCGGGCGGCCCGCCGCCGGACGGCACGGCGCCGTCTCGGGGCAGCCCGCCAGGGCCGCGGACTCCGGCGGCTTCACCCTCCTCGCCACCGGCGACGTCCTCCCGCACGCCGAGATCATCGAGCAGGCCCGCAAGGACGCGCACGGCCGCGGCCACGACTTCCGGCCCATGCTCGCCGGGGTCCGTCCGCAGGTGTCCGGCGCCGACCTGGCGATCTGCCACATGGAGACGGTGTACGGCGCGGACGGCGGCCCCTTCACCGGCTACCCCGTGTTCCAGTCCCCGCCGCAGGTCGCCGCCGCCCTCAAGGCCACCGGCTACGACTCCTGCTCCACCGCCTCCAACCACACCCTGGACGCGGGCGCCGACGGCGTGCGCCGCACGCTCGACGCCCTGGACGCCGCGGGCGTACGGCACGCCGGCTCGGCCCGTTCCGCCGCGGAGGCCGCCCGTCCCACCCTGCTCAAGGCCGGGCGGGCGACGGTCGCGCAGCTCGCGTACACCTACGGTACGAACAAAACCGCCGCACCCGAAGGACAGCCCTGGACGGTCAACCTCATCGACCGGGACAGGATCCTCGCCGACGCGCGGGCCGCCCGCCGGGCGGGCGCCGACGTGGTCGTGGTCAGCCTCCACTGGGGCACCGAATGGCAGCCGGAACCCGACAAGCAGCAGCGCAGCCTCGCCCGGTCCCTCACCGCCGCCCGCACCGGGGAGCGCCCCGGCATCGACCTGATCATCGGCACCCACGCGCACGTCCCGCAGGCGTACGAGAAGGTCAACGGCGTCTGGGTCGTCTACGGGATGGGCGACCAGCTGGCGGGCTACATGTACAACACGCAGGGCGCGATGGACCCCCGCGGCAACCAGAGCTCGATGGCCCGCTTCACCTTCGCCCCGCCCGAAGCGGCGGGCGGGCGCTGGAACGTCACCAAGGCGGAGTTCACCCCGCAGCTCACCGACGTGGACCGCGCGTTCCGCGTCGTCCCGCTGACGGCCGCCGCGCCCCCCGGCTCCGCCTACGCACGGGCCCGCGACGCCGTCCGCGAGGCGGTCCTGTCGCGGGGCGCCGCCGCCGACGGCCTGACGATGACCGGCTGACCGGAGGCCCCGGACCGGGGCCGGGACCAGGAGCGGGGCCGAATCCCGCAACTGATCGCGTACGGCGCGGCGCCCCAACTACGCTTTCCCCCATGGACATTCTGGGGACCTCGCTGCGCGTGTGCGTGACCGACCTCGACGCCGCGATCGGCGTGTACGAACGACTGACCGGCGCCGAGGCGATGCGCTTCCACCACGGTGGCGTCTCGGTCGCGGCCGTCGGCTGCTTCTTCCTGATGAGCGGTCCGGAGGCGCAGCTCTCGGTCCTCCGCAAGATCACCGCGACGCTCGCCGTCGCGGACGTGGACGAGGCGGTGGCCGACCTGACGGCGGTCGGCGCGCAGATCATCGCGGGCCCGCTGCCGACGCCGATCGGGCGCAACGTCGTCGCCCGCCACCCGGACGGCTCGGTCTTCGAGTACGTGGACCGCAAGGCGGCCTGACGTCCGGGGGCGGCGCCGCGTTGGGCGTCAGGAGGCCTCCAGCACGATCTTCCCGCGCGTCCGGCCCTGTTGGCTGCGGCGGAACGCCTCGGCCGCCTCGGACAGCGGCAGCACCGTATCGACGTGCACGGTGAGCTTCCCGGCGCCGGCCAGGTCGCCCAGCGCCGCCAGGCCGTCCCGGTCCGGCCGCACCCACACCATGTGCCCGCCCTTCTGCTTCACCTCGCTGTCGGCGATGGAGGCGACGCGGGAGGTGTCCCGCAACAGTTCCTGCGAGACGTCGATGACGCCGTTGCCGACGAAGTCCACGGCCGCGTCCACCCCGTCGGGGGCCAGTTCCCGCACCCGGCCCGCCAGGCCGTCGCCGTACGTCACGGGCTCGGCGCCCAGGGAGCGCAGGAAGTCGTGGTTGCGCTCGCTGGCCGTACCGATGACGCGGGCGCCGCGGGCCGCCGCGATCTGCACGGCGAACGATCCGACGCCGCCCGACGCGGCGTGCACCAGCACCGCCTCCCCCTTGGCCAGGCCGACCCGGTCCAGGGCCTGGAGGGCGGTGAGCCCGGCGAGCGGCAGCCCGCCGGCCTGCTGCCAGTCGAGGGCGGCGGGCCTGCGCGCCAGGGTCCGTACGGGCGCGGCGACCAGTTCGGCGAACGTGCCGTGCTGGACCTCGTCCTTGCGGACGTACCCGACGACTTCGTCACCGACGTCGAACTCGGTCGCGTCCTGGCCGACCGCCTCGACGACGCCGGCCACGTCCCAGCCGGGGATCAGCGGGAAGTGCACGTTCATGATCGGATCGAGGTACCCCGCCAGCACCTTCCAGTCCACCGGATTGACCCCGGCCGCCTTCACCCGCACCAGCACCGAGTCCGGCCCCACCTTGGGGTCGGGCCGGTCGGTCCAGATGAGCCCGTCGGGGTCGCCGTAGCTGTGCGCGATGATCGCCTTCATACGTCCGAACGTACCTGATGGCCCCTCAGGAACCGTGGACCACCGGCTCACCGCGACGTCACGGTCATGTGCAGGCTGCTGGGGCGCGGGTGGATGCCGTTCATCTCGCGTACGGTCGCGCCGGGCGCCGGGCGCAGCCGCCAGCGGGGCAGCAGCAGGACGGCGGCGGTGAGCAGCTGGGCCCGGGCGAAGTGTTCGCCGATACAGCGGTGGCGGCCCTCGCCGAAGGGGATGAAAGCCCCCTTCGGCAAGGGCGGTGTCCGCGGGAGCAGCCATCGGTCCGGGTCCAGGCGCAGCGGATCGGGGTAGCGGGCGGGGTCGCGCTGGATGCCGTGGGGGCTGTAGCCGATCTCGGTTCCGGCAGGCATTTCGACGGTGCCGAGGCGTACGGGCGCGGTGGTACGCCGCATCACCAGCAGCACACCGTGCATGCGCAGGACCTCCTGCACGGCCCGGCGGGTGTGGCCGAGGCGGTCGGGAGGGTCAGCGGCCGGCAGGTCGTCGCCGGCCAGGGCGCTGGTCTCGGCCACCACCCGCTCCTCCACCTCGGGGTGGCGGGCCAGTTCGTGGAAGAACCACGAGAGCGTCGCCGCGGTCGTCCCCACTCCGGCGACGAAGATGCTGAAGGCTTCGTCGTGGACCTGCCGGGGCGGCATCGGCTCGCCGGTCGCGGGATCGCGGGCCGACAGGAGCGTGCTGATCAGATCCTCCTTCCCCGGATCGGCGATCCGACGGACGATGACGCCCGCGATGGTCCGGTGGATGGCGCGGCTGGTGGCCGCCACCCGCCGGTTGAAGGGCAGGGGGAAGCGTTCGAGGAAGGCGGGGCTCTGGTACTGGCGCACGAGATTGTCCAACAGGACGGGTGCGGCGCGGCACATGGCACGGGTGGTGGCCTCGTCGGCGCTGAGGCCGAAGAGGGCGTCGGTGGTGTTGCGGATGACCAGGTCGGTCATGGCCTGCTGCACGTCGACCACCTGACCGTGCTGCCAGGAGTCGCCGAGGCGCAGGGTGTTGCGCCGCATCAGCGTGGCGTGGGCGGCGGTGCTGGTGCGCTGAAGGGCGGGCTGCATCAGCCGGCGCTGCCGGAGGTGGAAGGCGCCTTCGGAGCCCAGCAGGCCGTTGCCCACCAGTTTCCGCCCCCGTTCGAAGAGGATGCCGCGGGCGACCTTGCGGGCCTCGGTGACGAGGATGGTGTGCACGTGCTCGGGCTCGTTGAGCATGTACATCGGCGTGCCGCCGAGCTGGATCCGCACGATGTCGCCCAGCTCGCGTACCGCCTCCAGGAACGCGAAGGGCCGGTTGACCAGTGGCAGGGCATGGCCCAGCAGCGGCAGCCGCCCGGGCGGGCACGGCAGGTCGGAGAGTCGTCGCGGTGCGGGGGCGGTCTCGGGCTGCATCCGACGGCGCTCCTCGGAGGTCGGTTCCGGCTCATCCTCGACGGCATGCGGCCCTGAACCGGTGCGCCACACCCGCCGGCACCGGCCACGGCAGCCGTTCGGCGTTCAGCGGCCCCCGCACCCGCCTTGGTCCCCGGCGCTCGTGTCACCCGAGTGGCCCGCGCGCGGTCGTCCCGGTGCGGGCGGTGTGTTCGCGTGGAAGGAGGCCGGCCCGTACGGGGGCGGAGGCCGGTCAGCGAAGCGGTGGACCACTGGGGTCACCGCCGTCGACAGGAGCCGGTCATGCCCTTGCCACGCTGGATACGTATCGCCGTGCCCGTCGGTGCGCTGGCCGCCTCGGGCTGCGTCCTGTCCTGGGCCGGCGCGGCGGCCGGAGTGTCCCCGAGCGTGCTGCCCGCTCCCACGGTGAAGATCGGCAAGGCGGAGACGGAGCTGTGTCCGACGCCCGCGGCCACCAAAGCGCTGGCCGACCAGGGCGTGACCCTGGAGGCGAAGAGCCCGGGGACGATCATCGATTCCGGCGGGCGTCGGTGTGTGCGGCTGCCGATCAGCAAGGGGGAGTTCGCGCTGGACCTGAGCACAGGGTCCGTACCGGCCGACGGCGGCCTCGTCTTCCGGAAGGGCGGCCGGAGCGTGACCTTCTCGGACGTGGCGTTCGACTTCGGCTCGCACAAGGCGAACGGGACGGCCGCCACCGAGGGCAACAAGGCCGGCCGGGCCCGGCAGCAGTCGGTGGAACTCTTCGGCTTCGCCTTCCAGGCCGACAAGACCAAGGTCGACCTCAGCAAGGGCTCGGCACAGGGCGCCGCGGCCCTGAACCTGGGCGCGGGCGGGAACAACGCGCTCAAGGACGGCTTCGGCAGCAGCCCGCTGCCCGCCGAGGGCACGGTGTTCGACGCCACCGCCCAGGGTGACGTGGCCCAGGCGGCGAAGGCGCTCTCCCGCGCCCTGTTGCCGTGACGGGCCCCGGGGGCGGCGTACTGGCGCCGGCCGCCACGGGCCTCCGCGAACAGGCCACCGCGGACCGGATCCACGTCGCGCTCCCCCCGCGGTACTGCCCGCTGCCCAGCGCCGTACATCCCGACGCCGCCCGGCTGAACGCGCGCGCGGCGCTCTGGCTGAACGGGTACGGCCTGTGCCGGGACGGTGCGCAGCGGGTGCGGATGACCGGCAACGACGTCGGCGGCTTCTACGGCCGGATCATGCCGCGGGCACCGGCCGGCCGCCTCCAGCTCGCGGTGGACTGGTGCGCGCTGATGTTCGCCTTCGACGACCTGCACTGCGACGAGGGACCCGCCAGCCTGCGCGCCGGGGACTTCACGGACTTCGCCACCCGCCTGCTGCGGGTGCTGGAGGCGCCGGGGACCGTACCGGGCGGCACCGGGGACCCGTTCCTCCGGGCGGCGGGCGACCTGGCGGCGCGCTGCCGCGCCGAAGGCACGGCGGTGCAGGTGAGGCGCATGGTGGACGGGCACCGCGCGTGGTTCCTCGCCGTACTGTGGGAGTTCGGCTGCCGGCTGGGCGGCCGTACGCCGTCCCTCGACGACTACGCCCACCTGCGCCAGCACACCGCGGCCGGTACGGCGACCACCAGCTGGATGGAGATCGTCGACGGTACGGAGATACCCGGCGCCGAGATGGACGCGCCCGTGGTGCGCGCGCTGAGCGAACTGGCCTTCACCACGGCGGCCTTCGACGACGACCTCTTCTCCTACGGCAAGGAACGCTGGCTGGCCGCCCGTGCGCCCCGGCCCGCGCGCTGCCGGCTGAACCTCGTCGACATCCTGGCCGCCGAACACGGCCTGGGCCTCGAAGCGGCGACGGCCGCGGCCGTGGACCTGTGCAACCGGCTCACCCTGCGCTTCGTACGGCTGCGTGACCAGGTGCTGCCCGGGGCCGGGGAGCCGCTGCGGCACTACCTCGGGCACCTCTCCCACCTGATCCGCGGCAACCTCGAATGGGGTCTGCGCGCCGGGCGGTACACCGATCCCGACGGCCGGCACCCCGGAGCCGTCCGTACCACCGGCTCCTTCACCCAGGCCGCACCGCGGGCCGACGCACCGCCGCCGATCCCGTCCATCGCCTGGTGGTGGGACCGGTTCTGAGCCCTCACACCGTCATCGGCGCGGAGTGAGCGTCAGATCGACGCGGCCCCGCGGGCGCAGCGCGACCGCGGCCCGGGGCTCGGCCCGCGTCGGCACGGCGATACGGAACCGGCTCATCATCGTGGCCACGACGAGGGCCGCCTGCTGGAAGAAGAACGACTGGCCGACGCACCGGTGGGGCCCGTCGCCGAAGGGCAGATACGCCAGTGGGTGCCGGCCGCGTACGCGCTCGTCGGTGAAGCGGTCGGGGTCGAAGCGCAGCGGGCGCTCCCAGAAGCCGGGCAGGCGGTGGGTCAGATAGGGCGAGAGCACCACCGTCGCGCCGGCCGGAACGGTCACCCCGTCGATGACGTCCTCGGCGGCGGCCGTCCGCGGCACCGCCCACGCCATCGCGTACAGGCGGCAGACCTCGGCCAGCACCCTCCGGGTGAGCACCAGGTGGCGGGCGTGTTCGCGCCGGGGCGGCCCGCCGCCGAGCACCGCGTCGGCCTCGCGGCGTACCTCCGCCGCGATGTCGGGGTGCCCCGCGAGGGCGACCCAGGCCCAGGTCAGGGTCAGGGCGCTGGACTCCGACCCCGCCACGAACAGGGCCACGATGTCCTGCGCCACATGCTCGTCGTCCAGCGCGCGACCGTCGGCGTCGGTCCCGTCGAGCAGCGCGCTCATCAGGTCCGGGCCGCCGCGACGGTCGTGCCGCGCCCGGCGGACCAGCGGCAGCAGGATGTCGTTGACCGTGCGGGTGGCACGGGTGAAGGCGCGGTCGCCCGGCATCGGTACGGCGAGCGGTACGAAGGGCAGAGCCATGCGCCACAGCAGCGAGTCGAACGCGACGGCGACCGCGGCGGCGAGCCGGTCGCACTGCCGCTGCGGGATGCGCGAGCCGAAGAACGCCGGATTCACGATCCGGAGCACGACGCGGGTCATCTCCGTCAGCGCGTCCACCGTCGCGCCCGCCGCCACCCGCCGCTCCAGGTCCGCCACCGCCCCGGCGACCGAGGCGGCCGTGCCGTCGGCGAAGGCGTGCGCACCGCCCGTCAGCCCTTTGCACCACAGCTCACGGCTGGCCCGCCACCGCGGCCCCTCGCCCGCGATCCCCAGCCCCGTCAGCCGCCCCATCGCCTTCCACATCGCCGTACCCCGGCGGTAGTTCGCACCGTGGTCGCGCAGGACGTGCCGCAGGTGGTCGGGGTGGGTGACCAGGAAGGGCCGGAAGACGCCCAGGTCCAGCCGGGTCAGCGCGCCCTGTGACTGCTGCCCGGTACGTTCCATCAGCCCCAGCGGGCCGCCCGCCCGCAGGCCGCCGAGGACGTGACGCAGGGGGACGGTGTGCAGCCGGTGGTCGGTACGGGTCGGCATGACCGCACCCTAGGCACCTTTCGCCGCCGTGCCGCCCAGCCACACCGGGCCATACGGGGCGCGTGTCCGGCCGCGCACGGCCCTTCCGCCGCATCTGCGGCCGCTCACGGCCCTTCCGTGTGGATGCGCTGCCCGTCCGCGCCGACGGTCACCCGGTGCTCGGCCCACCCCGGCCAGCCCAGCTCCCCGTAGGAGCGGCGGGGCCGTTGGGCGCGCGTCTTCATGAAGGTGACGGGTTTGATGAGATGGCCGGTGGCGTTGCCGTGCCCGTCGCAGACGAGTTTGAGCAGGGCGTCGGTGTTGTACGGGGTGTCCAGCGGGGTGACGATCACCCCGCCGGCGCGTACCTGCCGGGGCCAGGCGGCCGGTACGTGGCGGACCGCGGCCGTGGACAGGATCCGGTCGTACGGAGCGGCCGCGGCGTAGCCGCCTTCGCCGTCGCCGACCACGGTGTGCGGGTCCAGGCCGAGCGCGCCGAGATTGCCGGCGGCCCGCCGCGCCAGGCCGTGGTCGATCTCCACGGTGACGACGTTGGGGGCGCCGACCCGGTGCGCCAGCAGGGCGGTCGTATAGCCACTGCCCGTACCTATCTCCAGCACCCTCTCGTGCGGCTGCGGGTCCAGGTGGTGCAGCATGTCGACGATGACCGCGCTGCACGAGATGGAACTGGTGAAGCACCCGTCGGCGGCCGGCCCGTCCTCGGGCCGCACCCGCCCGTCGTCGATCTGCGTGATCAGCGCGGCGAGCGGGCGGTAGACGGCCTTGAGCCACTGCCGCGGCCGTTCCGTGCGGTCCAGCAGCGGATAGTGCCCGTCCTTCCGGTTGGGCCACCACACCCGGTCCGGTACGAAGTGCTCGCGCGGCACCTCCAGGAACGCCGCCCGCAGCCAGTCCCGCTCGTGGAAGTAGCCGCCGCCGTACCCGTCGATCGCCGCCACGCACTCCTGCCGCAACGCCACCGCGTCCACCATGCCGCTACCGCGCCGCGCTACTCGTCGTCCTCGTGCTCCGGCGGCGAATCGTCCTCCGGCATCGGGCTCCCCGGCTCCCCCGGACTCGCGAAGTCCCCGCCGACCTGCCCGTTCTGCTCCTGCCGATGCTCCACCACGGCCCCCTTTCAACAGGCGGATTCAACATGACCAGTGTCCAGGGGGTGCCTCGGGAGCGCCAGTATGTCTCGGGGGGCCGGCTTACGGCCCGCTTCACCCCCGCCGCCGCAGATCATCGATGCGGACAAGCATCTCGTCCGCGCAGGGACGCACCTGCTCCCGCAGCACACGCGGCCAGAACTCATCTTCGTAAAGGCTCGTGACGTACAGGTGCCGGGCGTGCCGGAGGACAGGGCGGTGTTGGGCGGGGAGGTGGGGCAGGGCCCAGTCGGCGGCGGTGTGTTTGGGGGCGAGGTCGCCGGTGGCGAGGGTGGTCCAGATGCGGGCCAGGGTCAGGAGCACGTTGCGGGTGTCGTCGGCCAGGTCGGCGAGGAGTTCGGGGATGCCTTCGACGCTCGCCCGGACGAGGTCGGCGTGCGGGACCGGGGGGAGGAGTCCGGCGGGCGGCGGGCCGGTGAGGGGATGGTCGCCCCTCAGTGCCATCGTGAGGACCAGGGCCAGATCCGGCATGGGGCCGGGCGCCGGGGGCCCGCTCGCCCGGAGTGTGTCGCGCAGCCACTCGCCGTACAGGAAGTCTCCGGTCGGCGGAAATCGCCAGGGGCGGATCTCGGACCGTACGACGACGGTGAGTTCGACCGGCCGGACCGTGGCCGTGCGGCCGGAGATCTCCAGCAGGCCCGCGAGGAGCGCGCGGCGCTGCCGGTCGTCCAGGCTTCGCCGCGTGACGGCCAGCACGTCCAGGTCGCTGGCCGGGGCGAGGCCGCCGAGCACGGCGGAGCCGTGGAGGTAGGTGCCGAGGAGGTCCGGGCCGAGGGTGTCGCTGAGGAGTCCGGTGGTCTGCGCGAGTTGGTCCATCGCGTCAGTGTCGGACACCGTGCGCCCAGCGGCACGCGGCTTTTGCGCGCGCCGCCGGGCAGCGGTTACCGGCTATCTCACTTGACGGGCATGAAGCTCATGACGCCCTGGGGGAGGTCGTTGGACTTGGTGCCCCAGTTCATCGTCCAGCCGTGGCCCTTGCAGTTCGTCTTGGGGAACGTGCGCAGGAAGTAGCGGGTGTTGTTGTTCATCGACTGCGCCGCCACGGAACGGCCGTTGTAGCACTTGCCGGGCTGTGCGGCGATCTTGCCGGACTTGCCCGTGAAGTTCTTCCCGGACCAGAGGCAGACGTGGTTCTGCTCGCATGCGCCGCTCGCGGCCTGCGCGGGCGCGGACATGACCGTGAAGCCGAGACAGCCGGCCGCGGTCAGCACGCCCGCGGAGCGGACCAGGGACTTGAGAGAAGACATGGAGACCCCCGTACTTCCGTACATTTCAGCATGGTTGATGTTCGGGCGGCGGGTGGTGCGGTGACTGCCGCCGCGGTGATCTCACCCTAAAGGATCAGGCTGAAGGGTCAGGGGCTCGGCGGGCCGTCGGGGCGGTGCCTCACACCTCTCGCATCCGGAATTCGTAGCGCTCCGGAAGCGGGTGTTGCGCGCGGGCCTCGGCCTGGACGGCGGCGGTCACCGGGCCGGTGCCCGCGGTGAGCCGGTCCGCGATGGCGTACCAGGTGTCGCCGATGATCTCGTCGCCCTCGCGGAGATCGGGGACCTCGAAGCCGCGGTCGAAGACGGCCCGGGCGGCCGGGGCGTCGCCCCGGGCCAGGGACACCTGGGCGGCGAGCAGGGCGAAGCGGCCGTTCGTACGGGCGGCTGCCGGGAGGCGGTCGAGGGCGGCGGCGGCCTCGTCGGTCCGGCCGGCGGCGAGTAGTGCGGGGACCGCGGCCCGGACCAGGGCCGGAAGCAGCGGAGCGGTGGGCTCCGCAGGTGCCGTGGCGGGTTCCGTCCCCTCCGTGGTGGGCTCCGCCGGTTCCGTGGCGGGTTCCGCCTCCGCTTCATCGTCCGGTACGCAGGCCAGCGCCTCGGCATAGCGCTGCGCCGCGCGCGCCGTCTCCCCCGCGGCCTCCTCGGCGACGGCGAGGCAGTACAGCGGCCGGCAGTCCGCGCCGTGGGCCAGGGCCCGCTCCCAGCTGCGTACGGCCTGGGCCCGGTCGCCCGCGTGCCACTGGGCGATGCCGAGGTGGTAGTCGGTGGCCGGTCCGGACGGCGCGGACTCCAGCAGGTCGCGCCAGGGCGCGGAGACCAGGGGCGCGGTGGGCACACCGGCCTCGCGCGGGAAGTCGCCGGTGTGCAGCAGCGCCAGCCAGGGGCGCTGCTCGGGGCCGAGGGTGGACTCGGCGAACGGGGTGCCGGGCAGGTCGTGGCCGGTGCGGGCGCGTTCCAGCGCGCCCCAACCGGAGCCGGTGGCCAACGTCTCCTTCGGTTCGAGGTCGGCGTGCGGCCGCCAGGCGGCGAAGGCCGCGTCGACGCGCTCGCGCGGCAGTGCCGCTTCGAGCCGGTCGCCGACCTCGCGCCGGGCCGCCGCCCAGTCCGTGCCGTGCACCGCGGCCGGGTCGGCGGCGAGCGGCCCGTACGCCTCCAGCCAGGCGAACTCCGCGCCGCCGTCGAGCCGTACGTGCTCCAGCTGCGTACGGGCCAGGCCCGCCTGGATCTCCGCGTAGCCGCCGGTGCCGGGCTCGGTGAGCCACTGCTGCCAGCGGCGCCCGGCGCGGCCCGCGCCCCACAGGAACAGTTTGCGGCCGCGCAGGGTGTCGGTGGAGGTGTGGACCAGGCCGTGGCCGGAGCCGTCGAGCGAGGCGATCCAGCGGCGGTCGCCGTCCGGGATGTCGTAGAAGTGGTCGGCGGGGAACTCGCTGCGCAGCGGGTACGTGCGGTCGGCGCCGTCCGACTCGGGGACGGGGACGCGGCGCAGCCGGTGTTCGTAGCCGAAGTGCCAGGCGGCGTCCGCCGGGGCGAGGACGCGGGTGTGCTCGTCCTCCGGTACGGCGATGTTGGACCACCAGTAGGCGGGGGCCGCGTTCAGGTGCGGGTTGCGGATGCGAACGCCAACGTACAGGAAGTCGGAGCCCTCCGGGAGCCAGAGGTCGACCTGGAAGGGGAGGTCGCGCAGGCGCTCCCACTCCCACAGGCGCAGCATCTCGCCGCCGTCGGGCGCCGGTACGGTCGCGGCGTGCACCGGGGCGCAGGAGAGGGCGGTGTGGCCGGTGGCGCCGGTGTTCCATTCGATGCCGCCGGAGAACCAGGCACCGTTGAGCGCAAAGTTGGCAGGTTGGAGGACGGGGTTGCGGTAGAGCAGTTCGCGGCCGGTGGGCTTGTGGTGCAGGGAGTGGACACGGCCGCCGAGGCCGGGCAGGACGGTGGCGCGCAGCCGGTCGTTCTCGATGACCAGCGCGTCGAGGGCGGTGTCGGAGCGGGTCCGGCCGTATCCGTCGCGGATGCTCACGGGCAGCAGCGAGTCCAGCGGCGCGTAGCGGAGCTGGCGGGCCATGTCGGGCGGCAGGTCCAGGTCTTCGGACAGCTCGACGCGGTGCACGTCGCCCGGGGTCCGTACGGCGGGCAGCGGGCTGGCCGGGCCGACGGGCGCCGCGGGAAGGGTCAGGGTCGTGCGTCGCACACTCGTGGCCACTGCTGCCTCGCATGGTTGTACCGGGCCACCTCGGGTGCGGTGGCCGCCTGTTGACCATGGAACCCTGTCGGCGCACGCCTGAACAGGGCCTATTGAGGCCAGCTGTCGGTCAGGGCTGGGCGAGGACGCTTTCGAGGAGACCGGCGAGGAGCGCGGCGCCGGTGCCCTCGGGGTCCAGGTCAGGGTCGTAGATGGCGAGGTCGAGCCCGACGCAGCGCGGGGAGGCCGCCAATGGCGCCAGCAGCTCGTGCAGTTCGGAGGTGAGCAGCCCGCCGGGGTCGGGGCTGTCGACGGCGGGCATGACGGACGGGTCGAGCACGTCCGCGTCGAGGTGGATCCAGAAACCGTCCGGCGTGGTGTCCTGGAGGTCGCGCAGCACCTTGCGGGCGACGGTGGCCGGTCCCTGCTCCCGGACCTCGGAGGCCGTGCGGTGGGAGATGCCCAGGCCGGTCAGTTCGGGGCGGTCGGCGTCGTCGCGGATGCCGAGGATGTGCAGGTCCTCGTCGCGTACGTACGGGCCGAGGCCGTCGATGGCGGTCAGGTCGGCCTGGCCGCGGCCGGTGATCTGGGCGGTGCCTTCGCCCGCCGCGGCGCCCACGGGGCCGTTGCGGCCGGTGTTTCCGGGGTGCCGGAAGTCGGCGTGCCCGTCGAGGTATACGACACCGTAGCGGCCGGTGCGCCGCAGGCCGAGGACGGCACCGAGCAGGATGGAGCAGTCGCCGCCGAGCAGGACCGGGAACTCACCCGCGCGCACGTGCGCCTCGACGCGGGCGGCGAGCCGGCGCGTGTAGTCCGCGATGGCGGCGGCGTTGAAGTCGCCGTCGCCTTCCTGCCAGCCGCCCAAGTCGTAGCGGGGCGGCACGACGACGCCGCCTTCGAGGGCGCCGAGCCGCCGCAGCAGGCCCTGCTCGCGCAGCGCGCCCGCCAGCTTGTAGCAGCCGGGGACGGTGCCCGGCGCGGGCGGGCGCAGGCCGAGGTTGGAGGGGGCGTCCAGAAGCACGATGCGGCGCATCCGGCCATCTCACCGCATCGGGGAGGCCGGGGCAACGGTTTTCCGGGTGGCGGCGAGCGGGCGCGCCGGGTGCCGGGCAGTGCCGGAAAGGTGCCGGGAAAAGGGAACGCGCGGTCGGCCACCGTGCCGTACCGTTGCAAGCGCATCGATACGAACGGAAACGGAACGAGGGACACGGCGATGGCGACGCAGCACACCTACCGGGTGATCGTGCGCGGCCGATGGGACGGCCTGACCGACGGGGCCAGGGCACAGCTGCTGGCCGAGGCGGACCGGCACGGCCTGGCACAGCACCGGTTCACGCCCGAGGGCTCCCTCGTCTACGACACCACACTGCGTTCGTTCACCTACCGGTACGTGATCGTCTCGGACGCGGAGGACGGCGAGGAGCTGGCCGCCGCCCTCGCCGAGGAGAAGGCGGAGGCGGCGCTCACGGCGGCCGGATACGGCTACCGGGACCTGCGCTCCTCGGCCACCGACATGGACACCATGAAGATCAACCGGAAGGGCCGCTGATCTCCGGGGACCCGCCCGGGCCCGGGGGCCGGGGTCCGCTCACTCCGCGGGCGGCTCGTTGAACCGCAGCTGGTTCCCGAACGGGTCGGTGAGGGTCAGCGTCAGCCCGATCTCGTCGTCCTTCTCCAGACCGGGGCGGAGGAACGGGTAATCCTTGGCGGCCAGTTCGGCGTGCAGCGCGCGCACGCCGGACAGCTCCGCGTACACCACCGAGCCCGGTGTCCCGTCGCCGTGGTGCTCGGACAGGTGCAGGACCAGGCCGCCGCGGGACACCTGGGTGTACAGCGGCAGCTCCGGCGCGAAGCGGTGCTCCCAGTCGACGGCGCAGCCCAGGTAGCCGAGGTAGAAGTCGTGTGCCTTGGGCACGTCGAAGACGCGCAGCACCGGGACGGGGTGCCGGAAGGTGATCTCGGTCATCAGGCCGCCTCGAACATGTCGCTCGTGATCGCCCAGCGTTCGTGGTCCCGCCAGGCGCCGTCGATGAACAGGAAGTCGGGTGAGTATCCCTCAAGACGGCAGCCGGCGCGCCGGGCGAGGGCGACGGAGCGTTCGTTGTCCGGCTGGACGTTGATCTCCAGGCGGTGCAGCCCCAGCTCGTCGAAGGCGTACCCCATGGCCAGCCGCAGCCCTTCGCTCATCAGGCCGCGCCCGGCGGCGTGCGCGAACACGCCGTACCCGACCGCGCCGCTGCGGAAGGCCGCGTACACGATGTTGTTGACCGTCAGGAAGCCCGCGATCCGGCCGGACTCCAGCTCGCAGACCAGGAACCCCTCGCGCGTCGGCTCCTGCAGCTTGGCGAAGTAGCCGTCGTACGCCGCGTCGGTGACCGGCGGCGACAGCCACGGCCGGTGCAGCCGCACGCTCTCGCGCGCCCGCGCCGTGAACTCCGTCCGGTCCGCCGCGGTGAAGTGCCGGATGCCGACCCGCGGACCGGTGGCGAGAAAGTGATCGTCACCCATCGTCCGATCGTACGAAGTGACGAGCCGCCACGCCAGACATTCCGGCCGGGTGCGCGAGCCGTGGGGCAGTGGTTCCGGGCCTGTGGGGCAGTGGTTCCCGGCTCGTGGTCCCGGCTCTCGTGGGTCAGCGGGCGTCCCAGGCCGGGGCATCCGCCCCCAGGTGCCCGGGCGGGCGGCGCCAGTTGAGCGGGCCTCCCTCGAAGGCGACGGGTGGGAGGGCGTGGCGGAGGGTGCCGAGGGGGCTGGGGGTTTCGGTGAGGTAGGGGGCGGAGTCGTACGGGCCGGTGTCGGTCGGCCGCGGGACGGGGCGCGGGGCCGGCACCTCGTTGAGCAGCCAGGCGGCGGTCCGCGCCAGGGCGACGGTGGCCAGCCGCGTACCGCCCGTACGCGACTGTTCGGCCAGGGAGCGCAGCACCGCCGCGGCCAGCAGGTAACCCGTGCCGTGATCCAGAGCCTGGGCGGGCAGCGCGCCCGGGGTGCCGTCCGCGTCCGCCTCGACGACGGCGATGCCGGTGGCCGCCTGCACCAGGCTGTCGAAGCCGCGCCGCCCGCCCCACGGCCCGTGGTCGCCCCAGGCGGACAACTGGGCGACGACCAGGCCCGGCCGGCGTTCCGCCAGGGCCTCGGGCGCCAGGCCGTACCGGTCCAGGGCGCCCGGCCGGTAGCCGGTGACCACCACGTCGGCGGTGGCGAGGAGGTCCGCGAAAGCCGCGCGGCCGGCACGGGAACCGAGGTCGAGCGTGGCCGAGCGTTTGCCGGAGCCGGTGTCGGCGTGGGCGTCCGGGCTCTCCGGCAGCCGGGGCGCGTCGAGGCGCAGGACGTCGGCGCCGAGGAGCGCGAGGGTGCGGGTGGCGACCGGCCCGGCGATCACCCGGGTCAGGTCCAGCACCCGTAGCCCGGCGGCCGGAAGCAGCGGGCCCGGGCCGTCGCCGAGCGCGGTGAGGCGGCGTGGCGGGGCCCCGGTGCCGATGTCCTCCAGGGTCAGCAGCGGCCGTGCGGCCACCGCGGCGCCCTGCTCGTGGGCGGCCCACTGGCCCGGCGTGCGGACGGCGACGGCCAGCCCGCCTGCCGCGTACACGCTCTCCTCGGCCTCCACGGCGCGCCGCCCCGCGAGTTCGGCCGCGACATCCGCCGCGTCCGCATTCCCGGGCAGGCCGAGCGCGGCGAGCAACCGGGCGCGGTGGTGCGGGTAGTTGGCGTGGGTGCGGACCCAGCCGTCGGCGGTCCGCCAGAAGCGCGACAGCGGCGCGAAGGACGAGGGGGCACGGCCGTCGATCCGCAGGTGGCGTTCGCTGCGGAAGGCGGTGGCGACCGCGCCGTCGTCCACGCGTACGTCCGGTACGGCGCGCCCGGTGCGGCGGGCGGTCAGTTCGGCGGCGGCGAGCGCGCAGGCGGCGACGGCCGAGCGGGCTGCCGGGAGGACGGGGAGCCGGGAGGCGAGCGGGTTCTCCGCCACGCCGGACGGGCCGCCGTACGTGATCCGTTCCGGCAGGGCCGGGTCACCGCCGAGAGCGGCCCAGACCGCGTCCGTGGCGGAAGTACCGCCTCGTACGGCCAGGTCAGCCGTACCGGTCTCCCCGCCGTCCGCCGTACCGCCCGAATGTGCGTGCGTCATGCACGAAGTCTGGCATCCGGTGCGGTACGGCGTCAGTCAAGAACGGCTAAACGAAAGGGGCGCGGTCGGTCAGGCCCCGCCGCCCGCCGTACGGACCGCGCAGGCCGCCGCGTACCCGTCCGGCACCGTCACGTCCGCCATCTCCCACCCCGGCACCGGAATCGGCACCGGCCCCGCGCCGACCAGCGTCGTCGTCATCAGATCGCCCGCCAGGCCGCTGCCCTTGCCCTTCAGGCACGCCTCCTTGCGGGTCCAGCAGCGGGCGAAGGCGGCCGGTCGCCCCGCCTCCGGCAGCGCGTCCAGCGTCGCGCGCTCCTGCGGGTGCAGCATGCTCGACACCTCGGCCACGGTCCGGGGCGACGCCAGCCTCTCGATGTCCACGCCCACGGGCGTGCGCGCGAAACCGATCAGCGCCATGTCGCCGGTGTGCGAGAGCGAGAAGTGCAGCGGCATTCCGGCACCGGCGAGCGCGGGCCGTCCGTGCTGCTCGTCGCAGCAGGGGCAGGGCTCGCGGATGAAGCGCAGCGCGGCCGGGTCGCGGTCCAGGTACGCGCCGAGCAGGCGGCGCAGCGCGCCGTGCGAGGTGGCGTAGGTGTCCCGGTCGCCGGGCCGGACGAACGCGGCGGCGCGCTTGCGCTCGGCCGCGTCCAGCACCGCGGTGTCGTGCAGCCCGGCTTCGGGCACGGTGCGCACCAGCCACAGCGACACCGCCGCCGGACCGTCCGCCGGCAGCGGTGCCGGCAGCGCGGCCGGGTCGTACGCCTCGGGTATCAGGGCGGGCCGCGCGGCGCCGCCCTGCTTGCTCGGGGCCCAGGTATCGCCCGTGGTCATCGGTCGTACTCCCTCGTTCTCGTGTCGCCCGTCCGCCCGGCACCGTTACGGCCGTGTCCGGTGACCGTACCCGGCCCGAGGGGCGCGCGCGGCCCACTCGCGCTCCCCCGCGCTGGGTGCGGCCAGCGCCAGCCGGCGGTGCGTACGGCGGAGCATCGCACGGGCGAGGACGGGGTGCACGCGCCGGACCAGCGCGAAGTAGAGCCGCCCGCCGGTGTGGTGGGTCCGTACGACGGTGCTCAGCGTCACCCGGCCGCCGTGGCCCGCGGTGCGCCCGTCCGCCCCCGCGGCCGGGCTCTCGACCAGGATCGACGCCCGGAAGTCCAGGTGGCGGGCGTCCTTGCCGAGCAGCAGCTCCCCGCCGTCCGCGGCCGTGGCGCGGCCCTGTTCGGGGAACGCGCCGCGCAGCATGTCCTTCCAGGCCACCGGATCGCGCGGCATGCCGGGTGGCAGCGGCAGTTGCCAGGCGTCCTGGAAGTCCGTGCGTGCGAAGGCGGTACGGGCCAGCCGGGCACCGGGAGGGACAGGGACGGCGGTGGGGCGTGCCCACAGGAGCCGGTTGAGGAACCGGACGTACGGCGACCGGCGGGCCGGGGCGCGGACGGTGCCGGTAGCCGCGCGCTCGACGTTGTCGAGGACTTCCTCGACGACGGTGGCGTGCACCCATCGGATCGCCAGCGGCCAGGCCACGCGCTTGGCGCCCCGGAGCCGGTCCTCCAGGGTGTGGGTCACCCGGCAGCTCCCGGCGTCGAGCGGGGTGACCTCGACGGCGTGGTGGCCGCCGTCGGGGAAGTCGAAGCGGACGCGGCGCCCGGGCTCGTACGCCGTGACCCGGTAGCGGACGAAGCCGTGGCCGCCGGTCGCGCCGACGCCCAGCGGGCGGTCGAAGCGCATGGCGGGCCACCCGGGGACCGGGAAGAGCGGGTCGTCGTCGGCGGACAGCCGGTCGAGCAGGGCGCCGACCGTCTCGGCCGGAGCGCCGACGGTGCGTGCGTGGACATCGCGGACCGTGCGCATCGGGCACCTCCATACGGTTGCGTATGTTTGACCGTACGGTAGCGTATGGTCATGCCGCGACAGCGAACCGAGGACCGTACGAAGCCCGGCGGCGCCCGCCGCCGCCTGACCGCGCAGGACTGGGCCGAGGCCGCCCTCGCGGCCATCGGCGAAGGCGGCCTGGCCGCGGTGGCCGTGGAGCCGATCGCCACCCGCCTCGGCACCACGAAGGGCAGCTTCTACTGGCACTTCGCCAACCGGGAGGCCCTGGTCGACGCGGCGCTGGAGCGCTGGGAGCAGCTGCGCACCGAAGCGGTGATCACGGCGATGGCGGCCGAGCCCGACCCGGAGCGGCGGCTGCGCGGCCTGTTCGCGTACGCGACCGCGACGGCGGCCGAGGATCCGCTGGAGATCGCACTGCTGGCCACGGCCGCGGACCCGCGCGTGGCCGCGGCCCTGCGACGGGTGACGGACCGCCGCGTCGGCCATGTGGCCGAGCTGTTCGCCGCGGCGGGCTTCCCCGAGGCCGAGGCCCGCCGGCGGGGCCTGCTCGCGTACACGGCGTATCTCGGCCACGCCCAGCTGGGCCACGCCGTCCCCGGAAGCCTCCCCGGCGGGGCCGACCGCGACGCCTACCTGGACTCGGTACTCGACACCCTGCTCCGCCGGGACTGATCCGGCACCCGCCCGCGGCGGAACGGCACCCTCCGCCCGCGTCCGCACGACGCCTCCCAGCACGCCCCCGTGCGGCCGGAATTGGCCGGTCTGCGCGTAGACGTATTGCGTGCATAGGGCATGGAGTGGAGGAGGCCGGACCGGATCACCCACCCCCACCGACACTCCCGCCTCCCC
>NZ_JOCQ01000025.1 GCF_000720725.1 Streptomyces rimosus subsp. rimosus
CGACGCGCCCCGGCTCCCACCCTCATCCCCACCCCCGCCACCGATCTCCTCGCCTCCCTCCGGCTCGTCGACGAGCGGATGTCGCTCTCCGAGCGCGATGTGAGCCGGCTGGCCCCGGCGGTGGTGGCGTGGCTGGACCGTGGCGTACCGCCGGAGAGCGTCGTCCGTACGCTCACCTCGGAGCTGCCCCCCGGCGTCATCTACTCTCCGGCCGCCGTCGCGGAGTACCGGCTCACCGAGTGGCTGCCGCCGCCGCTTCCCGCCCGGCCCGTGGTGCCGGGCCTGTCCCCGCGGTCCGCCGGGCCCGCTTCCGTCCGGGTGTGCTGCACAGGCTGCGAGCGCCCCTTCGTCAGCTCGGCGCCGTCCGAGGGCCCGGCCCCGTCGGCGACACGCTGCCGCGCCTGCCGTACGCAGGAGCCGGCGGCCGACGAGGCGGAGTCACCGACGCCGCAACGTCCCGCCGCGCTCCGCAACGTCCAGGCGCCCTACCACCTCAGGACCGGAGCAGCCGCCTCTGGACGGTCTCAAGCGGCCCGTGCGCGAAGTACCGCAGCCATAGCCGGGCCCCGGTGAACAGCACCACGCACACCACCACCCACAGGCCCATCACCCACCACGGCCCGTGATCCGCCCAGCGCGCGGCCAGGCCGAGGCCGATGCCGTAACAGGCCAGCATGCACAGCACGTTCTGGAAGACGTAGCAGGACAGCGCCGTACGGCCGATCGCGCTGAGCCCGGCGGTGAGCGGGCCGGGACGCCGCACGCGGTCGACGATCAGGCCGATGAGGCCCAGGTAGCCGATCGCGACGACCGGGGCCGCACCGTACCGGCCCAGCAGATAGAAGTCCGAACCAGCCGCTGCCGTCAGGGCGTTGAGCGGGAGGCCGATGCTCAGGCCCCAGACGCACATCCGCCGCCGGATGCGCCGCCCGTTCGCGTCCGGGGCGAAGGCGCCCGCCCGGAACAGCCGTACACCGAGATGGAAGAGGAAGACCAGCAGGGCGAACGAGATGACGGGCTCGATGCGCAGGCCGATCGCGTTGTGCAGACGGAACGCGATCTGCTGCGGATAACTGCCCTCGGCGTACGTCGCGACGGCCTCGGCACTGGCCCCGCCACCACTACCGCTACCGCTGCCACCCTGGCCGCCGGTGCTGCCGAGCGCGGCAGCCGTCAGCAGTGCCAGCACCGCCACATGCACACCGGCCGCCACCGCCATCAGCACCCGCTGCGTACGCGCCGTACGCGTCAACTGCCAGGCGACCAGGAGCGCGACGACCGCGTACCCCATCAGCACGTCCCACGCGAAGACGAGGACGAAGTGGACGGTGCCCTCGACGAAGAGGAACAGCGCCCGCCACTTGTAGCGGCCGGGCCATGTGCGGCCATGCTTGGCGGCGGACCGGAACTGGATGGCGAGGCCGACGCCGAACAGGATCGTCAGCATCGACAGGAACTTGCCGTCCGCGAGGAACCGGAAGGTGCCCTCCGCCATCCCCGGCCACGACGCGTCGAACGCCGACATGGCGGCGCCGCCCTTCAGGACGCCCACTTCCGCGCCGGGCGCCGCGAAGATCCAGACGTTGGTCATCAGCGTCCCGAGGATCGCGACCCCGCGCAGCACGTCCAGCAGGGCCAGCCGTCCCGCCCGGCCACCCCCGTCCCCCGTAGCCGCCCGCGTCGCCGCCGCCCCTGCGGCAACTCCCGCCGTCGCCGTCTCCGTCACGCTGCCTCCCGCCGCTGGTCCCGGCTTTCACACCATCGTCACGGCGCGCAGCGGCCACTTCTTCGTCCGCTACGACGAGAAAGGGCTGCCTCCGGCTACATCCTTCGATGCAACGGGGGTGGAGGCGGGGTGGAGACAGGGAGGAGGCGGGGTGGAGACAGGGGAGAAGCGGGGCGGAGACCCCGTCATGCGATGCGGCCGGACCGGGACGGAGACCTCGTCACGCCTTCGGCGCCACCTTGCTCAGTCCGTTGATGATGCGGTCCATCGCGTCGCCGCCCGTGGGGTCGGTGAGGTTGGCGAGCATCTTGAGGGTGAAGCGCATCAGCAGGGGGTGGGTCAGGCCGCGCTGGGTGGCGATCTTCATGACCTTGGGGTTGCCGATGAGCTTCACGAAGGCGCGGCCGAGGGAGTAGTAGCCGCCGTAGGTGTCCTTGAGGATCTTCGGGTAGCGCTGGAGGGCCAGCTCGCGCTGCGCGTACGTGGCGCGGGCGTGCGCCTGGACGATGACCTCGGCGGCGATCGCGCCGGACTCCATGGCGTACGCGATGCCCTCGCCGTTGAACGGGTTGACCAGGCCGCCCGCGTCACCGACGAGCAGCAGGCCCTTGGTGTAGTGCGGCTGGCGGTTGAAGGCCATGGGGAGGGCGGCGCCGCGGATCGGGCCGGTCATGTTCTCCGGGGTGTAGCCCCAGTCGGCGGGCATGGACGCGCACCACGCCTTGAGGATCTCGCGCCAGTCCAGCTCCTTGAAGGAGGAGGACGTGTTCAGGACGCCGAGGCCGACGTTGCTCGTACCGTCGCCCATGCCGAAGATCCAGCCGTAGCCGGGCAGCAGCCGGTCCTGCGCGCCGCGGCGGTCCCACAGCTCCAGCCAGGATTCGAGGTAGTCGTCGTCGTGCCGGGGCGAGGTGAAGTACGTACGGACCGCGACGCCCATCGGACGGTCCTCGCGGCGGTGCAGGCCCATCGCCAGCGAGAGGCGGGTGGAGTTGCCGTCCGCCGCGACCACGAGCGGGGCGTGGAAGGTGACCGGCGTCTTCTCCTCGCCCAGCTTCGCCTGGACGCCCTCGATGCGGCCGGTCAGGTCGTTGATGACCGGCGCGCCCACGTTGCAGCGCTCGTACAGGCGCGCGCCGGCCTTCTGCGCCTGGCGCGCGAGCTGCTCGTCGAAGTCGTCGCGCTTGCGGACCAGCCCGTAGTCCGGGTACGAGGCCAGGTCCGGCCAGTCGAGCTGGAGGCGGTTGCCGCCGCCGATGATGCGCAGGCCCTTGTTGCGCAGCCAGCCCGCCTCCTCGGAGATGTCGATCCCCATGGAGATCAGCTGCTTGGTGGCGCGGGGGGTGAGGCCGTCGCCGCAGACCTTCTCGCGCGGGAAGGCGGTCTTCTCCAGGAGGAGGACGTCCAGGCCGGACTTGGCGAGGTGGTACGCGGTCGCCGAGCCGGCCGGACCGGCCCCGACGACGATGACATCCGCGCGGTGCTCGGAGCGGGGGGTGGTCACGGAGGCGCTCACGGACTCGCTCACGGACTCAGTCGCGGATTCGGTCACGGCGGGATCTCCCGGAAGTCGATATCTGGGTGCCGACCGGCACTGGGCCCCGTCAGTCTATGGGGGCACCGGTGATCGAGATCTGAAGGGTTGGTCGGTCCATGCAGGAGCCACAGGAACAGCCGATTCCGGCACCGCTACCGCCGTCCGCGGCGGGCTTCACCCTCCGGGTGCCGTCCGAGGAGGACGCGCTGCACTGGCACCGGGTGTTCGCGCACCCGGACGTGATGGAGTTCCACGGCGGCGCCCCCGACGAACTGTCCGTCTACCAGGAACTGACCGCACGGCAGCGGCGGCACCACGCGGAACACGGGTTCTGCATGTACTCGATGGTCGGTACGGAGGGGGCGGGCGCGGGCGCCGTCCTCGGCTTCACCGGCGCGCAGCCGTGGCCGCGCGACTGGGGCCCGGTGGGCGAGATCGAGATCGGCTGGCGGCTGGGCCGGGCGTACTGGGGCAAGGGGTACGCGACGCAGGCGGCCCGGGCCGCGCTGGAGGCGGTACGGGCCGCGGGCGTACGGAGCGTGGTGGCCATGGTCGCGGCCGGGAACGAACGGTCCATCGCCGTGACGCGCCGGCTCGGCATGCGGCACGCGGAGACGTTCCGGACGCCGTCCGGGCAGGAAGGTTTCTGCTTCCGGCTGGAGCTGTGAGGGCGGACGCCGCCATGAGGCGCGGCGCCGTACGGGGGTAGCGCCGTACGGGTGCGGGGACGGCGCCGTACGGGTGCAGGTGCGGCGCCGCGCGGGTGCGGGGGCCGGTCGCGGCCCCCGGTCCGTCACACCTCCGGCTTCGTCCCCCGGTGCATCGCCACCACACCGCCGGTCAGGTTGCGCCAGGCCACCTTCGACCAGCCCACCTGCTGGAGGCGCGCGGCCAGTGCGGGCTGGTTGGGCCAGGAGCGGATGGACTCGGCGAGATACACGTACGCGTCCGGATTGCTGCTCACCGCACGCGCCACCGGCGGCAGCGCCCGCATCAGGTACTCCGTGTAGACCGTACGGAACGGCTCCCACGTCGGCTCGCTGAACTCGCAGATGACGACCCGGCCGCCGGGCTTGGTGACCCGGTACAGCTCGGCCAGCGCGGCGTCCGTGTCCTGCACGTTGCGCAGCCCGAAGGAGATCGTGACGGCGTCGAACACGCCGTCCGCGAAGGGCAGTCGCATGCCGTCACCGGCCACGAACGGCATCCACGGGTGGCGCTTCTTGCCCTCGCGCAGCATGCCGACGGAGAAGTCGCAGGGGACGACGTACGCGCCGGCGCGCGTGAAGGGCAGCGAGGAGGTGCCCGTACCGGCGGCGAGATCGAGCACACGCTCGGCGGGCCGCGCCGCCACCGCCCGGTCCACCTCCTTGCGCCACAGCCGCGTCTGCCCGAGGGACAGCACATCGTTGGTCAGGTCGTAGCGCGCCGCCACGTCGTCGAACATCGCGGCGACATCCTGCGGCTGCTTGTCCAGAGAGGCTCGGGTCACCCGCCCATTGTCCCCTACGGCTCCGGAAGGCTTTGGACGGGGACGGCCCGATGCCCCCCTCAGAACATCCGGGCGGTCCAGCGGTGCTGCATCAGCTGCAAAGCATCGTGAGCGGCCGAATCGGCCGTCCCCGCGAACAAGATCCTGCCGGGCGGGGGCGGGGATTCCGGTTGCGTTGACGGGGCCCTGACGCGGTACGGGGCGGCTTTCACGAGCTCTTGACGGCTGTCCTCACAGCTCCAGCAGACTGGTGAGGTCGATGGCGATGGGGAAGGGGCGGTCGGCCGCCGCCTCGTACGTCCCCGCTCTCCCGTCGAGCCGGAATTCACGCAGTACGGGGATGCCGTCCGCCCCGCGCTCCACGCGCCAGTGGAACGGAACCCCCGCTTCGGAGAAGAGCCCCGGCCTGCGGTACCGGTCCTCGCTCAGCGAGAGGGGCGACACCACCTCCACCACGAGTTCCGCCCGCGCGACCGGAAGGTAGGCATCGGTCAGGACGGACAAGCCGCTCGTGTCGAACACGGCGATGTCCGGACGGATGAAGGTACGCGTGCCGAGGATGAGAGTGGGCTGCGTCAGCGCAACACGCGGAGCGTGCAGCGCGCGGGTGAAGCAGCATCGGAGGTTGTCCCGCACGCAGTCGTGCCACAGGTCTTCGCAACCCCGGGGAGAGATCACTCCGTCCACGAGTTCCCAGTCGAACGGCAGGTCCAGTTCCTTGACCTGCTCGTACGTCCAGCCGTCGGTATGACAGTGGTGCCAGTTCGCCGCAGTGGCCCGCTCGGTCACGTTCTCAGCGGCGGATGAGGCCCGCCAGGTCGATGCTGTTGGGGAAGGGATGCCCGGTCTCCAGCTTCTCGCGATGTACGGGGTGCTCCGGAGCCGGGATGTAGACGCCCATTTCCCTGTGCAGCCAGAACTCGTGCACCACGGGCACCTTGTCCTCGCCCTGCTCGACCCGCCAGAAGTAGGGCACACCCGCCGCCGCGAACAGCGCCGGCTTGCGGACGCGGTCGTCCTGTTGCGACCCGGCCGACACCACTTCGACCACGAGCACGACCCATTGGACGGGCACGGAGTCCAGCTCCCAGAGGTCCTGTCCGCGGGCGTCGAAGACGATCAGGTCGGGCTTGGGGGTGTTGCGCTCATTGACTCGAACGCTTTGTTCGGCCATGACTTCGAAGGGTGCGCACCGGGCATCCTCCAGAGACCGCCAGAGCAGGTCCCGTACTCGGTTGTGCCAAGGTACGGTCTGCCCTCGAGCCACGATCACTCCGTCCACGAGTTCCCAGTCGAAGGGAAGATCCAAATCATCGACCTGCTCGTGCGTCCAGCCGTCGGCAGGGGGGAACATCCAGGTCTCCGGAGTCGCCTTCTCCAGCCGCCGGTCAGTGCTCATCACTGCTCCCATGGACGCGAGTGTGGACGCGAGTGCGGTTCGCGGTCCTGAATACGACCGTACCGTCACACCAAGTGATGGACGGGCTTCTCGTCGTTGACGGTAGGGGCGGTCAGCGTCCTCGGTACACCAGTCGGCCGCCCAGGACCGTCACCACACACCGGCCGTCCTCCGTGAAGACGGCGAAGTCGGCGTGGGCGCCCGGGGCCAGGGCCTGCGGGCCGGGGCGGTCGCGCAGGCCCGAGCGGGTGACGGCGGTGCGGACGGCGGGGTGGGTGAACGGGCCGGAGATCGATGTTGTGCCGGTGGCGAGCAGACGCTGCACGCCCCGGCGGGCGCTGGCGCCCCAGCGGGTTTCGGTCATGCCGAGGGCGGTGAGCGCGTCGCCGGTGAGGGGGGCGGTGCCCAGCTCGCCGGCCTCGCGCGGGTCCGGGTGGTAGGCGGTTTCGAGCAGCGCCGCGCCGTCGGGTTCATGGCGCCCTGGCGTCAGGACGCCGTTCCAGTCGCGCACCCGGGCGCGGTCGCCGTACCGCTCGTACAGCTCCTCGTACGGGCCGACGGCCTCGATGCGGTCGCCGGAGACGACGACCGCGTGCCCGGGGTCCGCGGCACCGTCAGGGGCGCGGCGGACACCGCGCACGCGGTGGATCGTCAGCACGGGAGGGATCAGTTCGCGTCGACGAGCTTCAGCTCGGGGTGGGCCGTGCCGCCCTCGATGGCCGTCGAGGAGATGTGCGAGGCCACACGCTCGTCGACCGGGTCGTTGGCCGGGTCGTCGTGCACGACCAGGTGCTCGTACGTGGTCGCGCGCTGCGCCGGTACGCGGCCCGCCTTGCGGATCAGGTCGATGATCTCCTGGCGGTTGGAGCGGTGCTTGGCGCCGGCCGAGGAGACCACGTTCTCCTCCAGCATGATCGAGCCGAGGTCGTCCGCGCCGTAGTGCAGCGACAGCTGGCCGACCTCCTTGCCGGTGGTCAGCCAGGAGCCCTGGATGTGGGCGACGTTGTCGAGGAAGATCCGGGCGATCGCGATCATCCGCAGGTACTCGAAGAGCGTCGCCTGGGTGCGGCCCTTGAGGTGGTTGTTCTCGGGCTGGTAGGTGTACGGGATGAAGGCGCGGAAGCCGCCCGTACGGTCCTGCACGTCGCGGATCATGCGCAGGTGCTCGATGCGCTCGGCGTTGGTCTCGCCCGTACCCATGAGCATCGTGGAGGTCGACTCGACGCCCAGCTTGTGCGCCGTCTCCATGATCTCCAGCCAGCGCTCGCCGGACTCCTTCAGCGGGGCGATGGCCTTGCGCGGGCGCTCCGGCAGCAGCTCGGCGCCGGCGCCCGCGAAGGAGTCCAGGCCCGCGGCGTGGATACGGCGGATGGCGTCCTCGACGGTGGTCTTGGAGATGCGGGCCATGTGCTCGACCTCGGAGGCGCCGAGGGAGTGGATGACCAGCTGCGGGAACGCCTTCTTGATCGCGGAGAAGTGCTCTTCGTAGTACTCGACGCCGTAGTCCGGGTGGTGGCCGCCCTGGAACATGATCTGGGTGCCGCCCAGCTCGACGGTCTCCGCGCAGCGGCGCAGGATGTCGTCGAGGTCGCGGGTCCAGCCCTTGGCGGTGTCCTTGGGCGCGGCGTAGAACGCGCAGAACTTGCAGGCCGTCACGCACACGTTGGTGTAGTTGATGTTGCGCTCGATGATGTACGTCGCGATGTGCTCCGTACCCGCGTAACGGCGGCGGCGCACGGCGTCGGCGGCGGCGCCCAGCGCGTGCAGCGGCGCGGAGCGGTACAGGTCGAGCGCCTCCTCGGGCGTGATCCGCCCGCCCTCCGCGGCACGGTCGAGTACGGACTGAAGGTCGGCGTTCTCGGTCACCGGGCGTCCCTTCGGAGGCGGGCATAACGACCGAACCAGCGTACGCCAGCGGTCCGACACCCCGGGCGGCGGGCGGCGGAGGCGGGACAGCCGCCCGCCTTCCTCAAGGACGGACCGGGTCGGCCGCCCGTCTTGCTCACCGACGGGCCGGGTCAGCCGCCCGCCTTCTTCAGGGACGCGCGGGGGCGGCCGCCCGCCTCGTCGTCGGAGGCGAAGGCGAGCGTGCCGTCCTTGCCGAGCGTGTATGTGACGGCCGCCTCGGCCCCCGTACAGCCGGGTCCCGGCTTGCCGTCCGTGCGCTCCCGGAGGGTCAGCGTGGCGGCGGTGGCGGACACCAGCTCGGCCTTGGCCTCGCACCGGGCGATCAGGAAGTCGTACGTGGTGCGGACCACGTAGTCGCCCTTGGCGCCCGGGGTGATGGTGCTGGTGATGGTGCCGTTGGGGAGGTTGTGGCGGGTGAGGACCGTACCGGTCCAGGTGCCGAGGAACGCCTTGGGAACGGCCGACGCGTTGGGTCCGGCGTCCCCGGGCGCCGTGGACTGCCCGCTGCCGGGCGGCTTCGCGGCCGCGTCCTTGCCGCCCTCGCCACTTCCCTGCCCCGGCAGCAGCTGGAAGACGAACGCGGCGGTCGTCGCCGCGGCGAGCGCACCGGCCACGGAGAGCACGAGCGTGCAGCTCAGCCTGCGATGGCCGGGACTGTCGGCACCGCCACCGAGGGAGCTGGTGAGGGTGAGGCGGCGCTCTTTGGGGGCGGGCGGATTCGGCAGGCCCGGTGGCTGGGTGGGGGCGCCGGCCGTTGGCCACGAGGGATGTGGGTGGGAAGGGAAGCTGGGGCGGTGCTGCGGCTGGGGTGGGACAGGGGGCGGGACAGGGGGCGGGGGCTGCGCAGAGGCGACGGAACTGGCTGCGGGGTGGGCGGCGGGGGCGGCCACGGCGTCGAAGGGGACGAGGCCGGAGGGGCCGCCGTGGGAGGGGGTCGGGTTCGCTCCGTACGAGGAATCCGGCGGCCCGAAACCCCCCGCCGCCTCCCCGGCAGGCGCTTGCGGATCTCCTCGCCCCTCCAGATTCAGCAGCTCAACGGCCTGTCGGCTGACCCGCTCGACCAGCGGCGCGGGCAGCCATCCGGTACGTACCGGAGCACCGTCCACCTCCACCGCACCACCCAGCCGCCGCGCGATCTCCCCCGGCGCGGGCCGGTCCTCGGGGCGCTTCGCCAGGCAGGCCGCGGTCACCTCGCGCAGTTCGCCGGTGAGGGCGGCACCGAGGTCGGGGTCCTCGTGGACGACCTTGTAGAGCAGAGCGGCCGAGCTGTCCCCGGTGAACGGGCCGGCGCCGGTGGCCGCGTAGGCCAGTACCGCGCCGAGCGAGAACACGTCGCAGGCGCCGGTGACGTTCCGGCCGAGGATCTGCTCGGGCGCCATGTAGCCGGGCGAGCCGACCGAGACGCCGGTGGCGGTGAGTGCGGCGCCGCCGTCCATGGCGCGGGCGATGCCGAAGTCGATCAGCAGCGGGCCGTCGAGGGTGAGCATGACGTTGGACGGTTTGACGTCGCGGTGCACCAGGCCGTGGGCGTGTACGGCGGTCAGCGCCTCGGCCAGCCCGGCGCCCAGCGTCCGTACGGCGGCGCCGTCCAGCGGGCCGAAGTCCTCGACGGCCCGGGTGAGCGAGGGCCCGGCGACGTAACCGGTGGCCACCCAGGGGACGGGGGCGTCCGGGTCGGCGTCCAGTACGGGAGCGGTCCAGGCGCCGCCGACCCGGCGCGCGGACTCCACCTCGCGCCGGAAGCGGGCCCGGAACTGCTCGTCGGCGGCGAGCCGTGCGTGCACGGACTTCACCGCGACGGTCCGGCCCCCCGCGCTGCGGCCCAGATAGACCCGGCCCATGCCGCCCGCGCCGAGCCGGCCCAGCAGCCGGTACGCACCGATGACGCGCGGATCGTCCGCCTCCAGCGGCTCCATGGCTTCGCCTCCCCCTGCCGGCCCGGATCACGCCCCAGACTAAGAGCCCGAGCCTATGACCCAGGTCATGCCGGGTCCGGTGAACCCGCACAACGGGTTTCGCCTCCAAAGAGGTGGAACGCCAACAACAGTCCGACTTGTCCTGCGGGGCAGCGCACCCACCGGAGTACTTCCGTGCAGCACCATTCCGGGCAGCAGCCCCCGTACGGCTCCAGACAGCAGCCCCCGTACGGCTCCCCCGAGCCGGGTCCGTACGGTTCCGAGCAGCAGCCCCGGTACGGCTCCGCCGAGCAGCCTCCGTACGGCTCCGGGCAGCAGCCCTCCTATGGTTCCGCCCAGTACGGTCCGGGCCCCGGAGGTCCCGAGGATCCCGGTCGCCCCGGTCGCCGGTCCCGGCCGCGGCGCACCCGCGCCGGGCGGCGCAAGCGGTTCCTGTGGATCGGCGCGGCCGTCGTCGCGCTCGGCCTGGCCTCCGTCCCCGTACTGAACGCCTTCGACGTCTTCTCCGACAACGGCGACCCGATGTCCTTCGACCGGACCGGACCGGACGGCGGCGCCTCGGGCGGTTCCGCCGGTCAGGGCGGGTCTTCCGGTACGGCCGATCCGGGCGTACGGATGCCCACGGGCCCGCGTGCGGAGTTCACGACGGCGAACACGCTGGACGACGGGACCAAGATCGGCGTCACCACACTGCACGGGAAGAAGTCCGGGTTCACGGGCAAGGTCTGGGTCTGGGCGCCCAAGGAGTACTACGAGGAGAAGTACGCCAAGAGCGCCTTCCCGGTCCTCATCGCGCTGCCCGGCGGCCCCGGCTACCCGGTCAACTACTGGATGGGAACCGACCTGAAGCTGCAGAGCAGCATCAGTGAATGGTCGAAGTCGGGCAAGAGCAAGCCGTTCATCGTTGTGATGCCGGTCCTGAACGCGGATGACAAGCACTACTACGACGGCAGTGACATCCCGGGGCAGCCGAAGATGGGCACCTGGATGTCCGACGACGTCCCCGACCTGGTCAAGGCCAACTTCCGCACCTTCTCCTCGCGGGACGGCTGGGCCTTCATGGGCTCCTCGTCCGGCGCCTTCGTGGGCCTCAAGCAGGTGCTCCAGCACCCCGACCGGTTCAAGGCCGTGATCGCCAGCGGCCCGGACCTGCGGCCGGACTCGCCGCTGTGGCGCGGCCACCCGAAGGAGATGCAGGCCAACGACCCCGAGCAGCTGGCCAAGGCGCTGATCGCCCGGCCCGGCGCACCGGACGTGCACCTGGCCTTCCAGATCGGCACCAAGGAGGGTGGCCGGGCCAAGCTGGAAGCCTTCATGAAGAAATACGGCAAGGGGCCGATCAAGACCCGCCTTCAGGTGATCGAAGGCGGTGGCCACAACGCCCGGGGGTACGTCCGGGGCATGGATGACGGCACCATGGAATGGATCAGCAAGGTGATGCCGGGACCGACGCCCGCGCCGTGACGTGATGCACGTGATGCGCGTGATGCAACGTGACGCGGCGCGAACCGACGCGCGCCGCGGGACGCTTGTACGGCCGACCGATCCATGCGGTCGGCCGATCCGTACAGCCGACCGATCCGTACGACCAGCCCATTCGTACGCCTGACCGACTAACCGACTTTCCCAGCGGGCTCCAACGGGTTCACACGATGCCCGCGCGGGATTGCCACCCTTTCCCAAGGTCCGCTCAAGGCGCCTTCGAGGCCCCCGGGGATTTCGCAAGGGCCTTTCGAAAGTCCCGGTGAATTCCCCGCGGCTTCTCGGCGACTCCCCGGTGACCCTTCTATCGTTCCCCGGCGACCCTTCCACGGTTCCCCGGCAACTTTTCGGCGCCCCGTCCACGACTTCTCGGCACCCCGTCCACGACTTCCGTGCGACTTCCGTGCGGCTTCCGTACGCCCCCCGTACGACTTCCGCGCCACCCCGTCAAGCTGCCCCCACGCCATCGATATGCCGTCGATATGCCGACCGCATACCCATACCTGACGTACCCGCGGAATTCGCCGCCGGAATCGGGCCTCAGGCCCGCGGGTGCTCCAGGAGGTCCACTCGCACGTCCGCCGGATAGCCGGTCGTTTCTCCCGTTCTGCGGGCGAATTCCGTCACGCCGCGCAGCTGGTCCGGGCCGAAGCGGAAGTCCAGCGTCGTGAAGTAGCGCTCCAGCACCTGCTCGTCGAAGGTCTCCCAGCGCGCGGCCTGCTCGGCCACCTTGCCGACCTCCTCCAGAGACAGGTCACGGGAGGCCAGGAAGGCCTCGTGCACCTTGCGTACGACCGCCGGTTCGCGCTCCAGGTAGTCGCGCCGGGTCGCCCAGACGGCGAAGACGAACGGCAGGCCCGTCCAGTCCTTCCACATCTGTCCCAGATCGTGCACCTGGAGGCCCAGCCGGGGCGCGTCGTGCAGGTTCGCGCGCAGCGCCGCGTCCCCGATCAGGACCGCGGCCTCCGCCTCCTGCATCATCAGGCCGAGGTCGGGCGGGCAGGTGTAGTAGTCAGGAGTGACGCCGATCTTCTCGGCCAGCAGCAGTTGGGCCAGACGTACAGATGTACGGGAGGTCGAGCCCAGCGCGACCCGGGCTCCGTCCAGCTCCTCCAGGGGCTTCTGCGACACGATCACGCAGGACATGACCGGGCCGTCGCAGCCGACCGCCAGGTCGGGGAAGGCGACCAGGTCGTCGGCGGCCCGCAGGAACTCCACGAGGGTCACCGGGGCGATGTCGAGATCGCCGCGCACCAGCTGTTCGCTGAGCTTTTCCGGGGTGTCCTTCGTGAGCTCCAGGTCGAGCAGCGTGCCCGTACGCGCGAGGCCCCAGTACAGGGGCATGCAGTTCAGGAACTGGATGTGGCCCACCCGCGGCCGGCTGCGGCGATGGCCGCCGGCGGCTCCTGCGGATGCGTCTCCAACGGTTGAATTGTCCACATGCGGAGGCTAGACCCGGCCCGTGCCGGACGATGCGGCGGGGCCTCGTGCGGCGCCTCTCGAACCGCTCCACCGCCCGGGTAAACGTGATCTTTGGCTCTTCCGCCCTACAACCGCCCCGTGCTACGCTCAGCGCAAGTTGCAGTTTGGTTTCCCTTGCAGTACAGAGCCTGCGGAGCATGTGACGCCGCAGGCTTTTGTAGTTTTCAGACTTCTTGCAGGTTCTGGAGCAGGGCAACCCTTTGGCCCAAGGAGGGCTTATGGCTACCGGAACCGTGAAGTGGTTCAACGCTGAAAAGGGCTTCGGCTTCATCGCCCAGGACGGCGGCGGCCCGGATGTCTTCGTTCACTACTCTGCGATCAACGCCTCTGGTTTCCGCTCCCTGGAGGAGAACCAGCAGGTGACCTTCGACGTCACGCAGGGCCCGAAGGGCCCGCAGGCGGAGAACGTCACCCCGGCCTAAGTTGCCCGGACCGACTGATCGCGGTTCGACTTAGCAGTACCCAAGGAGCCCCGCCTCTTCCTTATCGGAAGAGGACGGGGCTCCTGCCTTTTCGCTCGCCGCTGAGCCCGGCCGGTTTACTGTGTGCGCGCCCGCGCGGTGCCGGTGGGGCCGCGGCCTCCGGCCTGCTTGTCCTCAAGCGCCGGACGGGCTTGATTCCGCCGACCCGACCCGACCCGACCTGACCCGGCCCGTCCCGGCCGGTGTGCGCAGGCTCCCTTCGAATACCGCCGCCCTCCGAATACCGCCGCCCTCCGGATACCGCCGCCCCTCCTGACCTCCCCGCCCGCTGCGGCTACCGTGATGCGCCATGACCGGGCCGACCATCGCGGTGCACCATGTGCGGGCCGTCCTCGGCGGGGCGCGGCGGACGGGGCTGGACACCGTGCCGTTGCTGCAGGCCGCGGGGATTCCGCCGCTGTTGCTCGGGGACGACCGGGCGCGGGTGGCGGCGGACCGGTTCGCCCGGCTGGTCCATGAGCTGCGGCGGGCCACGGACGACGAGTTCCTGGGGCTCGGGCCGCGGCCCAGCCGCCGGGGCACCTTCGCGATGATGGGGCTCGCCTGCGTGGGCTGCCCGGATCTCGGTACGGCGCTGGAGCGGGCCGTACGGTTCTACGGGCTGTTCCCCGGCGGGCCCGAGATGGCGGTGACGGCGGCGAGCGGTGGGAATCCGTTCGAGGATCGGTTCGAGGATCGGCCCGGCGACCGTGCGGGCACCGCCGAGTTCTCCCTCCACAGTGATCTGCGCCCCTACCCCGAGGCCGCCTTTCTCGCCGAGTCCGTGATGATCATCTGGCACCGGCTCTCCAGCTGGCTCATCGGACGCCACATCCCGCTGTACGGGATGCGCTTCGCCCACCCGGCCCCCGCGCACGCCCACGAGTACGAGCTGCTTTTCGACTGCGCGGTGCGCTTCGGCGCGCCGCGCACCGCGGCGGTCTTCGACGCCCGCTGGCTCGCGGCGCCGGTCGTCCGGGACGAGGCCGCGCTGGCGGCGATGCGGCGGGGGGCGCCCGCCGGCCTGCTGGGCCGACGGGAGTACGGCACGACCTTCGCCGAGCGGGTGCGCCGCACGCTCGCCCCGGCCCTGCGCGGCCCCGGCCCGGTACGGCTGCCGGAGGCGGCGGAGGTCGCGGCGCGGCTGGCGGTGAGCCCGGCGACGCTGCGCCGCCGGCTCCAGGCGGAGGGAACCTCGTACCGGCGCCTGAAGGACGCGGTGCGCCGGGACGCGGCGATCAGCGCGCTGGCGGCGGGCCGGGAGCCGATCGCCGCGCTGGCGGCGCGGCTGGGCTTCTCCGAGGACACCGCATTCCACCGGGCGTTCCGCCGGTGGACGGGGACCACACCGGGCGCGTACCGGCTGCGCGCCCACGCCGCTGCCCCACCCGGTCAGCAAAGCTGAGCGTCCTGGTCAGCGCCGTACTTACCCGCGGGTCACTACGGTCACCCCCACTACCCCGTCCTCCGGACCGTTGGGAGAGCCGCATGGTGCCACACACCCCCCAGGACCGGCGTGCGTCCCGCGCGCTGCGCACCACCGCCGTCACCGCCGCCACGGCGCTCGCCCTCTCGCTCGGCCTCACGAACGCCGCCGCCACCGCGCAGCCCGCCCCGGCGGACACGGCCACCCGGACGGCCGCGCGCCCCGGCGACATCGTGACGTCGTCCCCCACCTCGTTCCACCCGCTGCCGGGCCAGCCGACCCGTACCCGCGCCTGGCACATGGAGTACCGGTCGACCACCGCCAAGGGCACCCCGAACGTCGTCTCCGGCACGGTCATCGTCCCGGACGACGGCCGCACCGGTCCGCGCCCCCTGGTCACGTACGCCGTCGGTACGGTCGGCCTCGCCGACCACTGCGCGCCCTCGGCCGGCTTCCCCAAGGGCACCACCGTCGAGGCCAACCTCATCCAGCAGCTCACGGCGCGCGGCTGGGCGGTGGCCGTGACCGACTACGAGGGCCTGGGCACACCCGGCGAACACACGTACACCGTCGGCCGGGCCGAAGGGCAGGCCGTGCTGGACGCGGCCCGCGCCGCCCAGCGCCTGCCCGGCGCCGTACAGGCGGGCGTCACCAAGGACTCCCCGGTCGGGATCATGGGCTATTCGCAGGGCGGCCAGGCGTCGGGCTGGGCGGCCGAGCTGCACGGTACGTACGCGCCCGAGCTGAAGGTCAAGGGCACCGCGACCGGCGGGGTCCCGGCGGATCTGCTCAAGGTCGCCGACTTCAACAACGGCAACGTGGGCGCGGGCCTGATCCTGATGGCCGCCGTCGGCCAGGACGCCGCGTTCCCCGAACTGGACCTGGCGAAGTACCTCAACGCCAAGGGCCGCCACTACGTCGACTTCATGAAGAACCACTGCGTGGCGATCGACGGCATCGCGGGCGCGTTCAAGAAGATCTCCGACGTGACGGTGAAGAACCCCCTGGACGAGGCGGACTGGCAGCAGCGGCTGCGCGCGTCCGACCTCGGTACGCGCAGGCCGGACGCGCCGGTGTTCCTCTACCACGGCACGCTCGACGAGCTGATCCCGTACGGCGTCGGCAAGCAGCTGCGCGCGGACTGGTGCGCCAAGGGCGCCGACGTGCGGTGGACCGCGATCCCGCTGGGCGAGCACGTGATCGGCGCGGTCGCGGGTGCCGTACCGGCGGCCAACTGGCTGGCGGATCGTTTCGCCGGGCAGGCGACGAGCGCCAACTGCGGCTGACGCCGCGCCGGTTGACGCGCACGCGGCAAGGAACCCCGCGCCACTTCCCCCACAGAGGTGACACGGGGTTCCGGTTTGCCGGGCCCGGCTCCCACCACGTTACCGGTGGGTCAGTTAACGTGGCATCAGGGTCCGGGCGCCTCGCTCCCTCCCCGTATGTACGACTCCTCGATCTCCTTGGCGAAGTCGCGGGCGATGGCGGCCCGCCGCAGCTTCAGGGACGGCGTGAGATGACCGCCCTCCTCCGTGAAGTCCACCGGCAGCACGGTGAAGCGGCGTATCGACTCGGCCCGTGACACCAGTTTGTTGGCGTCGTCCACGGCATCCTGGATGTCGGCCAACAGCACGTCGTCCGTGACCAGTTCGGCCATCGGCACCTGCTGCTTCTTCTTCATCAGCCGCCAGTGCGCCAGGCCGTCGGCCTCCAGCGTGATCAGCGCGGTGACGTACGGGCGGTCGTCGCCGACGACCATGCACTGGCCGACGAGCGGGTGGGCCCGCAGCCGGTCCTCCAGCGGAGCCGGGGCGACGTTCTTGCCGCCGGAGGTGACGATCAGCTCCTTCTTGCGGCCGGTGATGGTCAGATAGCCGTCGGCGTCCAGGGCCCCGAGGTCCCCGGTCGCCAGCCAGCCGCCGTTCCCGTTGTCCGGCAGCAGCGGGCCGCCGGTCGCGGCGTCCCAGTAGCCGGCGAAGACCTGGCCGCCGCGCAGCAGCACCTCACCGTCGTCCGCTATCCGGACGGCGGTACCGGGCAGCGGCCGGCCCACCGTGCCGATACGGGGTTTCAGCGGCGGGGTGAGGGTGGCCGCCGCGGTGGTCTCGGTCAGCCCGTAGCCCTCGAAGATCTCGATGCCCGCGCCGGCGTAGAAGGCCGCGAGCCGGTGGCCGAGCGGGGAACCGCCGCAGATCGCGTAGCGGACCTTGCCGCCGAGCGCGGCCCGGATACGGCGGTAGACCAGCGGGTCGTACAGCCGGCGGGCGGCCTTCAGCGCCGCGCCCGGACCGCTGCCGGTGCCGTGCTCCCTGGCCTCGACGGCTTCCCCGTAGCGCCGGGCGATGCGGGCCGCGCGGTCGAAGGAGGCGGCCCGGCCCATCTTCTCGGCGGTGGCGCGGCCGGTGTTGTAGACCTTTTCCAGGACGTAGGGGATCGCGAGCAGGAACGTCGGCCGGAACGTGGCCAGGTCGGCGATGAGGTCCTCGGTACGGATGCTGGGCGCGTGGCCGAGGCGTACCCGCGCGCGCAGGCAGCCGACCGCGACCATCCGCCCGAAGACGTGCGACAGCGGCAGGAACAGCAGCGTCGAGGCGGGCTCGCTGCTGACCGACTTGAAGACCGGGTGCAGCAGTTCGGTCGCGTTGTCGACCTCGGCGAAGAAGTTGCCGTGGGTGAGCACACAGCCCTTGGGGCGGCCGGTGGTGCCGGAGGTGTAGACGAGGGTGGCGATGTCACCGGGGCCGGTGGCCGCCCGCCGCTCGGTCACCAGCACGTTCGGCAGCCGCCGGCCCGCCGCGACGATCTGCGCGATGGCGCCGGTGTCGAATTGCCACAGATGCTCCAGGTCCGGCAGCCCGGAGCGGACCGAGCTGATCAGCCGGGTCTGCTCGACGCTCTCCACGACACAGGCCGCGGCGCCCGAATCCCGCAGGATCCAGTGCGTCTGGTGGGCCGAGGAGGTGGGATAGACCGGTACGGTGACCAGCCCGGCCGCCCAGGCGGCGAAGTCCACGAGCGTCCACTCGTAGGTCGTACGGGCCATGACGGCCAGCCGGTCGCCGGGCCGCAGCCCATGCGCGATCAGGCCTTTGGCCACGGCGAGCACCTCGGCGGCGAACTCGGCGGCGCTCACGTCCCGCCACGCGCCCCCGGCCCCCTGGCCCGCCTTCTTGCGCGCCAGGACCACGTCGTCCGGCGCTTGCGCGGCGTTGTCGAAGGGGATGTCTCCCAGTGAACCGGTCCGCACCGGCGACGCCAACGGCGGTACGGACACCTCCCGTACGACCCCGCCCCGCACCTGCGTGCGCGGCTCCACCCGAGCGGGCGCCGAGGGCCCGCCTTGCAGTTCCCGACTGGACACGAGCGGCTCCTCGTCCCGCGGTGAGCGCGGCGGCCGGCGCACGGAGGCGGCCGACGGCGGCGGACCCCGACAAGCCCCAGGAGCAGGCCTGTTCGGGGCCGTGGACAGCGCGGTGCCTTGCGGCCGCGCTCTCGACCATCACCTGACCCGACAGTAACCTTACTTCGAAGTAAATTTACGCGAGGACCAGGAGTTGGCCAATGCCCGAACACCGTCTTCCGTCCTTCGGTCCGGTCCTTCGCCCGGCCCTTCGTCCGGCCCTGCGGCGCTTCCTCGCTCGCCGCGCACCGCACCGGCCGGGTGCCTGATGCCGGGCGACCTGCCCGGCGGAGTTCCGGGCGGCACTTCGGGCGGGGCCACGAGCGGTGCTTCGGATGGCGCATCGGCCGGTGCTCCGGGCGGCGCGGCAACCAACCGCTCTCGCCCGCCGCGGCTGCTGCCCGCGCTGGCCAAGGGCGTCCTGACCGGGATCGGCAAGCACCCGCGCCCGGACGCCGCGCTGCCGCGCACCCGCCTCGTACTGCCCGCCGTACGGGTCGGACTCGGCCGCGCCGCCTCGTACGCGCGGGTCTGCGGCTACGACGCCACCGAGCCGCTGCCCGTCACCTACCCGCACATCCTCGGATTCCCGCTGGCCGCACAGCTGATGAGCGCACGGGACTTCCCGCTGCCGATGCTCGGGCTGGTGCACACCGGCATCGAGATCACCCAGTACGCGCCGCTGCACCCGACCGACACACTCGAACTGACCGTGTTCGCGGGCGCGTTGCGGGCGCACCCGCGCGGCACCGAGGTGGTCATGACGACCGAGGCGCGCCGCGGGGGCGCGCTGGTGTGGCACGACCGCAGCACGTACCTGGCGCGGCACCGGACGGCCGCAGGCGTGGAGCCGCAGCGCCCGCGACTGCCCTCCCCCACCCCCCGCGAGCTGCCCGTACGGGCCCAATGGCACCTGCCCGCCGACCTCGGCCGCCGGCACGCCGCCGTCTCCGGCGACTACAACCCGATCCACCTCCACGCCCTCACGGCCCGCCCCCTCGGCTTCCCGCGCGCCATCGCGCACGGCATGTGGACCTTCGCCCGCTGCGCCGCCGAGGCGGTGCTCCCGGGCACGCCGACGCTGCGCATATCGGCGGAGTTCCGCGCCCCGGTGCTGCTGCCCGCGACCGTCTCGTACGCCTACGAGACCACGCGTACGGGCGGCACCTTCCAGCTGCGCGGCGGCCCGGGCGGCCGGTCCCCGGTCCACCTGGAGGGGAGGGTGGAAACGGACGTGTAAACGGAGGCGGCGCCCCGACTCTCCGGGGCCCCGGCACCCCCAGGAGCCCCGGCGGCCTCAGGAGCCCCGGCGGCCTCACCCCTCCCTGCCGGACGACCACCGCTCCCCGGCCATCAGCCTCCCCAGCCCCGCCCACGCGAAGTTCATCAGCGTCGCCGCGGTGTCCTTGGCCGACGGGCGCTCCCCCGGGCCCGGGCCGCCGGAGTTCGCCCAGTCGGCCAGCGATTCGGCGGCGCCCACCAGGGCGTGCGCCAGACCGGACACCTCGCGGGCGGCCGGCTCCCGGTCGCAGCCCGCCTCCTGGGCCGCCGCCCCGATCATCGCGGTGACGAACTCGATGATCTCGGCCCGCAGCACGGCGACTTCGACCGCGAACGGCTCGCCCTGCGTACGGGCCTGCTGGTGCAACACCGTCCAGCCGTCCGGGTGCTCGGCCGTGTGCGCGAAGAATCCCTTCAGCCCGCTCCACAGCTGCCGGTCGGCGGACACCCCCGGTTCCACCGCCGCCCGTACGGCCTCCGCGAGCGCCGCCGCCTCCCGCCGGATGACGGCGCTGAACAGCTCCTCCTTGGAGTTCAGGTACAGGTAGACCAGCGGTTTCGACACCCCGGCCACCTCGGCGATCTCGTCCATCGAGGCCGCCCGGTAACCGCGCCGCGCGAAGGTCAGCACGGCCGCGTCGAGCATCTGCTGCTCCCGTACGGCCCGTGGCATCCGCTTGCTCTTCACAGCTCCCACACCAATTGCCCTTCCGTCCCGCCCCTTTACCGCCAAGTAAGTTTACGTTTTCCCGCCTTGTCCGCCCGCGCTTGACGAGATCACCCCCTTAGCGAGACGATACGACTCGTCTCGTACGCATCCAGGGAAGGACCCCGCCATGCACCAGGCGCAACAGCAGTTCGTGGACGCGGCCCCGGGCGTGCGCCTGTGGACCGAGCAGCGCGGCCCGGCCGACGCGCCCCCGCTGCTGCTCGTCATGGGCGCGCAGGCCGCCGGCCTCGGCTGGCCGGAGCCGTTCGTGGACGCGCTCGCCGTCCAGCACCGCGTCATCCGTTACGACCACCGCGACACCGGCCGCTCCACCTGGTCCTTCGACGAACGTCCGTACCGCATCACGGACATGGCCGAGGACATCGTCCGCGTCCTCGACGGCCTCGGCATCGAACGGGCACACCTGGCGGGGATGTCACTCGGCGGAATGCTGACCCAGCTCGTCCTCGCCGACCACCCCGACCGGGTGCTCAGCGCCACCCTGCTGGGCACCTCGGCGATGAGCACCGCCCCGTACACCCGCCCGGACGGCACCGAGGTCCCCGCCGGCGAACTGCCCGGCATCGCCCCGGAAGTACTGGAGATGTGGGCCCGCCCCGTCGAGGACCACGGCCTGGAGGCCGAACTCGACCGGCGCGTGGAGCACTGGCGGGTACTGAGCGGCGGACAGCTGCCGTTCGACGCCGGCTATTACCGCGAACTGGAGCGCCGCATCATCGAACACACCGGCCGCTACGACGTCTCCACCGCCCCCTCCCGCGCCGACCACTCGGGCATGCTCCGCACCGAGGCCCTGGCCGCCACCGAAGTCCCCACCCTCGTCATAGCCGCCCCGGCCGAGCCGGTCTTCCCGCCACCACACCCCCAGCACCTCGCCCAGGCCATCCGCGGCGCGACCCTGGTGGAGATCCCGGGCATGGGCCACGCGCTGCCACCGGAGGTACAGGGGCCGCTGGCGGAGGCGATTCTGGCGCATACGGGGGAGGTGGGGTGAGGCGGGCAGGCGTACGCGTCACGCTCCGGGACATCCCTTCGAAGTGGGGCCCCGGAGCGGCACAACGGCCTGCCCGGAAACAGCCGTAACCGTATTGTCTGTATGCACGTTGGTCAGAGGGGGATACGTCATCTGTGACCAGGGGTGGGCCATGGCCAAGCCGAAGCGTGTGGGCATCTACGTCCGGATCAGCAAGGACCGCAGAGGCCAGGAACTCGGCGTCCAGCGTCAGGAGAAGGCGTGCCGGGAGCTGTGCGAGCGCATGGGCTGGGTCGTCCTCAAGGTCTACCCGGAGAACGACGTCTCCGCGTCGACCACCAGTAAGCGCGGCCGACCCGCTTACGCGGAGATACTCCGCGACGCCCGCGACGGCTTCATCGACGGCGTCGTCGTCCACTCCGTCGACCGCCTGACACGCCGGATCAGCGAGCTGGCCGGCTTTCTGGAGGAGCAGCGGGAGCACGGTTTCGCGTTCGCTACGACAGAGGGCGAAGACACCTCCACCGCCAATGGACGCATGGTTTTGACGATCAAGGGTGCCGTGGCCCAGCAGGAGTCCGAGCGCATGTCGGAGAGGATCAACATCTCCCTCCTGCAGCGCAGGGAGCAGGGCAAACCGCACGCGGGTGGAAAGCGGCAGTTCGGCTTCAAGGAAGGATCGTGCTTCCAGGAACTGGACGAGGCCGAGACCGAACTCATTCGCGAAGGTCACCGGATGCTGTTGGGCCGGACCCCGAGGACTCCCGGCGATGTGGTCCGGTTCTGGAACTCACGGGGCTCCTCGTCTCCTCAGGGCGGCGCCTGGACGATCCAGTCCGTGAAGCGCGTGTACCGCTCCGAGCGGACCGGCGGAATCGTCACGTACAAGGGCCAGGGCATCGGGGACAGCATCTACCCCGCGCCTTTGAACCGGGAGCAGTGGGAGGCCGTACAAACCCTGCTCGACAGCCGGGCCACACCGGCACCGCAGGGATCGGGCAAGCGGAAACACCTGTATTCGGGATTCCTGCGGTGCGGTAACTGCGGGTCGGCCCTGCGCGTCCAGTGGGCGACCATCCAGGGCCGGACGTTCCGTCGTACGTTCTGCCACTCGGGCCAGCGGGGCAAGGATGGCCGTCTCGGCTGTGGGAAAGTCAGCCGCAAGTACGTGTGGATCGAGCAACGGCTCAACGAGATGGTCGCAGCGGCCCTCAACGCACGGTCGCCTCAGCAGGAAGAGACTCCGGCTGAGGACCTCACGGACGGGATCGGCCTCGTGGAAGCCCGTATCCGGGCATTTCGGGGCCGTTGGAAGGACGGCCGGATGGCGGACGAGGACTACTTCGACTCCCTGTCCCACCTACGCGAAGAACTCCGGACACTCCGTACCCGGGCGGCCACGGCGGTCGTCCGCCGCTCCCGTACGGAGAGCGATGCGGTGGCGGTCTGGGAGGACGACGACACGGACAGCCTTGAGCGCCGCCGGGCCATCGTGGCGACGGTGATCGACCACGTCGACGTGTTCAGCGTCGGCCGCGGGCGGCGCAAGCCTCCCGACATCACATCGATCAGGGTCACGCCGGCTTCGCGATGACTGCCCGGACACGTCCGTGCCCCCGGACCCGGAAGCGGGTACGGGGGCACGGACGTCGGACGAACCGGGAAGGTCAGGCGGCGACAGCCACCGGCTCCGTCTCGTCCACGGGGGACGATGTCGCCGAGTCGTACTTGTCGCGGTCGAGGATCTTCTCCTGCGCGGCCACGATCAACGGCGTTACAACTTGGCCCGCCACATTCGTAGCCGTCCGCATCATGTCCAGAATCGGGTCGATCGCCATCAGCAGGCCGACGCCCTCCAGCGGAAGGCCGAGCGTGGACAGGGTCAGGGTCAGCATGACGGTGGCGCCGGTGAGGCCGGCGGTGGCCGCGGAGCCGATGACCGAGACGAAGGCGATCAGGACGTAGTCGCCGATGCCGAGGGGGACGTCGAAGATCTGCGCGATGAAGATCGCGGCGAGTGCCGGGTAGATCGAGGCGCAGCCGTCCATCTTGGTGGTGGAGCCGAAGGGCACCGCGAAGGACGCGTACTCCTTCGGGACGCCCAGGCGCTCGGTGACCTTCTGGGTCAGCGGCATGGTGCCGACCGAGGAGCGGGAGACGAAGGCCAGCTGGATGGCGGGCCAGGCGCCCTTGAAGAAGTACAGCGGGTTGACCTTGGCGAAGACCGACAGCAGCAGCGGGTAGACGCCGAAGAGCACGATCGCGCAGCCGACGTAGATGTCGACGGTGAAGGTCGCGTACTTGCTGATCAGGTCCCAGCCGTAGTCCGCGATGGCGTAGCCGATCAGGCCCAGGGAGCCGATCGGGGCGAGACGGATGACCCACCACAGGGCCTTCTGCAGCAGCTCCAGCGCGGAGCGGCTCAGGCGCAGCACCGGCTCGGCGCGGTCGCCCAGCTTCAGGGCCGCGATGCCGGCCACCGTCGCCAGGAAGACGATCTGCATGACCTTCAGGTCGGTGAACGGCGTGATGACGTTCTTGGGGATGATGCCGGTCAGGAAGTCGATCCAGGAGCCGGCGTGCTCGGGGAGCTTGCCGTCCTTGGGGGTCAGACCGGTGCCCGCGCCGGGGTTGCTGATCAGGCCGATCGCCATGCCGATGGCGACCGCGATCAGCGAGGTGGCCATGAACCACAGCAGGGTGCGGGTGGCCAGCCGGGCCGCGTTGTTGACCTGCCGCAGATTGGTGATCGAGACCAGGATGGCGAAGAAGACCAGCGGCGCCACGGCCAGCTTGAGCAGCTGGACGAAGAGGTCGCCGATGGTGTCGAGGGTGGTCTTGAGCCAGGAGATGTCACCGCTCTTGGCGATCCAGCCGAGCAGCACACCGAGGACGAGGCCGAGCAGGATCTGGGCCCAGAACGGGACCTTGGGTATGCGGAAGGGGGTTCTGGCGGTCTCGGGCGACCGCTCGGTCTCGGAAGACGTGGTGGACAACGGACACACTCCGGGGACAGACAGGCGTCGAAAAGGGGAGGAGACGGCGCACAGCGCCGGGAGACAGGAGGTCCGTATCGATCCGTACGGGATCTCCGGCCGCTGCGAGCTGGGATCAGCGGCGGCAACAGGCCGCGGACATACAGCGGCAGAGATCGACGTGCAGGCGCGCCACGAGCGGGACGCCCGTGGTGAGGTGGTGCGCTGCTGCTGTCTTCATGTCGAACACGTTAACACTTGAACTTTGGGGAACCCAAAGAGATTCTTTGGGAGGCGGGGATGCCTGGTGCCCGGATCGTCCCGCGGAACGCGTGATACCCCGCCGTGGAGGGGTTTTCTCCACGACGGGGCATCCGTCGACTGTGAGGCGCGTTACAGCGCCGGGGGCGGGTCCGGGTGCGGGGCCGGACACGGGCAGTTGTCGCGTACGGCCGCCCGCGCCGCGTTACAGGAGGCCGTCCTCCTGGCGGGCGTTGGCCGCGATGCGGGCCTTCTGCTTGTCCACCTTGGCCACGATCTGCTCGGACATCGCGTCCCGCTGCTTGCGCAGCAGCACGAAGCTCAGCGGCGCGGAGATCACGACCGCGAGCAGCAGCAGCCACACGGCGTTGGAGCTGCCCACGCCGAGCGGGATGATGTGGAAGTACGCCAGCGCCCAGACCAGCGCGAAGCACACGACGAAGATCCCCAGACGCAGGGCGGTGTAGCGGAGCGTGGCGAACTTCTGGCTACTCACGGGCGGACCTTCTTCACGACGACAACCGAAAGGGTCTGCATCCAGTCAAGCACAGCCCGATTCGTGATCTTTCGGGCCCCCACCGAGCCGGAGCGTTCCGCGGCGTCCGCCGGCCCCGGCCGGGTCACCCCAACTCCCGCCACATCGTGATGTCGTCCCGGTAGTCGTCGACGGCCAGCTTGATCGCCGCCGGCACCCGGCCGACCTCCTTGTAGCCGCAGGCGCCGTAGAACTCCTCCAGGCCGTTGCCGCCCCGGCAGGTGAGCCGGACGGCCTCGACGCCGCCGATCGAGCGGGCGGCCTCCTCCACGGCCGTGAGCAGGGCGCGGCCCGCGCCCTGCCCCTGGAGGCCGGGGTGGACCATCACGGTGGAGGCCCAGAGCCAGTGCCGGTGGATGCGGTGGGTGTTCAGGTGGAGGAACGCGGTGGCCCGCACCCGGCCCCGCCCGTCGCGGCCCACGATCAGCCGGGCGTGCCCCTCGGACATCGCCGCCAGGTGGGCGAGCAGGTCGCCGCGTACGTCCTCGGGCGTCACCGGGGGGACGTAACCGACGGCGCCGCCCGCGTTGGACACCTCGGCCCACAGCGTACGGATGCCGTCGGCCAGTTCGGGGGTGACGGCGGGGTCCAGGTCGAAGCGGAGGTCCATGCCGCGGTCCCTTACCGCCCTGTCCGGGCTCACACCCGCATCGGCTGCGGGGCCTCGCGGCGGTTCGCGTCCGGGCCCGGGTATTCCTGGATGATCTCGTAGCGGGTGTTGCGCTCGACCGGCCGGAAGCCCGCGTCGCGGATCAGGTCCAGCAGGTCGTCGCGGGTGAGCTTGTTCGGCGTGCCGTAGTTGTCCGCGTCGTGGGTGATCTTGTACTCGACGACCGAGCCGTCCATGTCGTCGGCGCCGTGCTGGAGCGCGAGCTGCGCGGTCTGCACGCCGTGCATGACCCAGAAGACCTTCACGTGCGGGACGTTGTCGAACAGCAGCCGGGAGACGGCGAAGGTCTTCAGCGCCTCGGCGCCGGTCGCCATCGTGGTGCGGGCCTGAAGGCGGTTACGGATCTTGCCGTCCTTCATGTCCACGAAGTCGTGCTGGTAGCGCAGCGGGATGAAGACCTGGAAGCCGCCGGTCTCGTCCTGCAGCTCGCGCAGGCGCAGCACGTGGTCGACACGGTGCCGGGGCTCCTCGATGTGCCCGTACAGCATGGTGCAGGGGCCCTTGAGGCCCTTTTCGTGCGCCAGGCGGTGGATGCGCGACCAGTCCTCCCAGTGGGTGTCGTGGTCGACGATGTGCTGGCGCACCTCCCAGTCGAAGATCTCGGCGCCGCCGCCGGTCAGCGACTCCAGACCGGCGTCGATCAGCTCGTCGAGGATCTCGGAGGCGGACAGCCCGGAGATCTTCTCGAAGTGGTGGATCTCGGTGGCGGTGAACGCCTTGAGGGAGACCGTGTCGGGCAGCGCCTCCTTGAGGGCGCTGAGCGAGCGCGGGTAGTAGCGCCACGGCAGGGTGGGGTGCAGGCCGTTGACGATGTGCAGCTCGGTGAGCTTGTCGCCCTCCATCGCCTTGGCGAGGCGGACGGCCTCCTCGATGCGCATCGTGTACGCGTCCTTCTCGCCGGGCTTGCGCTGGAAGGAGCAGTACGCGCACGAGGCGGTGCACACGTTGGTCATGTTCAGGTGACGGTTGACGTTGAAGTGCACCACGTCGCCGTTCTTGCGGGTGCGCACCTCGTGGGCGAGTCCGCCCAGCCACGCCAGGTCGTCGCTCTCGTAGAGGGCGATGCCGTCCTCGCGGGTCAGCCGCTCCCCGGACCGGACCTTGTCCTCCAGCTCGCGCTTGAGACCCACATCCATGGATGCAGTCATCCGGCCGCCTCCCATATCTCTGCCAAAATCGGGCTTCACCGAGCGTACTCCCCCGTTTTCCGGCCCGGCCGGGCCCCCATGCCTGTACGGCCGGAGGCCCGCCGTACAGGCGCGGAAGGGTCCCGCGGGCCGCCCTACGCGTCCTCGGGCAGCTCGCCGACGCGGTTCTCCCACTTGGTGGAGAGCACGATGGTGGTCCGCGTGCGGGAGACGCCCTTGGTGCCGGAGAGCCTGCGGATGGTGCGCTCCAGCCCGTCCACGTCGCCGACCCGGACCTTGAGCATGTACGAGTCGTCGCCCGCGATGAACCAGGCGTCCTCGATCTCCGCGAGGTCGCGCAGCCGCATGGCGACGTCCTCGTGGTCGGCGGCGTCCGAGAGGGAGATGCCGACCAGGGCCGTGACGCCCAGGCCCAGTGAGGCCGCGTCGACGGTCGCCCGGTAGCCGGTGATCACGCCGGCCGCCTCCAGGCGGTTGATCCGGTCGGTGACGCTGGGCCCGGACAGACCCACGAGCCGGCCCAGCTCCGCGTACGAGGCCCTGCCGTTCTCCCGCAGTGCCTGGATGAGCTGCCTATCTACGGCATCCATACGCCCCTGACCTTCCATTCGCTCTGCAATCCCGGCTTTTCCATGTAGAATCTAAGGCATACAGGGGCTGCGACCCTGCAAACCGTCAATCTCAGTTGATCAAAGACGATCTTTCACAGGAGAAGTCACCGTGTACTCGATCGAGATGGCCTACGCCCGCATGCGCGAGCTGCAGGACCTGGCCAATCGTTCTCGTGCCCACCGTCCTGCCGCCGCCACCGAAGGCAAGCGCCGTATCGGACGCAACGGCTCCACCAAGAAGCGCTAGTCCGCCTCCCTGGAACCCGAGCCCAGCTCCCCCACCCACCGCCGGTAGAGCCGGTGCGGCACCTCGGCCGCGTCCAGCACCCGGCCCGCGACGAAATCCACCAGATCCTGGATGTGCGTCGCTCCCGCGTAGAACGCCGGCGAGGCGGGCAGCACCACAGCGCCCGCCTCGTCCAGCGTCACCAGATGCTTGAGGGTCTGCCCGTTCAGCGGGGTCTCCCGCACCGCGACCACCAGCCTCCTGCGCTCCTTGAGCGTCACGCTCGCCACCCGCTGGAGCAGGTCCTTCGACAGCCCCAGCGCGACCCCGGCCACACACGCCGTGCTCGCCGGCACGATCAGCATTCCCTTGACGGGGTACGAACCCGACGACGGGCCAGCCGCGAGGTCGCCGGCCGGCCAGTACCGCACCAGGTCCAGGTCCGCGTCCGTGACGTCGAACGTCCCCGGCTTGCCGTCGGCGCCCCGCGCCAGCCACTCCCGGAGGTCGGTGCGCCAGTGCGCGTCCCGGAACGAGATGCCCGTCTCGTCCAGCAGCGTCAGCCGCGAGGCCCGGCTGACGATCAGGTCCACCGCCTCCCCCGCCGCGAGCAGGCCGCGCACCACGGACGCCGCGTACGGCGTGCCGGACGCGCCCGAGACACCCACCACCCAGGGGCGGCGGGGCACGTCGGCGGACCCGGTGACCGGGCGGGCGGAGTGCCCGCCGGGCCTTGTGACACCGGGCTGACTGGGGTTGTTGTCCTGCGGTTCCACGGCATCGAGCCTATCCGGCGGAACCACCGGACCCGTCACGGCCGTTTGGTGAAGTGAACGGGGAAAGGAAGGTGCCGCCGATGATGACGCGAGCGCTGGAGCGCGCGAAGCCCGCCGCCGCGCTGATGCTGGGCTGGGTCGCGCTGCTGTGGGTCCTGGAGATGGCCGACGCCGCCTCGGGGAACGCGCTGGACACCTTCGGCGTACAGCCGCGGGAGATGAGCGAGCTGGCCGACGTGCTGCCCGCCGCCTTCATCCACTTCGGCTTCGACCACCTCGCCGCGAACACCCTGCCGCTGCTGCTCCTGGGCTTCCTCGCCGCGCTGCGCAGCGGCCTGGGCAGGTTCGTCGGCGTGGTCCTGCTCATAGCCCTGACCAGCGGTCTGGGCGTCTGGCTGACCGCCCCCGCGGGCAGCAACACCGCCGGCGCCTCCGGTGTCGTCTTCGGCCTCTTCGGCTACCTGCTCATACGCGGCTTCATCGACCGCAAGCCCCTGGACATCGCCCTCGGCGCGCTCGTCGCCGTGGTGTACGGCTCGATCCTGTGGGGCGCGCTGCCGACCGACAACGGCATCAGCTGGCAGGGCCACCTGTTCGGGCTGGTGGGCGGGGTGCTGGCGGCGTTCGTCTTCCGGCTGCGCCCGGCCGCGCCATCGCCCGGGGCCACGGCCCGGCCGATCCCGTAGTCTCGCCGGAAGGCGCGTTCGCAAAACCGCGCGCCGTAGTACGGAACAGCACGCCCCAGGGGGGACCTGGCATGGTCGAATTCAACAAGCCCGAAGAGCCGCAGCAGCCTCAGGGGCAGCAGCAGCCCACGCCCCCTCCGCCCCCGCAGGGCGGCGGCTACGGGCAAGGCGGCTACGGCCAGGGCGGCTACGGGCAGCCCCCCGGCTCCCAGCCGTACGGTCCCGGCCCCGAGTACGGACCCGGCCCCGGCCCCTCCGGCCCGTACGCCCAGGGCCCCGGCGGATACGCGCAGGGCCCCGGCCAGTACCCCCAGGGCGGCGGCTGGGGTCCCGGCGGGCAGCCCGGCTACGCGCAGCCGATGCGGCCCCCCACCACCAACGCCATGTGGACCCACCTGGGCGCGCTGCTGACCGTCACCGTCGGCTCCAGCTTCTGCTGCGGCCTGGGCGGCATCCTCGGCTGGATCGCCCCGATGACAATCCGCAACAACCAGCAGCACCAGCAGGATCCGCTGGTGCGCCACCACGGCACCCAGGCGATGAACTGGGGCATTACCCAGGCCATCGTGGTGGCGATCGGCACCGTGCTGTACTTCTGCGCCATGCTCGTCGGCATCACCATGGAGCACGCCAACGGGGGCCGGGAGTCACTGGCCTTCCCGATCGCCGTCCTGGTCATCGCGGTGCTGGTCGTGGCGTTCGAGATCACCAGCATCGTGTTCGCCATCATCGCCACGGTGAAGGCGAACCGCGGCGAGTTCTGGTCGTACCCGAAGTTCATCGCCTGGCCGATGGTCAAGCCGTAACGCCGGCGAACGACACGGCGCTCCGGGGGCTGCCCCCGGAGCGCCGTGTCGTTGGCGGGACCGTCAGACCGTCAGACCGCGCACCAGCAGGTCCAGCAGCGCGCAGACGAACAGCGCGATCCCGATGAAGCCGTTGACCTGGAAGAACGCCCGGTTCAGCCGGGAGAGGTCGTGCGGGCGCACGATGGTGTGCTCGTAGAGGAACGCGCCGACGACGATCACCAGGCCGAGCCAGAAGAACACCCCGGCGTGGGTGGCGAGCGCGTACCAGACCAGCAGGGCCGTGGTGACGGCGTGGCTGGCGCGGGCGCCGTGCAGGGCCGCCGGGATGCCGAAGCGGGCCGGCACGGACTTCACGCCGTGCGCCCGGTCCGCCTGCACGTCCTGGCAGGCGAAGATCAGATCGAAGCCGCCGATCCAGACGCCCACGGCCAGGCCGAGGATCACCGCGTCCCAGGACCAGGACCCCGTGACGGCTATCCACGCGCCGACCGGGCCGATCGCCTGGGCGAGGCCCAGGATCGCGTGCGGGAAGTTCGTGAAGCGCTTGCCGTACGGGTAGACCACCATCGGGATGACCGCGATCGGCGCCAGCGCCAGGCACAGCGGGTTGAGCAGGGCCGCGGCGCCCAGGAAGAACACCACCGCGATCAGCGCGCCTGTCCAGGCGGAGCGTACGGACACCGCGCCGGTGACCAGCTCGCGGCCCGCGGTGCGCGGGTTACGGGCGTCGATCTCCCGGTCGATGATGCGGTTGGCGGCCATCGCGAACGTCCGCAGGCCCACCATGGCGACGGTGACCAGCAGCAGCTCGACCCAGTGGACGCTCCGGTCCGCCCGGTGCATCGCGGTCAGCGAGGCGATGTAGGCGAAGGGCAGCGCGAAGACCGAGTGCTCGATCATCACCAGCCGCAGGAAGGCTTTGACCTTGCCGGGCGGCGCGGGTTCCGGGGCGAAGAGGTCCGGTGTCGCTGAATCGGCGCTCATGTCTAGAACCCGTACTCCTTCCAGCGGCGGTCGACCTTCGCCGCCGTCGCGGTGTCCGACTCGACCATGTCCGGCCAGCCGCCGTCCCTGGTGTACCCCTCCTCGGGCAGCTTCTTCGTCGCGTCGATGCCCGCCTTGCCGCCCCAGAACTGCTGGTACGAGGCGTGGTCGAGGTGGTCGACCGGCCCCTCGACGACGGTCAGGTCCCGCGCGTAGTCCGTGTTGCCGAGGGCCCGCCAGGACACCTCGTGGAGGTTGTGCACGTCGCAGTCCGCGTCGACCACGATGATCAGCTTGGTCAGCGACATCATGTGGGCGCCCCAGATGGCGTGCATGACCTTCTGGGCGTGCTTGGGGTACTTCTTGTCGATCGAGACGATCGCGCAGTTGTGGAAGCCGCCCGACTCGGGCAGGTGGTAGTCCACGATGTCCGGGACGATGATCTTGAGCAGCGGCAGGAAGAACCGCTCGGTGGCCCGGCCCAGCGGGCCGTCCTCCGTCGGCGGCCGGCCCACCACGATCGACTGGAGCAGCGGCCGCCTGCGCATCGTCACGCAGTCGATGGTCAGCGCCGGGAACGGCTCCTGCGGCGTGTAGAAGCCGGTGTGGTCGCCGAAGGGGCCCTCCGGCAGCATCTCGCCGGGCTCCAGCCAGCCCTCCAGGACCACCTCGGCACTGGCCGGGACCTGGAGCGGAACGGTCTTGCAGTCCACCATCTCGATCCGCTTCCCCTGGACGAACCCGGCGAACATGTACTCGTCCATGTCACCGGGGAGCGGCGCGGTGGAGGCGTAGGTGACGGCCGGCGGGCAGCCGAAGGCGATGGCGACCGGCAGCTTCTCGCCGCGCTTGGCGGCCACCTGGTAGTGGTTGCGGCTGTCCTTGTGGATCTGCCAGTGCATGCCGATGGTGCGCTTGTCGTGGCGCTGGAGGCGGTACAGGCCCAGGTTCCGTACGCCGGTCTCCGGGTGCTTGGTGTGGGTCAGGCCCAGGTTGAAGAACGAGCCGCCGTCCTGCGGCCAGGTGAACAGCGCGGGCAGCTGCTCCAGGTCCACCTCGTCGCCCTGGAGGACGACCTCCTGGACCGGGGCGCTGTCGCCCTTGACCTTCTTCGGCGGGACGTGCGCCATGTTCGCGAGCTTGCCGAAGGCCTCGCGCACGCCGACGAAGCCGTGCGGCAGCTCCGGCTTGAGCAGCCCGCCGATCTTCTCGCTGATCTCGTCGTACGACGTCAGGCCGAGCGCCTTGAGCAGCCGGCGGTCGGTGCCGTACACGTTCATGGCCAGCGGCATCGACGAGCCCTTGACGTTCTCGAAGAGCAGCGCCGGGCCGCCGGACTTCTGCACCCGGTCGACGATCTCGCCGACTTCCAGATGCGGATCGACCTCGGCCTTGATGCGCTTGAGGTCACCCTCCCGGTCGAGCGCGCGCAGGAACGAGCGAAGATCGTCATAAGCCATGCTGTCCAGTATCCGGTACGCACTACCCTGGACGGGTCACCGGGCCCCGTGAGGCCCGCCCGTCAGCACAGGGGGGCTGCTTCCGCAATGCTCAGGTATCTGCCGTTCCTTCTGATCCTGGCGCTGTGGATCTACGCGTTCATCGACTGCCTGAACACGCCGGAGAACCAGGTCCGCGGTCTGCCGAAGATCGCCTGGGTCTTCATCATCCTGCTGTTCGGCGAGGTCCTCATCGGCCCGGTCGCCTGGCTGGTGGCCGGCCGGCCGCGGCACGCACCCGCCGGCGGCGGCGCGCCGTGGCCCCGCGGCGCGCGCGGCCCGGCCCGGAAGTGGGTCGCGCCGGACGACAACCCCGAGTTCCTGCGCTCGCTCAAGGACGAGAACAAGAAGGACGAGGGCAGGAAGGACGACGGCAGGAAGGACGAGGCGCTCCTGAAGGACTGGGAGGCCGACCTGCGGCGCCGCGAGGAGGAGCTGCGGCGCAAGGACAAGGGTTCGTCGGACGGGGAGGGGAACACCCCGCCGTCCAAGGGCTGAGGGCGCCCACCGGCACGTACGGCCACCCGCGCGTACGGCCCGCCCCGTACGCCCACCGGCGCGTACGGCCACCCCCTACGCCCCCTCGTCCCGCACGCGCCCGCTCGCGCACCGGCCGGATCCGGGCCCGCGCGTTGCCGCGCCGCACCGGAACGAGGAGAGTGGCCGTCGTGAGGGACCTGGAGCGCGAGATGCTGGCGACGGCGGTCGCCGAGGCACGGGCCGGGCTGGCCGAGGGCGGCATCCCCATCGGCGCCGCGCTGTACGACCCCGACGGCGCCCTCCTCGGGAGCGGCCGCAACCGTCGCGTCCAGGACGGCGACCCCACCGCGCACGCGGAGACCACCGCCTTCCGCGCCGCCGGCCGGCGGCGCGTCTACCGCGGCACGACGATGGTCACCACCCTCTCCCCGTGCTGGTTCTGCAGCGGTCTGATCCGCCAGTTCGGCATCTCGCGCGTCCTGATCGGCGAGGCCCGTACGTACCACGGCGGACACGGCTGGCTGGCGCAGAGCGGCATACGGGTCGTGCTGCTGGACGACGCGGAATGCGCGGCGATGATGCGGAAGTTCATCGCGGCCCGCCCCGCGCTGTGGCAGGAGGACATCGGCGATGAATGAGCACCCGGCCCCCGCGCCCGACGCCGGCCCCATCCCCACCATCGACCTCGCCCGCCGGCGGACGGACGGCCCGGACGCACGCCGCGCGACCGCGGCGGCCGTCGACGCGGCCCTCCGGACCACCGGCTTCCTCCTCATCACCGGCCACGGCCTCGACCAGGACCTGCGCACCCGCATCCGCCGCACCGCCCGTACGTTCTTCGCCCTGCCCGCCGCGGAGAAGCAGCCGTACGCCACCGAGGTCGGCGGGCGCGGCTGGCTGGGCCCCGGCGCCGAGGCCAACGGTGCCGCCGAAGGCACCGCGACCCCGCCGGACCTGAAGGAGTCGCTGTCCTTCGCCTCCGAGGAGCCGACCGGCGACCCGGCCGTTGACGCCGAGTGGTTCCTGCCCAACATCTGGCCCCACCAGGTCCCGGCGCTCCGCCTCGACGTCCAGGACCTCCTGACCGCCCTGCGCACCCTCTCCGACGACCTCCTCGAACTGCTCGCCACCACCCTCGGCGCCGCCCCCGACCGCTTCACCCGCCACACCACCCACCCCACCTGGGGCTTCAACATCAACTGGTATCCGGGTACGGAGACGGTGGGCGAGGCACTGCCCGGCCAGTTCCGCATCGGCCCGCACACCGACTTCGGTACGGTCACGGTCCTGGACCGGCAGCACGGCAAGGGCGGCCTCCAGGTGTGGACCGACCCGGCGGCCGGCGGCACCGGCTGGCAGGACGCCCCGTACGTCCCCGGCTCCCTGACCGTCAACATCGGCGATCTGATGGCCCGCTGGACCGACGGCCGCTGGCGCGCCGGCCGCCACCGCGTCCTGCCGCCTCCACCCGACGCCCCCGCCGAAGAGCTGATGTCCCTCGTCTACTTCTACGAGTGCGACCCCGGCACGCGCGTGGGCACCCTGGCCGACTCCCACACGTACCTGCGCGCCCAGCTGAACGCCATCACCGCGGACGGCGCCAGCACTCCCTGACCCGCGTAATTCGGTGGCCGCCCGGGCGCCGCCCACCACACACTGACGACCCATGAACAGCCGGATCTCTCATACCGTCCCCGAACCCCTGCGCCGCATCCGCGCCGCCCACACCGCCACCACGGTCACCGTCTACCAGGCGTACGCCCCGTCCCTCGGCCTCCCCGCCGCCCGCGACGGCCGCTTCCCGCCCGCCTGGAAGCGGGAGCGGATGACGTGGATCAAACCGTCGTTCCTGTGGATGATGTACCGCTGCGGCTGGGCCACCAAGCCCGACCAGGAACGCGTCCTCGCCATCGAGATCGACCGTGCGGGCTTCGACTGGGCCCTGCGCCACGCCTGCCTGTCCCACTACGACCCCGCCGTCCACACCGACCGGGACGCCTGGAAGCGGCAGCTGCGCGACTCCCCCGCCCGCATCCAGTGGGACCCCGAACGCGACCTCGACCTGGCACCGCTCCCGTACCGCTCCCTCCAGCTGGGCCTGGCGGGCGAGGCGTCCCGCCGCTACGCCGACGAGTGGACGGTCGCCATCCACGACGTCACCCCACTGGCCCACAAGATCCACGCCCTCGTCCGCGCGGGCGACACGGCAGCGGCAACCGCCCTCCTCCCCGAGGAGCGCCCCTACCTCGCGGCTGCGTAATCAGCCCGCAATTCCCGCCACCGCTTCAGATCCCACGACGACCAGTCCTTGGGGCGACCGTCCAGGGCATCGGTGAGGAATTCGAAGTGATGATGCCAGCCGGCGAGACAGTCGAGCCGGTAGGCGGCGGAGCCGGTGAATTCATTGGTGAAGTGCAGACAGGTGCCGCCGGTACCGCCGGCACCGTCGGGCCGAAGCTCGAAGCGAATACGACCGTGGACATCGACGGTGTATTCAGCCAGCCGCAGCGGCCCCCAGCCGGTGACCTGCCCGGAAGCCGCCGTCGCATTGCCGAGCTCATCGGTGTTCTGCCAGCGGAGCGTGACCGCCCCGCCCTCCCGCCGTACGAACGGATCCGCCAGGGCGAGCCAGCCCGGCAGCCCCTCCTGAGTGGCCACCGCGCCCCAGACCCGCTCCACCCCCTGGGGAAGGCGCAGCCCGTACCGGAGGGTATGGGTATCACCGTCGGAAACAGCGGTGCCGTACGGGACGGGGCTCTCCGGATGATCCATGAGGCCACCATCGCGCACGGCACCGGGTCCGGCAGGTCGGGGTGGGGCAGGTGGGTCAGATCCCCGAGTAGGAATGCAGCCCCGGGAAGAGCCTGCCGGTAGTGATCGCGCAGGCGGCTTTCAGCCACATCCGGCGGGTGCCTCGAATGCCAGAAGTGCTTGCTCCGCAACCGTCCGAGAGCCCCGACCGGGCAATCTTCACCCCACGTGCGGCCTCCGGCCTCAGTGGAGTCGGGTTGCGGGACAGACAACCACCTCGGTGGCAGCGTTTCGGACACCAACTCCATTGCCTACACGCGACGTTGGCGTCCACTCCCGGTAGACTCTTCCGACCTGCCGGCGACTGCCGACCGTTGAGGACGAGATCACAGAAGACCAGGGGGATGCACATGACGTGCTTAGGCCACGTGGGTTCCGCCACGTGGTTGCCAGGCACTCGCTGCACCAGCGATGCGCTCTGGCTGCGACCTCAGTGCGAAGACATTGGTCGTCCGGCCGTCATGTACAGACACTCCCGCGACATCCGGACGCCGATGTTCTGACCGAACTCGGAAGGATCGTCGTTGTCCACTCAGGCACCGGTGTGCAATCACCGCGTCTACGAAGTCGTGATCGTCTTTCTGGTGTCCGTGATCGCAGGCTTGGTGGGCGGCCTTCTCTGGTCCGCTCTCGGCATGTCGCCTGTATCTGCGGTCGGCACTGGTGGTGCAGTCTTCGTCGGAGCCTTCGGGCTCAGCATGACGGCTGTCACATACATCAAGAAGCAGAACAACTGATGGTTGCTGTGTGGGGGCGGCTTCGGGTGGGGCTGCCCCCGCGCGGGGTGCAACTGTAGGGTCGCCGCCGTATGCCGGGAGACCCGCCCCGGCTCATTCGGCCATCCCGTTGTCGGGGATATGCCGTTCCTCCGACTCGGCGAACTCTTCGGATGCAGTCAACCGCTCGCCCCTGCTCTCAGCCACCCTAAGTGCGTCCCGCAGCGCTTCACAGAGACGAGTGCTCAGGAAACGGAATTCGAGAGCCCCGGCCTTTCGGTCTCCAAGTATTTCGGCTGCGTGGCCGAGCAGTTCGTCTCCCATAGCGAGCTGAACTTCTTCCATCTCGTCGGCGAGCCGGGAAAGGATGCCGCCGTTGTCGTCGGTCATCAGATACGAGCGCTGACCGGCGAGCCCCGGCCAGGGGAGCAGTCGCGGGCGGGTGCTCACCGTGCCACCGCCGCGCGGTACGAAGCGGTCGGCAGCGACTCGAAAGCCCTGTCCATTCGGTTCCGCATGTCGACCCGCCTTTCTCAGGTTGGTCATGCCCTGGGGTGCCCTCACACATCGCCGGGCGTCTTGTCACGACAGTCAACGACCGACTTCGGCCAGGCGGCAGCGTTCATACGGGGGTTCACGTGGTCATGGGGTCCTGAATCCCGCGCGAGGGGGTTCACGATGAACCCCCTCGTACGCAGGGACCGGCTGTGCCACTATGAATACTCGCCGTGACGCCCGGGGGTGTCAGCAGGGTCATGCGCAAGAAGCCGAACCACCAATTGGCCGCCGTCATGGCGGAGGCCGGTGCCTCGAACAAAGGGCTGGCCAAACGCATCCGCGAGGTCGCGCGGCGGCACGGTGACCACCTCGGTACGACGCACGTTGCCGTCCAGCGGTGGCTGGACGGGTGCGGTATCCAACGGCAGACGGCGCTGTACGTCGCCGAGGCGTTCAGCGACAAGTTACGGCGGAGGATCACGCCACAAGACCTGGGGTTTCCCGGGTCCCCGCAGATCCTCGACAGCTCAGCCGGCATGGGCTGTGCCACTTCACTCCCCGAGGTGCTGGACGTGCTCGGCGGCCTCACACACCAGTGCCCCGAAGACGGCCGGTCGGACGAAATGCAACTCCCTGACGCCGACATGCATTCCGCTGTCCTTGCGTGGCTCATCTCCCGGCCGGAGGGTGTGCCCGGTAACACACCCGCCACTCGCCGAGTGGGCATGCAGGACGTCGCCGCCATCCGTACTGCGGCCGGGTTCTTCATGCAGCTGGACTTCCAGTTCGGTGGCGGGCATGCGCACAAAGCCTTCCGGCACTACTTCCGGGAAGACGTGCTTCCCCTCCTGGGAGCCTGCTACAGCGCCAAGGTGGGTGAAGCACTGTTCAAAGCCGCCTCGGAGATGGCCCAGTTGCTGGCCTGGAGCGCGTACGACATCGGGAATCACGCTCTCGCCGATCGTTACCTGCTGTCTGCTCTGCGACTTGCTCAGGTGGTCGGCGACCGCATGATGGGCGCGCGCATTCTGACCAACTTGAGCCATCAAGCCAACTACCTGGGCAAGGCGCCCCGGGCCCTGACGTTGGCCCGCGCCTCGGTGGAGGGCGGCAAGGCCGGCTCCACGCCCCGGGCGTTGGCGTTGTTCTCCGCCCACGAAGCCCGCGCCCTGTCCACGGCCCAGGACCGCAAGGGCGCTGCGCGCGCGATGAATGAGGCGGAAAGGTTCTTCGAACGGGCCGGGAGTGCCACTGACCCGGAATGGCTCGCCTATATGGATGAAGCCGAGCTGAACGGCGAATTCTGTCACTGCTTCCGAGACCTCGGGCAGGGAGCCGAGGCCATTCGGTTCGCCGAACGCGCCGTCGCGCTCACCGACCCCAAGTACGCCCGGTCGCTCGGGTTCTGCCGCATGGTGCTCGCCCAGAGCCAATTGCTCAACGGTGATCTCGAAGCGGCTCTGTCCACCGCACGGCTTGCTGTCGAAGCGGGAGACACCCTCCAGTCAGCCCGGTTCCAACGTTACGTGGACGACTTCCGGCGCGAGGTGTCCGTCCGAGCGGCGCATCCCGTCATCCAGCGGTTCAATGAACAGCTAAGGGAGGCGATGGGTGGGGGGGTAGGTGAGGTGGACGACGAATGAAGCGGTTCATCCCGGCTTCCACGCGCGTGGCTCGTCCTCGTTCCGGAGCGAGGAGATCCGGCGGGCGTATTCCTCCGCCGTTTCGGCGTTCTCGGCGACGTTCTGCATGAGCCATGTCGTCATCTTGAATTCCTGCAGGGCTCGCAGGGTGGGGAAGCCCGGCCAGCCGCCCAGGTCCCGGCCGTATGCGCCGACGAAGGCGCCGTACTGTTCCATGGTCTGCCAGCCCAGGCTGTAATGCTCGGTGGCAGTGACCATCAAATCCCATTCGGGATGGTCGAAGCTGAACCGTTCGAGGTCGATCAGGATGACCTGACCGGTACGATCCACCATCAGGTTCTGTACGTGCGCGTCCCCGTGCACGGCGCATTTCCGGGATTCGAAGCGCAGGCTCGCGACGCGCTCCCGGAGTTCCTGCGCTCGCTTGCGCAGGAAGGCTCGGTCGTCCTCCGGTATGCCGACTGCCGCTGCGATGCGCCGGTCGGTCCGGCCCAGGGCCGGGTACGGCCGTAATGCCAGCGAGTCCGGCGGGCTGAGCGCATGCAGATCCCGCAGAACCGCCCCCAGCTCCCCGTACGTCGGCTTCCTGTCGCCTTCCTCGATCAGGTGCCAGAACGTGACGGGGCGGCCGTCGACGACCATGGGTTGCTCCAGGTCCTCGATCACGCGCGTCACGGGGAACCCCGTACGCGTCAGCCAGCGGGACACCCGTATCTCGCCCCGGACCGCATCCAGGTATTCCGCCGAGCGGGCGATCCGCACCACCACAGGGTGTGCCGCCAGCCGGAACAGCGCGTTTTCCCCGAAGCGGAGCAAGCGCGCCCCGCCGCTGTCGAGGCCTGCCCGCCGGCAGGCCCCGGCCAGCACCCGGGCGGCGCCACCCGACGTGAACGACATGACTCCATGCCCCGTGCTCTGCTCGGCGTCGGACGGCATGCCCGTATTCACTCCCTCAGCGCCGCCGGCTCATAGCCAGGCCGTCCGGCTCAGATCCCCGAGTACGAATGCAGCCCCGAGAAGAAGTAATTCACCACGTAGTAATTGAAGATGTACGTCAGGAACGCGAACAGGCCCAGGTAGGCGGCCTTGCGGCCCTTCCAGCCGACGGTGGCGCGGGCGTGGAGGTAGGCGGCGTAGGCGACCCAGGTGACGAAGGACCAGATCTCCTTGGAGTCCCAGCCCCAGTAGCGGCCCCAGGCCTCGCCGGCCCAGACCGCGCCCGCGATGATCGTGAAGGTCCACAGGGGGAAGATCGTGGCGTTCACGCGGTAGGAGAACTTGTCCAGGCTGGCGGCCGCGGGGAGGCGCTCCATCACAGAGGTGGCGAAGGCGCCGGGCTGCTTGCCGGACGGGTCGGCCAGCTTGGCCTCGTAGCGGTCGCGGAAGAGGTAGAGCAGCGTGGAGACGGCGCCGAGGTAGAGGAAGGCGCCGGAGATGATCGCGCAGCTGACGTGGATCCACAGCCAGTACGAGTGCAGGGCCGGGACCAGCTGGGAGCTTTCGGTGTAGAGCCAGGTGACGGCCACGCCGAGGTCCAGCAGGACGGTGGCGGTCAGCAGCAGGCCGATCCAGCGGACGTTCTTCCGCAGGGCGAGGAGGATGAGGTACGCGGCCACCGCGACCATGCCGAAGGTCGTGGAGAACTCGTACATGTTGCCCCAGGGGGCACGCTGCACGGACAGGCCGCGGGTCAGGACGCCGCCGAAGTGGATCAGGAACGCGAGGGTGGTCAGCGAGATGGCGATGCGGCCGTAGAGGTCGCCCTTCTCGGTGCCGCCCGCGGCGCCCGGGCCGTCCGGGACGTCCCGGTTGCCGTTGGTCGCGCGGGTGACGACCTTGGGGCGCTCCAGTACGGCGGTGCCGCCGCCCTGCTCGGCCGTGCGGGCCGCCGCTGCCTTGGCGGGCGCGGGCACGGTGGCGGTCAGGGCCGCCGCCGTACGGCCGACCTTGCTGCGGCTGCCGAAGGCCCACTCGGCGAGGTGCGCGAGGAAGGCGAGGGTGTAGACGGCCATGGCCGAGTAGATCAGCATGTTGCTGATACTGGCCAGGTTCTCGTTGGTGGCTGCGGCAGCGATGTTCACGCGCGCGCTCCTTCGGAGGGGTCGGCAGGATCATCGGCGGAGTCGGTGCGCTTCGCCGCGTTCTCGGGGCCGGTGGGGGCGGGTTTCTTCTCGTCGGCGGCCGGGGCCGGGGTGGGGACCGGCTTGGCGGTCGCGTCCGTATCCGTACCCGAGTCGGAGTCCGTGGTCGCGTCCGTATCCGTACCCGGGTCGGAGTCCGTGGCCGCCTCCGCCGCCACCGGCGCCTCCGGCTCCAGGGCCGCGGCCAGGTCCGCCAGTTCCTCCGGCAGGCGGGCGGACTCGCTGCGGCCCAGGCCCGCCATCTCGACGACGGTCACGCCGTCGGCGCCGCGTACGGCCCGTACCCACACCCGGCGGCGCTGGATGAACAGCGAGCCGGCCAGGCCGGCCAGGATGGCGATCGCGCCGATCAGGGCGAGGCCGTTGCCGGGCTGGTGGGAGACCTGGAAGGTGGCCCACTGCTTGACGCCGACGAACTTGATGCTGCCGTCGCCGCCGGGGAGCCGCAGGCTCTCGCCGGGCTTCATCATCTGGGCGACGGCGCGGCCGTCCTGCTTGTACTGCTTGAGGTTCTTCTTCTCCAGCTGGTACACGCTCTGCGGCAGCCCGGAGTCCACGCCGAGGTCGCCGTGGTAGGCGGTCAGCGTCAGCCGCGGGTTGTCCAGCGCGGGGAACGTGGAGAACATCGAGCCCGAGCCCTTGCCGCCGTACGTCGGCACGAAGAAGCCGGAGAAGCCGAGCTGGTTGCGCTTGCCTGCCGCGGTCTGCGCGTTGGGCACCTTGACCACACCGGTGGAGGTGTAGTTCTGCATGTCCTGCGGCAGGAACGGCACCGCGCCGCTGTAGACCTTCTTGCCGCGGCCGTCGGTGACCTCGACGACCGGCGCGTAGCCGTGCGAGAGCAGGAAGATCTTGGAGTCGGCGATCTCCAGCGGGTGGTTGACCTCGATCTTGCCCTGGTGCTCCTGGCCGTCCGCGCCCTGGAAGTACGAGATGTTGGCGCGGAACTCGCGCGGGGTGCCCTTCTGGGGGCCGGTGCGCTCGTAGGACGCGTCGAAGCTCTTGAGGGAGAAGCCGAACGGTTCGAGGTCGTCGGTGTCGTAGAAGGCACCGGACTTGAAGTTGTCGTACTGGGTGAGGCTGTTCGCGAAGCCGTCGCCCTCGACCACCAGCTTGCCGCCCTCGGACTTCCACAGGCTGCCGACGGCGACCGCGACCAGGATCACGATCAGCGAGACGTGGAAGACCAGGTTGCCCGCCTCGCGCAGGTACCCCTTCTCGGCGGCGACCGCGTCATCGACGGTGTGGGCGCGGAAGCGGCGCTTCTTCAGCAGGCGCTGGGCGGCGCCGAGCACCTCGTCGGGCGCCCGGTCCGTACGCCAGGTCGTGTACGCGGGCAGCCGGGTCAGCCGGCGGGGGGCGCGCGGCGGGCGGCTGCGCAGCTGGCCGACGAACTGCCACGAGCGCGGCACGATGCAGCCGATCAGCGAGATGAACAGCAGCAGGTAGATCGCGGAGAACCACACCGAGCTGTAGACGTGGAACAGGCCCAGCTTGTCGTACAGCGGCGCCAGCGTCGGGTGGTCGGTGCGGAACTGCTCGACCTTGGTGGGGTCGATGCTGGTCTGCGGGACCAGCGAGCCGGGGATGGCGCCCAGCGAGAGCAGGAACAGCAGGATCAGCGCGACCCGCATCGAGGTCAGCTGCCGCCAGAACCAGCGGGCCCAGCCGATCGGTCCGAGGGACGGCAGGGAGACCTCCCCGGCCGCCTCTTCCTCGGGCGCGGTGGACAGCTGCGAGCCCGCGGCGCCGACCTCGGCGTCGTCGGCGTCGCGGGGGGTGTCGGTCTTGGAGGCCATCAATCAGATCCCTGGGGTGAAGCTGCTGGTCCAGCTCTGCAGGCCGGACATCATGTCGGCCCATACGCCGGTGAGGAGCAGGACGCCGAGCGCGACCATCATGCCGCCGCCGAGGCGCATCACCCACACATAGTGGCGTTTGACCCAGCCGAAGGCGCCCAGCGCCTTGCGGAAGGCGAGGGCGACGAAGACGAACGGCAGGCCCAGTCCCAGACAGTAGGCCACGGTCAGCAGGGCGCCGCGGCCGGCACTGGCCTGGTTGAGGGCGAGCGAGCTGACCGCGGTGAGCGTCGGGCCCAGGCACGGTGTCCAGCCGACGCCGAAGAGCACGCCGAGCACCGGCGCGCCGGCCAGGCCCATGGCGGGCTTCTTGTGGAAGCGCAGCTCGCGCTGGCCGAAGTTCTTCAGGACGCCCGCGAAGGCCAGCCCGAGCAGGATCATCAGGGCGCCGAGGACCTTGTTGATCAGGTCCTGGTAGTCCTGGAGCACCGTGCCGAAGTAGCCGAAGAGCGCGCCGCCGGAGACGAAGACGGCGGTGAAGCCGAGGACGAAGAGGGAGGCGCCGGCCAGCATCCGGCCGCGCTTGGCCTCGGCGAGGTCCGCTCCGGTCACGCCCGTGACGTAGGACATGTAGCCGGGTACGAGCGGCAGCACGCAGGGCGAGAAGAAGGAGACCAGGCCGCCGAGGAGGGCGACGGGCACGGCGAGCAGCAGCGCGCCCGAGGTGATGGTGGCGGCGGGGCCGGTGGCGGCGAGGGGGATCACGTGATCACTTCTCGTCGATCAGCGGCTTGAGCATCTTGTTCAGCTCCTCCTCGCCGAGCGGGCCGATGGACCGCGCGGCGATCCTTCCCTGCCGGTCGACGGCGATGGTGGAGGGGATCGCCTGCGGGTTGAGGCTGCCCTTGGGGAAGCGCAGCATCAGCTTGCCGGTCGGGTCGAACAGGCTCGGGTACGGCACCTTGTGCTGTTCCTCGAAGCTGACCGCCTGGGACTTCTGCGAGTCGCGGGTGTTGATGCCGACGAACTGGACGCCCCGGTCCTTGGTCTCGTTCGCGACCTTGGCGAAGTTGGGGGCCTCGGCGATGCAGGGGGCGCACCACGATCCCCAGACGTTGAGGACGACGACCTTGCCCTTGTAGTCCGCGATGTCCAGCTTGGCACCCTGGGTGGTTTCGCCGGAGATCTCGGGTACGGGTTTGCGGTCGGCCTTCGCGACCCGCTCGACGCCGTCCTTGCCCTCGACGAACTGGGTCTGCTCGGAGCCGCCCGAGCGGCCCTCGCCGCAGGCAGCGAGCGTCAGCGCCGCGAGCGCGGCGCCCGTGGCGAACAGGGCGGTGCGGCGATGACTGGCGAGTCGTCGGGGGACGCGGCAGGCACTCATGTGAAAAGTTTCGCATGGGGCGGTTACGGATCTTCCGCACCCCCCTCGCCGGGCCCGTGTCCGTCGTGTCCGGGCACGTCAGCGGGGTCTCACCGGTACGGGTACGGGCCGGAGCGCGCGGCCCCGGCCCGTACCCGTGCGCGTCTCAGGCCCCCGAGCGGCTCAGGCCCCCGACAGGAACGCCTTCCAGCCGCCGGCCGGCTTCTGGCCCACGCCCATGCCCTGGAGCTTGGTGACGACCTTGGGGTCCTGCGCGTCCAGCCAGTCGGTGAACTGGCGGAAGGAGACCAGCCGCACGTCCTTGCGCTTCTCGTCGGCGATGTGCTTCAGCGCCTCCTCGACGGCGTCCATGTAGATGCCGCCGTTCCACTGCTCGAAGTGGTTGCCGACGAACAGCGGCGCGCGGTTGGTCTCGTAGGCCCGCTCGAAGCCCTTGATGTAGGCGCCGGTGGCCTCCTTGCGCCAGCCCGGGTAGTTGGCGGGCGGGCCCTTGGTGGAGTTCTTCGACTGGTTGGCGAGGATGTTGTAGTCCATCGAGAGGACCTCGAAGCGGTGCCCGGGGAACGGTATCTGCTGGAGCGGGAAGTCCCACAGGCCCATCTTCTTCTTCGGCCAGCGCTGTACGCCGCCCGGCGAGCTGGCGTCGTAGCGCCAGCCCAGCTTCTTGGCGGTGGGCAGCAGGTTGTCCTGGCCGAGCAGGCACGGCGTACGGCCGCCGACCAGCTCCTTCTTGTAGTCGAACGGCAGCGGCTCCAGGTCGGTGAAGCCGGTGTTCGTGCGCCACTTCGTGACGAAGTCCATGGCCTGGTCGATCTCGGACTGCCACTGGGCCGGGGTCCAGTGCTTGACCGAGGTGCGGGCCTCGCCGCAGAAATGCCCGTTGAAGTGGGTGCCGATCTCGTGGCCCTCCAGCCACGCCTCCCGCACGTTCTGCAGCGTCGCCTTGATGTGCTCGTCGGAGAGGTAGCCGATGTCGGAGGCGCCGACCTTGTTGTTCGGGGGGCGGTAGAGGTGCTTCTTGGACTCCGGGAGGCAGTACAGCCCGGAGAGGAAGAAGGTCATCGCCGCGTTGTGGTCCTTGGCCAGCTTGCGGAAGCGCGGGAAGAGGCCGTTGCCGACCTCTCCCGCACCGTCCCACGAGAAGATCACGAACTGCGGCGGGGTCTCCCCCGGTTCCAGCCGGCGCGGTTTGTCCGGCTGGTGGGGCTGCGGACCGGCGTCGGCCGTGGAGCCGTCGCCGATCGGCTTGGCCTTCGCCCGTACGGTGTTCTTGCCTCCGCCGGGCTCGGAACCGGAGCCGGAGGAGCAGCCCGCGACGCCGAGCGCCGCGGCCGCACCCACTCCCATGCCCAGCAGGTTCCGCCGACTGATCGCGCGCATACCGTCGTCCCATCCGTACTCGTCACACTCAATATCCGTATAAACGGACATGGAGTAAGAGGTTCTGGCGAACACGGAGGTTCCGGGCTATTAGTGCAAATTCATTATTTTACTTTTTATTGATCTCGCGTAACACCGGTCCCTCGCGTCCCTCACGCAACAGGATGCGAGAAACCGGCTGGAGGTTACGCCCCGGCGGCCTTGGATTTCCCCGCCTGCGGCCTGGCGCCCGCCCGCAGGTGCGCCGGCACCAGATCGAGCGCCGGCTCGGTGTACCCCACCGAAATGATCTTGTCGCCGCGGAAGGTGAACGAGGTCAGCGAGGCGAGCGTGCACTGCCGCTTGCGCGGGTCGTGCCACAGCCGCCGCCGCTCCGCGAAGCTGCGCACGACCCAGATCGGCAGCTGGTGGCTGACCGCCACCGCCTCGTGCCCGCGGGCCGCGTCGCGCGCCGCGCCGAGCGCCGCCATCATCCGTACGACCTGCTCCAGATACGGCTCGCCCCACGACGGCCGGAACGGGTTGGTCAGGTACTTCCAGTTCCCCGGCTTCTTCAGCGCGCCGTCGCCGACCCCGAAGGTCTTGCCCTCGAAGACGTTGGCCGCCTCTATCAGCCGCTCGTCCGTGGCCAGGTCGAGGCCGTGCGCCTTGGCGATCGGCGTCGCGGTCTCCTGCGCCCGCTCCAGCGGGGACGCCACGACGTGCGTGACGTCCCGCCCCGCCAGGTGCTCGGCCACCCGGTCGGCCATCCGCCGGCCCAGCTCGGAGAGGTGGTAGCCGGGCCGCCGCCCGTACAGCACGCCCTCGGGGTTGTGCACCTCGCCGTGTCGCATCAGGTGGACAACGGTGATGTCTTCGCTGCTCATGTCACCCATCTTCCGGTCCGTCCCGCCGTACGCCCCGCTCACGCGGTCGCTTCGGCGGCGGCCCGCGCGGCCGACGGCAGGGCCGCGGCGATCCGCTCGATCGCCCGCTCGTCGTGCGCGGTCGAGACGAACCAGGACTCGAACGCGGACGGCGGCAGGTACACGCCCTGGGCGAGCATCGAGTGGAAGAAGGCGGTGAAGCGGAAGGCCTCCTGCGCCTTGGCGCCGTCGTAGTCGGTCACCTCCCGGTCGGTGAAGAAGACCGAGAACATGTTGCCCGCGACCTGGAGGCGGTGCGCCACGCCGGCCTTGCTCAGGGCGTCGGTGACCAGCCCGCGGACCTCCGCCGAGACCGCGTCGACCTTCTCGTACGCCGCCGCGTCCAGCAGCTTGAGCTGGGCGACGCCGGCGGCGGTGGCGACCGGGTTACCGGACAGGGTGCCCGCCTGGTAGACCGGGCCGGCCGGGGCGAGGTGGGCCATCACGTCGGCGCGCCCGCCGAAGGCCGCGGCCGGGAAGCCGCCGCCCATGACCTTGCCGAAGGTCATCAGGTCGGGCCGGACGCCGTCGATGCCGTACCAGCCGGTGCGGCTGACCCGGAAGCCGGTCATGACCTCGTCGGAGATGTAGAGCGCGCCGTTGTCGGCGCACAGGTCCTTCAGGCCCTGGTTGAAGCCGGGCAGCGGCGGGACGACGCCCATGTTGCCGGCCGCCGCCTCGGTGATCACACAGGCGATCTCGCCGGGGTGCGCGGCGAAGGCGGCCCGTACGGCCTCGATGTCGTTGTACGGCAGCACGATCGTGTCCCCGGCCTGCGCGCCCGTGACACCGGGGGTGTCCGGCAGCCCCAAGGTCGCGACGCCGGAGCCGGCCGCGGCCAGCAGCGCGTCCACGTGCCCGTGGTAGCAGCCGGCGAACTTCACGACCTTGGCGCGGCCGGTGTAGCCGCGCGCCAGGCGGATGGCGGACATGGTGGCCTCGGTGCCGGAGGAGACCAGCCGCACCTGCTCGACCGGGTCGATCCGGTCCACGATCTGCTCGGCCAGCTCGACCTCGCCCTCGCCGGGCGTGCCGAAGGAGGTGCCGCGGGCGACGGCCTCCTGGACGGCGGCGGTCACCTCGGGGTGGGCGTGCCCGAGGATCATCGGGCCCCACGAGCACACGAGGTCGACATACTCGCGGCCGTCGGCGTCGGTGAGGTACGGACCGGTACCGGACACCATGAACCGGGGCGAACCGCCCACCGCGCGGAACGCGCGCACGGGGGAGTTCACCCCGCCCGGCGTCACAACGGCCGCGCGGTCGAAGAGCGTCTGCGAAACTGGGGCTTCATAGGGAAAAGGCACTGTGATCCTGACCTGCACAAACGTAGGAAGGGGCGACGGCTTGCGGCGGCACCCGGACTGACAACGAAGCGGGAATCCCCTCGCTCTCGACCAGGTGTCAGACCCCGCGAGTCTGCAAAACTGGGGCAACGTACGAGTAAGTCACGCAAGCAATGGTCTCAGAGGCGCACGGGGGCGCGCGGCGGGGCGTTTCACGCGCCGGTGACGGGGGAGGTCTCTGAGACGATGATCGGGTTGCGCGGCTGGGGCTGCGAGTGGTCGGGTGGAGATATGCATCGCGGTGGCGAACTGGGCGAGGGCACCGATGACCGGGGACCTGAGCGCGCCCAGCGGGGCCGCCACCGGCGCGAGGAGACCAAGGGCGGGGGAAGCAGAGGCGGCCGCATGGGGGTGACGTACAAGTACTTCGGCGCGCCGAACGGTGCCACGGCGGCGCGGGTGCCGATCTCGATGCGGCCGGAGGAGCTGGGCGGCGACGAGCTCGGCATGGGCGGCATGTTCACGAAGATCAAACCGGAGACGATGGCCGCGATGGTCCTCACCGGTATAGAAGGCATACCGCTGCACAAGGTCCCCCCGCTGGAACTGGTCGTCCTCCACCCCGACTACGCCGTCGTCAAACTCCCCATGACGGTCGTCGACCCGCTGCGCGGCGTCGGCGAAGAGTCGGTCGGCGCCGCGGCCTTCATCTGGTCCACGGTCCCCGACCGCGGCGGCCCCCGCGACGCCTTCACCGTCTACCAGCTGCTCCACGAGTGGCAGGACTTCTCCCACCGGCTGCACGAGGCGGGGCATCAGGCGTACTGCCTGGTGTGGCCGTGACGCGCGCGATCCGCTGAAGGGGCGGCCGGGGCCGGGTGGCCCCGGCCGCGTACCGTGCGCCCATGGCCTTACGACAGCGCACCCGCACCGCAGTACTCACCCCCGCTGCCCCGCCCCGCCTGACCGGCGGCCACCGTACGGACGCGTACGTGGAGATCGGCTCGCTGACCAAAGTGCTCACCGGGACGGCGCTGGACCGGCTGGCGGCGGACGGCGTGCTGTCGCCGGACGACCCGGTGGAGCGCTGGCTCGACGCGCCCCGCGGCACCGGCATCACCCTGCGCCACCTGGCGGAGCACACATCGGGCCTGCCGCGGCTGCCACCGCTGTTCCTACCGCGCCGCGACCCGTACCGCCGCTTCGACGCGGCCGCGCTGCGCTCCCTCGTCGGCCGCCTCGACACGCTGGCCACCACGGCCCCCGGCACCGCCGAGGAGTACTCCAACTTCGGTTACGCCGTCCTCGGCGCCGCGCTGGCCGCTGCCGCCGGGGAGCCGTACGAGCAGGTCGTACAGCGCCGCGTGCTCGACCCGCTGGGCATCCAGGAGATGACCGCCCGGCCGCCCGCCGAGCGGCGGCTGACCGGCACCAGCCGGTGGGGGCGGCCACGTGCCCCATGGGCGACGGACGGCGCGGTGCTGCCCGCCGGAGGCTACTGGGCCACGCTTCCGGCCGTCGCCGAACTGGTCCGCGGGCTGCTGGTCGACCAGGTGCTGGGGCCACCGGCGCTGACCTGGCGTCAGAACGGGGCGTTGATATGGCACAACGGGGGCACCCGCGACGCGCAGGTCTTCGCCGGGCTGCACCGCGAGAACCGTACGTGGGTGGTCGTGCACTGCCTCGACGCCGGGCCGGACGAGGCCGACCGTGCCGGGGTGCGGCTGCTGAGGGACGGGAAGGCGGACGCCGGGCGGTAGGTGACGGGGTGGTGGTGCGGTGCCGTCAGCACCGTCGCGGGTGATGGCGCCTCACCTCGCTCCCGTAGCGGGGCCGTCGGTCACCCGTGCCGTCCGGATCGCTCACGCACGCTGTTCGGGCCACGCGCCCCGCACTACGCTTGAGGGGCAGCCCGAGTCCCCGGCAGCGTGGCAGTCCAGTCCGCACCGAGGAGGCGCGTGGTGATGGCAGACCCCGGAACATCCCTCGACTCCCCGCGCGTCGGCGCGGTGGGTTCGCGGGTGCCGCCGCCCCGGTCCCGTGCCCGGTGCGGACCGCAGCGGACGCCGGTGGCGGACGGCCAGCCGCAGCGCCGGCCGGACGCGGCGCCCCCGGCCGAGGGTGCGGACCCGGACTTCGCGGTCCTCATCGTGCGCGGGCGGATGGATCTGGCCACCCTGCCCACCCTGCGCGAGAGACTGCGGCGCCTGCCCCGTGCCCCGGGCAGCCTGTTGATCGTCGACCTGTCCGAGGTCACCGTCTGCTGCCCGCTCGCCCTCGGCCCGCTCGTCGCCGCGGCCCGGCGGGCCCGCTCCCAGGGCGGTGACCTGCGACTGGTCCTGCCGAGTCCCGCCGCCCGCGCGGCGTTGCAGGCCAGTGGGCTGAACCGGCTGCTGCCGGTCTTCCCCGGCCTGGACACCGCGACCGGGACCGCCGCCGTCGGCCCGCCCGGCCCGCCCGAGGGGGCCGCCGCTTAGGGAAGCGTTCCGGGCGGAACGCTCCCGGCCCGAGCCGCTCGTGGGAGGTGCGCGGTGTTTCCGCTCCTTCTCGTCTCCATAGTGATCACAGCCGTCGCCGGCTGGTTCGCCAATCCGGTGTGGTGGGTGGCCACCGCCGTCCTGGCCTACCTCGCCGTGCGCTACCGCCAGGGCTACCTGAGCTACGACGCGGAGTACCGCGCCTACCGGGAACGCCGGATCCGCCAGGACCGCTGGGACCGGCGCTACCGCAGGGAACGCGGCGGCGCGGCAAAGGGCAAGTAGGCGGCGGTCACCAGGTCGGCCGGGCCGACACCCCGCCGTCCACCACCAGGTCGTGGCCGGTCACCCACGCGGCCATCGGCGAGGCGAGGAAGACGCACGCGTCGCCGATGTCCCCGGGGCGGCCCAGCCGTCCGGCCGGGGCCGCCTGCCGGTAGCGGGCCACGCCGTCGGGCCAGGCTTCCGCCAGCCCTGCGCGGTCGATCAGGCCCGGCGAGACGCTGTTGACGCGGATGCCGTCGGGCCCGTACTCCAGCGCGGCCGAGCGGGCGTGCATCACGACGGCCGCCTTGGAGGCGCAGTAGTGGGCGTGTGCCGGGGCGGGCCGGTGTGCCTGGATGGAGGCGATGTGGGTGATCGATCCGCCGTCGCCGTCCCGCATCACCTCGGCGGCGGCCTGCGTGCAGGCGAACGTGCTCAGGACGTTGGTGTCGTTGACGGCGCGCCAGTCGGCGACGGTCATGCCCGCCAGGTCCTGGTCGGGCTGTACGCCCGCGTTGTTGACCAGGGCGGTGAGCCGGCCGCGCCAGTCCGCCGCCGTACGCACCAGGCGGTGGCACTCCTCCTCCGCGGACAGGTCGGCGCGGACCGCCAGCGCGCTGCCGCCCTGCTCCTCGATGCGGGCTACGAGCGTCTGGGCGGCGGAGGCGTTCGTACGGTAGTGGGCGACGACTGCGGCGCCCGCGGCGGCGAAGCGCAGCGCGATGCCGGTGCCGAGGCAGCCGCCCGCGCCGGTGACCAGGGCGACCTGGCCTGCGAGGGACGGCAGTGCGCAGTTGTCCCGCGGCGCGCTCACGGGCGGCTCAGCGCGGTGATCCGCGCTGCCTCCCGGGGGTAGCGCGCGGCCAGTTCGGCGGCGTTCCCGTGCTCGTAGTCCTCGAAGGTGAAACCCGGCGCCATGGTGCAGCCGAAGAGCGACCAGGCGCCGCCGTCGGCGACCTCGGCAGCCATCCAGGTGCCGGCCGGCACCGTGAACTGGACGTGCTGGCCGCCCAGGACGTCCGGGCCGAGGACGGCCGTACGGGTGCCGCCGGACGGCTCCAGGAGGAGCAGCGTAAGCGGGTCGCCCAGGTAGAAGTGCCAGACCTCGTCGGTGGGCAGGCGGTGCAGGGCGCTGTAGTCGCCGGGTTCCGCGGTGAGCAGCACGACGATCGCGGAGCCCTCGGGGCGGCCGTCGGGGCGCCCGGGGCCCGCCCACGTGCGCCGGTAGCGCCCGCCTTCCCTGGGCAGCGGCTCAAGCCCGTACAGCTCGACGAGTGCCTCGGGGGAGGGCGGCGTCACGGAAGTGTGCCGGGACATGGGTCTCCTTCCCGTTCCCTCGCTGGTACGGCCCCCACCGTAGGCACGGTGGGGCGGCCGCGTCCGGGAGATCGCCCAGGTGCCTCGCCGGGCCCTTACGGGTGTTCGGCGGTCAGGTAGCGCTGGAGGGTGGGGGCCAGCCAGGCGACGACCTCTTCACGGGGGAGGGCGGCGGCGGGCGGCAGGATCAGGATGTAGCGCAGCAGGCCCATGCCGACCAGCTGGGAACCGATCAGTGCCGCGCGGGAGTCGAGCTCTTCCGGGGCCGGGCAGATCGCGGCGAGCGCCGGTCTGATCTGCTCGGTGAAGACGTCGCGCAGCCGCTCGGCGCCGGCTTCGTTGGTGACGGCGACGCGCACCATCCCGGTCAGCGTCTCGTCGCCCTCCCAGCGGTCGAGGAAGTGCCGGATGAGCTGTTCGCCGAGCCGGTCGCGCGGCACGGCCGCCAGGTCCGGCAGCCGCAGGTCAATCTCGGAGGCGGCCGCGAACAGGCCCGCCTTGTTGCCGTAGTAGCGCATCACCATCGACGGGTCGATGTCCGCGTCCTTGGCGATGGCGCGGATGGTGGCGCGCTCGTAGCCGTCGGCGGCGAAGCGGTCGCGGGCGGCGTCGAGGATCGCGGCGCGGGTGGCGTCGGAGCGGCGGGGGCGCTCCTGCGGCTCGGAGGGGGCGGTGTCGACCATGCCCACGACTGTAGGCCAACAACCGTTGACTCGCCAGGAAGCCGGGCCTATCGTTGCCAACAAGCGTTGACCAACATGCGTTGGCATTGGAGGCGGCATGACCCGCAAGCCCGGCACCATCAACGACCAGGACTCCCCGCACACCACCTCGGACAGCGACGTCATCGTCGTCGGCGCCGGCCCCACCGGACTGCTGCTCGCCGGCGACCTCGCCGTCGCCGGGCTGCGCGTCACGCTGCTGGAGCGCCGCGCCCCCGGGATCAGCAACCTCACCCGTGCGATGGCCGTGCACGCCCGCAGCCTCGAACAGCTCGACGCCCGCGGCCTCGCCGACGAACTCGTCGCGACCGGCCACCCGCTGGCGCGTCTGCGGCTCTTCGCCGCCGCCGACATGAAGCCGTCCCGGCTGCCCTCCCGCTTCCCGTTCGTGCTGATCACCCCGCAGTACGAGGTCGAAGCGCTGCTGGAGCGGCGCGCGCAGAAGGCCGGCGTCACCTTCCGGTACGGGGCCCGCGTGACCGGCCTGGACCAGGACGCCGACGGCGTCGACGTCCACGTACAGGAGGAGGACGGGGCCGCCACGACGTACCGCGCGGCCTATCTCGTCGGCACGGACGGTGTGCACAGCACCGTCCGCCAGGCCCTCGGCCTGCCCTTCCCCGGCCGGACCGTGGTGGACTCCGTCGTGCTCGCCGACGTACGGCTCGACGAGCGGCCCACCGTCCCGCTCGTCGCCAACGCCACCGACGACGCCTTCGCGCTCGTCAGCAACTTCGGCGACGGCTGGTACCGCGTCATCGGCTGGGACCAGCGCCGCCGGGTCCCCGAGGACACTCCTGTCGAGGCCGACGAGATCCGCGAGTACATGCGGCTCGCGCTCGGCAGCGACTACGGCCTGCACGACGTCCGCTGGACGTCCCGCTTCCACAGCGACGAGCGCCAGGTCCCCCGGTACCGGGTCGGCCGCGCCTTCCTCGCCGGCGACGCCGCGCACGTCCACTCCCCGGCCGGCGGCCAGGGCATGAACACCGGGCTCCAGGACGCCGCCAACCTCAGCTGGAAGCTGGCCGCGGTGCTGCGCGGCGACGCGGCCGACAGCCTGCTGGACAGCTACCACGCCGAACGCCACCCGGTCGGCAAGATGGTGCTGCGCAGCAGCGGCGCCGTCATCCGGCTGGCCCAGCTGCGCAGCAGGCCGCAGCGGGTGCTGCGGGCGACGCTCGCCCGGCTCCTGAACTCGGTGCCGCCGCTCGCGGACCGGGCGATGATGATGATCAGCGGCGTGGGCATCGCGTACCCGGCCGGACGCGGCTCCCACCCGCTCGCGGGCAAGCGCGCCCCCGACCTCCGGCTGGCGGGCGGCACCCGGCTGCACGAGGCGCTGCGGGGCGGGGCGTTCGTACTGGTCACGCCGGAGGACGAGAAGGTACCGGGGGACGGGAAGGACCCCCGTCTCGTACGGGCCGCCTGGGCCGGCGACCGGCGCACCGCGCTGCTCGTACGCCCCGACGGCTACGTCGCCTGGGCCACCGACGCCACCGACCCGGACGTACGCGCCGAGTCGCTGCGTGGTGCCCTGGTCCGCTGGACGGGCGCCGGCCGGGCCGCGGCCCGCACCGCGGCCCGGCCGTGACCACCACATCGCGCGCACCCGGTGCGGCCCGCGCGGCCCGTCCCCCGGCCATGAACGGGGGACGGGTCCGCGCCGTCCGTCGCGCCCGGCCGTCCCCGGGCCGGACGCGCCGGACGCTTGCCGGGCCTGGCGGCCGGACCGGATCCCGCAGCTGCCCGGTCGCGCCGCCCGCCACCGAAGTCCGGTGCGGTCGCCATGTGATGGGAGGTGAAACCGTGCCCCGGGAACCGCGGGATGCGCCGGTGTACCGGATACGCCGCGGAATTCGGGGTGGGTCACCTTTGTGCACCGACCGGCGAAAGCCGCGTTTTCCCGCTGTCCTCGCCGCTCGCCGATCAGCGTTGCGCCCCCCGGTAGAAGGGGAATCTAAGGACTCACATGTTTCGTGACAAGGGGCCCGCCAGCGGGTTGTGACGCACCGTACGGTTTTTGGCCAGTGGTTCGTCCTTCACGCAGCGACGGCCGCCGGAGCGTTCTCCTTTTCCGTCAACGCCCGCTTTCGGACATTCGCCGGCGGACAGCACCGGCCATTTCGGAGACGCCGCGCCCCAGCGGTGACGCCGGTTCAGCCGATGATGTGCCGCAGATATGCGCGCGGGTCGGTGAGATAGCGGCGCCAGTGGTCGACGAGGGCCAGCTCCTCCCAGGCCACCGAGCGCATGCCGTGCGCACCGACCTCGACTATGTCCGCGCCGGGCAAGGCCGTCAGCAGCGGCGAATGCGTGGCACAGATGACCTGGGCGCCGCCGCGGCTCAGCTCCTCCAGCACGCCGACCAGCTCCAGGCAGGACGTGAACGACAGCGCGGCCTCGGGCTCGTCGAGCACATACAGCCCCGGCTGCCGGAACTTCTCCCGGAAGGCCATCAGGAAACTCTCGCCATGGCTCATCGCCTCGGGCACGCCCGACAGCCGCTCCCGGGCGAGCGCGTCCCACGCGGTCTCGGCACGCAGGAAGAAGCCGCGGCGGCGGGTGCGCGGACCGCGGATCATGCGGCGGCCCACCGCCGTCGCGTCGAAGCGGACGGCGACGCCCAGCTCGGACGGTGCACGCGAACTGGCGTACTTGTAACCGGCCGAGCCGCCGTAGGAATCGAGGCCGAAGCCCTCCGCCAGGGCCTCGGCCAGCGTCGATTTGCCGGAGCCGTTCTCGCCCACGAGGAAGGTGACCGGCGCGCCGAATTTCAGCCCGTCCTCGGCCAACCAGCGCACGCACGGGACCGTCCAGGGCCAGTGGTCCCCGCTCTCCGCCACGGCTTCCGCGGAGCGATTCACGTATGCGCGTTCGATGAGCATGTCTCGAAGCTCTCACACGCCACTGACAACGGCCCCGCACCGGCTGCCGGCCCCGCTGCCTACCCTGTGATCATGCTGCCCGCCCGCTCCGCCGCCCTCTTCGTCCTCGCCGCCCTCTTCGAGATCGGCGGCGCCTGGCTCGTCTGGCAGGGCGTACGCGAACACCGCGGCTGGCTGTGGATCGGCGCGGGCGTGCTCGCCCTGGGCGCGTACGGCTTCGTCGCCACGCTCCAGCCGGACGCCGACTTCGGCCGCATCCTCGCCGCGTACGGGGGCGTCTTCGTGGCCGGCTCGCTGGCCTGGGGCATGGTCGCGGACGGCTACCGCCCCGACCGCTGGGACGTGGCCGGCGCGCTGATCTGCCTGGCCGGGATGGCCGTGATCATGTACGCGCCGCGGGGGCGCTGAGCGCGCCTATTCTGCGTACGTACCACGCTTGCCGCCCGCCGCGCCCGAGGAGCCGCCGCATGACCGCCGTACCCGACGTGCCCGCCGCCCGCACCCGCACCGCCGTCGTCACCGGAGCCAGCAGCGGCATCGGCGCCGCGACCGCCCGCCGGCTGGCCGCGGACGGCTACCGCGTCGTCCTCGCCGCCCGCCGCAAGGACCGCATCGAGGCGCTGGCCGCCGAGCTGCCGGACGCCGAGGCGTACCAGCTCGACGTGACCGACCGTGCCGCGGTGGACGCCTTCGCCGCCCATCTCGGCGAGCGCCACGAGTCGGTGGACGTGCTGGTCAACAACGCCGGCGGCGCGCTGGGCGCGGACCCCGTCGCCACCGGCGACCCGGCCGACTGGCGCACGATGTACGAGGTCAACGTCCTCGGCGTGCTGAACGTGACGCAGGCCCTGCTGCCCGCCCTGACCGCCTCCGGCGACGGCACGGTGGTCGTCGTCTCCTCGACGGCGGGCCACGGCACGTACGAGGGCGGCGGCGGCTATGTCGCCGCCAAGCACGGCGCGCACGTCATCGCCGAGACGCTCCGGCTGGAGCTGTGCGGCGAGCCGGTACGCGTCATCGAGATCGCCCCCGGCATGGTCAGGACGGACGAGTTCGCCACCACCCGCTTCCGCGGCGACGCCGCCAAGGCGGCGAAGGTGTACGAGGGTGTGGCCGAGCCGCTGACCGCCGACGACGTCGCCGACACCGTCGGCTGGGCCGTCACCCGCCCCGCCCACGTCAACATCGACCTCCTCGTCGTACGGCCGCGCGCCCAGGCGGCCAACCACAAGGTGCACCGGACGGCCTGAGGCCGTCGCGGGCGGGGGCGGTCACGGCGCCGGAAAACCGTTGGCGCCGCGGCCGCCCCCGCCCGTACCGTTTCCTTCAGCCACCGCACGTGCGCGCTGCCGCCGCACGTGTCCTCTCACTCGGGCCCCGCCCTGGAAAGCAGTGTCTATGCCCCGGCCGGCGCTGAGCGCGCCTCACCACCGCGCGGACGCATCCCGCCGCTGACCTCCGCTGTCACCGGCTGTCGTCCGCCCTGCCGGCACGGCCCCGGCCGCACCCGCCTCCGGGCGGTGCCGCCCGCTGCCCGTACGTGCCCGTACGACCGAGGCCGCTCGGCCTGCTCCCACTGCCTTTTCCAGACACATTCCGGCAAGGAGTCCCCGAGTGCTGTCCAACAGCTCCCACGGTTCCAGCAGTTCCCACTCGTCCCACGGTTCCAGCAGTTCCCGCCCGCCCCACGGTTCCCGTCCGCAGCCGCGTACCGACACCTTCACCTGCGTACGGTGCGGCCTGACCGTCACCACGCTCGGCCCCGACGGCAACCGCCGCAACCACTGCCCCAGCTGCCTGCACTCCCAGCATGTGCACGACGCCGTCGAGGGCGGCCCGTCCACCTGCCAGGGCCGCATGTCGCCGATCGCCATCGCGGTGCTGCGCACCGGCGACTGGATGGTCGTCCACCGCTGCACCCGCTGCGACGAGCTGACCTCCAACCCGGTCTCGCCGGACGACAACCAGCTGATCCTGATGCGGATGGCGGTCCGGCCGCTGGCCTCGCCGCCGTTCCCGCTCGAAGCGTTCGGCGACCTGTAGGGCGGGGGGCGACGACATGCCACGACGCAGCAATGCCGTACAGCGGCGCCGCGCCCAGCGGCCCAAGGACGTCCTGCACGGCCCCGGCGGCGCGCCCGGAGACGCGTTCCGCTGCCTGGGCTGCCGCCTGGAAGTGCCCCTGGCCGCACCGGGCACCGCCCATCGCAACCACTGCCCGCACTGCCTGACCAGCCGCCACGTGGACCGCCGCGTCCCGGGCGACCGGGCCGCGGACTGCGGCGGCCGGATGCGGGCACTGTGCCTGGCCACCCGGCAGAACGGCGAATGGCTGCTGGTCCACCAGTGCCTGGCCTGCGGTGAACTGAGCACCAACCGCACCGCGGGCGACGACAACGCGCTGGCCCTGGTACGGCTGGCCGTCCGCCCTCTGGCGGACACCAGCAGACCCGTGCGGGCGCTGCTCACCTTGTGAAACGCCGGGGCCCCGGACCGGCGGAAACCGGCCCGGGGCCCCGGCCCGGGAGTGCGCGCGGTCAGCCCTTCACGCACACCACCTGCTTGAGCTTGGCCACCACCTCGACCAGGTCCCGCTGCTGGTCGATGACCTTCTCGATCGGCTTGTACGCGCCCGGGATCTCGTCCACGACGCCGGAGTCCTTACGGCACTCCACGCCCCGCGTCTGCTCTTCCAGGTCCCGCGTCGAGAAACGCTTCTTCGCGGCGTTGCGGCTCATCTTCCGGCCCGCGCCGTGCGAGGCGGAGTTGAAGGACGCCGGGTTGCCGAGGCCCTTGACGATGTACGAACCGGTGCCCATCGAGCCGGGGATGATGCCGTACTCGCCGCTCCCGGCGCGGATCGCGCCCTTGCGGGTAACCAGCAGGTCCATGCCGTCGTACCGCTCCTCCGCCACGTAGTTGTGGTGGCAGGAGATCACCGGCTCGAACGTCGGCTTCGCCTTCCTGAACTCCTTGCGCACGACGTCCTGGAAGAGCGCCATCATGATCGCGCGGTTGTGCTTGGCGTACTCCTGCGCCCAGAAGAGGTCGTTGCGGTACGCCGCCATCTGCGGGGTGTCCGCGATGAAGACGGCGAGGTCGCGGTCGACCAGGCCCTGGTTGTGCGGCAGCTCCCGCGCCCGGCCGATGTGGAAGTCGGCCAGCTCCTTGCCGATGTTGCGGGAGCCGGAGTGCAGCATGAGCCACACCGAGCCGGTCTCGTCGAGACAGAACTCGATGAAGTGGTTGCCGCCGCCGAGCGAACCCATCTGCTTGACGGCACGGTCCTGCCGGAACCTGACCGCTTCCGCGACCCCGTCGAAGCGGCCCCAGAAGTCGTCCCAGCCGCTCGTCGCCAGGCCGTGCAGCCGGCCCGGGTCCACCGGGTCGTCGTGCATGGCCCGCCCGACCGGGATGGCCTCCTCGATCTTGGACCGCAGCCGGGACAGGTCGCCGGGGAGGTCATTGGCGGTCAGGGAGGTCTTCACGGCGCTCATCCCGCAGCCGATGTCGACACCGACGGCGGCCGGGCAGACCGCTCCGTGCATGGCGATCACCGAGCCGACCGTCGCACCCTTGCCGTAGTGCACGTCCGGCATCACGGCCAGGCCCTTGATCCATGGCAGGGTGGCCACGTTGTGCAGCTGCTGCATGGCCACGCCTTCGACCGTGGACGGATCCGTCCACATCCGGATCGGAACCTTCGCTCCGGGCACTTCGGTGTACGACATAACTTCCCCATTCCCCCGAAAAACAATAAATAGCAAAAGCCGGACAAGAAGCCTGATCAAGGACAGGGGACCGGCGTATGCGGCAGAACGTGCGGTAGACATTGTGTCCATCTGCCGTCGGGCCGAGGCAACCAGATTTCCTACGGAAGGAGCCGGTCAGGTGCAGCGAAGGTCGTTCGTACCGGGGGCCGCGCTGGCGACCGCGGCCGCGCTGGCCGCCACGCTCACCTCCTGCACCGGCGGCCCGGGCTCCGGCGGCGGCACCAGTGACACCAAGGGCGGCGGCACCGCCGCCACCACGCAGTCCGCCGAACCCGGCAAATACCGCACGCTCCCCGAGCCCTGCGGCCTGCCGTCCAAGAACACGCTGCGCCGGCTGCTGCCGCCCGGCGGCGGGGAGAGCCCGCAGGACGCCGAGAAGGTCTACGCGGGCACCGCCGACATCACGTACGACACGGACCGGCGCGTCGGCTGCCGCTGGAAGCGCGAGGCCCCCGACGGCACCCGCCACCTCAGCCTCGACTTCGAGCGGGTGGTCTCCTACGACCCCGCGGTCAGCGACGACGACAAGGCGCAGAACGTCTACGCCAAGAAGGAGCTGGCCGCCGAGCTGCCGGGCGGTTCGGGCAGCGCGAAGCCCACCCCCAGCACCGGGGACAAGGGCGGGGACGGCAAGCACGGCACCGACGGGGACGGCCAGGGCACCGGAAAGGTCACCGCCGGCGGCAAGGCGTCCCCCGCCCCCACGGGCTCCCCGTCCGGCTCACCGAGCACGGGCCCGAGTACGGACCCGAGCTCGGCGTCCGGCTCCCCCGTCGCCCCGCGCGTCCTGGACGGCCTCGCCGACGCGGCCTTCCTCAACGACAAGCTGATCACCGCGGACAGCGGCGTGCACCGCGACGTGTCGATCGTCTTCCGCTCCTCGAACGTGATCGTGACCATCGCCTACGACCAGTGGTCGGCCGACAAGGCGTCCCTGCCGGACAGCAAGGACCTCCAGGACAAGGCCCAGGCACTGGCCCAGGAGCTGGCGGACCGCTTCAACGACTGAGGCGGACCGCTCCGGCGATCAGCGACCAGGGCGGACCGCTCCAGCGATCAGCCCGGATCGCTTCGACGATCAGTCCGCTTTGTCCGGCGAGTAACGTCACGAATCGCCCTTCGGCCGCCCTGTGCCGCGTACCGTGTGCCCCCGAGCCCCACGCGCGGCAACGCCGCCACGCGCCCCGAAGGACGTACCGCGTACGGCCCGCGCCCGGACCGTACGCGGTGCCCGACGGCGTCCCACCGACGCGCCGAACGACGACGAACAGCGAAGGAACCATGCACCGTTCAGCCAAGCGACTCGCCAGCCTCCTCGCCTGCGCAGCCGTACCGGTGATGCTCGTCGCCGGCTGCTCCTCCGACGACTCCGGCGACAAGAAGAAGGACCCGGGCAGCAGCGCGGCGCCGAAGAGCAGCTCGCCGAGCAAGGGCGGCAGCGCCTCGCCCAGCGTCACGCCCGCCAAGATGAAGAAGCTGCCCAACCCCTGCCAGGCCGTGTCCAAGGACACGCTCAAGAAGCTGGTGCCCAAGACCAAGAACGAGGACGGCGAGCAGGGCAAGTCCTCCGACGCCATGGCCCGCGGCTACTGCGCCTGGAAGAGCTCCGACGAGCAGGGCGTGGACGGCACCCAGTACCGCTGGCTGGACATCGGCTTCCAGCGCTACGACTCCGACCCGACCCTGGGCACCGGCGAGAAGCGCGCCACCGACTTCTACAAGAAGCAGGTCGACACGGCCAAGGCCACCCAGGGCGCCAAGAACGTCAAGACCGGCGCGGTCGAGGGCACCGGTGACGAGGCGTCCTGGACCACGTACGACCTGAAGAAGGAGGACGACGACTTCAAGAACCAGACGGTGATCGCCCGCACCGCGAACGTCGTGGTCACCGTCAACTACAACGGCGCGGGCCTGGCCGGCGCCGACGCCCCCGACCCCAGCGACCTCCTCAAGCTCGCCGAGTCCGCCACGCAGGAGGCCGTCACCTCGGTCGCCAAGGCCAACCAGTAGCGCGACGAACCCTCCCCGGTCCCGGGCAGACGGGTGTGCCAGGCTAAGCCGCCACAGTCAGCCGAATGACCGGGGAGGGATCGCGGGTGCCCGCGACACACGCGACGCGCTTGAGCCGTACCCACCGCATCCTGATCGGCGTGGTCGTCGCCGGCGCGGTCCTCATCGCGGCGATCGGCTTCGCCGGCTCCTACACGGCCGTCCGCGACCTCGCACAACGCAAAGGTTTCGGCGCCTTCTCCGCGGTCTTCCCCATCGGCATCGACGCGGGGATCGTGGTCCTGCTGGCCCTGGACCTCCTGCTGACCTGGACCCGCATCCCCTTCCCGCTGCTGCGCCAGACCGCCTGGCTGCTCACCGCCGCCACCATCGCCTTCAACGGCGCGGCGGCCTGGCCGGACCCGCTCGGCGTCGGCATGCACGCGGTCATCCCGGTGCTCTTCGTGGTCGCCGTCGAGGCCGCCCGGCACGCCGTCGGCCGGATCGCGGACCTGACCGCCGACAAGCACATGGAAGGCGTCCGGCTCGCCCGCTGGCTGCTGGCGTTCCCGTCCACCTTCCGGCTCTGGCGCCGGATGAAGCTGTGGGAGCTGCGCTCGTACGACGAGGTGATCAAGCTGGAGCAGGACCGGCTGGTCTACCGGACGCGGCTGCGGGCCCGGTACGGGCGGGCCTGGCGGCGTCGGGCGCCGGTCGAGGCGCTGATGCCGCTGCGGCTGGCGCGGTACGGGGTGCCGCTGGCGGAGACGGGTGCGGCGGGGCTCGCGGCGGCGGGGATATCCGTGCCGGTGCCCGCCGCCGTACGGGAAGCGCGGGACGTGAGGGACGCGGGGGACGCGGGGGACGCGGGGGCGCAGGCTCCCGCGGCCGTCGGCGACGCGGGTACGCGGACTCCCGCCGCCCTTGCGGAAGCGCCCGCGCCCGCCCCGGGAGCCCCGGCCGCGCCCGAGCCGCCGGTACCCGACCAGCCGCCCGTCCTCGACCGGCCGCCGGCTCCGGGGGCCGCACCGGAGCCCGCACCGGAACCGGAAGCGGCGCGGGGCCCGGAACCGGAACCGGACCCACACCCCGCTCCCGCCCCGGCCCCCGACGACACCCCCACCGAGCACCCGCCCCACGACTCCCGCCTCACCGTCCCCGTCGGCCCCGGCCGCAAACGGCCGCTCGGCGGGACCGCCGGGCCGCTGCCCGTTCCCGAGCCGCGCACCGCCCCGGCGGAACCCGAGCCCGTACCCGAGCCGGAGCCCAGCCCCGAGCCCGAACCGGCAGAACCCGCACCCGACGGCCCCGCCGCCACCGCCCTCCCCGACGACATCCCCCGCGAAGAGGCCTACTACGGCGCCTTCCGCCAGTACGTCGCCGAGAAGAACGACTTCCCCGATCCCCGGCAGTTCGCCCGCTACCTCCAGACCGTCTACGGCGTCACCGGCCGCGAGGGCGGCCCGCTCAGTGAGAACTACCTGCGGACGTTCGTGCGCGATTTCCGCCAGCGTTTCCGGGAGGAGATGGAGACCGCCGAGCACATCCCGTAGGAATTCCCGGAGACCCCGGAGACGACCCCGGAACCCCCGGAGTCCCCGAACGGCCCCGGATCAAGGGCGCCGCAGGGGTCGGCGCCCCGGGGGCTGGTCCGGTTCGGGGCGGGCGGCCAGTTCGGGGATGTCGCGTTTCTGGGGGCTCTTGTCGGAGACGGTGAGCGGTTCGCCGTAGTGCCTTATCTCCAGCGGCGCCCCTTCGGCCAGCGTGTACGTCGCGACCGTGCCGGTGATCTCCACGCGCAGCCGCCGCCCGAGCACCTGTACCGAGAACGCCATGCGGCTGAGCTTCTCCGGGAGGCGCGGCGCGAAGGACAGTGACCGGCCGCTGTGCCGCATGCCGCCGAACCCGGCGACGAGGGCGATCCACGTGCCGGCGAGCGACGCGGTGTGCAGGCCGTCGCGGGTGTTGTTCTCCAGGTCCTGGAGGTCCATCAGGGCCGCTTCGCCCAAGTAGTCGTAGGCCAGGCGCAGATGGCCCACCTCGGCGGCCACGACGGCCTGGCAGCAGGCGGACAGGGACGAGTCGCGGACGGTCAGCGGCTCGTAGTACGCGAAGTTGCGCGCCTTGTGGTCCGCGTCGAAGCAGTCGTCGCGCTTGTACATGGCGAGGACGAGGTCCGCCTGCTTGATGACCTGTTTGCGGTAGAGGTCGAAGTAGGGGAAGTGCAGCATGAGGGGGTACTGGTCGGGGCGCGTGCCGGCGAAGTCCCAGACCTGGTGGGTGGTGAAGCCGGCCGACTGCTCGTGCACCCGCAGGGTTTTGTTGTACGGCACGGCCACCGCTTCCGCCGCGTCCCGCCACGCCGCGCTCTCCTCGTCGTCCACGCCCAGCGCGCGGGCCTCCTGGGGGTGGCGTTCGACCACGTCGGCGGCGGCTCGCAGGTTCGCCTGGGCCATCAGGTTGGTGTAGACGTTGTCGTCCGCGACGGCGCTGTATTCGTCGGGGCCGGTGACGCCGTCGATGTGGAACGTGCCGTGGTGGTCGTGCTGGCCGAGCGAGTGCCACAGCCGGGCCGTCTCCACCAGGATCGGTACGGCGGTCTCCCGCTCGAACTCCTCGTCGCCGGTGGCGCACACGTACCGTACGACCGCGTCCGCGATGTCGGCGTTGACGTGGAAGGCGGCCGTACCGGCCGGCCAGTACGCGGAGCACTCCGAGCCCTCGATCGTCCGCCACGGGAACGCCGCGCCGCGCAGGCCGAGTTGGGCCGCCCGGTCGCAGGCGGCGGGCAGGGTGTCCTGCCGCCAGCGCAGCGCTTCGGCGACGGCGTTCGGCGAGGTGTACGTGAGCATCGGCAGGACGAAGGTCTCGCTGTCCCAGAAGGTGTGGCCGTCGTAGCCGGAGCCGGTCAGGCCCTTCGCCGGGATGGCGCGCTGCTCGGCCCGCGCGCCCGCCTGGAGCACGTGGAAGAGCGCGAAGCGCACCGCCTGCTGGATCTCCGCGTCGCCGTCCACCTCGACGTCCGCGCGGCTCCAGAAGTCGTCCAGGTACGCGCGCTGCTGGTCGACCAGGCCCTGCCAGCCGGTGCTGCGGGCCCCGGCGAGCGCCGCGTCCACCTGGTCGCGTACGGCGGGCAGCGACCGCGCGCCGGACCAGCCGTACGCCACCGTCTTCTCCACCCGCAGCCGCTGCCCCTGCTCCAGCAGCGAGGTGACGGTGAAGCGGGCCACGTTGTCGCCGCTCTCGCCGTCGGTGCGGGTGGCGCCCTCGGGCCCGTCCACGAGGTGGTCGGCCGCGGCGGCGACCCGCAGGCCGCTGCGTCGGGTGCGGTGCACCAGCCGCAGGCGCGCGTCGCGGGCGAAGTGCTCCTCCGGTTCCAGCGGGTTGTGCAGTGCCGAGGAGACCCGGGGGTCGCCGCCGGCCTCGGGCAGCTGCTCGTTGGTGACGAGTTCGGACTGCACCACGACCCGGACCTCGGAGTCCAGCGGCTCGACCTCGTAGGCGACGGCGGCGATCGCCCGCTGCGCGAAGGAGACCAGGCGGGTGGAGGTCACCCGTACGGTGCAGCCGGCCGGCGAGGTCCACTCGCAGGTGCGGCGCAGCACCCCGGCGCGCAGGTCCAGCACGCGTTCGTGAGAGCGCAGCCGTCCGTAGCGCAGGTCGAACGGCTCGTCGTTGACCAGCAGCCGGATCAGCTTGCCGTTGGTGACGTTGATGACCGTCTGGCCGGATTCGGGATAGCCGTAGCCGGCCTCGGCGTACGGCAGCGGACGCAGCTCGTGGACGCCGTTGAGGTAGGTGCCGGGCAGGCCATGCGGCTCGCCCTCGTCGAGGTTGCCGCGCCAGCCGATGTGCCCGTTGGACAGCGCGAAGACGGACTCGCTCTGCGGGAGCACGTCCAGGTTGAGGTCGGTCTCGCGCAGCAGCCAGGGTTCGCAGGAGTACGAGCGGTGGGTGATCATGCCTGACCGTCCTCCTTCAGCAGCTCGGCGAGGTCCTCGACCACGGTGTCGGCGCCGTGCCGCCGCAGCGCCTCGGCCTGGCCGACCCGGTCGACGCCGATGACGTACCCGAAGCGGCCGGCCCGCCCGGCGTCCATTCCGGCCAGCGCGTCCTCGTAGACGGCCGCCTGCGCGGCGGGGACGCCCAGCTCCTTGGCCGCCTCCAGGAAGGTGTCCGGGTGCGGTTTGCCCGGCAGCTTGCGCTCGGCGGCCACGTTCCCGTCGATGCGTACGTCGAAGAGTTCCGCCATGTGCACCGACTCCAGCACCTCGCGGCAGTTGGCGCTGGAGGAGACGACGGCGGTGGCCAGGCCCCGCTCGCGTACGGCGTCGACGTAGCGGCGGGAGCCCTCGTACGCCTCGGCGCCCACCTCGCGGAGCTTCTTCAGCAGCAGGTTGTTCTTGCGGTTGCCCAGGCCGTGCACGGTCTCGCGGTCCGGCGGGTCGTCGGGCGCGCCTTCCGGCAGCTCGATGCCGCGGGAGGCCAGGAAGGTGCGGACGCCGTCGGCACGCGGGCGGCCGTCCACGTACTCGTCGTAATCGGCGACCGGGTCGAAGGGGGTGAACCCGGGGCCGTCACGGTGGCGCAGGAAGTCGTCGAAGGTCTCTTTCCAGGCGGCCGTGTGGACGACGGCCGTCTTGGTCAGGACGCCGTCGAGGTCGAACAGACAGGCCCGGACCGTGTCCGGCAGGCCGAGTGGGGTCAGCGAATCCGTCATGGGAGACGAGTCCCCGCCCGGTGTTCGACGTATGTCTGTTCCGGTCATTTCCCGCCCGGAACGCGGCCGGAACGGGCTGGTACGGCGGGGTGCGGCGGGCGGCTACGCGCCCGATCCCGCGTGGTTCCTGCGCTTCTTTCCCGCCTCCCCCCACACGAAGAGGGCCAGGCCGGTCACGGCCATACCGACGTAGGCGAGTGTCGGCAGGTCGTACCAGTGCGGCAGGATGCCCCAGCCCGTGCTGTCCGTGAAGGTCCGGCCGAGGGCGCCCATGGCCCCCTGGATCATGACGATGACTCCGATGGCTCCGATGACTGCTCGCATGTCTCCACCCTCACGCGAGCGGCCCCGGGGATCGTCGTCCCCGGGGCCGAACCAGCGGTCCTTCGAAAGTCGCAGCGGCGCGGTCAGGGCCTCATACCCGTCCGCGCGCCGCGCCGGGCGTCACGCCCCCAGCAGCTTGCGCACCCGGTCCGCGCCGACCGCGAGCAGCAGCGTGGGCAGGCGGGGGCCGGTGTCGCGCCCGACCAGCAGGTTGTACAGCAGCGCGAAGAACGCGCGCTGGGCGACCTTCAGCTCCGGCGTCGGCTTGGCCTCGGGCGTCAGACCGGCCTGGATCTTGGGCACGCCGTAGACGAGCGTCGTCAGGCCGTCCAGCGACCAGTGCTCGTCCAGGCCGTCCAGCAGCAGGCGCAGCGACTCGCGGCCCTGCTCGTCCAGCGAGCCGAGCAGCTCGGTGTCGGGCTCCTCGCGCACGATGGTGCGCTGGTCGGCCGGGACCTGGGTGTTGATCCAGTACTCCGCGCGGTCCAGCCGGGGGCGGGTCTCGTCCAGGGACGTGACCGGGTTCGCCGGGTCCAGCTCGCCGAGGATGCGCAGGGTCTGCTCGTCGTGCCCGCCGGTGATGTCGACCACCGAGGCGAGGGTGCGGTACGGCAGCGGGTGCGGGGTACGGGGCAGCTCACCGGCGGCCGTGCGCACCGCGCGGGCGTGCGCGGCCGCGTCGGCGGGCAGCACCGAGCCGTCGGCGACCTTGGACTCCAGCTTGTCCCACTCGTCGTACAGCCGCTGGATCTCCTGGTCGAAGGCGATCTTGAAGGCCTGGTTGGGCTTGCGGCGGGCGTACAGCCAGCGCAGCAGCGGCGCCTCCATGATCTTCAGCGCGTCGCCCGGGGTGGGCACGCCGCCCTTGGAGGAGGACATCTTCGCCATGCCGCTGATGCCCACGAAGGCGTACATCGGGCCGATCGGCTGCGCGCCGCCGAAGACCTCGCGCACGATCTGCCCGCCGACCACGAACGACGAGCCCGGCGAGGAGTGGTCCACACCGGACGGCTCGAAGATCACGCCCTCGTACGCCCAGCGCATCGGCCAGTCGACCTTCCAGACCAGCTTGCCGTGGTCGAACTCCTTCAGGAGCACGGTCTCGGCGTGGCCGCAGGCGGTGCAGGTGTAGGCCAGCTCGGTGGTCTCGTCGTCGTACGCGGTGACCTGGGTCAGGTCCTTGGCGCAGGCGGTGCAGTACGGCTTGTACGGGAAGTACTCGGCGCCGGCGGCGCTGCCGTCGTCCTCGCCGGCCGCGCCGGAGCCCTCCGCCGCCGCCAGCTCGGCCTCGTCGACCGGCTTCTGCTGCTTCTGGGGCTGCTTCTTCTTCGGCTCGCCGGTCGCCTTGTCCTTGGTGCGGTAGCGGTCCAGGACGGCGTCGATCTCGGCGCGGTGCTTCATCGCGTGCAGGATCTGCTCGCGGTACGCGCCGGAGGTGTACTGCTCGGTCTGGCTGATGCCGCGGTACTCCACGCCCAGCTCGGCGAGCGCCTCCTCCATCGCGGCCTTGAAGTGCGCGGCCCAGTGCGGGTACGGGGAGCCGGCCGGGGCCGGGACCGAGGTCAGCGGCTTGCCGATGTGCTCGGCCCAGGACTCGTCGACGCCCGCGACGCCGGCCGGGACCTTCCGGTACCGGTCGTAGTCGTCCCAGGAGATGATGTGCAGGCACTCGTGGCCGCGGCGGCGGATCTCGTCGGCGACCAGGTGCGGCGTCATCACCTCACGCAGATTGCCGAGGTGGATCGGGCCGGAAGGGCTGAGGCCCGAGGCACAGACGATCGGTTTGCCGGGGGCGCGGCGCTCCGCCTCGGCAATGACCTCGTCCGCGTACCTGGAGACCCAGTCGGTCTCGGTGCTCTGCTGAGCCACGATCGGCCCTTCCTCTTCTCACCACTCGACAGCCTGACGGGCCCATTCTCCCAGACGGAGCCGGAGCCGGATTTTCCCTGTGGAAAACCGATGGAACCGCCGTGGGATACTCGGTGGCAAACCCTTTCCACTTCAACGGAACGGCCTTCATTCCATGACTTCGGTCCCTTCCCTCGCAGCCACGGTCAACCAGTGCGTCGCGGACGCCCTCTCGGCAGCCCTGCCGGAGGCCGGCGCCGCCGACCCGCTGCTGCGACGAAGCGACCGGGCCGACTTCCAGGCCAACGCCATGCTCGCGCTGGCCAAGAAGCTGGGGGGCAACCCGCGCGAGCTGGCCTCGAAGGTCGTCGCGCAGCTCCCCACCGGTGACGTGATCAAGGAGATCGAGGTCTCCGGCCCCGGCTTCCTGAACATCACCCTCACCGACGAGGCGGTCGTGCGGACGCTGGCCGCCCGCGCCGCCGACGACCGCCTGGGCGTGCCGTACGCCGAGCGCGCCGGCACCACGGTCATCGACTACGCCCAGCCGAACGTCGCCAAGGAGATGCACGTCGGCCACCTGCGCTCCGCCGTGATCGGCGCCGCGATGGTCGAGATCCTGGAGTTCACCGGCGAGAAGGTGGTCCGCCGCCACCACATCGGCGACTGGGGCACCCAGTTCGGCATGCTCATCCAGTACCTGATCGAGCACCCGCACGAGCTCGACCACAAGAGCGACGCCACCTCCGCCGAGGCCTCCGGCGAAGAGGCCATGTCCAACCTCAACCGCCTCTACAAGGCGTCGCGCGCGCTGTTCGACTCCGACGCGGAGTTCAAGGACCGCGCCCGCCGCCGCGTCGTGGACCTCCAGGCCGGCGACGCGGAGACGCTCGCCCTGTGGCAGCGCTTCGTCGACGAGTCGAAGGTCTACTTCTACTCGGTCTTCGACAAGCTGGACATGGAGATCCGGGACGCCGACGTGGTCGGCGAGTCCGGCTACAACGCCATGCTGGAGGAGACCTGCCGGCTGCTGGAGGAGTCCGGCGTCGCGGTCCGCTCCGACGGCGCGCTCTGCGTCTTCTTCGACGACGTCAAGGGCCCGGACGGCAACCCGACCCCGCTGATCGTCCAGAAGTCCGACGGCGGCTACGGCTACGCCGCCACCGACCTGTCCGCCATCCGCGACCGGGTCGGCAACCTCGGCGCGACGACCCTGCTGTACGTGGTCGACGCCCGCCAGTCCCTGCACTTCAAGATGGTCTTCGAGACCGCCCGCCGGGCCGGCTGGCTGGGCGACGACGTCCAGGCCGTACAGCTCGCCTTCGGCACCGTGCTCGGCAAGGACGGCAAGCCGTTCAAGACCCGCGAGGGCGAGACGGTGCGGCTGGTGGACCTGCTCGACGAGGCGGTGGAGCGGGCGACCGCCGTGGTGCGGGATAAGGGCGAGAACATCGGCCTGAGCGAGCGGGAGATCACCGAGAACGGTCAGCAGGTCGGCATCGGCGCCGTGAAGTACGCGGACCTGTCCACCTCGGCCGCCCGCGACTACAAGTTCGACCTGGACCAGATGGTCTCGCTCAACGGCGACACCAGCGTCTACATCCAGTACGCGTACGCCCGTATCCGCTCCATCTTCCGCAACGCCGGGGACACCGCGCCCAAGGCCCACCCGGAGCTGGCACTGGCCCCCGCCGAGCGCGCGCTGGGCCTGCACCTGGACCAGTTCGCGGAGACCGTGCACGAGGCCGCGGCCGGCCACGAGCCCCACAAGCTGGCCGCGTACCTGTACCAGCTCGCCTCCCTCTACACGACCTTCTACGACCAGTGCCCGGTCCTGAAGGCCGAGGGCGGCCCCGACCAGGTCGAGAACCGCCTGTTCCTGTGCGACCTGACGGCGCGCACGCTGCACCGCGGCATGGCGCTGCTGGGCATCCGGACGCCTGAGCGGCTCTGACGCCGTCGCCTTACTGACGCGTGCGGCGAAGGCCCCGCCGGAACCGATCGTTCCGGCGGGGCCTTCCCCTTGCCCTTCCCCTTGCCCCCGTTCTTGCCTGCACTCAGTCCTCGGCGGGCTCCCATACGTTCTGATCGTGCCGGTAGTGGTAGGCCGCCCGCCCCTTCATCGCGCTCGTACGGAACGGCCTGCCGTGGTCGTCCAGGCGCAGCGTGCCGCGCCGGCCACCACTGCTCCACTCCAGCTCCAGGTACCAGCTCACATCGTTCGCCTCGGTGTGCGCGTCGACGTAGAGCATCTGCGGGTCGGACGCCGAGACCTTGAACGGGAAGTCGGTCGCCGGGATCTTCCGGTCCCCCTGCTCCCCGGCCACCGGCCGCATCAGCGGCTGGGGCACGTCCAGCCCGACATCGAACGACGCCGGGGTGAGCCCGCCGCCGCAGCCGTTGCCCATGGAGTACGCCGAGCCCGCCGGCGCCGGAGTGCGCGCGGCGGTCCGTACGTTCAGCGAGTGCAGGACGACGGCCTCTTCGCCCGTGCCCTGCACGGCCACCGAGATCCGGAGGTGCCCGGCGGGCACCGCGCCCAGCGCGTTCGCCCAGCCGCGCGCGTCCGGGTCGGAAGGCGGCGGGGGCACCTTGGCGGGTGGCTTGTCGAGCAGGTACCAGCGGTGGCAGGGGTTGTCCCAGTTGTTCATACGGACATCCGCGGTGAGCGGGATGCCGCTGCTCCGCTTGCCTCCGGCGGCCAGCCCCTTGTCGCCGCCCGTACCGCCGCCGGGGGTGGCGGCGTTCGGGCTCGGGGTGGACGAGGCCGAGGGGCTGCCGTGCGTCGGCTCGTCGCTCGTACCGGTGGAGGCGGTGGCGGAGGGCGAACCGGACGTGCCACCGCCGGTAGCCGGGCCGCGACCGCCTTGGCCGGGACGCTCGGCCACACGTGCTCCGGCCGTACCCGCGCCGTCGGGGCCGGAGGAGGCCACGGCGATGGCCAAGGGGACGGCCAGGGCGACTACGGCTGCGGCGGCCAGGGCGAGGCGGAGTTTGGGGGTGGGGTTTCGGGGGCTGGGCTTCTGAGTGGTGGGCGCCTGGGCCGCGGGCTCCTGGGGGGTGGACTCCTGGGTGGTGGACTCCTGGGCCGCGGGCTCCTGGGTGGCGGGAGGCTCCGGAACGGTGGCCTCCGGTGCCGGACCTGGCTCCGCCGTCCGTCGCCCCCGCGCCGCATCCGCCAGGATCCACTGACGGTGCAGCTCGACCAGTTCCTCCGGTTTCGCGCCGCACACCCGGGCCAGTCGCTCCACGGGCGCGTAATCCGTCGGCACCGCGTCGCCGTTGCAGTAGCGGTGCAGCGTGGACGTACTCATGTGCAGGCGCTTGGCAAGGGCCCCGTAACTGAGCCCTGACCTCGTCTTCAGCGTGCGCAGCAGCGCCGCGAAATCGTCCGTGTTCGATGCCGTTCCCACTGTTTCCCCCCTCGTGCCCCATCCCACGACCGCGTTCCAGGGAACCCCCATTCCCCCAGGTCAGCGTACGCGCATTCGTTCCAGCGTCCCGTATACCGGAGCGGCTGTTGTGGCCGGGACGGACCGTCGCACAGGCTGTGACCACCGCAGATGCCCCGACCGGGGCCCTACCGGGGAGCAGCCGTGCGGACCCGTTTCCACTGTCGTCCCAACCGCCGTCTCGAACCTGCCGACTTCGCGGCACTGAGCGTTCTCGCCCTCTGTGTCGTCGTCATCGCAGTCGTACTGAACGGCATCTGACCACCCGCCATCGTCACCGCTACCGCCATCGTCACCGCCACCATCACCGTCACGCCCTTCCGTTCCGTTCCACGGGGAGAACCACCCATGCCCTCGCGCCTCTTCACCACCCGTACCGCCCGGATCGCCGCCTCCGCCGCGGCCGTCACCGCCGCTTTCTCGCTGACCGCGTGCGGCGGCGGCGAGAGCGGCGGGAAGGCGGGCGGGCCGGAGCAGCCCGCGGCCTCGGCCGGACCCGACGCCTCCGCCGGTTCCGCTCCTTCGGACGGCGCGGGAGGCTCCGGCGGTACGGGCCCGTCGGCCAAATCCCCCTCGGGCGTGGGCTCGCACGGCGGCCATGGCTCGAACGCGGCTCCCACCAAGAACAGCGCCGGAGGCAAGCACGGCACCGCGACCGGCGGGAAGTCCACGACCTGCACCGCGGCCAACACCAAGGTGACCGTCTCCAAGCTCAGCCGCCCCATCAACCACCTGCTGCTCACCCTCACCAACACCGGTTCGACCCGCTGCGACGCCTACCACTACCCGGCCCTCCGCTTCGACGACGCCCAGGCGCCCACCGCGGTACGGCAGGACAGCAAGCCGCAGGCCGTGGTCTCCGTCGAACCGGGCAAGTCCGCGTACGCGGCCGTCCGTACGTCGGACGCCACCGGGGAGGCCGACGGCGGCAAGAAGGTGCGCAGCCTGGAGGTCTTCTTCGCGAACCGGGACGGCGGCTACGGTGATCGCGCGGCCCGCCCCACGCTGCCGAAGGGTACGTACATCGACGACTCCGCCCAGGTCACGTACTGGCAGAGCGAACTGGACGACGCTCTCCAGCTGTACTGACCGGAGACGTTGATTGAAAGCACGGCGCTCCGATCAGCAGTTACGAGGTGGGGCCGAGTGGCGTTCAAGCAGGTCTCTGGCGAGCTGACTGATGCGTTCGCGAGCCCTCTCTGGGGCGAGCACCTCGATATGGTCACCGAATTGGAGGAGCTGGCGCACTGACTCGATGGTGGGATAGCGCACGACGACGGTGCAACAACCATCTTCTGGGTCGGAAACTTCGTGGATGCGGTTGCCGAGTATGCGCCGCGCCAGGTCGATGCCGGTTTCTGGCAGGCGGATGGTCACGCTCACGCGGCCTTGCGCCTCGGTGCGTGCCTTCAACGCGGCCCACCTGGTGTGAAGGGTCTCACCAGGTCGAAGAACAGCCGGCGCGTTGAGCTGTTCGTAGGCCGAGAGTCGTTCCAGAGCGAACAGCCGACCGTCCCCCTGGTCGTCGGCGATGAGATACCAGCGGCCTGACTTCGCCACGATCCCGTACGGGTCGACCACTCGCGTCGAGGCCCGCCTCTCGGCGCTGCGCCGGTACCGGATGCGCAGCCGACGGCGGTGCCGCAGTGCCGTAGCCAGATCCGCTACGTCGATCGCCGACTCCGAGCCGGCGAACCACGAGGTGCTTTCCACCAGCACCAGGTCCGCCAATCTCAGCAAGTTCGGTGGCTCAGGTGATCCAGCCTGGCGGGCAGCGATCTTGCGCGCGGCCGATTCCCACACCCCAGACAGGCCCATGCCTGCAAGCTGCGCGCTGTCCAAGCCAGCCACGGAGAGCGCCTCCAGCTCTGGTGGGTCCAGGTGGGATGCGTTGAGCCGCGCACCGGGGAGCAAGATGATCCCGCCGTTCCGCCCCCGTTCTGCATAAACAGGCACACCCGCAGTTGAGAGTGCCTCCACGTCCCGCAGCACAGTCCGCCGAGACACCTCCAGCCGCTTGGCGAGCTCGCTGGTGGTGATGCGCTGACGGGTCTGCAGGAGCAGCAGTAGGTGCAAGAGCCGCGAAGCCTTCATGCTCGCCGATGTTCGCAGAAAAGGTGACAGGTTCTGTCGCGATCAGACGATCCGCTGGAGCAGTACCAAGAAGTCAACCAGTTGAGGAGCGCTCCATGGCCGCACCGAACCTGTTCCTGATCGGCGTTCGCGACGCCCAGGCCGCTACCGCCTTCTACAGCGACCTGTTCGAGCTCGAACCGACCTTCACCAGTCCCCACTACGTGGCCTTCGAGGTTGCCCCCGGCGTCCTGTTCGCGCTGTGGACGGGATACAGCGAGCACGCTGTCCCGAGCACTCCTCGCACGAGCGAAGTCGGACTGATGATGCCGGGGCCATCGTCCGCAGTTGACGCGGTCTTCACGAGTTGGGTCTCGAAGGGGGTCCATGTCGTCGAGGAGCCGCACGACGCTGTCTTCGGCCGCACGTTCGTGATCACTGACCCCGATGGAAACCTCATCCGGGTCTCCCCGGTCGACTGAGCTGTACGTCCCCTCTCCACACCTCAAGGTGTCGAAGGGCCGGCCACGATGGCCGGCCCTTCAGCCTGTCCAGGAGCGCAGAAATGTCCCATCCGAACGCCGTCCTCACCTCGCGCCACCGTCTGAAAGTCGCTCGACTCGTCGTCGACGACGGCTGGCCGATCAGCGAAGTCGCGGCCCGGTTCCAGGTCTCCTGGCCGACCGTATAGCGCTGGGTCGACCGCTACCTTGCAGGCGAGTCCATGCAGGACCGAACTCACGGCCGCGAAGGTCTCCGAACAGGACTCCCAAGGCCGTGACAAAGCGGTGCGTCAGCCTACGCCAACGTCTACGGGAAGGACCGGTCCAGCTCGCCGCGAGACTCGGCATCGCCCCGTCGACAGTGCACCGGATCCTGCGATCGGCCCGACTGAACCGCCTCGCCTACGTTGATCGCGCGACCGGTGAACCCATCCGACGCTACGAGCACGACCACCCGGGATCGCTGGTTCACGTGGACGTGACAAAGCTCGGCAACATCCCCGATGGCGGCGGCTGGCGCTACGTCGGTCGTCGTCAAGGCGAGAAGCACCGTGTCGCGACACCGGGCAAGTCCCGCAATGCCTACGGCAGCCCGAAGCTCGGTCATGCGTTCGTGCACACGGTCATCGGCGACCACTCCCGCGTCGCCTTCACCGAGGCCCACGATGACGAAACTGCCGTGACGGCGGTCGGCGTACTGCATCGCGCGGCGGAGTGGTTCGCCAAGCGCGGCGTCGTCATCGCGAGGGTGCTCTCGGACAATGGAGGCGCCTATCGCTCCTATCTGTGGCGCGACACGTGCGACACCCTCTCGATCACGCCGAAGTACACCCGCCCTTACCGTCCGCAGACCAACGGGAAGGTCGAACGCTTTCACCGCACCATGGCAGACGGCTGGGCCTACGCCCGCTGCTACGCCTCCGAGGCCGAACGCCGAAGTGAGTTGAAAAGCTGGTTGCACTACTACAACCACCACAGACCCCATACGGCATGCGGGAGCCTGCCGCCGTTCTCACGATTGATCAACGTGCCCGGTCAGTACATCTAGCAGCGGCCACGGCGCTGCCGGGATTGCGCAACCAGCCACTCCGCTCCCGACGTCCCCACCAGCAACAACCAACCGGTGGACTTGGGGAAAGGTCACTTCATGCGCAAGCCCACGTCGTTTCTCACCCGGCGGTCCGTGCTCGGCGCCGGCCTCGGCCTCGGCGGGGCGCTCGCCCTCGGCAGCACGCCGGCGTACGCGTCCCCGGACGCCGCCGCCGCGCACCCCGCCGCCACCCGCCGTCTGCGCGACCTGGAACAGGAACACCAGGCCCGCATCGGCGTCTTCGCCGTCAACCTCACCACCGGCGCGTCCCTGCTCCACCGCGCCCACGAGCTGTTCCCGATCTGCTCCGTCTTCAAGCCGCTCGCCGTCGCGGCCGTACTGCGCGACCTCGACCACGACGGCACCGAACTGTCCCGCCGCATCCACTACACCGAGTCCGACGTGACGAAGTCCGGCCACGCGCCCATCACCAAGCTCCACGTGGCCACCGGCATGACCATTCGGGAGCTGTGCGACGCGACGATCCGCTTCAGCGACAACTGTGCCGGCAACCTCCTGCTGCGCGAGCTGGGCGGCCCGACCGCCGTCACCCGCTTCTGCCGCTCCCTCGGCGACCCGGTCACCCGTCTCGACCGCTGGGAGCCGGAACTGAACTCCGCCGAGCCCGGCCGCCGTACGGACACCACCACCCCGTACGCCATCGCCCGCACCTACCGGCGGCTCGTCCTCGGCAGCGCCCTGGACCACCCGGACCGCGCACTGCTGACCGACTGGCTGCTGCGCAACACCACCAGCGTGGAGAGGTTCCGCAAGGGCCTGCCGAAAGACTGGAAGGTGGCCGACAAGTCCGGCGGCGGCAGCACGTACGGGACGAGCAACGACGTGGCCATCGCCTGGACTCCGGACGGCGCCCCCATCGTCCTCGCCCTCTTCACCCACAAGCCGACGCAGCCCACCGCCTCGGGCGACACTCCCCTGGTCATCAAGGCCGCCACCGCCATGTCCGAGGCGGTCGCCCCCGCCTAACCCGCACCCTCCCCACCGCTCGCTGCCCCGGCCGTCACCTCCCGCCGGGGCAGTTTGCCGCGGCCCACACCATCCCGTAAATTCCTCTCCTTCCGCCCAAGGGCCTGGCCACCGCGGTCACCGTGTTGCTGTGCACTGCCATCGCCGCCGGTCTCTTCGCACTCGGCACCGACGTGAACCTCGTGTCGCTTCTGGGAAATCTGGAAGTCGCCACCGAACAAGAGGCCTTGCGGGCCGACGCTCTGATGACGCTGGCGGGCAACCTGCAGGGCTGCGCCCTGTTCGCCACAGGCGTCGTCTTCATCATCTGGTTCCACCGCTCCCGGGTGAACGCCGAGCACTACACCCGGGACGTGTGCACCCTCGGCCGCGGCTGGGCCATCGGCTCCTGGTTCATACCGATCGGCAACCTGGGGCTGCCGTTCCGTGTCGCGAAGGAGACCTGGCAGGCCAGCGCCCAGTCAGCGCCCCACGGTTCCTGGCGTACGGTCTCGACGGCACCTGTGCGGGCCTGGTGGGCGGTGTGGATTCTGGGGGCGGGCCTCGGCAACGTCGGTTACGCTCTCGCGCTGGCGACGGACACGCCGGAGACCGCTCGCTTGGGCATGACAGCGGTTGCCGTGGCCGACCTCCTGGACATCACCGCCGCCGTCCTCGCCATCCTCTTCGTCCGCAAGCTGACCCGTATGCAGCAGACCGCCGCGGCCCCGTACACAGCGCCCCGCCCCAGCCCGCAGCCCTGAGGCCCGGGCGCTCCCGGTCCGCGAACCCGAAGCAAGGCGCCGCCCCCGGCGCCTTGACCTTCACACCGGTGTCAGTGCCTACGGTCCCGCGCATGTCACCCAGCACCGGACCCCGCCCAGCTGCCCGCCTCCTTCTCCTCTCCCTCCTCGTCTTCATCATCGGCACCATCGAGTTCCTGCCGGTCGGCCTGCTGCCCGACATCAGCCGCGACCTGGGTGTCGACCCGTCCCGTACCGGGCTCCTCGTCACCGTGTACGCCTTCACCGTCGGCCTGACAGCGGCACCGCTCACCGCCCGCACGTCCGCCTGGCCCCGCAAACGCCTCTTCCTCACCACCTGCGCGGTTTTCATGGCCGCCACCGCACTCTCCGGGCTCTCCCCCGACTACACGTCCCTGGCCGCGAGTCGCCTCCTCTGCGGCCTGGCCCACGGCGTCTTCTACGCCATCGTCGCCGGGTACGCGGCGGCCATCGCCGGGCCGGGCCGCTCGGGCCGGGCCACGGCGATCGTCTTCGCAGGCGTTTCCCTCGCCTTCGTCGTGGGTGTGCCGCTCGGGACGGCGGCCGGTACGGCCTTCGGCTGGCGCACCGCGTTCCTCGCCACCGCAGCGCTGGGCCTGGTCGCGCTGCTCACCGCCGCGCGCCTGCTGCCGCCCGTGCCACCCGGCCCGCCCTTGCGCGTCTCCGACCTGCCCCGGGTCGCCTGTACCCCGGGCCTGGCCCCGGTCGTCCTGACCACCGGCCTCGTCATCCTCGGCCACTTCACGCTCTACACGTACGTGACCGAATACCTCCACGACGCCGCCGGCTTCACCCACGCCTCCGTCAGCCCCGTACTCCTCCTCTTCGGCCTCACGGGCCTGGCGGGCACCTTGATCAGCGGCTCTCTTGTCGACTCCCGCCCCCGCGCCACGCTCCTCGGCACACTCGCCCTGATGGCCGTCTCCCTCACCGCCCTGGGCGCGGCCCCGGTGAACCGTCCGCTCCTCTTCCTCTCCATCGCCACCTGGGGCCTGGCCTGCACCGCCCTCCCCGTCTGCTTCCAGACCGCCGTCCTGCGCACGGCCCGCGAGGCCCCCGACGCCGCGTCCTCCCTCTACGTCGCCGCGTTCAATACCGGTATCGGAGCGGGCGCCCTGACCGGCAGCCTCCTCCTGACCGCCGCCCCACCGGCGGCCCTCCCCTGGGCCGCCCTGGCCCTGCTCCTCGCCGGTACGGCAACGACCCTCCTCACCCGGCCTTCCCGCCCCGCAACGGACACCCCTCCCCCAGCTCAAACCACATCACCTTGCCCCCGCCCGACCCCAACGCCCCCGCCCCGTACGCGAACCCGCCGAAGCTCTCGGCACACAACCTGACCAGCCCCAGCCCCCGCCCGGCCTCGGCCGCCGACCCGGCCACCGCGGCCGAATCGAAGATCGGCAACTCCGGATTCCCGTCCCACACGCTGACGCGCAGGCGCGCCCCGATCCGCTTCACCCGCACGTTGGCCGGCCCCTTCGCGTACCGGTACGAGTTGGCGATCAACTCCGACGCCAACAGCTCCGCCCCGTCGACCAGTTCCGTCTCCCCGTGCTCTTCCAGCACCAGCCGCACCACCCGCCGCGCGACGCGCGGAGCGAGGGGATTGTCGGACATCTCGAACGCGTACTCCCAGCCACCGGACATGCGAAGCCTCCGTTGCGGATGCGCAGTTGACTCACGCGGAGCGTGAGTGATGCGCGACACACAGTAGCGGCGCCGGGGCCGTCATGCACCCACTTCTGGTGCATACATGTCCCGCTGGACCCGTGACTGACTCCCCCGGCAGACTGTGCGCGATACGAGAGTGAGGGTCGATGCCACCCAGAGCCACACCGACAGTGCGCCAGCAGCGCCTAGGCGCAGAGTTGCGCAAACTTCGCGAGAGCGCTGGGATGACCGCTTCGGCCGCCGGTTCCTTGCTCGGCGTCGATCAAGCGCGGATCAGCAACATCGAGCGCGGTCGGGCCGGCATCAGCGCCACCCGCCTACGCACGCTGGCTTGCAACTACGCCTGCGCAAACCAGCCCCTCATCGAGGCGCTCGCAGCCATGGCAGGCGATCGTGTCCGCCACTGGTGGGAGGAGTACCGCGGCATCCTGCCTGCCGGACAACTCGACATCGCCGAGATGGAATTCCACGCTTCCGAACTCCGAACAGCGCAGACCTCCACTTTGCCCGGCCTTCTACAAACCATCGACCATGCGCGCGTCGTCTTCAACCAGGGCGTACCACCATTGCCGCCGCACGAGGTCGAGCACCGCTCCTCGTTTCGCATCAAGCGGCAAGACGCCATTTACCGGGACGGCGCCGTCCCATATACCGCGATCATTCACGAAGCCGCGCTACGAATGCAGTTCGGCGGGCCCTCGATTGCCCGTAAGCAGCTTGAGCACATCATCACGACAAGCGAACGGGACAACGTCACCGTCCTGGTGATCCCGTTCTCGAAGGGCGAGTTCCCAGGGTCCGGGCAGACGATCATGTATGCCGCCGGGCCAACGCCGGAGCTCGACACAGTGCAGCTCGACCAAATGGGCGGCCCGATGTTTCACGATGCAGCTGCCCAGCTGTCCCGATATCGCGAAGTCATGGAGATGCTGGCCCGGAAGGCACTTTCCGCAGCCGCTTCTCGGGACTTCATCCACCACATCGCCCGCGAACTGTGAAAGGCATGACCGTGACGCCCGTCCACTGGCAGAAGTCGTCCTACTGCGCAGATTCCAGCAATTGCCTGTCCCTCGCCGCCTCCCCCGACACCACCATCCACATCCGAGAAAGCGAAACCCCCCACACGGTGGTCACCATCACCCGATCCCAGCTCGGCATCCTCATAGACGCCATCAGGGCAGGAACCCTGACCAGCCCCTGAACGCCTCCGGAGCTCGTCAATAGCAAGCATCCGATTGCACCCCTGTGGGCGATGGTGGGGCACGGGACTTTCGAAGTACTTTCAAAGTCATGAGCACCGACGACGCGGCCGCTGTGAACTTCTCCGAGCTGGTGAACAAGAACAAGCAGACACTCGACCGGCTACGAGAGGCTCCCCGCCTGCTGTTGCACCGCAGGGACGGTGAGGATCTGGTCCTCACCACCGTGACGCGGGCCGAGCAGGACCGGACGGTCGTGTCGGCGGCCACGCGCATGCTTGCCGCCATAGCGCGGCACGAGCCGGGCAGCATGGAATTGCTGCTCGACATACTGCCGGACGCCTTCCCTTGGATTCGTTTCCTGCCCGACCCTGATGTGCACGCCTTCGCTGTCGAGCTGGTCGACACCATGCGCGCCGCCGACTCCGTCGGCAATACCGCGTCCGTTGCCCAGACGCTGATTGCATGGCAGCACACGGCCGAGGTCCATTCCGACCCGGAGCTGCTGGCCGCCCTGACCCGCGACCATGACGCTGATTACGGCCCAGCGCCTGACCCTGGGCACGTCGCATGACGCCGAGCCGCGGCGAACGCGCCGCGCCACCCGCCCCGGACGGCCAATGGGAGGTCCGCTTCGCCGACGCCGCCTCGGCAAAAGGCTGGGAATGCCTGGCTCAGCAGGCACGCGAGAACACCTACCGCGCCTGGCTCACCATACGTACGGAGCCACGACCGACCGCACAGACGCCCCGGCACCACCAGCTCAAGGGAACCCTGGCGCGCGCCACGTACCGCGGCCGGACATGTGAGCAGTGGCAGATCGAGGTGACCGGCAGCGGTCGGATCTGGTTCCTGATCGACGCCTCCCGCTCCACCTGTTGGATCACCTACGCCTCCACCCGGCATCCGGCCGCCACGGACCGCTGACAGAGCTGTCTGCCAACCCCGGGCCGAGCGGCCGAGCCGACGAAACTGCTCCTGCCTACCCCACCTCCTTGTAAAAGAACGTGCAGTCCCGCAGCTCCCCATCCGGATCCGCCGCATACCCAGGAACCACCCCGTACTGCGTCCACCCCGCGCGCCGGTACAGAAGGTCCGCCACGCTGTCCGTCTCCGTATCAAGGAGCAGGAGGCGGAAGCCGGTACGGGCGGCGTGGTGTTCGGCGGTGGTGAGGAGGGATTGGCCGAGGCCCTGGCCGCGGGCGGAGGGGTGGACGAGGAGTTTGACGATTTCGGCGCGGTGGCGGCCGTTGGGTTTGTTCGGGTGGGCGAGGCTGATCGTGCCCGTGATGCCGTCGGGTCCCTCGGCCACCCAGATGTCCAGGGTGCCGTCGGCCACGGCGGGGCGTTGGGCCTGCCACCAGGCCGCCGCCGCGGCATGGTCGAAGGGGGCCAGGAAGCCGAGGGAGGAGCCGCCGGCGACGGTCGCGGCGAGGAGCTCGGCCAGGCCTGGGACGCTGCCGTCGAACGTGGCGGTGGTGAGACGGGTTATGGGGGCGGAGGTGGTTCGGCTCATGGGAGGACCACCAGGAGGGCGTAGCGCGCCGGAGCCGGGCCCGTACAGCGGAAGCGGGTGGGGCCCCAGAGGCGGAAGCGAAGGCAGTCACCGGTGTGGAGCGTGTGCGCCGTGCCGCCTGTGGTGATCTCCAGTTCGCCGTCCAGCAGCCAGATGTGCTGCTCCAGGCCGGGTACGGGTGGCGGGCTGTCGTAGGCGATGTCGGAACCGGGCCGCAGGGTGCCTTCGACGACCTCGCCCCGTAGGCCGGGATGGGGCGGTGAGACCGAGCGGCGGGTGAAGCCGGAGGGGGTGTCGCGCCAGACGGACTGTTCGCCGGCGCGCACCAGTTGAGGGGGCTCCGCCTCGACTTCGGCCAGCAGGCGGGACATCGGCCGCCCGTACGCCGCACACAGCCGGTTCAGCAGGGCCGCCGTGGGGCTGATCTCGGCCCGCTCCAGACGCGAGAGCGTCGACCGGCTCACGTCCGTACGCCGGGCCAGCTCGTCCAGCGACCAGCCCCGCTGCGTACGCAACTCCGCCAGCCGGGCGGCGAGTCGCGACTCGATCGGGTCGGGTGGGGCGGCACCAGGGACGTCGGGCTTCTCTTCGCTTCCCATAATCGGGACGTTATCCCGAATGTGGGATGCGGGGAAGGTATTTACGGGGAGGGGAGGGCGGGGTGCCGCGCGGGGATCGCTGTCGCGGCCCGGGCGTCCGCCGCCGGTCGGCCGGCGGGCGCCCGGACGCGTCCGCTCAGCCCGCCAGCTTGTTGGCGGCCTTCTCGATCTGCGCGGAGAAGGCGCTCACCTTCGTGTAGACGCCGGGCTTGCCCGGCCGCGCGCAGCCCTCGCCCCAGCTGGTGATGCCGACCTGGACCCAGTCGCCGTCCTCGTCGCGGCGGAACATCGGGCCGCCGGAGTCACCCTGGCAGGTGTCCACGCCGCCCTCCGCCATGAAGCCGGCGCAGATCTCCTCGCCCGGGGTCAGCAGGTCGCCGTATGCCTGCTTGCAGGCGGTCGTGTTCACGAACGGGACCTTGGCCTTGCGCAGGTAGCGCTGCTGCGCGCCGCCTTCCTTGTCGGCGCCCCAGCCCGTGATCGTGAACGTGCCGCGGTCGAAGTTGTCGTCCTCGGCGAGATGCAGCGTCTCCTGGCCCTTGATCGGCGTGGCCAGCTTGATCAGGGCCCAGTCCTTGCCCTTGCCGTTGTAGCCGGGGGCCTGGGCGACCTCCTTGGACTTCACCTTGATCGCCTTGGGGTTCTGGAGGTCCACGACGCCCGCGGTGACGGTGATGGACGTGTTGGGGCCGCTGCCGTCCACGCAGTGCGCGGCGGTGAGCACGACGTCCTCACGGATGAGGGAGCCGCCGCAGCCCATGGACAGCCGCACCATGAACGGGAACTCGCCCTGCTTGGCGGGCGGCCCGCCGATGATCTGCTGGCCGGGGGTCGGCGTCGGGGCGGGCGCGGCGCTGGCGCCGCCGGTCGACTGGAGTGCGACCGCCGCCGCCACCGCGGCGCCGACGGCTATGGACCTCTTGATACATCTCGCGGAGCGCTTCAAGGACTTCCCTCTCGCGTCGGAGGCATCGGTGTCCAGCTGCCCGCCGTACGGCTGCTGCCGCACGGGCACGGCACACCGGGGCACCACGGGCGTGACGAACCGCGCCCCAAGTGCCCCGGTGTCACTGGAGTGTTGTGATTATGTGGACGCGCCCCAAAGTCGCACAAGGTTCTGAAACCGGCCACTTCCCGAGTACGGAGATGTATCGGCATCTGGGTGGTTCGGACCAATTGCCGTACGGGCACGGGCAGGTGCTACGCAGCGGCCGGTGCGCGCCGGCCTCCCGCCCGTGCCCGCCTCAGCGCGTCACAGCTGGTCCGCCGCCTCCGCGATGTCCTGCGAGAAGGCGCTCACCCGCGTGTAGACGCCCGGCTTGCCCGGGCGTGCGCAGCCCTCGCCCCAGCTCGTGATGCCGACCTGCACCCACGCGCCCGCGTCGTCCTTGCGGAACATCGGGCCGCCGGAGTCGCCCTGGCAGGTGTCCACCCCGCCGGTCCGCATGATCCCGGCGCAGATCTCCTCGCCGGGTATGTACGTGCCTCCGTACGCCTGCTGGCAGGTCGCGGTGTCGACGAACGGCACCGTCGCCTTGCGCAGGTACCGCTGCTGGCCGCCGCCCTCCCGGGTCGCGCCCCACCCGGCGACGGTGAACTCGCCCTGGTCGTAACGGCCGTCCGTGGTCGTACGCAGCGTGGGCAGGTTGATCGGGCGGGCGAGCTTGATCAGCGCCCAGTCCTTGCCGGAGCCGTCGTAGCCGGGCGCCTGGAGCACCTTGGTGGACCTGACCTTGATCGCGCCGGAACTCTGGAGGTCCACGACACCGGCCGTGGCGGTGATGGAGGTGTTGTCGCCACTGCCGTTCACACAGTGCGCGGCGGTGAGCACGACGTCCTGGCGGTAGAGCGCGCCGCCGCAGCCCATGGACAGCCGCACCATGAACGGGAACTCGCCCTGCGCGGCCGGTACGCCGCCGACGACCCTGGTGCCGGGTACGCCGCTCGACGGCGTCGGCTCGGTGGCGGCGCTCGCGGCGCCGGGCTGCAGCGACAGGGCCGCCAGGGCGACCGCACCGAGGGCGATGGATCTCTTCAGGAATTTCGCGGAACGGGTCAACGGACTTCCTTTCCGAGGGGGTTGCGCGCCGTCGGCCACCGCCGGAACCGGCGTTGACCGGCTCATGCCAAACACGCGCCGCAAGCGCCCACCGGAACGGGAAGTGCATGGGGGAAGGGGCGCCACGACGCGGCAGAGCGTTGTGATTATGTGGACACCACGAAGGGGTCACAAGTCACAGAACCGGCCAACTGCCGTGTATTGACGAGCTGTTATGGCACCGCCACGGCCACGGCATACCGTCCGAGCGCCCGGAGCACCCCGGACTGCCGCACGACAGCGCACCAGCGGCCGCTCCGTACGGCGGGCCGCGTCCCCCGAAAGGGCGCGGCCCGCAACACGCGCCACGGCAGCCGGTCGGGCCGCGTAGTGGAAGGTGCCCGGTCAGGCCGCGTAGTGGAGGGTGCCCGTCAGGCTGCCCGCGCCGCCGCCGCAGGAATGCCGGTAGCGGGCGGAGAGGCCGGCCGCCTTGCCCTCGTCGGTGAAGTACAGGCGGTCCACGGTGAACTCACCCGGAGCATTCGAGCAGGCCCGCCCGTTGGCGTAGACCTCCAGAGCGGCGCCGCCCGCCGCACCGGTGACCTGGTACGTGCGTCCGGCGGTCAGCCGCTCCCCCGAGGGCGGCCGGATCACCACCGTCCAGTGCTCGCGCTTGCCCTCGGCCTCGAACGACACGCCGCCGGCATAGCTGTCCGTCAGACGGAAGAGGCTGGTGGCGCCGGTGTGCGTCACCGACTTGCCCTGCCCGATCGGATCGCCCGCCTCGCTCTTGTAGGCGTACGACAGCGGCAGCGCACGATACTTGACGGTCCCCTTGAGCGGCTGGGCCGTCGCCGACTCGCAGTTCTGCGTGTACGAGGCGTCGAGCATCGTGATCACGCCCGCCGCGTCCGTGGCGATCTGGTGGACCGTGAACTGCCCGTACACCGTGTTGCAGCCCCGGCCGTTGCCGCCGACGTCGAGGCCGGGCGTACGGCCGGTGCGGAACGCGGCCCGCTCGGCGTTGCGGTAGACACCGGGGTGCAGCTGTTCGCCCTTGGGGGCGGCGAGCTCGATGTCCCACCAGTCCTGCCAGTCCTCGGTGTTGGAGACCCGGATGGTGGCGTACCTGGCGTCGCCGCCCACCGTGATCGTGGCGGCCGGCTCCCGGTACGTGCCGGCGCGCCCCTGCCCGATGTAGTCCCCCGCCACGCTGGTGTACGTGTACGAGGTGACCGGCGTCGGACCGCTCGCCGCGGCGGCCGGCGGGGCCAGCGCCCCGCCCAGCCCGACCGCCGTACACAACGCGACGGCGGCGCCCCCGACGGAGCGCCGCCATCTCTGCAGGCGATTTCTCATCCCCTGTACCCCTCCCTGTCGATACGTCGCTTTTTCCTTCCCCTCGAAGGGGGTTGGGTACACGCGTGCGACGCGAGACCAGTCGAGATACGGATGGGAAAGTCGAAATACGGAGGGGGGAACTAGAGCTTCCGCGCGACCTCCGTCGCCCAGTACGTCAAAATCATGTCGGCCCCCGCCCGCTTGAACCCGGTCAGGGCCTCCAGGATCGCCGCGTCGCGGTCGATCCAGCCCTTCTCCGCGGCGGCCTCGATCATCGCGTACTCGCCGGAGATCTGGTACGCGGCGACCGGCACGTCCACCGACTCCGCGATCTTGGCGAGCACGTCCAGGTACGGCATGCCCGGCTTGACCATGACCATGTCGGCGCCCTCCTGGAGGTCGAGCGCCAGCTCGCGCAGCGACTCGCGGGAGTTGCCGTAGTCCTGCTGGTAGGTCTTGCGGTCACCCTTGAGGGAGGAGCCGACGGCCTCCCGGAACGGGCCGTAGAACGCGGAGGAGTACTTCGCGGTGTACGCGAGGATCGAGACGTCCTCGTGGCCGGTCTGGTCCAGCGCGTCGCGGATGACGCCGACCTGGCCGTCCATCATGCCGCTCGGGCCCACCACGTGGACGCCCGCGTCGGCCTGGACCTGCGCCATCTCGGCGTAGCGCTCCAGCGTCGCGTCGTTGTCCACCCGGCCCTCGGCGTCCAGGACGCCGCAGTGGCCGTGGTCGGTGAACTCGTCCAGGCACAGGTCCGACATGATCACCAGGTCGTCGCCGACCTCGGCGCGCACATCGCGGATGGCCAGCTGGAGGATGCCGTCCGGGTCCGTGCCGGCGGTGCCGGCCGCGTCCTTCTTCGCGTCCTCCGGCACACCGAACAGCATGATCCCGGCGACGCCCGCCTCGACCGCCTCGACGGCGGCTTTCCGCAGCGTGTCACGGGTGTGCTGCACCACGCCCGGCATCGCGCCGATCGGCTCAGGCGCCGAGATCCCCTCCCGCACGAACGCGGGCAGGATCAGGTCCGCCGGGTGCAGGCGGTGTTCGGCGACCATCCGGCGCATGGCCGGCGTGGTGCGCAGCCGGCGCGGGCGCGCGCCGGGGAAGGTGCCGTACGTACTGCTGCTCAACTGCGAGCCCTCCTACGCGATCCGGGCCGGCGCTCGCTGGGACGCGTGACCGGGTCACCGGCCTCCAGCGCGGCATCGCGCCGCGCCGCGCCGAAGTCCGCGAGCGCTTCGGCCAACTTGTGCACCGACGGCTCGGGCGACATGACGTCCACGCGCAGCCCGTGCTCCTCGGCGGTCTTGGCGGTGGCCGGGCCGATACAGGCGATCACGGTCACGTTGTGCGGCTTGCCGGCGATGCCGACCAGGTTGCGCACCGTGGAGGACGAGGTGAACAGCACGGCGTCGAACCCGCCGCCCTTGATCGCCTCGCGGGTCTCCTGCGGCGGCGGCGAGGCCCGTACGGTCCGGTAGGCCGTGACGTCGTCGACCTCCCAGCCCAGCTCGATCAGGCCCGCCACCAGCGTCTCGGTGGCGATGTCGGCGCGCGGCAGGAAGACGCGGTCGATCGGGTCGAAGACCGGGTCGTACGGCGGCCAGTCCTCCAGCAGCCCGGCGGCCGACTGCTCGCCGGACGGTACGAGGTCGGGCTTCACACCGAAGGCGACCAGCGCCTTGGCGGTCTGCTCGCCCACCGCCGCGACCTTGATCCCGGCGAACGCGCGGGCGTCCAGCCCGTACTCCTCGAACTTCTCCCGGACCGCCTTGACGGCGTTGACCGAGGTGAAGGCGATCCACTCGTACCGGCCGGTGACCAGGCCCTTGACCGCGCGCTCCATCTGCTGCGGGGTACGCGGCGGCTCCACGGCGATGGTCGGCACCTCGTGCGGCACCGCGCCGTACTCGACGAGCTGGTCGGAGAGCGAAGCGGCCTGCTCCTTGGTACGCGGCACGAGGACCCGCCAGCCGAACAGCGGCTTGTTCTCGAACCACGAGAGCTGGTCGCGCCGGGCCGCGGCACCGCGCTCACCGACCACGGCTATGACGGGCTGCCCGCCGTCCGCCGACGGCAGCACCTTCGCGGCCTTGAGCACCTGGGCGACCGAGCCGAGCGTCGCGTTCCAGGTCCGCTGGCGTGTCGTCGTACCGGCGACGGTGACCGTCATCGGCGTGTCCGGCTTGCGGCCCGCGGAGACCAGCTCGGCGGCCGCGGCGGCCACCGAGTCCAGCGAGGTGGACACCACGGCCGTGGCGTCGCTGGAGCCCACCTCCGACCAGCAGCGCTCGTCGGCGGTACGCGCGTCGATGAAACGCACGTCCGTACCGTCCGCGTCGCGCAGCGGCACACCCGCGTACGCGGGCACGCCGACCGCGGCGGCGATGCCCGGCACGACCTCGAAGACGACGCCCTCGGCGGCGCACGCCAGCATCTCCTCGGCGACGTGCGCGTCCAGCCCGGGGTCACCGGACACCGCACGCACCACCCGCTTGCCGGTGCGCACAGCCGACATGACAAGATTGGTGGTGTCCCTAAGAGCAGGGACTCCGGCGGTGGTTGACGCCTCGTCAGCCGTCGGCTGCTGCGGCGTGTCCACCTGCGCCCGCGCATGCGTGCGGACGACGTCGAGCACCTGCGGGTCGGCGATCAGCACATCGGCGCGCGCCAGTGCCTCGACGGCACGCAGCGTCAGCAGTCCCGGATCTCCGGGACCGGCGCCGATGAAGGTGACCTGACCGGCGGCAGGGTGGTTCGGGGCGGTGGGGTTCAAAGTGCTCGCTCCCCCATAAGACCGGCCGCACCCTTCGCGAGCATCTCGGCGGCGAGTTCGCGCCCCATGTTCAGGGGGGTCGCCGCGTCGCCGAGAGAGGCGGGTACGTGTCCGGTGGTGGACAGCTGCACCAGCGTCGAGCCGTCGGTCGTGCCGACGACGCCACGCAGGCGCAATTCGGTGACAGCCTGCCCGTCGGCCTGCAGGTCGGCCAGCGCACCCACAGGTGCGGAGCAGCCGGCCTCCAGGGCGGCGAGCAGGGAACGCTCGGCCGTCACGGCGGCCCGGGTGAACGGGTCGTCGAGTTCGGCGAGCTGGGCGGCGAGCTGCGCGTTGTGCGCGGCGCACTCCACCGCCAGGGCCCCCTGGCCGGGGGCGGGCAAAACCAGGTCGGGCGACAGGTGGTCGGTCGCCTCGTCGATCCGGCCGATCCGGGTCAGCCCGGCCGCGGCCAGCACGACCGCGTCCAGCTCGCCCTTCTCGACGTAGCCGATACGGGTGTCGATGTTCCCGCGGATCGGCACGGTCTCCACCTGCCGGCCCAGCGCACGCGCCCAGGCGTTCAGCTGCGCCATGCGGCGCGGCGAGCCCGTACCCACGCGGGCGCCGTCCGGCAGCTCCTCGAAGGTCAGACCGTCGCGCGCCACCAGTACGTCGCGCGGGTCCTCGCGCTTCGGCACGGCGGCCAGCGCCAGGTCCGCGGGCTGCGCGGTGGGCAGGTCCTTCAGCGAGTGCACGGCGAAGTCGATCGTCCCGTCGAGCAGCGCGTCGCGCAGCGCGGAGACGAACACCCCGGTGCCACCGATCTGCGCCAGGTGCTCGCGCGAGGTGTCGCCGTACGTGGTGATCTCCACCAGCTCTACGGGGCGGCCGGTGACCTCGCGCACCGCCTCGGCCACCATCCCGGACTGGGCCATGGCGAGCTTGCTGCGCCGCGTCCCCAGTCGCAGGGCCCGTGGATTGCTGTCAGTCATGCCCGCTCCCGTGCTGTGTGCGAGCCGTCGGCCCGCGTGTCGGCCCGGCTGACGGCGGCCACCGTCTGCGGGTCGAGGTCGAAGAGTTCGCGCAGCGCGTCCGCGTAACCGGCGCCGCCGGGTTCGCTGGCCAGCTGCTTGACCCGCACGGTGGGCGCGTGCAGGAGTTTGTCGACGACCCGGCGCACGGTCTGCGTGATCTCCGCGCGCTCCTTGTCGTCCAGGCCGGGCAGCCGGCCGTCCAGCCGGGCGATCTCGCTGGCCACCACGTCCGCCGCCATGGTGCGCAGCGCGACCACGGTCGGCGTGATGTGCGCGGCCCGCTGCGCCGCGCCGAACGCGGCCACCTCGTCGGAGACGATGCCGCGCACCCGGTCCACGTCGGCCGCCATCGGCGCGTCCGCGGACGCGTCCGCGAGGGACTCGATGTCGACGAGGCGCACGCCCTCGGTCCGGTGGGCGGCGGCGTCGATGTCCCGCGGCATGGCGAGGTCGAGCAGCGCCAGCTCAGCGGCGGGCGCGACGGTGCTGCCGGCGCCGCCCGCGGTACCGGCGTACCCGTCACCGGCCGCGATCCGGGCGGCGCGCGTCTCGGCTGCCGTCTCGATCGCCGCGCCGGTCAGGACCAGGCCGGTGGCGCCCGTACAGGACACCACCACGTCGGCCAGGGCCAGCTCGGACTGTACGGCGGTCATCGCGACGGCGCGGGCGGTCAGCCCGTTCAGCGCGCCCGCCGAGCCCGACTCGGTCAGGATCTGCGTCAGCCGCTCGGCGCGCTCCACCGTCCGGTTGGCCACCGCCAGTTCGCTGACACCGGCCCGTACGAGCGTGGTCGCGGCCAGCGACGACATCGAACCGGCGCCGATGACCAGGGCACGCTTGCCCCGGGCCCACTCGGCGACGTCGGTACCGCCGGCCAACTGCTCCAGGCCGAAGGTGACCAGCGATTGGCCCGCCTTGTCGATGCCGGTCTCGCTGTGGGCGCGCTTGCCGACCCGCAGCGCCTGCTGGAAGAGGTCGTTCAGCAGCCGGCCCGCGGTGTGCTGCTCCTGCGCCACCGCGAGCGCGTCCTTGATCTGGCCGAGGATCTGGCCCTCGCCCACGACCATCGAGTCCAGGCCGCAGGCCACCGAGAAGAGGTGGTGGACGGCCCGGTCCTCGTAATGCACGTAGAGGTACGGGGTCAGCTCGTCCAGGCCCGCGCCGCTGTGCCGGGCCAGCAGCGTGGACAGCTCGGCGACACCGGCGTGGAACTTGTCCACGTCGGCGTACAGCTCGATGCGGTTGCAGGTGGAGAGCACCGCGGCCTCGGCGGCCGGCTCGGCCGACACCGTGTCCTGGAGCAGCTTGCCGCGGGCCTCGGGGGCTATGGCGGCGTGTTCCAAGACGCTGACGGGGGCACTGCGGTGACTGAGCCCGACAACAAGGAGGCTCATGCCGGCATCACGGCGGGCACATCCCCGTCGGGTCCCTTGCGGTCGGACGCGCCGGCGGGGGCGTCTGCGGCCGGGGCGCCCTTGGCCGCGGCCTCGCGCACCTCGCGCACGGCCCGGCGGGCCTCGCGCGCGGCGACGGCGCGGGCGTCGTCGGACTCCTCGTCGTCGTGGCCCGCGTCCTCGCCCGCCTTGCGCTGCTCGTGGAAGGCCAGGATCTGCAGTTCTATCGACAGGTCGACCTTGCGCACGTCCACACCGTCCGGAACGGTCAGCACGGTCGGCGCGAAGTTCAGGATGGACGTGACGCCGGCTGCGACGAGCCGGTCGCAGACCTGCTGGGCCGCGCCCGCCGGGGTCGCGATCACGCCGATCGAGACGCCGTTGTCCGTGATGATCTTTTCCAGCTCGTCGGTGTGCTGGACGGCGATGCCCGCCACCGGCTTGCCCGCCATCGCCGGGTCGGCGTCTATGAGCGCGGCGACGCGGAACCCGCGGGAGGCGAAGCCGCCGTAGTTGGCCAGGGCGGCGCCGAGGTTACCGATACCGACGATCACGACCGGCCAGTCCTGCGTCAGGCCCAGCTCGCGGGAGATCTGGTAGACGAGGTACTCCACGTCGTAGCCGACGCCCCGGGTGCCGTACGAGCCGAGGTAGGAGAAGTCCTTGCGCAGCTTCGCGGAGTTGACCCCCGCGGCGGCGGCGAGTTCCTCGGACGAGACCGTGGGGACCGAGCGCTCGGAGAGCGCGGTCAACGCGCGCAGATACAGCGGAAGCCGGGCGACGGTGGCCTCGGGAATCCCTCGGCTTCGGGTCGCCGGTCGGTGAGTTCGGCCAGTTGCCACGGTGCTCCTGCGGGTAGAGCGGGGCTGTGGACGGCCGTAGATGTCCCGACCGCCCCGTCGACAGCAGGCTATGTCTTTGTGAACGCGTGCACAAAGATGGTGTCCGCTTTGTCCGGCCAAAGTGACCGGGGTCACGCGGCTTTTGCACCGCTTCACGGAACCAACTCCCTCGGCACACCGTTCACACGTTTCGCGCCGGTAACAACGGAGCGCCGACGGCAGCACGCGCCCTCACTCCTCACCGCTATGCCCCGGAAACCTACAAATCGCCCATCGATGGTAGTCGACTCAGGCGACTTTCCGTCCCGCTCCCGCCCCGCCCCGCGGGCACCCGGCCGAGGCCGGGGCAGCGGCACGGGGCAACCCGGGCGGAGGCACAATTACGGGCATGGCCTCCCTCTTCAGCCGCAACGCCCGCAAGAACCCGGCGGACAGCACGGTCACCCTCATCGGCAAGCCCGGCTGCCATCTGTGTGATGTCGCACAGGAAGTGATCGAGCGCGTCTGCGCCGAGACCGGCGCCTCCTGGGAGAAGAAGGACATCACCCAGGACGAAGAGCTCCACCGCAAGTACTGGGAGCAGATTCCGGTCGTCCTCGTGGACGGCGCGCAGCACGATTTCTGGCGGGTCGACCCCCAGCGGCTGCGCAAGGCCCTGGGCGCCTGACGGTACGAGCCACCGGCACGGCACCGGTACGGGCCCGACTACGCCCGGCGCGCACCCCCGCGTACGGCATCGGAACCGCCCCGGCGTACGCCCTTGCGGCAGCGCGCTCCCTTGTGGGCCGGGGCCGTCACCGGGATGGCCGTAACGCAACCGTCGGCCGAACCCTGGCCGGTGGACATCCGCCCGTAACCAGGCGCACCGAACAACCTGGCTACGCTAGCTACATGGCCCACCCGTCGCCCGCCCGCCGTCCCCGTAGGAAGCCCTACGGCGCGCACCTCCCCACGGGGTGGTTCAGCCGCCGTAGGCGCCCCGCCACCGCGCGCAGCGTGCTGGCCGGCGAAGCCGCGGCCGAGGCCGCGCGCAAGTCCTCGCTGGAGGCCGAGGCGCAGGAGGCGGCCGCCCAGGACCAGGGAGCCGAGGAGCCGGAATTCCCGGTTGTCGGCGACACCTCCGCCGCCGCCTTCTTCGACCTCGACAACACCGTGATGCAGGGCGCGTCGCTCTTCCACTTCGGGCGCGGCCTGTACAAGCGCCGCTTCTTCCACAAGCGCGACCTGGTCCGCTTCGTCTGGCAGCAGATCTATTTCCGCTTCATCGGCTCGGAGAACCCCGAGCACATGGCGGACGCCCGCAACAGCGCGCTGTCCATCGTCCAGGGCCACCGCGTCTCCGAGCTGATGACCATCGGCGAGGAGATCTACGACGAGTACATGGCCGAGCGCATCTGGCCCGGCACCCGCGCCCTCGCCCAGGCCCACCTGGACGCGGGCCAGAAGGTGTGGCTGGTGACCGCGGCCCCCGTCGAGACCGCGACGATCATCGCCCGCCGCCTCGGGCTGACCGGCGCGCTCGGCACCGTCGCCGAGTCCGTCGGCGGCGTCTACACGGGCAAGCTGGTCGGCGAACCGCTGCACGGCCCCGCGAAGGCCGAGGCCGTACGGGCCCTGGCCGCCGCCGAGGGCCTGGACCTGGAGCGCTGCGCCGCCTACAGCGACTCCGCCAACGACATTCCGATGTTGTCCCTGGTCGGCCACCCGTACGCGGTCAACCCCGACGGGCGGCTGCGCAAGTACGCGCGCGAACAGGGCTGGCGGCTGCGCGACTACCGGACCGGCCGCAAGGCGGTCAAGATCGGCATCCCGGCGGCGGCGGGCGTGGGAGCGCTCGCGGGCGGGGCGGCCGCGGCGGTGGCGTTGCAGCGGCGGCGGCGGTGAGGTCCGTCCGAGGGTAAGCCGCCGCCTCGGCAGGGGTACGGTTCGCGCCTGCGGCGCGGTTGGGCCGGGTGGGGTGCGCGTCTGGCGCGGTCTGCCCGGTGGGTGGGGGCTCGGGGCCACACAGGGGTCACTCCTCGTTGCCGGGGACGCGACCTTATGGTCATTCGCATCCGGGGCCTCGGTCGCCTGCGGGGAGACCCCTGTATGTCCCCGAGCCCGGCCGTCGGGCGACTTTCCCGCCGCCGTGGCTGCGGTCCTCAAAAACACCGGGGGCGGCTTACGCATGACGCGGAGACTCTCCCGGCCTGCGCCTACACGTGCGCGAGCGTCACCACATGGTGGGCGCGCACCAGGCTTCTTTTAACCTCCCCCACCGGCCCGCACTCGCCCAACCGGCCGGAGGGGGCGTGTAGGGGGCCATCCCCGCAGGCAGCCGCGCACTCCGCGCGAAGCGCGGGCCAGACCCCGACCCAAGCGAAGCGCAGCGATTTGCCCTGCGCCAATCCCGTTGCATACCCCCGCCCCCTCCCCGGCAGTCCCCATGCCACCGGTCCGCCACAAGACGCCCCGCAACCAGGCAGATCACGTTCCTTTCTGATCAATATCTGCTCAGGAATCGATACTTGATCGGGCATGAACTCGTAACGGACCAGAAGTAATCGATGATTTGAGCAACTGGGTGTAGCGCTGCCTGTACGAAGCGTTATTCTCCTCAGACGCAAACCGGTACCCACGCGTCCCTACGACGGGTGAACGGTCCCGCACTGCACGTGATGGAAGCTCTGCCTCTGGGAGTCCCGTGTACCCACACGTCGGGGTTGACGCCTCGGGCCTGGCTACGCTGCGTACGACGCTCGTCGACCACCTGCGCAGTTTTGTCCCCACCGCGATCGCCGTCCCCGCATTCGCCACAGCCGCCCCCGCCGGTCCCTGCTACACCCTGGCCGACGGAAGCACCACCACGGTCAGCAAGACCGGCGGCAGAACCCGCCGCGGTGCCGGCACGCCCACCGCCCGGCGCCCCGCCGACAGCGACAGCCGTCGCATGATGGACCTCGTCGAGCGCGCCCAGGCCGGTGAGGCCGAGGCCTTCGGCCGGCTCTACGACCAGTACGCCGACACGGTCTACCGCTACATCTACTACCGGGTGGGCGGCCGGGCCACGGCCGAGGACCTGACCAGCGAGACGTTCCTGCGCGCCCTGCGCCGTATCGGCACCTTCACCTGGCAGGGCCGCGACTTCGGCGCCTGGCTGGTCACCATCGCCCGCAACCTGGTCGCCGACCACTTCAAGTCGTCGCGCTTCCGCCTGGAGGTGACCACCGGTGAGATGCTCGACGCCAACGAGGTCGAACGCAGCCCCGAGGACTCGGTCCTGGAATCGCTGTCCAACGCGGCGCTGCTGGAGGCGGTCCGCAAACTCAACCCGCAGCAGCAGGAGTGCGTGACGCTGCGCTTCCTCCAGGGCCTGTCGGTCGCCGAGACCGCGCGCGTCATGGGGAAGAACGAGGGCGCGATCAAGACGCTCCAGTACCGCGCCGTACGAACCCTGGCGCGGCTGCTCCCGGACGACGCCCGCTGACCGCCGTAACGCCGCCCCGGGCCGCCGTACACACCACCCGCGGCATCCTGCTTCCGTCTCCCCGTACCCGATCCCACCTGCTTCTTCGCCTGCCTCGTCGTCCCGGGCCGTCCGCTCCGTCCCACGCCAGGACTAACGCGTGGAGCGCCGCCCCGATCGCCTGAATCTCCTGGATCGGTGTTGACGCCCGGACTTCACCCGCAGCCCCGCCCCGCCCGCTGACACGCCCGGCGCCGGTCGCCGCGATTCTGACTGCCGGTGATCGTTCGTGACCGTTCGGTCAGATCATCGTGAGTGCGTAACCCAAGTGCCGCGGCGCTCGTTGTGCGGAATGCAGACTCCCTGCGGTGCACGCCATGCCCGCGCCCTCTCACTCGATCGGGTGGACGCGAGCCTGTCGTGCAACCTTCCGGCCAGTCTGGATAGTCAAGCCCAGTCCGGGGAGTCGAGCGGGATGACGAGAGGAGGTGCCGCCCGTGATCGCGAACGTATCGGTGCACCGGCGGGCCAACGCCTTCGCCCAAGCCCTGGAGGAGCAGGTCCTCCCGGGCGAGGCGGCCGAGGACGAGGCCGGCACACCGGCGCAAGCGTGCGGGGAAGCAAGGCTGTTGGCGGTCGCCGACACCCTCGGCGAACTCCCCAGGCCCGAGTTGGACCCCGAGGTCAAGACCGTCCACCGGGCCCAGCTCATCGCGGCCATGGAGGCGGCCTTCGCCGAGGACGACGGCCGGGTGCCCCAGCCGCGCGGCACCCGCGGCGCGCACCGCGCCGCCAAATCCCTGGGCCGGCTGCGCCCGCGCTCCCGGCTGTCCAAGGGGCTCGCGGCGGGCGGCCTGACGGTGGGCGTCGCAGCGGGCGCCTTCAGCGGCGTCGCCGCCGCCAGTACCGACGCCCTCCCGGGTGACACCCTCTACGGCCTCAAGCGCGGCATGGAGGACCTGAAGCTGGACATGGCGGACGACGAGTCCGAGCGCGGCCGCCTCTTCCTCGACCAGGCCTCCACCCGCATGTTCGAGGCCCACCGCCTCCTGGAGCGCGACCGCATCGGCGAACTCGACCACGAGGCCCTGGCCGAGGTCCGCAAGGCCCTCTCGGGCGTCACCCAGGACGCCGGCGAGGGCCACCGCCTGCTTCACGAGGCATACGAGCGCGACGGCTCCCTCGGCCCTATCCAGACGCTCAACTCCTTCACCAGGTCGCACCGCGACAGCTGGAGTCGGCTGCGCGATCGCCTCCCGGCCCAGCTGATGGACGTGCGCGACGAGGTCAGCTCGGTCTTCGACGCCATAGACGAAGAGGTCGGACCGCTGCGCTCGCTGCTGCCCAAGCATCCGGGCGGCGAGAGCCACCGCGAGAGCGCCCCCGAGGCCCCCGCGCGGGGCGACGCCTCCCAGGGCCGTACGGACCGCCCGTCCCCGTCCGGGGAGAGCGCCTCCTCGTCCGGTCGGGCCGACGGCTCCCAGGCGCCACGGCACCGGCCGTCCTCCTCCCCGTCCCGCAAGGACGACGGACTGCTCGGCGGCAGCACGGGCGGCCTGCTCGACCCGCCCGCCGACACCGGCACCCCCGCCCCGGACGGCAAGGGCGCCGGCAAGGAGACGCCGCACGAGCCCGACGTCACGATCCCGCCGCTGCTCCCCGGCCTGCTGCCGGACATCGGCCTGGACGGCAAGAACCCGCTGGGCTGACCCGCCCGCGACGCCCCGGAGCCGGACGCACGGCTCCGGGGCGTCGCGCGTCGCACGGGCGGTCCCCGGGCCGTGGACCTTGGGAAGAACCCTCTAGAAGAACACCGACCGCCGCTGCACCAGCAGCTTGTAGAGCGTGTGCTGGATCGTTTCGCGCACCTGGTCCGTCAGGTTGAACATCAGCATCGGGTCGTCCGCGGCCTCCGCCGGGTAGCCGTCCGTCGGGATCGGCTCCCCGAACTGGATCGTCCACTTCGTCGGCAGCGGCACCAGCCCCAGCGGCCCGAACCACGGAAAGGTGGGGGTCAGCGGGAAGTACGGGAAGCCCAGCACCCGTGCCAGCGTCTTGGCGTCGCCGATCTTCGGGTAGATCTCCTCGGCGCCCACGATCGAGCACGGCACGATCGGCACCCCGGCCCGCAGCGCGGTGGACACGAACCCGCCGCGCCCGAACCGCTGGAGCTTGTAGCGGTCCGCAAACGGCTTGCCGATGCCCTTGAAGCCCTCCGGCATCACCCCGACGACCTCGCCGCGCTCCAGCAGCCGCTGCGCGTCCTCCGCGCAGGCGAGCGTGTGCCCGGCCTTGCGCGCCAGCTCGTTGATCACCGGCAGGACGAAGACCAGGTCGGCCGCGAGCAGCCGCAGGTGCCGGCCGGCCGGGTGGTGGTCGTGCACCGCGACCTGGAGCATCAGCCCGTCCAGCGGCAGCGTCCCGGAGTGGTTGGCGACGATCAGCGCGCCGCCGTCGGCCGGGATGTTCTCGATCCCCTTCACCTCGACCCGGAAGTACTTCTCGTACAGCGGCCGCAGCACCGACATCAGGACCTGGTCGGTGAGCTCCTCGTCGTACCCGAAGTCGTCGACCTCGTACTCGCCGGTGAGCCGTCGGCGCAGGAAGCGCAGGCCCCCGGCGATGCGCTGCTCCAGGGACGCCCCCGCCGCCCCGGACGGCTGCTCCGGCGCTTCCTGCCGCCGCGGTTCCGGTACGGGCGCCAGCGCCGTACGGCGGCCTCCGCGGCCCGGCCGCTTGACCTTTCTGCGCGACCGGGGCTCCTCGCCGAAGGGAATGACCTTGGCGTCCGCCATCGTGGGTGAACTCCTCACAGGGTCGGGCCGCTGCGTGCGGGCAGCACGGCGGCGAGCCGGTCGACGGTACGGGCGAGGACCTCGGGCGGCAGCAGCCCGGGCCCGCGGCTGCGGGCGAATTCCGCGAAGGTCTCCGCCGTCGTGTATTTCGGGTGAAACCCCAGTGTCTCGCGCATCTGGGTCGTCTGGACGACCCGGCCGTGGGTGAGCATCCGGATCTGCTCCGGCGAGAAGTCGGAGATGCCGAGGGAGCGCAGCGCGGTGCCGGCCCAGGTGACGGTCGGCAGGAACAGCGGCAGCGTGGGGCGGCCCAGCCGCCGGGAGCACTGGGAGAGCAGCAGCGCGCCGTCCCCCGCGATGTTGAAGGTGCCGCTGTTGAGCGTGCCGCGGCGGGGCTTGCCGGAGGCCATGCACAGCGCCTCGATGGCGTCGTCCTCGTGGACGAACTGCAGTCGCGGGTCGTATCCGAGGACGGTGGGGAGCACCGGCAGCGAGAAGTACTCGGCGAGCGGCGAGTCGGCGCACGCCCCGAGGACGTTGGCGAAGCGCAGCACGCACACCGCGACGTCCGGGCGGCGCCGGGCGAAGCCGCGTACATAGCCCTCGACCTCGACGGCGTCCTTGGCGAAGCCGCCGCTGGGCAGCGACTTCGGCGGCGTGGTCTCGGTGAAGACGGCCGGGTCGCGGGGCGCGGAGCCGTACACACTGCTGCTGGACTTCACCACCAGCCGCTTGACGTGCGGTGCCTTCTGGCAGGCACCGAGCAGCTGCATGGTGCCGATGACATTGGTCTCCTTGACCGTCGCCCGGCTGCCGCGGCCGCCCCGCCCGCCGAGCGGCGTGCCGTTGATGTCCATGTGAACCACAGTGTCCACATTGGTCTCGGCCAGCACTCTGGCAATGGCCGGATGCCTGATGTCGGCCTTGAGGAAATCCGCCCCGCCCAAATGGTGCTCGGGCGCTACGGCGTCCACTCCGATCACCCGGTCGACGTCGGGGTCGCGCTGAATGCGTCGTACGAACCGGCCCCCCAGCTGCCGTGCGACTCCGGTGACGAGCACGACCTTTCCCAAGATCAGCCCTTCCTTCCCGCCCTTTGTCCCTCGCGTGAGCCGAGCTGTGACGCCACGCTATCGGGTCGTTGTTGCGCTGTGATGACCGCGGGTTGCCGCTGGCTACATTTCAAGCCTTGGCCCGAGCTTTGCCCTTCCCGTCGGCCGGTTTTCCGCCCCGGCCGGGCCCTTGCGCCCGCACGCGTCGCGCTTTATCCGGACGGGCGCGCCGCGCCCCTGAGGACGTCCCGTCGGGCGGCCCGTAATGCCGTACGGCTATCCGTACGGCGGCCGGCAAACCGGGCCCCGCCGCACACGCCGCGGGGATTTCACCGGCCGCCCGCCGCCGCGCCCCACCGAGTGCACCGCAAAGCCGCCCCCGAAACGCACCGCAGCCCCCCACCGCGTGGTGCGGTGAGAGGCTGCGATATCGCGATCAGCGGCGCTTACTTCTTGTTGCGACGCTGAACACGGGTGCGCTTGAGCAGCTTGCGGTGCTTCTTCTTGGCCATCCGCTTGCGCCGCTTCTTGATAACAGAGCCCACGACTACCCTCGCTCACTTCGTATCACTCGGTGCGGGGCGTCCGAGCCCACACTACCTACATCGGGCCAGCCTACCCGGCGTCGAGCCTACGGCGTAATCCGAGGGTCCTCTTGAGCCCCTCAGGCCGATTCCACCCCCACGTAGGACTCACGGAGGTAGTCGTGGACCGCTTGCTCCGGGACCCGGAACGACCTCCCCACTCGGATCGCGGGCAGATGACCGCTGTGCACCAAGCGGTACACGGTCATCTTCGACACTCGCATCACCGTGGCGACTTCCGCCACGGTCAGGAACACGACCTCATTCAGAGGCCTTTGGTCTGCAGCCATGACACACCTGAACCTTCCGCACATGACGGGCACCGGCTTCCCCTCCGGTGACTCCCCGTCGCTGTGCGCTCACTCCCCAGGTTAGGGGCGGGTGATGCGAGTGGGGAAGAGGAGCAGCGATCGGCCGCCTACTGTGACAGACACGCTCGATTGAGTACATAGCGAGTAAGCGGTCGGTAGTAATCAGACCGCACAGCGTCATCAAGCGGAACTACGGCGGACACCCGCCCCTCCGCCTGTCCGACGAACAGCGCGGGATCGTCCGTATCCGCCAGTCCGATGGCCTCAAAGCCCAGCTGACCTGCTCCGCAGACCCATCCGTGGTCACCGATCACCAGCTCGGGAAGCGGCCCGCCGGCGTCTGCGGCGGCGTCGAGGGCGGTACGAACCGGGAGGGGGGAGTGGGTGTGCACGCCCGGCTCACCGGGTCCGCGCCGCACGCCCGGTTCGCGCATCAGCGCGACTCCCCGTACGTAGTCAAGGTTGTACGTGCGTACCCCGAATCGGGTCGCTATGTCGACACAGCGGCCATACGCCGGGGTGAGAACGGTGCATCCCGCCGCCGACAGGGCGTCTGCCAACCCGCCGTAGAAGCCCAGCAGCCGGTGCGGGTGGCCCGTTCCGATCAGTACCGCAGCGTGCCGGGCGGCCGCCGCGCCGAGCCGGTCCGCGAAGGCATCCAGTCCCGCGAGCGTACAGTCCGGATCGATCGAATCGAGGCCGGAAGTATGCCTGGGATCGGCCGAAACTCCACACTGCTCAGCCATCACTCGAAGCACTTCACTCACGGACCAGTCATCCGCGGGCTCCAGACCGATCAGCGCGCGCGGATCGCCGGCCGCGAAGAGGCGGTAGCGCGTCAGGCTCTTCTCCCGGGATGTCGCGATCGTCCCCGCGAGCCGCACCCTGACCACATACGCCTTCAGCGCGTCGGCATCCGCCGCCGCGTCCGCGTCCGTACCGGATTCCCACACAGGTGCCCATGCTGGCGCCCCGGCTCCCGTCCCATGCCCGAACCGCCCAGTAGTCACACTTCCGGGCGCATCGTCCCGAAGTGACGCCCCGTGGGGTCCATCCGCCTTTATGGCGGCAGGCCGTGCGCGGGAGTCGAATCTCGCCCGGGCACCCCGTTCGTCCGAGGGTCCCGATCACCTGGGCGGGGGCTGTTCTCCCGGGGGCCCGTTCTCCCGGGGCCCCGTTCGCTCCTAAGGCAGCAGCCCGTGCGCGGGGAACACCGCGCGCCGCGTCGCCAGTACCGCCTGGTCCAAGCGGTCGGCCGGGTCGTACCCCTCACCGTGGAAGTCGCGCCAGCCGGCGCCGCGCCCGTCCGTCATCCGCGGCGGCGCCCCCTGCCGGGTACGCCGGTAGACCTCGTGCCGCCACTCCTCCGGCACCGGGGCCGTGGGCTCGATCGGCCGTCCCGCCGCGATCGCCACCAGGTGCGTCCAACTGCGCGGTACGACGTCCACCACCGCGTAACCGCCGCCGCCCAGCGCGACCCAGCGCCCCCCGGCGGTCTCGTGCGCCAGGTCGTGGCAGGCGGCCGCCACCGCACGCTGTGCGTCCAGGCTGACCGCCAGGTGGGCGAGCGGGTCCTCGAAGTGGGTGTCCGCGCCGTGCTGCGTCACCAGGACGTCGGGCCGGAACGCGGTCAGCAGCTCCGGCACCACCGCGTGGAAGGCGCGCAGCCAGCCCTCGTCGCCGGTGCCGGCGGGCAGCGCCACGTTCACCGCGCTGCCCTCGGCCGCCGTGCCGCCGGTCTCCTCGGGCCAACCGGTCTGCGGGAACAGCGTCCTGGGGTGTTCGTGCAGCGAGATCGTCAGGACCCGCGGGTCGTCCCAGAAGGCCGCCTGGACGCCGTCCCCGTGGTGCACGTCCACGTCCACGTACGCGACGCGCTCGGCCCCGAGCTCCAGCAGGCGCGCGACGGCGAGCGCCGCGTCGTTGTAGATGCAGAAGCCCGCGGCGCCGCCCGGCATCGCGTGGTGCAGGCCGCCCGCGAAGTTCACCGCGTGCAGGGCCTCGCCCCGCCACACCGCCTCCGCAGCGCCCACCGACTGCCCAGCGATCAGCGCCGATGCCTCGTGCATCCCGGCGAACGCCGGATCGTCCTCAGTACCGATGCCGTACGCCGGGTCGGCGGCCTTCGGGTCGGCCGAAGCCTGCCGTACGGCGTCGATGTAGTCCTCGCGGTGCACGAGCCGCAGCGTGGAGATCCCGGCGGCCCTGGCGGCCACCACCCGTACCGCGTCGGGCCCCCGGTCGAGTCCGTACGCCTCCACCAACCGCATGGTCAGCGCGAGCCGGACCGGGTCCATCGGGTGCCCGGGCCCGAAGTCGTAGCCCGTTACTGCCTCGTCCCACATCAGCTGTGCACGGCCGCTCATGCCCGTCACCGTATCGGTAGGGCCGAACGGGCAATCAGGGTGTGCAACAGGGGGTGCGGTCGGCCAGGATCAGGTGAGCAGGTCCGGCAGGTCCTCCATGCGGGCGAACAGGGCGGTCACCTCGCCCGCCGCGGTCAGTTTGGCGGCCGGCGTCATCGCGGTGAAGCCGTATACGTCCATACCGGCGGCGATGGCGGCCCGGACGCCGAGCGGGCTGTCCTCGATCACCGCGCAGCGCTCCGGCGCCACTCCCATCTCGCGTGCCGCGTGGAGGAAGAGGTCCGGGGCCGGCTTGCCCTTGCCGACGTCCTGCGAGCTGAAGATCCGTTCGTCGTCGAACCACTGGCCGAGCCCGGTTCTGCGGTGTCCGACCCGGATTCGCTCGTGGCTGCCGGAAGAGGCCACGCAGTACGGGGTCCCGTCGGCCGCCAGCTTCCCCAGCACCTCGGGTACGCCGGCGACCGGCTCCAGCTCCCGCTCGAACGCCGCGAAGACGCGCGCGTGCAGCGTGGTCTCGAAGTCCTCGGGCAGGGATCGCCCGGTCCGTTCTTTGATCAGGTCGTACACCCGGTGCACCGCGGCGCCCATGTAGTCGTGGATCGATTCCTCGTATGTGGTCGGGTGGCCGAGTTCGGTGAGGTAAGCGGCGAGGATCGTATTGGAGATCGGCTCGCTGTCGACGAGAACGCCGTCGTTGTCAAAGATGATCAGGTCATAGCGCATGGCACCGACCCTAAAACGCGGAAAAGCCCCGCACCATACGGTGCGGGGCTTCCCACAAAAATTGTTCGGCGGCGTCCTACTCTCCCACAGGGTCCCCCCTGCAGTACCATCGG
>NZ_JOCQ01000026.1 GCF_000720725.1 Streptomyces rimosus subsp. rimosus
GGGCGGAGATGGTGGCGGAACTGGTGGGGGGGGACTGGTGGGGAGTTGGTGGTGGGACCTACCGGGACGCTGACGGAAGGTCGTAGGCCGTACGGAGCCGTGTCGCCGTGCGGGATGCCCGCCTGTCCTCAGGTCGGGTGGTCGCTTCCAGTGCCTCCCATACCGCCAGGTCGTGTTCGCCCCAGGGCGTATCGGCCCACAGGCGCAGGGCCTCCGGGTCGCGGTGGGTGAGGACGGCTCGCCGTAGCCGGTCTTCCAGTACGGAGCGCAGGCGTCGGACGCCGGGGGCTTCGGATAGGGGGAGCAGCGGGCCGCGGTAGTCGCGCAGCGCTGCCGTCAGGTTGCCGGACGCCAGCTCCGCTTCGACCAGGTCCAGATCCGTCTCCACCGCTCTGGTCAGGCGGTACGGGCGTGAGTCGAGCAGGGGTCCGACCACTTGGCGCAGGCGGGAGAGTTCCGCGCGCAGGGTCACCGGCCGGACATCGCGTTCTCCGTACAGAAGCGCGGCCAGTCGGTCGCCGGTCAGGCCCTCCGGATGCCGGGCCAGCAGGAGCAAGATCTCGCTGTGCCGGGGGCCGAGCCGCAGGGTTCGGCCGTCCGTGGTCAGGACCGCTTCGTCCCGGGCGAGGACGGTCAGGTGGGCGGCGGGTGCGGTCCGTTCCGGGTACGCGGCGAGGTGAGCCTCCGCGGCGCGGGCGGTGGCCTGGACCAGTGCCAGGCTGTGCGGGCTGGCGAGGTGGTCGCCGCCGGTGATGTCCACGGCTCCCAGCAGCCGGCCCGTCCGCAGGTCGTGCAGGGGAGCCGCCGCGCAGGTCCACTTCTGGACACGCTTGTTGTAGTGCTCGGCCGCGAAGATCTGTACGGCGTGGTCGGCGGCCAGCGCGGTGCCCGGCGCGTTGGTGCCGGCGTGCCGTTCGTCCCAGCGGGCCCCGGCGACGAAGTTCATGCGCTCCGCGTGCCGCCGTACGCCGGGGTGGCCTTCCACCCACAGCAGCCGGCCCTGCGGGTCGCAGACGGCGAGCAGGTGGGCGCCGTCGTGGGCGATGGTGCCCAGCAGCTCGCGGAAGACGGGCATGGCGCGGGCCAGCGGGTGCGCGTCGCGGTAGGCGCGCAGCTCGGACTCGTCGAGGTCGATCGGGGCCGGTCCGTCGAGCGTTGCGCGCGCGGACGCCGACCGGCGCCACGAGTCGGCCACCACTTGGCGTACCGGTTGGGCCACCGACCCGCCCGCCAGAAATTCCTCGTGGGCCCGCCGTACCGTACGGGTGCGTTCCACGGGGTCGGCTCCCGACTCCATCGCCAGCCAAGGGTTGACCACGCGTCACCTCTCCGTTGCGGCTGCTGCCGACTGCCGACTGCCGACTGCCGACTGCCGACTGCTGACTGCCGACTGCCTGTTGCCCCCGCCCCCGTAACCGATGGTGCTCGTACGGCGCTGGGCAGTAAAGCCCGCTGGAGGGTGGCGTGGGGGCGTGGCGGTACCGTCAGGGCCGCGCCACTGCCGCCCCGCCCTCCGGAAGCAGGTCCGCCATCGCCCGCCAATGGCCCTTCGGGAGGCCCACCAGTCCGTACAGCCACCGGACGGGGGAGCGGCGCGGCAGTAGGAGCCCGCCCGCGACCACGGCGAAAACCGCCAGGCCTACGGGGAAACCGAGGAAGCGGACCAGCGTGCTCGCGAGGAGGGCGCCGAGCAGCGGCAGCCCGTACAGTCCCGCGCCCGCGATGGCGACGGCGAGGAAGCGCGGGACCTTCAGGTCCTGTGCGCCGCCCGGCAGGAGCCAGCCCTCGGCCAGCCAGCCGATCTCGGTCAGCAGCAGTACGCCGATGACGGCGGCGCCGAGGACCAGGAGGGCGAGGAAGGTGCCGGAGGTCAGGAAGCGCAGGACGTTGTTGACCACGCTGTCCTTCGGCCAGGCGCGCAGGGCGGCACCGTCCGTACTGAGGAAGCGGCGGTAGCCCTGGCCGTCCCAGCCGTGCACGAGGGTGCCGAAGAGCAGGAAGTGACCGACGACGCAATTCAGGTACGCCCAGTAGCCCGCGCCGACCAGGCACAGGGCCTGGGCGAACAGGAAACCGAGGAGAGTGGCGGTCACGACGCCGCCCGCGTAGAGGAGGGGCAGGCCCGCCCAGACGCCGCGGTGGCCGTCCGCGATGTGCATCGTCGACCAGGACGGGTTCTGCCACATCAGGAACAGCCCGGTCGGCACCAGCAGCACCGCGGCGTACAGGAGCGTCAGACACAGGTACGGGTTCGCGGCGCGGCTGATCAAGCGTGGGGCGAGCAGCCGGGGCAGCCCGGTACGGTCGGCGGCGCGGCGTTCGAGGAACTGCAACTGCCGGGCGGCGGCGAGCGCGAACGTCGAGCCGATGCCGTACGCCCAGAACAGCGCGGCCGGCAGCCCGATCATGCCGACCCCGCTGCCGCCCCGGCGTCCAGCGTGAGCCCGTCCGCGACGATCAGGTCGGAGGTGACCAGGGCCTGTTCGGCGTCGACGTCGGTCATGAAGACGAACGGCGGTATGACCGGCGGCACCGGCAGCGTGTCGGGGGTGAAGGTCAGGCAGATGATGCCTTCCAGGCAGCCGCTGAATTTGGTCAGGTAGAGCGTTACGTTGCCGCTCAGGTCCAAGGTGCGGGCTTTGAGGCCCAGTTGAGGGCCGCCTGTGTCACGGGTGATGAGTCGGTAGTCCGTGAGTGAGGCGGCCTTCATGTGCAGGACCATCGCTTTGACGGGGCCGTTGACGGTGGGCACGGTGGTGACACCGGCGAGCGTGAAGCCCTTCGGTGCGAACATCGTGGTGGTCACGGTGGGCGGGGTGGGCGGCGCTGGGATGCCGGCCGCCGCACGCGCGGGTGGGGCCGGGGTGCCGATGACCGTGATGAGGGCGACCGGCAGTGCTACGGCGAGGGATCGGGTTCGGGGGCCGGGCGTGCTGTTGTCGGAATCAGGCTTGGCATCGGACTCGGGATCGGCCGAGGCGCGCCCCGTACGACCACCCTCCTCCTCCACCACCGTCCACCCGAACCCCATCGCGCTGCCCGCGATGCCCAGCCCCATCCCCACCAGGAATCCGCCCAGGTTGGTCGCCGCGAAGGACAGCACGGATAGGATCAGCGCGTGCAGGCTCACATAGTGGTGGGCGGCCGGGCGCAGCCACAGGAACAGCCCGGCCACGATCAGGGCCAGACCGATGCCGATCGCGGCCAGCCCGCCCAGGCCGAGGTTGATCAGTACGGTCAGCGGTGACAGCGGTACGAGCAGCAGCTCCGCGCCGCCCAGGACCAGCAGCAGCCCGGCCCAGAACGGCCGGGTCCGCCGCCAGCCGCGGAACGCCGCGCGCCGCTCGGGCCAGGGGAGCCGGACGGCCGGTGGCCGGACGGCCGGGCGCCGCACGGGCCGGCGCCGGGCGATCGGGCGCCGGCTGCTCAGAAGCACTTCTTGCCGCCCAGGCTCACATCGAGCCGCAGGCCCTTGAGGCGGAAGTTGCCGCCGGTGGCGGACCAGGCGTGCGACCGGACTCCGGCGACCTCGATGTTCCCGGCCTGGAGCCCGAACTTGCCCTTCTCGCCCTGGACTCCGGGCACCTGGTCGAGGGTGGAGGCGTCCCGCCCGATCTGCGCCGTACCGAACCGCGCGTCACCCACCAGGTCCTCGCCGTCGATGACGAGGTTGTCGGCGGTGACCTGGCCGGCGTCGCCGCCCGCGGTCAGCTTGAACACCACCGTGCCGACGGGCGTCTTGACCTCGGCCGCCTGGCAGATGTCGCTCAGGACGGCCTTGCCCAGGCCGAGCAGGGCCACCGGGTGCCCCGTGCCGCCCGCGTCGCGGTCGGTGTGCACGTACGAGGCCAGGCCCTGGCTGGTCAGCTTGCCGGACGAGACCTGGAAGTTGGTGCCCGAGACGGCGAAGGAGGCGGCCAGCGCGCCCTCGGCCATCACCGAGGCCATCGCGCCGACGGCGAGCACCGCGGGGATCGCCGTCACCGCGGTCTTTCTCCAGGAAGTGCGTCCCTGAGGCAACGGCCGCTTGTTCTTGCTCACTGCTTCCTCCCCGGGGCAGCGATGGACCGGCTGCGAGCGCAGCCGTGGACACGTGCGAGCGCGCGAGGGAAGTGCCTGTGTGGAGCGGCTACGGGACGAAGCCGCAGGTGGCGTACCTCTGCCATACTGCGGAAAACCCGTGGCAGTTGGAGACTAGGGCTCGAATTGAATAATAGTCAACAGCGCGGACCAGGTGCCCCGCGGACCGCCCGCGCCACCGAGCGCTCGCAGGCGCGGCGTGCCGAACTGATCGCCGTCGGAAGGAAGCTGTTCGCCGACACCTCCTACGACGCCCTGTCCATGGACGACATCGCCCGCCAGGCCGGTGTCGCGAAGGGGCTGATCTACTACTACTTCAAGAACAAGCGCGGCTACTACCTTGCGATCATCGAGGACGCGGTCGCCGAACTGGTCCAGCGCGCCTCCAGCACCCACGACCTGCCGCCCATGGAGCGGGTCCAGCACACGATCGACGGCTATCTGCGGTACGCGGAGCACCACCAGGCGGCCTACCGTGCCATCGTCACCGGCGGCGTCGGCTTCGACGCGCAAGTGCTCGCCATCCGCGAGGCGGTCCGCGAGCAGCTGATCGGCACCATCGCGCACGCCGCCTGGGGCCGCGCGGAGATACCCGCGCTGGCCCGTACGGCGCTGGTCGGCTGGCTCTCCAGTGTCGAGGGCGTCACCCTCGAATGGATCGCGCGGCGGGAACTGGGCCGGGGCACGGTCTGTTCGCTGCTCGTCCGGGGGCTGGGTGACACCCTGCGGCTGATCGAGGAGTACGAGCCGACCTGCCCGGCGCCGACCCGGCCGCCCATTCCCTGATCAGGGGCGGAATGCGCCGGAGGTGCTGGAGGGGCGGGATGCCGTGGCGTCCCGCCCCTCCAGTGCATCTGCCGAGGGCGCCCGCCGTGCGCGCCTACCGCGCACATCCGCAGTGCGATGTGTTCTACGTGGTGATGCGCCTGCCGTGCCGCGCCCCTCGACCGGTCGGGGCGGAACAGCGCCGTCCGCCGGCCAATTCCCGTGCAGAACTGTTGTTTTACGGTGCTCACTGTGCCTAACTGTTTGACTATGTTTCCTTCTTCGTATCGCCTGAGCCTGCGCGCCAGAGGCGTCTTGCACCGGAGATACCGCGCGAGACCCCGGCGCTCGTACCCCCAAATGCTGCTCTGTGCCTTTCTGTTCGCCCTCGCCGCGTCGCTGCCCGTCAGCAGCCTCGCGCTCCCCGCGCAGGCGGCGGGTCAGGCCGCCGGCAGCGCGGCAAAGGCCCTGCACGCAGGCGGACACGGTCTCAAAGGCGAGTACTTCCGGATGTCCAAGCCCGGGGCCCGCGACTTCGCCGAACTCGGCGGAACAACCCTGGAGCCGGCCGTCGACTTCCCCGACCTGAGCTCCACCTTCCGGATCACCACGGGCCGCACCGAGCACACCACGGCGCGATGGAGCGGCAAGATCGAGGTTCCCGGGAGCGGGAAGTTCACCTTCTTCGCCAAGGGCGACAACGGCTTCCGGTTCTTCATCGACGGCAAGCCGGTCATCGATCACTGGGTGCCCGATTGGGACGTCGAGGTCAAGAGCGAACCCCTCGAACTCACCGCCGGCCGGCAGTACGACTTCCGGTACGAGATGTTCCAGGACAGCGGCGGTTCCAACATGGTGCTGAGCTGGCAGAGCCCGGACGTCAAGAGGCAGCCGGTCCCCGAGTCGGCCTTCACCCCGCCGGACGGCTTCGAGCCGTACCCGGTGGACCTCACGGTCGGCACCGACGGGCGCCGGCTGCGGGCGACGTTCGAGGACGAGGCCGGTGTGACCGAGGCGGTCAAGGACCATCTGACGCTGGACGTCGACGCCACGGACATGCCCGTGGCGTCGGTCGTCAGGGACGAGGACGACCCGCGCTCCGTGGTCCTCACGCCGGCCGGGCCCGTACAGAAGGGCCAGCGGGTGCGCTTCGTCTACGACGGCAAGGGCGGGCTGACCAGCGGCGGCAAGCAGGTGCCGATGGTGATCCGCTCTGCCGGGAACCTCTCCACCCACCGGCTGACCACCACGTGGGGCGACAAGGTCGACCCGGACAACCCGCTGCCCGAATACCCCCGCCCACAGGAGAAGCGGGCGAAGTGGCGCAACCTCAACGGCCCATGGGAATTCGCCGGTGCCCGTAAGGACGAACAGCCCCCGTTCGGCAAGAAGCTCGCCGAGAAGATCACGGTGCCGTTCCCCGTCGAGTCGCAGCTCTCCGGGATCGAGCGGCACGAGGACCACATGTTCTACCGCAAGCTCGTCACCGTCCCCGGGAGCTGGCACGTCGGCAACACACAGCGAGTCAAGCTCAACTTCGGCGCCGTCGACTACGAGGCCCGGGTGTGGGTCAACGGCAAGCAGGTGGCCCGGCACACCGGCGGCTACACCGGCTTCAGTGCCGACGTCACCGACGCGCTGAAGAGGGGCGGCAAGCAGGAGATCATCGTCGGGGTCACCGACACCGCCGGCGCCGACCAGCCGAAGGGCAAGCAGACGTCGCGCCCCGGGGGCATCTTCTACACCCAGTCCTCCGGTATCTGGCAGACCGTCTGGATGGAACCCGTCGCCAGGACGGCCGTCGACAGGATCGTCAGCACCCCCGACATCGGCAGCAGCACCCTCAAGGTGAAGGCGGAATCCCGCAACGCCTCCGCGCGGGCGAAGGTCACGGCCGTGGCGCGGGACAAGAAGGGCAAGGAGGTCGGCAGGATCACCGGAGCCGCCAACACGAACCTCGACCTGAAGGTGCGGAACCAGCACCTGTGGTCGCCCGACGACCCCTACCTCTACGACCTCGAAGTCACCCTGCGCGACGGCGGGCCGAAGGACGTCGTCAAGAGCTACTTCGGGATGCGCTCCCTCGGCGTACAGAAGGTCGGCGGCCACCCCAAGCTCGTACTGAACGGCAAGCCCTTCTTCTCGCTCGCCATGCTGGACCAGGGCTTCTGGCCGGACGGCCTCTACACCCAGCCCAGCGACGACGCGCTGCGCTTCGACCTGGAGGGGCAGAAGCGGCTCGGCTTCAACGCGGTACGCAAGCACATCAAGGTCGAGTCGCCCCGCTGGTACTACCACGCGGACCGGCTCGGACTGCTGGTGTGGCAGGACTTCGTCTCCGGCGACATCACCGGCGAGCAGGGGCAGCGGGCGTTCACCGACCAGGCCAGGGAGATGATGGACCTGACGCACAACTCCCCGGCCGTCGGCGGCTACGTCGTCTTCAACGAGGGCTGGGGCGAGTGGGACCGCGCCGCCACCGGCCGCCTCGCCGAGTCCGTCAAGGCCGCCGACCCCTCGCGTGTCGTCAACGCGCACAGCGGCGTCAACTGCTGCAACTCCAAGGGTGACTCGGGCAAGGGCGAGATCATCGATCACCACGACTACAACAACGAGGACCCGCCCGCACCCGACGACCGCCGTGCCGCCATGGACGGCGAACACGGCGGCTTCACCCTGCGCACCCCTGGCCACATGTGGCCCGGCGCCCCCACCGTGATCTACAGCGGGGTGGCCGACACGGAGGCGCTGACCCGCAAGTACGTCGACAACACCCGCAAGTTCTACCTGCGCCAGGCGGGTGGGCAACTGTCCGGCTCGGTCTACACGCAGGTCTCCGACCTGGAGAACGAACTCAACGGCTTCTGGACGTACGACCGCCGCAAGCTCAAGGTCGACCCCGCCCGCGTCCGCGCCGTCAACCGCGAGGTCATCGCCGCCGGAGCCGCGGCAGGAGGCTGATCATCCCGCGCGTCCCGGGCCCCCTCGGCCGGGATCGGGACGCGCGGGAGCCCGCTCTCGGCGAGCCGGCCGGAAGTCCTCGTAGGGACAGGACGTACCCGGACCTCCGGCCGGTGTGGCGAAGGGGGCCTTTCCATGCGAACGAAGCCGAGAGCCCGGGAGCACGGGCCAGGACCGGTGACCGGCGACCGGTGACCGGTGATCGAACGAACGTTGTCAGCCGAAGCCCTAGCGTGCTGCGAGCCGCTCCAGCAGGGCCGCGCTCCGTGCCAGCAGCGCCCGCTCCTCATCCGTCAGCTCGGCCTCGATGGCCTGGGCGAGCCAGCCGACCCTGCGGCCCCGCTCCGCTTCGAGCGCGGCCCGGCCCGCGTCCGACAGCTCGACCAGCGACTTGCGGCCGTCCGTGGGGTGCGCCCGGCGCGTGATCAGGTTCTGTTCCATGAGCAGTCCCACCGCCCGGGCCATCGACTGCGGGCGTACGCGCTGATCGGCGGCGAGGTCGCTGGTGGTCATGGCGCCGTCGCGGTCGAGCGCGCCGAGCACGGCGACCTGGCCCAGGGGGATGCGGTCCTCGTGTTTGACGCGTCGGGTGAGCTTGCTCATCGCGGTGCGCAGTTCGGCGGCGATGGCGGCGGCTTCCGGGTTGGGCATAGGGCACTTTACCCCGTACGCCGGCCGAGCCGCGCATCTGACCTGCGCGTCTGCCCTCCGCGGCGATGCTGTTCCGCTGATCTATGCAGCTGAACTGCTCAGCCAAGCTGAGCAGCAAAACTGAGCAGCGAAACTGTGCAGCAATGCTGTACGGTTTGGTTGTCGGGCTCAGCGCCAGCGTTGTCGCAGCCGGGGCCACGGCATACGACAACGGGAAGGACCTCCCCCATGTCCGCACAGGCAGTCGGAACCGTCGACGCCACCATCGAGACCGTCACCGCCCGCCGGATCATCGACAGCCGGGGCAACCCCACGGTCGAGGTCGATGTCGTCCTGGCGGACGGATCCCTGGGGCGCGCGGCGGTCCCCTCCGGTGCCTCCACCGGCGCCCGGGAGGCCGTGGAACTGCGCGACGGGGACTCCGCGCGCTGGCACGGCAAGGGCGTCGACCGCGCGGTGGCCCACGTCAACGGGGAGATCGCGGCGTCCGTGCGCGGCCGGGACGCGGTGGACCAGGCCGGTCTCGACGCCGCGCTGATCGCCCTCGACGGCACCGCCACGAAGTCCCGGCTCGGCGCCAACGCGATCCTCGGCGTCTCCCTCGCCGCCGCCAAGGCCACCGCGGCGGCCCACCGCCAGCCCCTCTACCGCTACCTCGGCGGCCCCGACGCCCACCTCCTGCCGCTGCCGATGATGAACATCGTCAACGGCGGCGCCCACGCCGACAATCCACTGGATTTCCAGGAGTTCATGATCGCGCCCGTGGGCGCGGACACCTTCGCCGAAGCCGTCCGCATGGGCAGCGAGGTCTTCCACACCCTGCGCCGCGATCTGCTGGCCGCCGGGCACTCCACGGGCGTCGGCGACGAGGGCGGCTTCGCACCCGCGCTGCGTACCGCCGAGGAGGCGCTCGACTTCGTGATGGCCGCCATCGAGCGCACCGGCTACCGCCCCGGCACGGACATCGGCCTGATCATGGACCCGGCGTCGTCGGAGTTCTTCCGCGACGGGATGTACGACTACGCGGGCGAGGGAGTGCGCCGCACCCCCTCCGAGCACGCCGACCACCTGGCCAAGCTCATCGACGCCTACCCGGTCGTCTCCATCGAGGACCCGATGGCGGAGAACGACCTGGACGGCTGGCGCGAGCTGACCGCCCGCGTCGGCGACCGCTGCCAGCTCACCGGCGACGATGTGTTCTGCACCAACGAGACGCTGCTGCGCGAGGGCATCCGCACCGGCGTCGGCAACTCGGTCCTGGTCAAGGTCAACCAGATCGGCACCCTGACCGAGGCGCTGGCCGCGGTGGCGACCGCCCACCAGGCGGGCTGGACGGCTGTCATGTCGCACCGCTCGGGCGAGACGGAGGACACCACCATCGCGGATCTGGCGGTGGCGACCGGCTGCGGCCAGATCAAGACCGGCTCGCTCTCCCGCTCCGACCGTACGGCCAAGTACAACCAGCTGATCCGCATCGAGGAGGAACTGGGTGCCTCGGCACGCTTCGCGGGCGGCTCGGTGCTTCGTCGGGCAGAAAAGTCTTAGCTGACGGTTCACGCACAACGAGAGGGCGGCATTCCCCGGCGCCGGGGAATGCCGCCCTCGGCCGTCGTCAGTCACGTGAGATACGCCGGTGTGGGTCCACCACCCGGTCGTCCGGCATCCACATAACCGCGGGAAGCTGCCGTACGTGGGAGTGCGTACGCTGCCGACGAAGCCCGGCCCGTGAAGAACTAGCCGGGCCTCTCCGGCGCGGGCACACAGCTCTCGCCGTCAGGTCTGCTGTTCGCGTGGTCCTGGTGCCGAGGGCTGCTCGGACTCCGGGGCGGCAACTGCCGGTCCAGCGGGGACGAGACCTTGTTCGATGGCCATGTCCTTGGCCACGAGTGGAGCGGTCCACAGCGTCGGGAGCATGATGAAGCCGACGGGCACGGCCGTGACGACGATGAAGGACTGCAGTGCGGTGATACCGCCGTCACCGACGAGGATGAGCACGGCCGCCGCGGCGCCCATGAGCAGGGCCCAGAAGACGCGTGCCGCACGGGTGGGTTCACCGGTCTCCGTCCCGGCCGCGGCGATGCTGTACGACATCGAGTCGGTGGTGGTCACCACGAACGTCACGGTCAGCAGGAGCAGCGCCACCGCGACGACGGCCCCCATCGGAAGCTGCTCGGCCATGGAGATGACCGCGGCGTCCATGCCGACGGCCTTGAGCGGGCCCGAGACGCTTCCGGGACTTTGCTGTTCGAGGAAGATGCCGGTGCCCCCGAAGACGGTGAACCAGAACATGGTGGCCAGCGGCGGGATGACCGCGGTGGAGATGACGAGGTCGCGCACCGTACGGCCCTTGGAGATGCGTGCCACGAAGATCGACATCAGCGGTCCGTAACCGAGGAACCAGCCGAAGAAGAAGACCGTCCAGGAACCGAGCCACGCGTGGTCGCCCCGGTTGAGGGCCAGCGGCACGAAGTCCTTCGCGTACCGGCCGAGTCCGCCGAGGAAGGAGTCGAGCACGAAGCCGAGGGAGCCCAGCACGAGGAAGACGGCCACCAGGGCGGCGGCGAGCCAGATGTTGGCCCTGCTGAAGAACTGGATGCCGCGGTCGATGCCGCTGGCGACGGACACGACGGCGACGACGGTCAGCAGGACGATGACGCCGAGCTGTACGGGGTAGCCACCGGAGATGCCGAACACCTCGGACAGGCCGTAGGAGACCTGGAGCCCGAGGAAACCGATCGGCCCGACGGTTCCGGCCACCACGGCGATGACGCAGACGATGTCGACGGCGGCGCCCAGCCGGGAGTGCCGGACGCGCTCACCGAGCAACGGGTACAGCAGCGTCCTCGGGCGCAGCGGCATGCCGCGCTCCTGGCCCCGGATCATCACGATCGAGGCGAGGGTCCCGAGGACGGCCCAGGCGAGAAAGCCCCAGTGCGCGAAGCTCTGGGAGAGCGCGGCGTCGGCCGCCTGCCGGGTCCCGCTCTCGACGCCCTCGTAATAGGGAGGGGTCTCGATGTAGTGCTGTACGGGCTCGCCGGCCGCGAAGAAGACTCCGCCGCCGGCGAGCAGCGTCGACATGATCATCGCGACCCACTGGAACCTGCCGTACTCCGGGCGCGCCCCGGAGCCGCCCAGCCGCACCTTCCCGTACCGGGAGAACCCCAGCCACAGAGCGACGCCGAACGTCGCCAGCAGCAGCGCCTGCCACAGCGGACCGAACCAGCGCGCGACGAAGGTGAAGACGGAGTTCACGACGTCGCCCGTGGCCGTCGGCGCGATCAACGCGGCCAGGACGAACGCGGTGAGCAGTCCGCCGCTGGTCCCGAGGACGAGGATGTCGGTGCGCCTACGGGGCCCGGCGGGTGGTGCGGCCGCGGTATGGCACCCTTCGTCGCCATCCGTGGTCGATTCCGCCCCGGCTGGTGCGGCTGCTCCGGCGGTGGCGGTTCGGTCGTGGAGAGTCGGCATGGGGTTCCTTGCTGCAGGGGGCATGCGCACAGGAGCGACGCAGCGCAAGGACACACGCGCCCGCGAGACGCCGAACCGCTCGGTGTGCGGGGCGCAGCACAGGGTGCTATCCATGGGCGTTCCGGTCAAATTCGGGTCGGGTCGGGCGGGTGCTCGATGATCGCGGTGACGGGGGAGCCGGACGGCCACCGCAGGTTGACCACTGCAGGACGGCCCCCGCCCGTTCCCCGTAGCTCCCGGCCTCGCCGTGGTGAAGAGGAAGACACAGGTGAACGGCTGAACCGAGTGGGTGGTTGTGCGACACACCGCCGTGACCTCCGTCGGTCGGGAGGCGGTGGACGCGCATGGTGGTCGGGTGTCGCTTCTGCGGAGGTGTGTGGTGCGTCGAAGTGTTCTGGTCACGGGTGCGACGAGTGGTGTGGGGCTGGGGGTGGCGCTGCGTCTGGCAGGCGCCGGGTTCGATGTCTTCGCCACGGCACGTGACGAGCCGAAGGCCCGGAAACTGCGGGCCGCGGCGGCTGAACGCGAAGTGAGCCTGCGGACGGTGCTGCTGGATGTGGCGGATTCCGATTCCTGCCGCGCAGCGTACGCGGAAGTCGTGGCGGCCACCGGGGGCGGACCGTGGGCCTTGGTGAACAACGCCGGTATCCCCCTGGTGGGCGCGGTGGAGGACCTGGAGGACGCGGCGGTGCGGCAGTTGCTGGAAGTCAACGTGGTGGGAGCGGCGCGTATGGCCCGGCTGGTGCTGCCGGGGATGCGTGAGCGCGGAGCGGGGCGCATCGTCAATGTGTCGTCGCTCGCGGGCCGTGTCACGGCTCCGGGGATGGGCTGGTACTGCGCGGGCAAGGCGGCGTTGGGGGCCTTGAACGACGCGCTGAGGATGGAGGCCGGGCCCGGCGGAGTGCGGGTAGCCGTCATCGAGGCAGGCGCGTACGCGAGTGCCATCCAAGGCCGGGCCGCCGACGGTCTGGCGGCTCTGGCGGGTCGGCAGACGCTGTTCGGCGACATGTACCGGGTGGCGGAGTCGGCGCTGCGGGAGTCCGGTACACGGCTGCCGAGCGCGGAGCCGGTCGTGTCGGCCGTCTGCCGGGCGCTCGTCGCCCGTCGGCCGCGCCACCGGTATGTGGTCGGCAGGCAGGCGAAGGCGGGTCTGCTCGCCGACGCGCTGGTGCCGGTACGTGCCAGGGACCACTTCAAGCGGGTGGCGATGGGTGCGTCGGAGGCCCATCCGGTGGTCGAGTACGCGGCGCGGCGCTGGTGTACGCCGTGGTGACGGTGCCGTGGTGACGGTCAGGCCATCAGGCCGGAGCGGCGCCACAGGTGGTGCTGGGGGCGCCTGATCAGATCCGCCTCGGTGAGGAAAGCGATCAGCTTTTCCCCGCACCAGAGCATGGTGGCGCGGTGGTGGGGGTTGTGGCGTGCCTGGTGCCGGGCCTCGCCGGAGGGCAGCCCGAGGTCGCCGTACCGGTCGGGGCACAGGAGCGGCGGGACGGTGTGGGAGGCGACCAGGGCGGTCAGGACGCGGTGGAAGGCCAGGCGGCCCCGGTGGGCGTGCGTCACGGCTTCGCGCAGTTCGGCGCGGGCGAAGCTGACGTGGCGTGCTTCTTCGGCCACGTGCAGGCGGCACACCGACCGCACCAGCGGCTGGACGCGTTCGTCCTGGGCGGTCGCGCGTTGGAGCCTGTCGAGGACCTCTTCGATGATCAGGGCGCTGCTGAAGGTGGTGATGTCCTGGAACGCGGCCGCGGTCGGCGGGAAGGGGAGCCGGACGTGGGCCGGGACGCGGTGGGCTGGGCAGCCGAGTGCGTTCAGCAGCCGTCCGAACATGGTGATGTGCCGGGTTTCGTCACCCATCTCGGTCAGCGCGTAGAAGGCGCGTGCGTCCAGGACGTCACGGTTCATCAGATGGCGGGCGAGCATACGGATGATGGCCAGCTCGAACCAGTGCCCCATCTGCGCCATGTGAGCCGCTTCGTGGCGGGAGAGTTCGAGGCGCTGGCGGTGGTCCATGCGCTTCCACAGCGGGGTGCCGTAGAGCGCGAGGCGTTCGGGCGGCCAGAACCAGGCGTCGTCCAGCAAGGGGGCGTCCCAGTCGATGTCCGTGGCAGGGTCGTAGGAGCGGGCCGCGGAGGCGCTCAGCAGACGCTGAGCGATGGTGTGGGGGGTTCGGGAGAGCCGCAGTGCCCGGTCGGCCATCAGGGATCACTCCTCGGGTGTTTCGCAGGGACCGGCCCCATGGGGAGCTGTCGTTGCGGCAGGGGCCGCGGGGCGGGGACCGGCGGCCGGGGCCAGGGGCTCCACCACGCGGCGCGTCCGGCCAGGGCCAGCACGGAAGGGGCGAGCAGCCCGCGGACGACGGTGGCGTCGAGCAGGACCGCGAGGGCGAGGCCGACGCCGATGATCTTCAGCATCACCAGGTCCGACGTCGCCAGTGCGGCCATGACGACGGCGAGGGTGAGCGCGGCCCAGGTGAACAGACGCGCGGTGTGGTCCAGGCCCCGGGCCACGGCGGTGGCGGCGTCGGGGGACCGTTCGTACTCCTCGCAGACGCGGGCGAGAAGAAGGATCTCGTAGTCCATGGACAGGCCGAAGGCGATGCCGAAGATCAGCGTGGGCATGAGCACGTCCGTGCTGCCGGTGACGGTGAAGCCGCCGAGCAGGCCGGCCAGGTGGCCTTCCTGGAAGACGAAGACCAGGGCACCGAAGCTGGCTGCCAGGCTCAGCGCGTTGAGCAGCAGCGCCGTGAGCGCCATGACCGGTCGCCGGGTCAGCGCCAGGGTCAGGGCCAGGAGCGCGGCTGCTGCCAGGGACAGGCACCAGGGCAGACGGGAGAGGAGCGCTTGCTGGACGTCGTTGAGGACGGCTCCGGGGCCCCCGACGAGTACGGGAGCGGGCGCGGGCAGACGGCGCAGGGCCCGGGCGAGGTCGCGGTTGGCGGTGGAGTAGGGCTCGCCGGGGGTGGCGACCGCCAGCCGGGCACCGCGGGGCGAGGCGAAGGCGGACGCCGCGGCGCCCGCCGGCGGTGTGCGGACGCCGCGCGTGTAGGAGCCGGTGGCTGTTTCCACCTGTTGCACACCCGACCGGAGGGAGATGCGCCGGGCGTAGGCGTCGAGGCCGGCGGCTTGCCGCCGGAGGTCGAAACGGGGCAGGACCACGGTGGTCGGGGTGATCACCGTCCCGAGCCGGTAGTCGTGGCGCAGTACGGCACCGGCTTTGGCGACGGTGGAGGAGGCAGGCTGGACGCGGTCGTCGAAGAGGCCGATCTGCACGCGGGTGAAGGGGGAGGCGAGCACCAGCAGTACCGCGGTGACGGCGACGGCGACCAGGCCCGGCCGCCGTTGCGCGGTCCGGGCCAAGCGCCCCCACCTTCCCAGCCCGTCGGCCCGGCTTCCGGGGAGCGGGCCGGGACGTGTACGGCGGAGCCGGCGGGTGAGGACGCCCGGCCGGTGGATGCGTGGGCCCAGGACCGTGAGGAGGGCCGGGAGGACGACCAGGGCGGCCAGGGCCGCGAAGGCGGCGACCGCGATGCCGCCGTAGGCGATGGAGCGCAGGACGGCGTGCGGAAAGACCAGCAGCGAGGCCAGGGACAGGATGACCGTGCCCGCGGAGAACATCACGGCTCGGCCCGCGGTCCGCAGCGCCGTGCGCAAAGCGGTGTCGGGGCCGGCGCCCGCAGCGGTCTCTTCCCGGTAGCGGGCCAGCAGGAAAAGGCTGTAGTCGACGGCGAGGGCGAAACCGAGCGCGGAGGAGACGTTGGCCGCGCTCGCCGCCACCTCGGTGCAGACGGTGAGCAGTCGCAGGACGGCCTGGGCACCCAGTACGGCCAGCGTCCCGACGGCAACGGGCAGGAGGGCGGCCGTCGCCGAGCCGAACACCACGAGCAGCAGCAGCGCGGTCAGCGGCAGGGCCAGCAATTCCGCGCGCAGCTGGTCCTGCCCGGCCAACCGCAGTGCCTCGGCACGCGAGGCGGCCTCACCGGTGACCTCGACCTGCAGTGGGCCGTGGCGCCCGGCCAGCTGCGGTACCAGCCGTCCGGCCGTTCCCGTTGCCTCCGGCTCGCGTCCGCGCAGCCGTACCAGGACCAGGGCGCTGCGCCCATCCGCCGAGCGCAGCGACGGCGACCGGGACCGCCAGTAGGAAACCACGTGGGAGACGGACCGGTCGGCGCTCAGCCGCCGCGCCAGCCGTTCCCCCTGGGTCGCCGCGGCGCGGTCTTCGACCGACCGGGTGGCTCCCGTCACGCGGGTGACGAGGACGAGGTGGGGCGGGCCGGAGGCGAAACCTTCATGCAGCAGCCGGTCGGCACGGGCGGCCTCGGTCGCCGCCGGCACCATCCCGCCCGGGGACAGGCGCCCGTCCACCGCGGCACCGAACCAGGCGCACGCGCCCGCCAGGCCCGCGGCCACCATGAGGACGGCCCACTGAACGCGGCACCGGGGACTGCGCATCATCGTGCCTCCCCCTCGGCCGGGCGGGCTTCCTCGCTCCTCTGTCGCCTCCATGTGTAGACGGAGGACGGGCGCGGCTACACAACGCCACCTCTTCGGGGGAACACCCGGCAGCGCCAAACGCGGGCACTTAAACACATCAACGGCGTGGGACGCCGCGGCGCCCGGTGGTGCCGCCCTAGCGTGAGGCCATGAGCGACCTTCGGGCCTGCCTGGCGGGGGCCACCACGTACCTGCCCGAGCACTGGGTCAGCATGAGCGAACGGGAAGCCCAGATCGCGGCCGCCAGCCGCGGCTTCACCCCGCCTCCCGGGCTGATCACCCAGCTGACCGGAGTGACCGGCGTGCACCTGATCGGCGACGACCAGCAGGCGTCCGATCTCGCGGTGAGCGCCGCCCGCAAGCTCATGGCCGACCACGGGATCCACCCCGCCGACATCGACCTGATGATCTTCGCGGCGGCCAGCCAGGACATGATCGAACCGGCGACGTCCCACGTCGTGGCCGCGAAGCTCGCCCTGACCTGCCCCGTTTTCGACGTGAAGAACGCCTGCAACAGTGTGCTCAACGCCATGGAGATCACTCAGGCCCTGATCGCGTCCGGTCGGTACCGCACCGTTCTGATCACCTGTGGTGAGGCGCCCTCCGTCTCCGCCCAGCTGCGGGTCCCCGACGCGGCGGCGTTCGCACGGGCTCTGCCCGCCTACGGGTTCTCCGACGCCGGTGCCGCGCTCCTGTGGACGGCCCGGGAGGCCTCCCACCCGCTGCCGCCCCGGGGCATCCTCGGCTGCCGCTTCGCCGCCGACTCGGCGGCCTGGCCGTCGGCGACCGTGCTGCACGGGGGCATCGCCTCCCTGCGCCACCGCTCCGGCCCGGAAGCAGCCGCCTGTTTCCGCATGGACAGCGTCCGGATGCGCGACAGCCTGCGCACGCTCGGCCGTACCCACCTGCACCACGCACTGGACGAACTCGGCCTGGCCTTCGACGACTTCGCCTTCATCGGCGTCCACCAGGTCGCCCTGGCCGACCTCGACGAACTGTGCGGGCCGGCGATCGGCGTCCCCCGCGACAAACTGATCCTCACCCTCCCCGAGCACGGCAACCTCGCCTCCGCCTCCCTTCCCCTTCAGCTCACCCGCGCCCTCGAAACCGGCCGGGCCGGCCCCGGTGACCTCGTCGCCCTCATCGGCCTGGCCGCCGGCAGCAGCGCCGGCCTGATGGCGCTGCGCCTGTGAACCCGGCCGCTGCCCCCGTCCCGACGTTGGAGGAATGTTCGATGACGCCTGTCTACGAAGCAGTCAAGTCCGTATTGACCAGCCACTTCAACATCCCCGAAGACACCGTCCGGCCCGAGGCCACCCTGGAGGACATCGGCCTGGACTCGCTCGCCGTCGTCGAACTGCTCTGCGTCCTCCAGGACGAACTGGGCCTGCACGTGCCCACCGGCGACGATGCGCTCAAGTCCCTCCATGTCACCCTCGCCCAGGCGGCGGCCGCGGTCGACCAGGCCCAGCCCGCCCCGGTGCCGGAGACACTCGCATGAGGAGGGACGACATCGCCGTCACCGGCATCGGCCTGGTCACCCCCGCCGGGGTCGGCGCCGACGCCACCTGGGGCACGGTCTGCTCCGGGACCCCCACCGCCGCTGTCGACCCGTCCCTGGGCGACGTGCCGGTGCCCATCAGCTGCCGTGTCCCGCCGTTCGACGCCCAAGCCGTGCTCGGCCCCCAGGTCTGGCGCATGGACCGCTTCACGCACCTGGCCCTGACCGCCGCCCGGCAGGCCGTCGACGACGCCGGCCTGGACCCCGCCACCTGGGACGGCGCCCGGGTCGCCGTGGTCGTCGGGGTCGGCTACGACAGCAAGGACCTCGTCATCCCCGCCGTACGCAAACTCATCGACGGCGCGTACGAGAAGCTCTCCCCGCTTCTGATTCCCCGCACCACCGCCAACGCCGCGGCGGCGGAGATCTGCATCGCCCTCGGCGCCCACGGCCCCAGCATGGCCGTCACCACCGCCTGCGCCTCCGGTGCGACGGCCCTTGGCACCGCACGCGACCTGCTCCTGGCCAACCGCTGCGACATCGCCCTCGCCGGCGGCGCCGAAGCACCCTGCCACCCCCTGCCCTCCGCGTGCTTCGCCCAGATGGGAGCCCTGTCCACCCGTCTGCACGACCCCGAGGGCGCCAGCCGCCCCTTCGACGTGGACCGCGACGGATTCGTCCTCGCCGAGGGCGCCGGTCTGCTGGTCCTGGAACGCGCGGCCGACGCCCGGGCCCGCGGCGCCCGGACCAGCGCCCACTTCAGCGGGTACGGCACCTCCACCGACGGCTACCACTACGCAGCCCCCCACCCCGACGGCGCAGGCATCGAGCAGGCCTTCACGGCCGCCCTCGCCGACGCCGGGCTCACCACCTCCGACATCGGGCACGTCAACGCCCACGGCACCGGAACACCACTGAACGACCGCATCGAAGGTGCCGCCCTCAACCACGTCTTCGACGGCCACCCGCCGCCCGTCACCTCCACCAAAGGAGTCACCGGCCACCCCCTCGGCGCAGCAGGAGCCATCGAGGCCGCCCTGGCCGTCCTGTCCCTCGGCCACCAGACGATCCCGCCGACTGCCAACCTCCAGAACCTCGACCCCGACATCGCCCTCGATGTCGTCGCCAAAACCCCGCGCCCGCACCGCATGGACGCTGTCGCCAGCAACTCCTGCGGCTTCGGGGGCCACAACACCGTACTGATCCTGCGACGGGCCTGACCTCGTAAGCAGGAAGTGGGGCGGGCCGGTGTCGAGGGTGGGCCGCCTCAGCACGAGGGACGTAGGACAACGGCTCACTTGGTGGCTCCTTGCGCGAATCCGTTGTAGATGTAGCGCTGCAGGAAAAGAAAGACCACCAGCGTGGGAACGATCACCAGAACCGCCCCGGCGGAGATGTTCTCCCAGTGTGCGCCGAAAGGCCCTTTGAAGCGGAAGAGGGCGGTGGAGATCGTGCCGTGGCCTTCGGAGGGCATATAGAGGAAGGGAATGTAGAAGTCGTTGTAGGTGGTGATTCCCTTGATGATGACGACGGTCGCTATGGCGGGCTTCAGGAGGGGCAGGATGATCCTGCGGTAGACGGTGAAGGCATTGGCCCCGTCCAGACGTGCGGCTTCGTCGAGTGAGGTCGGGATGGAGCGGATGAACTGGAGGAAGATGTAGATGGAGACGATGTCGGTGCCCAGGTAGAGGACGATGGGCGCCCAGCGTGTGTCGAACAGCCCTAAGGCATTGACCACTTGGAAGGTCGCGACTTGTGTCGTGACGCCCGGCACGAGCGTGGCGATCAGGAAAAGGCCCATGATGAGCTTCTTGAACCGGAAGTCGAAGCGGTCGATCGCGTAGGCGGTCATGGAGCCGATGACGACTGTGCCGGTGATGGAGAAGAACAGGATGAACGCGGTGTTGCCGAGCGCCGCGAGCAGATGGCCGTCGGCGAACGCGGTGACGTAGTTGCCGATGTTGAGCCAGTCGTTGGGCAGGCTGAGCGCCCCCGCTGTGTCCGCCACCTCCTCGGACGTCTTCAGCGAGGTGAGGAAGACGACGACGAGCGGTGTGAGGACCACGAGCGACGCGACGATCAGCGACAGATGGATCAGGACCGGTCCGGCCCGAAGCCGTCGGCGCGCCGCGGTACGGGGGGTCGGCGTGGTCACGGTCATACGAGGTCCACCTTGTCGTCGGGTACGAGACGGCGCTGGATCCAGGTGATCAACAGGATGATCAACAGGAGCACGACGGCGCACGCGGACGCGAGCCCGGTCTTGTTGAACTGGAAGGCGAACTTGACAGTCTGGATGACGAAGGTCGAAGTGCCGGTCGCGCCGCCGGTCATGATGTAGGGGATTTCGAAGACGGACAGCGAGCCGGAGACCGCCAGAATGGCGCTCAGGCCGAGTACGGGCCTGATGCTCGGCGCGATGATGTGCCGGAACTGCTGCCACTTGCCCGCGCCGTCCAGTTGCGCCGCCTCGTACAGTTCACCCGGGACCGACTGGATGGCGCCCAGGAAGAGGACGAAGTTGAGGCCGGTGAAGCGCCACACCGACACCCCCGCGAGCGAGGTGTTGGCCGACGCGGGGTCGCCGAGCCAGGCATGGCCGCCACCGGCACCGAACCAGGACAGGATCGAGTCGAGCGTGCCGCCGTCCTGGAAAAAGTACAGGAAGACGAAGCCGATGGCGACGCCGTTGATCAGGTAGGGGAAGAAGAGGATTGCCTTGAACAGGTTGCGGAATCGCAGGTCGAAGCTGAGTACCGTGGCGAAGTACAGCGCAATGGTGATTTGCACCGCGGAAGCCGCCAGATAGTAGAGGCTCACGGCGAAGACCCGGAACAGCTCGGGCCTGGTGAACAGCTGGACGTAGTTGTCGGCGCCGGTGAAGTTCCGCCGGGGGCTGACGCCGTCCCAGTCCGTGAAGCTGTAGTAGAGCATGTTCCCCACCGGTACGTAGGTGAACGTGATCAGCAGCGCGAGCGGGACGAGGAGGAACAGCCAGGGAGTGATCCGGCGCAGTGGACGGTTCTGCCAGGAGCGCGCGGGGGCCGCGGGACGACGGACGCGGTACCGGGGGGACACTGCGGCCCGGCCGGGCGCCGGCGGGGGTGTTTTGCGGGTGGTGTCAGTCATGTCGGCCAGGGCCTTTCTTCGTCACGGTGGCCGGCAGGGCTCGCCCGGTGCCGGGGCCGGCGGGGCGTGCCGTGGGTGCCCGCCGGTCAGGAACCGGCGGTCTCGGCCGCGTCGGCCCAGCGCTCATCGAGTTCGGAGAAGTAGCCCTGGAGGGTTCCGCGCTGGGCGCCGCGGGCGATGTCGATGAGCTTTTGGCGGTAGTCCTGCTTGGTCAGCCCGATCTCGGAGGCGTTGTCGATGGCGTTGACGAGCGCGGTCTCGGCCTCGGAACGCTCAATGAGTCTGACATCGTTGTCAAGGTAAGGCTTGAGAGTGTCGGGCATGCCTTTGGCCCGCAGGGCCGAGACGGACCCCTCCTTGTCGGTGAAGCCGGATTTCTCGGTGAACCAGTCGATCCACGCGCGAGCGGCTTCCTTGTGCTCGGAATGGACGTTCACGGCCTGTTGGTAGTCGGACAGCAGGGTGGCGCAGAAATGGCCGTCCTTCTGGGTGGGGAACGGCATGAAGCCGATGTCGTCGGGGTTCTCGCCCGCTTTCGTGGCCGCGTCGCGCAGCTGGTTCACGGCCCAGGAGCCGAGCAGCATGCTGGAGACCTCGCCCTTGGCCAGGAGCACCTTGGAGCGCTCCCAGTTGGTGGTGGCCGGGTCCTTCTCGGAGAGCCCTTCGTGGACGATGTCGTGCAGCAGTGTGTCGATCACGTGGAGATCGCTGCCGGCCGCCCAGGGGCGATGCGATGTGGCCAGGGCGTCGGCGGCCTTGGCGTCACAGCTGACCGAGCCGATGCCGTTGGTCCAGGGGGTGGTCAGTGGCCAGCCGTCCTTGAAGTTGGTGTAGTAAGGAGTGGCGCCGGTCTTCTCCTTGATGGCCTTCAGGTCGTCGAGAAAACGCTCAGGAGTGGTGGGCCAGTCGCCGATGCCGGCCTTCTTCCACAGGGCCTTGTTGTAGACGAATCCGCCGGCGGTGCCGAAGTTGGCGATTCCGTAGGTCTTGCCGCCGACATCGGTCTTGTCCGTGAAGCGGTATTTCTTCGCCATCTCACCGGTCGCGCCCAGCGGCGCGAAGAACTTGGGGTAGTCACCCTTGGCGATCACCGAGGGGATCAGGAGGACGTCGCCGTAGTTCTCCGTGTTCATGCGGATCTTGACCTCCCCCTCGTAGTCGGTGATGCCTTCGAATGCGACGGTCACCTTGGGGTAAATCTTGTTGAACTCCCGGGCGTACTTCTTCATCGTGCCGTCCTGCACGAGATCGGTGCGGTTCGTCAGCACCTTGACGGTGCCCGATACCCGATCCGGGTCGGACGGGGCGGTGGCCGTCCCGCCCGAGGCGGCCCCTCCTCCTGCACATCCCGCGAACGTCGGCATCGCGATGGCGACCAGCACGGCAGTGAGCGGTCTTCTGCTCATGGGCCCAACTCCTTCGGTGTTGCGGCTCAGGCTCCGGCGGTTGTCGGCACTATGTCAGCGATCAGTGAACCGGTAAAGCAGTGATTTCCTGCGAGATACGCAATCGTTACCTGCTGCTCCACGCGCTAAGCGCGCCCAGGCCGCTGACGTCCCCTCATGGCCAGCACGTAAGGCGAGGCAGAGCACTAGACCGGTTCAGTAATCGAGGGCTAAGTTGTCGGCGTCTCGCCCGCAACCCGATCCGCCTCGGTCCTATAGGAGTCGCACGATGAAGGACGTCATCCAGCTCGACGAGGGCTGGCGTCTCACCCATGACGGGACGCAGGTTCCCGCCCGGGTCCCCGGCTGCGTCCACACCGACCTGCTGGCTTCCGGCTTGATCCCCGACCCTTATGTCGGGCTCAACGAGCAGCAGGTCGGCTGGGTCGGCCGACGTGGCTGGACGTACCGTCGCGCGCTGGACGAGGGGGAGTCCGGCACCGATCACGAGCGCACCGACCTCGTCTTCGAGGGGCTGGACACCGCTGCCCGGATCACGCTGGCCGGTGCAGAGCTGGGACGGACACGCAACATGCACCGCAGCTACCGCTTCGATGTGACGGGAGGCGGCGGGGAACTGCGTGTCGAGTTCGCCTCCGCCTACGAGGAGGCCGCGGCGGTGCGCGCGCTCACGGGCGACCGGCCGAACGTCTACCCGGAGCCCTCCCAGTACCTCCGCAAGATGGCGTGCAGCTTCGGCTGGGACTGGGGCCCCACTGTGGTCACGGCCGGGATCTGGCGGCCGGTCCGCCTGGAGCACTGGTCGACCGCGCGCCTCTCACGCGTACGCCCGCTGGTCACCGTGGACGGCACGACAGGACGCGTCGAGCTGAGGATCGATGTCGAGCGGACCCGGCAGGGCGCCGCCCGTCACCTGAGCGCACACGCCACGGTGGCGGGCGTCGAAGGACGGGCGCGCATCGAGGGCGACACCGCTGTCCTCGTACTGGAGGTACCCGATGCGGAGCTGTGGTGGCCCCGGGGGTACGGGCGTCAGCCCCTGTACGACCTGGCGGTGACCCTCGTCGACGACCTGGCCCCGCAGAATCCGCTCGACCGGTGGCAGCGCCGCGTCGGCTTCCGGACGGTACGGCTGGACCGTGCCCGCGATGCCGACGGCACCGGCTTCACCTTCGTCGTCAACGGTGTGCGCGCCTTCGTCCGTGGCGTGAACTGGATCCCCGACGACGTCCTGCCCTCCCGGATCACGCCCGAGCGCTACCGCGCCCGACTCGCCCAGGCCGCCGCCGCGAACATCGATCTCGTACGGGTGTGGGGCGGCGGCATCTACGAGGACCATGCCTTCTACGACGCGTGCGACGAACTGGGCCTGATGGTGTGGCAGGACTTCCTCTTCGCCTGTTCCGCCTACTCCGAGGAGCAGCCGCTGCGCGGAGAGGTGGAGGCGGAGGCCCGCGAGAACGTCGTCCGCCTCATGCCGCACGCCAGCCTCGTCCTGTGGAACGGCAACAACGAGAACCTGTGGGGGTTCCGCGACTGGGGATGGGAGGAGAAGCTCGCCGGCGACTCCTGGGGAGAGGGCTACTACCTCGGGCTGCTGCCCCGGGTGGTCGCCGAGCTGGACCCCACCCGCCCCTACACCGCGGGCAGCCCGTGGTCCGGGTCCTGGGACCATCACCCCAACGACGCCGATCACGGCACCTACCACTCGTGGGAAGTGTGGAACCGCCTCGATTACGCCGAGTACCGCGCCCATGTGCCGCGCTTCGTCGCCGAATTCGGCTGGCAGGCCCCTCCCACCATGGCCACCCTGCGCCGGGCCCTGCCCGGCGAGCACCTCGCCCCCGATTCGCCCGGCATGCTGCACCACCAGAAGGCCGAGGACGGCAACGGCAAACTCAACCGCGGCGTGGCCCGGCACTTCACCCTTCCCGAGGGGGACTTCGACCGCTGGCACTACCTCACCCAGGTCGTCCAGGCCCGGGCCGTCGCCACCGGCATCGAGCACTGGCGCTCCCACTGGCCACGTTGCGCCGGCACCGTGGTGTGGCAGCTGAACGACTGCTGGCCGGTCAGTTCCTGGTCCGCGGTCGACGGTGACGGCCGCCTCAAACCGCTCCACCACGAATTGCGCCGGGTCTACGCCGACCGCCTCCTCACCCTCCAGCCCGAGGGCGACGAAACCGTACTCGCGCTCGTCAACCAGGCGGCGGAGCCCTGGCGGACCACGGTGCGGCTGCGGCTGATGGACGCGGACGGCTCGTGCGTCTTCGAGCAGGCCCTGCCGCTGGCCGCCGAGCCGCGCTCGGTGCTCCGGCTGCCCGTGCCGCCCGGGACCGCACCCGCGCCCGGTTCGGCCAAGGAGTACCTGGTGGCCGAGGCCGACGGACTGCGCGCGTACCACTTCACGGTGCCCGACAAGGCTTTCGCCTATCCCGAACCGCGCTACGACGTGGCCCTGGAACTCCCGGACGACAGCCCTGCCGGTACTGTCGACGTCGTGGTGACAGCACACACATTGGTACGGGACCTCCTGCTCCAGGCCGACCGGATCGCCCCGGACGCCGTGGCCGACCGCGGGCTGGTCACCCTGCTGCCCGGTGAGCGGACGCGCATCCGCCTGCACGGCGCGCACAAGGTGACGGTATCCGCGGTCCGGGCCGCGCTCTTCAGCGTGGAACCGATGTGAACACTCCCGCCGAACGCGTGACCATCAAGGACGTCGCAGCGGCCGCCGGAGTGTCCAAGGGAGCCGTGTCCCTGGCCTTCAACCACAAGCCAGGGGTCTCCGAAGCGACCCGGGAACGCATCTTCAGCGTCGCCCGCGCGCTGGGCTGGGCACCGAACGCCTCGGCACGCAGCCTCTCCCGGCAGTCGGTCGACACGATCGGCCTGGCCATCTGCCGGCCGGCACGCCTGCTGGGGCTGGAGCCGTTCTACATGGAGTTCATCTCCGGCATCGAAAGTGTGCTGGTGGAACACTCCTGTGCGCTGCTGCTGCGGCTGGTCACCAGCAGGCAGGAGGAGATCGCCCTGCAGGAGACCTGGTGGCGAGAGCGCCAGGTCGGCGGTTCCGTTCTGGTCGACTTCCGCCACGACGATCCACGCGTCGCACCGCTACGGAGCCTGGGACTTCCGGCGGTGGCGGTCGGACACCCCGCCCTCACCGGCGGAATCCCCTCCGTGTGGACCGATGACGCCACGGCCGTCGGCGAAGCCGTGCGCTACCTCGCGGCGCTCGGACACCGCAGCATCGCCCGGGTGGGCGGCCCGGAGGAGCTCGGGCACAGCGCCATCCGGACCGAGGCGTTCACCGCGACGATGACGCAACTGGGCCTGGACGGCAGCCGGCAGGTCGCGACCGGCTTCGCGGGTGAGGAAGGCGCCCGGGCCACCCGCTCCCTGCTCCTGCGGGAGGACCGGCCGACCGCCGTCATCTACGACAACGACATCATGGCCGTGGCCGGCCTGGGGGTCGCCTCCGAGATGGGCATCCGCGTCCCGGACGACCTGTCGCTGCTGGCATGGGACGATTCGCAGCTGTGCCGCCTGACGCATCCGACGCTCTCCGCCATGAGCCACGACGTGCACAACTTCGGCACCGAGGTGGCGAACATGCTTTTCGACGTGATCGCCGGAAAGGCGGTCACCTCACGCCCGGCGCCGACACCGTCGCTGACTCCGCGTGCGTCCACCGCGCCACCGCCCAGGGGGCGATGAGAGCGTAGGCGTCGTTGCTCAGGCGGCAGGGTGCCCCCCGGCGTCAGGCCTGGTCGGTGGAATGGACGTAAGCTCACGAGCCGTGACGCTCCGAGGGACGTGACGGCTCGTGAGGCACGAAGGCCCGTGCTGGTGTGTGACCTAGTTCTGCGCTGTGGGGCGGACGACGATGTCGCCCACGTCGACGGTGGCCGGCTGCTCGATGGCGAAGGCGATAGCGCGGGCGATGGCTTCCGGCGGAATCGCGATCTCGCCCATGCTGTCGAGGATCTTGGCTCTCATCTCCGGAGCCATGGAGTCTGTGAATTCCGTGCGCGTGACACCTGGCGAGACGACCGTGACGCGCAGGCTGTCGCCGGCTTCCTGGCGCAGGCCCTCGGAGATGGTGCGTACGGCGTTCTTGGTGCCGGCGTACACCGCCTGGAGCGGCACGATGCGCAGTCCGGCGGTGGAGACGGTGTTGACGAAGTGCCCGAAGCCCTGCTCCCGGAAGACGGGCAGCGCTGCGGCGATCCCGTAGAGGACCCCTTTGAGGTTGACGTCGATCATCTCCTCCCAGTCCTCGACGCGCAGGTCGTCCAGCGGGGAGATCAGGCCGATCCCGGCGTTGCTGACGAGGACGTCGAGCTTGCCGTACCGGTCGCAGGCCAGCCCGACCAGACTGGACAGATCTTCGCGGCGCTTCACGTCCGCGCGCGCGTACGCGGCCTGGCCGCCGGCCTTTTCGATGCGGGCGGCCAGCGCCTCAAGACGCTCCGGTCTGCGTGCCCCGAGCACCACTTTCGCGCCCCGCTCGGCCAGCAGAAGCGCCGTCGCCTCGCCGATCCCGCTGCTGGCGCCCGTGATCGCGACGACCTTGCCTTCGATTTCCGACACGAGATCCTCCGAAAGTGGAATGAGTGCAGCGCACGACCTACAGTGAAAGTGGAGGCGCCGCCAGTTAATGGACTGTAAGTGGGCGCGCCTCCACTTCGCAACTGAGGATGAGGGAGCGAGCCGTCGATGGCACGGGATACGGGGCGCCCGCTGAGGGCCGACGCACAGCGCAACCGGGACAAGATCCTGGCCGCCGCGGTGCGTGTGTTCACCGAGGAGGGGCTGGACGCCCACTTCGAACGCATCGCCAGGGAGGCGGGTGTGGGCACCGGCACGCTCTACCGCAACTTCCCGACCCGGGAGATCCTGATCGAGGCGGCCTACCGCAACGAAGTGGCGCGGCTGTGCGACGCCGTCCCCGGCCTTCTGGCGTCGATGCCGCCGCGTGAGGCCCTGCGCGCCTGGATGGGCCGCTTCATCGACTACGCCACCGCCAAACTCGGCATGGCCGACGCCCTGCGAGCCGTCGTCGCCTCGGGAGCCGACCCTTACGGCCACAGCCACGAGATGATCCAGACCGCAATCTCCACCCTCATGGAAGCCGGTATCGCCGCCGGTGCCCTGCGCTCCGACATCCGCCCGACCGACATGTTCGCCGTTCTTGCCGGCATCGCCCTCACTTCGGCGAAGCCCGAGCATCGCGACCAGGCCGAACGCCTGCTTGACCTCACCTTGGACGGGCTGAAACCTGCGCCACCACAACTCCCCGAGAGCTGACGGCGCGAGCGGCGAAGACCCTGCCTCAGCGTCTGCCGTCGCCGGGGCGAGCAGGCTGGTGACCTCTGTGCTCATCGAGCAGGGCGCTGGCCTGTCCCAGGGCGGTGATCCGGGCGTCATGGTCGTGCAGGTCCACCACCAGCGCGCCGTCCATCCAGCCTTCCGCCCACCATCGGCGGTACAGCTCGATCTCCTCGTCGAGGCATCTCCCCACAGGCGCTCCTTCCCGGTTGTGGCCGGCGAACCGTCCGTGCCGAGCGCCGACTGCTTGACGTCGCTGTTGCCGCCATGGGTACTTAACCGGGTAAGTAACTGGAAGAACTTCGCTCGACTTATGACCGCCAAGTGTCACGCTTCTGACTAGCACATACATGCAGCCTCCGACTGCAGGCCGCCTCAACTCGCGGCAACCAGGAGGCAAACGCGCTCGGTCGGAACCGTTGACGCTGAACCGGGTAAGTGCTTCGATCCCTCGTGCTACGGCGACCAAGAGCGTCTCCGCCGCGCAGTGCGCGGTCGCAAGCGCCACCGGTCGACACCGGTCAGTGCGCTGTACCCAGGGTGATCTCCGCCCGCCTCCGGACCAAGACCGGACAGGGCTTCACCCGTTATCCCCTCAGGAGTGGCATGGACACATCACATGGACGCGTCGCCATCACGAAAGCCGGCGCTGTGGTCGCCGGGGTGACCGGGCTCCTGCTCTCCGTCCTCGGTCCTGTCGGCGAGGCCGCGGCGGCAACCGGTATCCGTGTCAGCAACGGGCGCGTGTACGAGGCCAACGGGAACGAGTTCGTCATACGTGGTGTCAGCCACGCACACGCCTGGCACCCGGAGCGGACCAGCTCCCTCACCCATATCGCGGCCAAGGGAGCCAATACCGTCCGCATCGTCCTCGGCAGTGGCGACCGATGGCCCAGGACGAGCGCCTCGGAGATCTCCTCGCTCATCGGCCGGTGCAAAGCGAACAAGCTCATCTGCGTGCTGGAGGTGCATGACACGACCGGCTACGGCGAGGACGGCGCCGCCACATCCCTGAGCAGAGCCGCGGACTACTGGATCAGCGTAAAGGGCGCGCTGAAGGGTCAGGAGAACTACGTCGTCATCAACATCGGCAACGAGCCGTTCGGCAACACCAACTACGGCGCCTGGACCGGTGCCACGAAGAACGCAGTCAGCAAGCTGCGCAACGCGGGTATCCACCATGCCCTGATGGTCGACGCACCCAACTGGGGGCAGGACTGGTCGCACACCATGCGGGACAACGCCGCGTCCGTCTTCAACGCGGATCCCGACAGGAACACCGTCTTCTCGGTCCACATGTACGGGGTCTACGACACCGCCGCCGAGGTGCGGGACTACCTGAACCACTTCATCGACAAGCACCTTCCCATCGTGGTCGGTGAGTTCGGCAGTCGGCACAGCGACGGCGACCCGGACGAGGACGCCATCATGGAAACCGCCCAATCCCTGAAGATGGGCTACATGGGCTGGTCCTGGAGCGGTAACGGCAGCGGCGTCGAATACTTGGACATGGTCAACGGTTTCGACGCGAACTCGCTGACCAACTGGGGCAGGCGTTTCTTCTACGGCAGTAACGGCATCTCGACGACGTCCAAGCCGGCCACCGTCTACGGCGGGAACACGGGAGGTGGCACAGCTCCCAACGGATACCCCTACTGCGTCCACGGCGGCGCCTCGGACCCTGACGGTGACGGCTGGGGCTGGGAGAACAGCCGGTCCTGTGTGGTCCGCGGCGGCGCCGCAGACCGCTGACGGACTCTCGGGCGGCAGAAGGCCGGGACATCGGCTGTGGCGGCTGATGTGCGTTGCCGGCGACCGCCGATATCTGATTTTGCCTGTCCCGGGTATGGAATTCCGGACGGGGGCCTTGTCGAAGAACAACCCAGCCGTCCTGATCAACGTGGCGCTGGAACAGCTGGGACGGCAGGGGCATGAAGCTGTCGGAGGGGGCGGCCGTACGCGGGTACAGGCCGCCCGCTGTCAGCGCAATCCGTCGTAGGCGGCCATCACGATCTCCAGGGCGCGGTTGTCCTCCTGCCGCCCCCGGTCGATCATCTGGTTCATGACATAGGCCACGGTCATGCGCGGGCCAGGATCACTGACGACCATCGAGCCGCCCCAGCCGCCCCAGCCGAAGGTGTTGCCGAAGTCGCCGAAACCCATCGTGTAGCAGATCCGCGTCCCCAGGACCCGGTCGTCACCGCGGAAGACTTCCTGCCACGCCGGCTCGCAGCCCCGGGGCGACAGCAGCCGCACGCCACCGACCGCCCCGTGGCTCGCCAGCACCGACTGGACGAGGCTGACGGAACGCGCGTTGCCGAAGCCGTTCGCCGCGGGGATCTGTGCACGGCGCCAGGCCACGGAGTTCGCGTCCTTGACCCGGACCGCGGCAGCGGAGTTCTCCCGGGGCGCGCTGTCCGATCCGGGCGGCGCGCCGGCAGCGTACTCCTCGCTCTGCCCAGGTGGCGGAATGAGCGGCGCGACGCGGGGGTCGTGCTCCGCGGAGAGGCCGATGTGGAAGTCCGCGCCCAGCGGTTCGGCGACTTCCTCGGCGAAGAATGCGCCGAGGCTGCGGCCGGTGACACGGCGGACGATCTCGCCGACGAGGAACCCGAAGGTGAGCGAGTGGTAGCCGGCGGCCGATCCCGGTTCCCATGCGAGTGCTTGTGCGGCCAGCCGCGCCGTCGTGCTCTCCCAGTCGTATATCTCATCGACCGTCTTCACGCCGGACAGCTCCGGCAGTCCCGCGGTGTGTGACAGCACATGCCGCACCAGCACGCCCTCCTTGCCGGACGCTGCGAACTCGGGCCAATAGGTGACGACCGGCGCGGACAGATCGAGTTCGCCCCGGTCGGCAAGGATCAGCGCGCACAGGGCGGTCATGGTCTTGGTCGTCGACATCACTGCGGTGATGGTGTCGCGCTCCCACCTGATGGAACGGGCCGCATCGACGTACCCGCCCCAGATGTCGACCATTGGCTCGCCGTCGATGTGGACGGCCGCCGAAGCGCCCACGTCATCCTTGCCGAGTGAGGCTTCAAGAGCCTCCCGTACCCCGGCGAACCGGGGCTCGCACATTCCGTGAATTTCAGTCATGCGCGGAAGTCTCGGACCTGGCCACTGCCCGGGTCAACCGAATTGCGACCGGAAGATTCAGAATGCCGATCAATATGTCCTGTGCCTCTCATGGATGAAATTCTTCGGGCGGGAGATCGAAAAAGAGGTCCGCAGCAGCTTGACCGAACGCACCCCTTCTGGAAATCGATTCTGCTCGGCCGGAGCCGGGCCCCGATTTCGCGAAACTCGGTGAAAGCATTACGAGTATGGCGACCCACCGAGATCCGTTGGGAGTGGCGCCGGCGACGTCGAACGTCAACCCTGCCCGCGCTGCTTGGCCCAGCCCGGCTCTGCGCGCCGATCCCGCTCGGGCACCGAAGCCGGGATGCACTACACCGGTACTACACCGGCCGCTTCACGAAGGTCCCCCGGCTCGCCAAGCTGCTACGGGTGCCGGCCCCGGCTGACCCGCAGCTCCGGCTGACCCGCGGCCCCGGCTGCGCGACACCCCGCCGCCTGCCGCCCTGACCCGGGCACCTCGGCAGCTACCCGACTGGGTCTCAACCAGGACTCACCGCGGCGGGCGTCGCCGGAATCACTTGCGGCCGACGTGACCTGTGAGGGTGCCCGCCCGTGGGACCACCGTCCCGGTGGACCGCCACAGGGCGCGTGCGAGGCAGGCCAAGATGGCGCCGACCACGATGTGCAGGGCCCTGGTGAACGCGGACTCGGGCAGGGCGGTCAGGAACGCGAAGGGCGGAAGCACGGTCGCGTACGCCCATGACGCGAGCCGCGGGAATACCCGGGCGCGCAGCGTTGCCGCCCCGAACAGGGCGCAGCCTGCGGCGAAGACGGCTGCGGAGCCGATCAGCGTGGGGACCGTGGGGCCCGTCAGGGTCTTGTCGACGACCGTATCGTCGAAGTAGAACAGCACGAGGTTCGAGGTGAACGCGGCGCCGCCGAACAGACCGAGGCCGATGAGGTTGACGACGTAGGCCGTCTCCCCGAAGTGACCCGTGACCGCGCTCTGACGCCGGTGCAGCGCGGTCAGCAGCGGCAGCGAGAACGCGGGGGACAGGGCGAGGAAGAAACTGGTCGCCGCGGTCTCTCCGGTGAAGGTCTCGACGAGTGCGGGCAGGGCGACGAGCAGGCCGGCCAGCGCACCGGCCAGCGCGCCGATGCGGGCGGCCCGGTCGGACAGGGTGGTGGGCATGGGGGACACTCCTTGGTGTCGAAGGGCGGCCCGGCCCAGAGCCTCGCGGGCCGGGGCCGAGAACGTTAAACAGCCGTCGGCTGCCCGCGGCAGGTGAAGAACGGCGAGACCCGTCGCCGGGAGTCACCTGGTTCACCGCTGCCGTACGGCCGTTCGGCACGTGCCGAACGGCCACACCCGCCTGCAGCCGCTTCGCGCCCTCGCCCACCGGCCGCGGCCCGCCTAGCCTGGGCGGCACGCAGGAGGGGGTGGCGCATGGCTGCGTACGTACCGGTGCCGTGGGTGTCGCCCCTGCTGTACGCCGCGGTGTTGGCGGGCGGCCTCTACTACACGCTGGCAGGCCTCGCCCCCGGCCCCGGCCCAACGCTCTGGCGCACGGCCGGGTTCGCCGCGGGGCTCGTAGCGCTGGCCGCCGTGGAAGCCTTGGAGCGGCGTGGGACCTTGGCCCGGGCGTGCCTGCCGCTGCTCGCGCGGGGCGCCCTGATCGCGGTGGTGGCCGCCCTCGACGTGTCCGGGCTGGCCCAGGTCCTCTTCGTGCTCCTGCCGTTCACCGCCTACTTCGCTCTCGGACGCTGCACCGCATTCGCGCTGGCCGTGCTGTGCGTGGCCGCGCTCCTCACCAGGTACGTGGTGTCCGCGCCTGGCTGGTACCGCGACGCGGAGCACGTGTCCGACCTGCTGATGCTCTGCGTCGGCCTGGTCCTGGCGCTCTCCACGGCGGCCGTCGCCATCGGTGAACAACGGGTGCGGCGCGCCCTTGAGCAGTACGCCGCGCAGGTTGCGGAGTTGTCCGCCACGGCCGAGCGCAACCGTCTCGCGCGGGACATCCACGACAGCCTCGGGCACCACCTCACCGCCGTCTGCGTACAGTTGGAGATCGCCTCCGAGTTCCGGGCCACGGAACCCGATTCCGCCCAGCGGGCGGTCGATGAGGCGCGGCTGTCGGTGAAACGCGCGCTGGGCGATGTACGGCAGTCCGTACAGGCACTGCGGGGCGAGGAGAGGCATGCGTCGCTGACGGCGATGCTCGCGGGGCTGGCGCGCGACGGCGAGGCCCGCCCCCGGGTCACCGTGCAGGTGGAGGGATCCGAGGACGGCTACGGTCCAGCGGCGCTGACCGCGCTCTACCGGGCCGCGCAGGAAGGTCTGACCAACGCGCGACGCCACGCACAGGCCTCGCGGGTGACGGTGGCGGTCCGCCTGACAGAACACGCGGCGCGCCTTGTGGTGTCCGACGACGGCCGCGGCTTCACCCCGGGCGGGCCCGGCGCCGGATTCGGACTGCTCGGGATGCGGGAGCGGGTGCACCTGGCGGGCGGGAGCGTGCACATCGACAGCGGCCCTGGCCGGGGCACCCGGTTGACGGTGACGGTGCCGCGAGGCCGCGGCGGGGACGGCGTGACATGAGCAAGGAGGCGACGCCGGTTCGCGTACTGGTCGTGGACGATCAGCGGCTCATCCGGGACGGCATCGCCTCGCTGCTGTCCCTCCGGCCGGGCATCACGGTCGTCGGCACGGCGGTGGACGGCCGCGAAGCCGTCGCGAAGGTGCTCGAACTGCGCCCGGACATCGTGCTGATGGATGTCCGGATGCCGGGGATGGACGGTGTCGAGGCGGTCGCCGTCCTGTGCCGCGAGGCGCCGGAGTGCCGGGCGGTGATGCTGACGACGTTCGACGACGAGGAGTACGTCGTCCAGGCGCTGCGCGCGGGCGCCTGCGGCTACCTGCTCAAGGACCTGCCGGCCGACGAACTCGCCCACGCGGTGCGCCTCGCGCACGCGGGCGTCACCCAGCTCGACGCCTCCGTGACCCGCCACCTCGCCGCCTGCCTGCCCTCGCCGGTCTCCGGGGCAGGGCCGGCCGTCGCCCTCAGCCCGCGCGAGATCGACATCCTGCGCCTGGTGGCACAGGGCAGGACCAACCGGGAGATCGCCACGCAGCTCTACCTCAGCGAGGGCACCGTGAAGAACCACATCTCCCGCATCCTCGGCCGCCTCGCCCTGCGCGACCGCACCCAGGCCGCACTACGCGCCCGGGACCTGGGCCTGCTGTGAACGCCGGCCCCGGCACCGGCCGAATGGGGCTCAGGCCGACGCACGGGATGCCGGCGACGCCTGCCGGGGCTCGGGGCCCTCGGCGCTACTACAGGGATTTTGCGGGACAGCCCAAGGACTGGGCCCGCATCGGGGAACGCACGCCGGTACCGGTCACCAACTCACGCCGGCACGGTTTCCACGAGCATGACGCAGAGGAGAATACGCATGTCGCACAGGAGGACCGCCATTCTTGTGGGGTTGCTCTTCATCTCGTCGACCATCACCTTTGCCGTCGGCAGCTCCCTCGTGCAAACGTACTTCTCCGATGCGGAGCCGAGCAGCGGGACGCTGCTCGGCGGGGTCTTCATGGAGTGGTACACGGCTCTGGCGGTCATTGCCATCGGCATCGCCCTGCTTCCCGTACTCAAGCCACACGGGAAGCGCCTGTCAGAAAGCTATCTGGTTCTCCGGACCACGGAGGGCACGGCGATCCTCGTCGTGGGAGCCTGTTTTCTGGCGAGCCGACGGCAATTCGGGGACTACCACCTGCTCGTCTACGCTCTGTCCGGCACCGGCGGACTCATTCTGTCCCACCTGCTGCTGCGTTCCGGGCTGATCGCCAGGTGGCTGTCGCTGCTGGGGGTGGTGGGCTACGCCGCCCTGCTGGCGGGGGTCCTGACGGATGCGTTGGGAGCAGCCGATCTCGATACCGGTGCCGGAACCGCGTTCCTCGTTCCGGGTGGCGTGTTCGAGCTGGTGTTTCCGCTGTTGTTGATCTTCAGGGGCTGGCGCTCCGTCGAGCCGGGCGCCGGCACGAAGGACCGTGGCCCGGGAGCCACGTCAGACGGGCCTCACAGGTGACATCTGTTGCCATGGGCGCGGTCATGGGCGCCCTCATGGCGCGGTGAGGACGCCAATGTGCCGGAGGCGTGGGGCATGCAAACCCGGGGCGCCCCAAGATCGCTTGGCTGATCGCGGTTGCGCAGGTCCGGCCGAGCCCCTTTCACCGAAGATGTCCGGCCGGCCGAGGCGGAGCAGGATGCCGCTCGGGGTGAGGGTACGGCGCAGCAGGGAGAGGGGCGGTTGCTGGGAGCCGCTGGATTCGCCTACCGCCCCGCCTGCCGGATCGGCAGTACGGGCGGGACGGCGGCCACTCCGGTCCGGCGCGCCCGATGGGGTCAGCGCCATGCTCCCGACAGGCGCCGGGTGACGACTGCGCTGAGCGTGCGCACGCCCCGCGCCGAGCCGGGGTCGATGCCGGTGAGTTCCCGTACGCGGCGAAGGCGGTAGTCCAGGGTGCGGATGTGGACGTTGAGGGCGGTCGCCGTGGCGCCGCGGTGCATGTCGTGGCGGTAGTACGCGTCGAGGGTGACGAGCAGGTCCGGGCCGGAGTCCAGCCGTCGGGCCACGTCGCGCAGCCATGCGTCAACGAACGGCACATCCACGACGGCGAGTTCGACGAAAACATCGGCCAGGGTATGCGGCCGGAGTCGGGCGGACGCCCGGCGCAGCGGGGCCGCCCGGCTGATCCGCCGGGCCCGGTCGAGGGCGTCGGCCAGTTCGGGCAGCGGCGCGGTGGCGGTGCCGACGGCGCAGGGCTGACCGAGGGCCCGGGCGAAGTCCCGTACGAGCTCGGAGAAATGGTCGGGGGCGAGATCGGGCAAGAGGTCGAGAACGGCGTGCGGCGCTACGGTTTCCGCTTTCGTCGCGCCGGAACCCAGGGGAATCAGGGCGATCAGCTCACCGCTGCCGTCTCCGGTCTCCGCACCCCACATGACCGGCACCCGGTGGCTCTTCACCAGCGTCTCGATCTCGTATTCCAGGAAACGGTCATCGCCGGGACGGTCCGGCATCCGGAACACCGTCACGGCCCAGTGATCCGGCAGTTCCATGTCGACGGCCGAAGCGAGTTCCACCGATATGGGATCGCCGTTCAACAGTGACCGGGTCAACAGGGCGACCTGCTCGACGTACTGTGTCCGGCGGCGCAGTACCCGTACGAATCCCTGGCAGTAGGCGCCGATGCCACGTTCACCCTGTGGGGCGAACCAGGTCATCATGCGCATGATTTCCTCGACACCGCCGCCGCGCTGAGCCTCGGTCGCCTCGTTGATCTCGCGCAGCATGAGCGCGGTGTGCAGCCACAGGACCCGCTGCCGTGCGTCGAGCGACATTCCCGCCCCGGCCCGCAGCTCGCCCATCGATGCGATGTGGTCGAGATCGTCATCGGTCAACGCCTGGTTGTCCGGCGACAGTTCGACGGTCCGGCGCCGGAGCCACAGCGAGTGCTCCAGCGTCGCGGCCCGTGCCCGGGGGCTCCTGTCCAGGAGTCCGATCTCCGGGATCTCGCGCGTGTACGCCTCGACCTCCCGGCGGGCGTTGGCCGACGCCCGCCGGGCCAGTTCGGCGAAGAGGCTCCCCACGGATGCGAGCATGCCATTTCAGGCGTACTGGCCGACAGGTGAATTCCGGACGGCGTTCATCACTGCGCATAAATCTGCGGCAAGCATGCGACCAGGCTTTTGTCACAGTGCGCAAAATTCCCGGATCGGGGCGTTCTCGTCACCTCTTCCGCTTGTGCAGGAGCCGTGAAGCGGCCTTAATGAGAACCGCGTACACGCTCGTAGGGAACACCGTGGCAGTCATTCTGGGCGTGACTCCGGCATGACTCCGTAATGAGTACGGGCGATCGTACGGAAAATCTCAGCCGGGCGCCGCGCAATGGCGCTCGCTCAAACCGGAGGGGGCTCCGATGAGAGCAGGCACGAGAAAGAGAATCATGGCGGCAGTGACGGTCACGGTCACGTCCGTGGCGCTCATGCTCGGCACGTCGGGCACCGGTTCCGCCGCGCCCGCCGCCACCCCGGGCCTGCGTGCGTTCGGGATCAGTGGCGACGGCACTCTGATGGTCGCGTTCAAGACCGACCGGCCGAACGTCCTCGACTGGGTCAGGGCCGTCACCGGCCTCAGCGGCGACACGAGCCTGGTCGGGATCGACTTCCGAGTGCAGGACGGAATCCTGTACGGCGTCGGCAACAAGGGCGGCATCTACACGATCAGGACTCCGCAGGGCACCGAGGACGTCGTGGTCACCAAGGTGTCCCAGCTTCAGTACGAGTTGCGCGGTACGGCGTTCGGCGTCGACTTCAACCCGGCGGCCGACCGGCTCCGCGTGATCAGCGACAACGGCCAGAACCTGCGGCACAACCTCAACGACCACACGACCATCCAGGACCTGAACCTCACCACCCCGCCGGCGGAGGGCACGACCAAGGGCGTCACCGCCGCCGCGTACACGAACAACGATCTCAGCACGGCCACCGCGACCGCGCTGGCCGACATCAACACGAGCAGCGACCAGGTCGTCCTCCAGTCCCCGGCCAACAACGGCACACTCGCCCCGACCGGCAGCCTCGGCATCGACGCCGGGCTCAACGCCGGCATGGACATCTACAGCACGCTGTCCGGCGGGAAGGCGGTCGACAACGCCGCCTTCGCCTCCCTCACCCCGTACGGCGCCGGCACCCCGTCGCTCTACAGCATCAACGTCTTCACCGGCCAGGCCACCCCCATCGCCCAGTTCCCGCTGAACATCACCGACCTGGCCATCGCCCTCACCGGCACCTGATTCCGTCGGTCTTGTCCTCGCCGCGGCCTGGCCACCACCGGACCGCGGCGTGTCACCGCTACGGACACGGGGCTTCTTACGGCAGATCCGGCACGTAGTCCCGCCACTGCTCGCGGTGCGGGCCGACTCCGGTGACGACGTACATCACGCCGTCTGTTGCGATTACCGGGGAGACGCTTCGGGATGGACGTGGCCGCTGGTCGTGGACGGCTGGCTGCGGCGGTGAGCCAGGCCGGGGCGGGATGCAGGCCTTCGGGAGCGGCAAGGTGGCGGTGTGGGGCGAGGCGCTGGCGGTGCCCTGGAGTACGCCGGTGGCGGCTACCACCTCACGCACCTTCTCGGCGATCCGATCCGGCTGCGTCGAGCAGGCCGGTTGGCACCGGAAGTACACCGACAGTGAGGGACCGGACCCCGGATCGTTCTGGCCCAGCCCACACGCGGCCTGCCATCGCAGGTCATACCGTAGGTGCTGAACGGCTTCGACGTCCGACATGCTGCGTGGCACCTGCAGCACCACAATGCAGGCGGGCTCGCCCGACGGCACCGACGGACGCCCGTCCGACGACGGGTACGTGCCTGCGAACATCCCCTGGGAACAGCAGAACTCGGTGCTCGGCCGGCACCGCGAATACACTCGCGGCAGGAATCAACTCCCGGCATACGGAGAAGACCTTGGGCCCGACCGGCTCCTCGGACGTCCGCCCCATCATGCCCACAATTCCGACCCCACCCCGTGATCGAGGGCCGGAACAGCAGCTCAGCATCTTCACGGGGTCTCCAGGGCTCACGCCGCATCGGGACATGAGCCGCGCCCTGGCCGCAGCCACCAGTTGAGGGCCAGAGGCGTCGGCAGTTCCTGACGAGTGGCCGTCCGGGCCTGGGTGCGGCTCACTTCTCAGGAATGATTCCTTCGATGAAGGCTGATCGCTCGCCGGTCACGTACGCCTCGCGTTCTTGGCGTGTCAGGTCCCGGTTGACCGCATGGCGGATGGTGCTGATCGCTTTGGCCGGGCTGGGCAGGGAGATGTCCCAAAGTTGCAGGCGTCCGTCCGCGCTGCCGCTGGCGAGGGTCTTCCCGTCGAGGCTGAACGCTACCGCGGTCACCGGGCCGATGTGTCCGGGGAGGGTGGTGCGCTTCTTGCCGGTGGCGACATCCCAGATGCGCACCGTGCCGTCCTCGCGTCCGCCGGCAACCAGGAGTTCTCCCCTGCGGGTGAAGGTTGCGGCCGCGAGGGGCCCGAGGCTGTGTCCGGTGAACGCGGCCCGCACGTTGTTGGTGGCCAGGTCCCACAGCTGCACATTGCCTTCCACGCTGCCGCTGGTCAGGGTGCGGCCGTCCAGGCTGAAGGCCAGCGCCGCGGAGGTCCCGGTGGGGCCCTCGAACTCGCTGTGGGCTTTGCCGGTGGCGGGGTCCCACAACCGGATGGTCCCGTCCTTGCTGCCGCCGGCCAGGGTGTGCCCGTCGGGGCTGAAGGCCAGCGACTGGGCCGGGGCCGTTGTAACCTCGCGGATTTTTCGGGTGGCTATGTCCCACAGCTGCACCGGGGTGTCCCCCGTGCCTGCGGTGGCAAGCGTCTTTCCGTCGGGACTGAAGGCTATGGGCCCCGCGAGAGTCCGCTCGACGCCGGTAGGAGCCGCCAGCACGGCCTGCGTCCGGTGGGTCGTGGCGTCGTGCAGTCGTACTGTGCCGTCGGTGCTGCTGCTGGCCAGCGTGCGTCCGCTGGGGGCGAACGCTACGGATGCGACCCGTCCGGTGTGCCCGGTGAGGGTGGCCCGGAGGTTGTGGGCCGTCACGTTCCACAGCCGTACGGTGGTGTCGTCGCTGCCGCTGGCCAGCGTCTGGCCGTCCGGGCTGAACGCCGCCGTGCGCACGCGCGCACTGTGTCCGGTGAGGGTGGCCCGGAGGTTTTGGGTCGTCACGTTCCACAGCCGTACGGTGGTGTCGTCGCTGCCGCTGGCCAGTGTCTGGCCGTCCGGGCTGAATACCACCGTGCCGACGCGCGCACTGTGTCCGGTGAGGGTGGCCTGGACCTTGCCGGAGGCCACGTTCCACAGCCGCACCGTGCCGTCCACGCTGCCGCCGGCCAGGCTGCGCCCGCCAGGGGCGAACATCACCGATGTCACGTTCTTGGTGGACCCGGTGAAAGACGCGTGGGGTTGCCCCGTGGCCGCGTCCCACAATCGCACCCCGTTGTGGCTGGTCGCCAGCCAGCGGCCGTCCGGGCTGAACGCAAAGGGCCGCGTGTGCTCGACAGACGTCGTCGCGCCGGCGGTAGGCCGGCCGATGATCGTGCGGACTTCCTCGTTCTCCAGATCCCACAGCCGCACCGCGCCGTCCGATGCTCCTATGGCCAAGGTGTGCCCGTCCGGGGTGAAGGCCAGCGCCCCCACCCCGCCGATCGAAGACCCGGGTCCTTCAAGGGTAAGTTCATGGGGCTTGCCGCTGGATACGTCCCGCAGGTCCAGGGCGCCCCACTCACTGCCGATGGCCAAGGTTCGCCCGTGAGGGCTGAACGCCAGCGCAGTGATCGGGCCGAAGACGTCCCGGAATGCCGTGCGGGTCTTGCCGGTTGCGACGTCCCATAGGCGCACGGTGGTGTCGTCGCGGTCGCTGTGGCCGCTGCCGCCGCTGGCCAGGGTGCGCCCGTCCGGGCTGAAGGCCAGCGCCCCCACCCCACCGGTGTGTCCGGGGAGGGAGACGTGCAGTGTGCCGGCCGGGACATTCCAGAGCTGCACCGTGTTGTCCTGGGTGCCGGCGACGGCCAGAAGCTGCCCGTCGGGGCTGAACGCCACCGTGCGGACGCTGCCCCGATGACCGGTGATACGGCGTTTGAGGGGGAGTGCGGCAGCGGCATGGAGGCTGGCCGCGGCCTCGGGGGTGGGCCGGGCCTGGTAGGCGTAGAGGGCCAGCAAAGAGGCCAGGTCGGGGTTGTCGGCCAAGAGTCCGGTCGACTGTGCGGCCAACTGGCGTGACACGGCGGTCTGCTGGGCGCTCAGGGCTTGGCGGCGTCGTTGTTCGCTGGTGCGGTATTGGAAGTAGGCCACCAGCCCGGCGGTGAGGGCGAGGGCGAGCAGAGTGGCCAGGGCGGCGGTGGAGCGGCGCAGGCGGCGAGTGGTGCGGGCGGCGGCGTGCTGTTCGCGGTCGCGGGCAGTGATACCGGCGGTGAGGAAGTCGCGTTCGAGTCCGGTCAGGCCGCGACGGGCGGCCGGGGAGGTGAAGGCTTCCTCGGCTGCGGCCAGGCGGGTGCCGCGATACAGCGCTCCCGGGTCGCGGTCGAGTTCCTGCCAGGCGGTGGCGGCTTCGGTCAGCCGGCGGTGCAGCACCAGGCGTCCACGCTCGTCCTCGATCCACTGCTGCAGCCGCGGCCAGCCGGTGATCAGTGCTTCATGGGCCAGGTCGACGGTGTCCGCGTCCAGGGTGATCAGACGTGCGGCGGCCAGCAGGGCCAGCACCGTGTCGGTGGCCTGTGTCTCGTCGTAGGCCAGCTCTCCCCGGGGCGCGGGGCGGCGGGTGTCGCGGGTGCCTTGGCCCGGGGTGATCAGGCGCAGCAGGATGCGGCGGGCGGCCTGTTGCTGGGGCGGGTTGAGGCGGGCGTAGAGGGTTTCGGCGGTGCGGGCGATGGCGCCGCGCAGGCCGCCGGCAGCCTCGTAGCTGTCCAGGGCCAGGGTGCGGCCGCGGCGGCGGCGCCAGGTCTCCAGCAGGACGTGGGAGAGCAGGGGCAAGGCACCGGGTGCGTCGCTCATCTCGTCGATGAGGCGGGCGGTCAGGGCACGTTCGACGATCAGGCGCTCGGCGGCGGCCGGTTTGACGATCGCTTCGCGCAGCTCGGCCGGCGTCATCACGGTGACCGGCAGGCTCGCCTCACGGACCGCGACCGCCAGGCCCCGGTGCTCCAGGCAGCGGGCGTAGAAATCGGCCCGCACCCCCAGGACCACCCGCACCCGACTGCCCGCGCCCCGGGCGGCCAGCAGCCGTTCCAGAAACTGGGTGCGCTCGGCCGGATCGGTGCACAGGGCGAAGACCTCCTCGAACTGGTCGATCACCAGCCAGGTGTCCCCGGCGCCGTCGGCCGGGACGAACCGTCGTTCGTGCTCGTGCAGGGGGCGGGCGCCGGGTGTGAAGATGCGGATCGCCGCCGGGCGCAGGGCCGGGTCGTCGGCGGTCCGCAGGCGCGGTATGAGGCCGGCGCGCAGCAAGGAGGACTTGCCGCTGCCGGACGGGCCGAAGACCACGGTGATCCGGTGGCCGACCGCCAGGCGCAGCAGGTCGTCGGTGAGTTGCGTGCGGCCAAAGAATCTCGTGTGGTCGCCCGGTTCGTACCGGGCCAGGCCGCGGTAGGGCGGCTCGCTCTCCTCCGCCTCGTCCCGGGGCGCGGTCTCTTCGGTGAGGCGGTGCCAGCGTGCCGTCCACGCCGTAGTGTCGCCGCCGCAGGCCCGCACGTACGCCAAGACGACCGGCAGGGACGGTATCTGATCGCCCGAAGCGGCCTGGGCCAGCGTCGCCACCGAATAGCCCGCCCGCTTGACCATCTCGCGGTAGGTCGGCCCGCCCGCTTCCCGGCGCAGCGTGCGTAACTCATACGCGAACCGCTCGACCGGGCCCGCTGTCGGGTCCAGCGGCTTCTCCTTGCGTCCCGCCATCGAGCCTCCCCGCGAACTGCCGCCGCCCGGTGCTTTTGGGGCGGCCAGGCTAGGCAGCGCCTAACCGTGCGGCAAGAACGTTCCTGGCCGAACGGCCTGACCCGGGTGGTCCGGCCATTGTCCGGCGGTCGAAAGGCAGCAGCCATACAACGCAGGGCAGGCCAAACCTGAGAGCCGCGAGGAACCAACCATGTGGTCTGGGAAGCACAGGTTGCCTCGCTGTCCCGCGCGCCGGCCCGGCACCGCCGGACTGGGCGCGGCCAAGAGCCGTCCGCCGGTCACGACCGGCCCTCACCAGGGAGAAGACATGTCGATACGAAAGCGCGGAGCACTGCTGGCCGGTGCTGTACTGCTGGGTGGCAGCAGTCTGATCGCCGCTGCCCCTGCGACCACGGCCGCACCGGCGACCGCCCCCGTGGCGCCGGCCGTCGCCGCGTCCTGCAACGTCCACTGGCGGGTCAGCACGAACTACCACGGCTACACCGCCGGGTACAGCTGGGCCTGGAACGACACGGTCTACCCGGGCGCCAGCGGCGACCGCGTCCGCGAAATCCAGTGCCTGGCCAAGTACTGGGGCTCTGACCCCGGCCCGATTGACGGCGTCTTCGGGAGCAAGACCGAAAAGGCCGTCAGGGAGCAGCAGAAGGCGTGCAACATTGCGGCCGACGGGATCGTCGGGCCGAAGACTTGGCGCTGTCTGCGCGCAGGCGGCCACAACTGACACCACGAACGCCGAACCCGCGCCGTGCGCCGGTAACCGCATCGGCGGCCTGCCGGTAGCACAGGTGGCGGGCAAGTCGGTCACTCCCCGGCGGCTTCGCCGGGGAGTGACCGGACATCGACGGACTACTGCTCTGTGTGGGAACCCGCGCGTTGACGAGGGAGCATACGTCCCCGTGCGGCTGGTCGTTGACAGCGTCACGGCCCATCGCCAGAACGTCGGGGACAACGGGCGGCGCATTCAACACCCATGCGCACAGCGTTCCGGGCGGCGGCACGACCGGCGGCCGGCACCAGTCCCACACCCACACGCTGGATCACACGCACGAGATGGATGACACCGGTGCGAGCGGTATCGGCCAGACCAGCATCAACGGTACGGCGGCCATCAGTACGGACGGCGGTTCCGCAGACCACTGCACGGCGTGGACGATATTGATGGCGATTGCCGGTATATGCATCAACTAGAGATGTCAGTCGAAATGAGGTGCTCTACTGTGATGGGTTCAGCTGCTGTCGCAGGCACTGCGTTGATTAGGCTGTCAGGGTGTATTCGTCCTGATCAGGGATGTGATGGACGACGGTGATCTCGGTGATGTGGTAGCGCCGATAGGCATCGAGACCGCCGTTACTGATCAGCACACGGAGCTTCAGGACGGCTTTGTTGCCGGGAAGGCCCCAGCCGGCTCCGGTGATGTCGAGCCGGTCGGCAATCAGGTGACGGCAGATGCCTTCGATACTCCGGTCGCGATGGGACAGTCCACAGTGAGTGTGCGCTCGTAGCAGAGGCGGGGAACTTTGGCGGTGAAGTAGCGGATGCAGACATGCGCTCGCAATAGTGACGGTTTTCCAGCGCCAGGGCGGCGACCCGGTCCTCGACGGCGGAATCGCCGCCCTTGTGGAAGCTCCATGCGGTGCCCCACAGGTATTGGAAAACACGGACGCGGCACGGCAGACCTCTGCGAACTTCTACCGGTAGGTGCCGGAAGCTGCGAGAAATTGCTGTGCGTGTGCAGGTGTACGCCGACGAAGCCCGGCCCGCGAAGTACGGGCCGGGCTTCGTCGGCGAGCGCGCGTACGCTGCTGCCGTATCGCCGTGACCTGGCATCTTCTGAAGTGCTGCGGCCTGTCCGCCCCGCGAACGGTGACGGACAGGCCGCGCAGCCCGAACCGGCCGGAGCAGCGCCGTAACGCCCGCAGAGCCGCTACTTGATCGCCTTGATCAGCTCACCACCAGCCGTATCACCACTCAGCTCCCAAAAGAACGTCCCGCCCAGCCCCTGCTGGTTCTTGTACGTCATCTTGGAGCCGATGGTCTCCGGGGTGTCGTAGCTCCACCACTGGTTGCCGCACTTGGCGTAGGCCGTGCCGCCTACCTTGCCCGTTGCGGGGCAGCGGGTCTTGAGGAGCTTGTAGTCCTCGATGCCGGCCTCGTACTTGCCGGGTGCGGCGCCCGTCGCGGTGCCGCCGGGGGCGTTCTGGGTCACGCCCTGCCAGCCGCGGCCGTAGAAGCCGATGCCGAGGAGGAGCTTGTTGGCGGGGATGCCCATGCCCTTGAGCTTCTTGATGGTGTCGGCGGTGTTGTAGCCGGCCTTCGGGATGCCGTTGTACGAGGTGAGCGGGGAGTGCGGGGCGGTCGGGCCCTTGGCGTCCCAGGCGCCGAAGTAGTCGTACGTCATCGGGTTGTACCAGTCGACGTACTGGGAGGCGCCCTTGTAGTCGGCGGCGTCCAGTTTGCCGCCGGCCGACGCGTCGGCCGCGATGGCCGCCGTCACCAGCTTGCCGCCGAACTTGCCGCGCAGCGCCTTGAGGACGTTGGTGAGCGCTTCGCGGCCGCTGGTGTCGCAGGTCAGGCCGCAGGCGTTGGGGTACTCCCAGTCGATGTCGATGCCGTCGAAGACGTCGGCCCAGCGCTTGTCCTGGACCAGGTCCAGGCAGGACTGTGCGAACGCGTTCGGGTTCTTGGCGGCCTCGGCGAAGCCGCCCGACCAGGTCCAGCCGCCGAAGGACCAGATGACCTTCAGGTTCGGGTGCAGCTTCTTGAGCTTGCGCAGCTGGTTGAAGTTGCCGCGCAGCGCGCCCGCGTCCCAGGTGTCGGCCTTGCCGTCGACGCTCTGGTCCGCGGTGTAGGCCTTGTCGTAGTCGGCGTAGGCGTCGCCGATGGCGCACTTGCCGCCCTGGACGTTGCCGAAGGCGTAGTTGATGTGGGTGAGTTTGTCGGCCGAGCCGGATGTCTGGATGTTCTTGACGTGGTAATTGCGGTCGTAGACGCCCCAGTTGGTGAAGTAGCCGACCACCTTGTTGCCGGCCGCGGCCTGGGCGCCGGCCGGTGCGGAAGCGGCCGTGGGGGTGGCGGAGGCGGCGGGGTCCGCGGCGGCCGTGCCGGCGAACAGGGTGCCGGCCAGGGCCGCGGTACACAGCGCGGTGGTGGCGGCGATCATCCGGCGCGGCGATCGCGTACGGAGCGGTCTGGGCATGTCGTCTCCTCGGAGGGGGGTCGAGGTGGAGCAGCGGACAACGCGTTCCGAATGGGCATGGACGCGTTGAGCGTTGCGGGAGAAGGTAGAAGGACTAGACCAGTGTGGTCAATGGTTTGGACCAATTTCCCGTCCTGTTCAGCTTCCCGTCGGCGCGACGGCCCGGGTGTTGTGTCAGGTGGGGTGCGGGTACGGGGGAGCGGAAGGCCGGAGGCCGGGCGTCCGGTGCCGGTGGCGATGAAGCCCGGTGTGAGCCTCCGAAGAGCTTGCAGGTCAACCCGTGACGTAGCGCTGTCGATCGGGCATACTCCTAGCGCCACAGCTGCAGGTCACCGCCTTCCGCGACCCGGTGCGCGATCATCTGCTGAGCACTGTGTGATCAACCGGCGGCGCCGCCTCAACCCTGGCGCGTGCCGCCGCAGCGCCCGACAGGGAGGAGAGCGCCGCATGACCGAGTACGGCCCCCGGCCGGTGGACCGCAGGCTGCCCACGGAGGAGGCCCGCGATCTGCTGACGCTGGTGCGGGATCTCGTCGAGCGTGAGATCAAGCCGACCGCCGCCGAGCAGGAGGAAGCGGGACGCTTCCCCCGGCAGGTTTTCACGCTGCTCTCCGAGTCCGGACTGCTCTCCCTCCCGTACAGCGAGGAGTTCGGCGGCGGCGACCAGCCCTACGAGGTCTACCTCCAGGTGCTGGAGGAGCTGGCGGCGGCCCGGCTGACCGTGGGCCTCGGCGTCAGCGTGCACACCCTCGCCTGCCACGCGACGGCCGCTTTCGGCACGAAGGAGCAGCGCGCCACTCACCTGCCCGCCATGCTCGGCGGCGGCCTGCTCGGCGCCTACTGCCTCTCGGAGCCTTCCTCCGGTTCCGACGCCGCCTCGCTGACCACCCGCGCGGTCCGGGACGGGGACGTCTGGACGCTGGACGGCACCAAGGCGTGGATCACCCACGGCGGCGTCGCGGACTTCTACACCGTGCTCGCCCGTACGGGAGACAAGGGGCCCCGCGGCATCACGGCCTTCCTGGTGCCCGGCGACGCGGAGGGCCTGACCGCCGCGGCGCCCGAGCGCAAGATGGGCATGAAGGGCTCGCCCACGGCCCAGCTGCACTTCGACGGCGTACGGGTGCCCGACGCCCGCCGGATCGGGGAGGAGGGCCAGGGCTTCGCCATCGCCCTGTCCGCCCTGGACTCGGGCCGTCTCGGCATCGCCGCCTGCGCGATCGGCATCGCCCAGGCCGCCTTGGACGAGGCGCTGGCGTACACCGCCTCCCGGCAGCAGTTCGGCCGCCCGATCGCCGACTTCCAGGGACTGCGCTTCATGATCGCCGACATGGCGACCCAGATCGAGGCGGGCCGCTCGCTGTACCTGACCGCCGCCCGTCTCCGGGACGCGGGCCAGTCGTTCTCCAAGGAGGCGGCGATGGCCAAACTGTTCTGCACCGACACCGCGATGCAGGTCACCACCGACGCCGTGCAGCTCCTCGGCGGGTACGGCTACACCCTCGACTTCCCGGCCGAGCGCTACATGCGCGAGGCCAAGGTCCTGCAGATCGTCGAGGGCACCAACCAGATCCAGCGCATGGTCATCGCGCGTCACCTGGCGGGACCGGAGTCCCGCTGACGGGCACCGGGGCGGCGGACGGGACGCCGTCCGCCGCCGCAGCTCAGACCGTCGCCGGGCCGAGCCCCTTCATCCCCGTCGCCGTACCGATCGCCACGACCAGCTCCGGCCGCTCGCGCAGCATGCGGCGGGCCACGGACACCGCGACGGCGGACGACGCCTCCAGCAGCAGGCCCTGCTGGGCGAGGCGCTGCTGTTCGGCCAGGAACTCCTTCTCCGCCACCGCGACGGCCGTACCGCCGGACCGCCACAGCGCGTCCAGCCCCTGCCAGCACGGGCTGTTCTCGCCGAGCGAGAAGGCGGCGGTGGGGCGATTCTCCACCTGCGTACGCTCCTGGGCCGCACGGTCGGCGTGGCGCAGCGCGGCGGTGAAGGGGGCCGCCCCGGCGGGTTCGGCGGCGATCATCCGCGGCGCCGCGGAGACCAGACCGGCCGCCGCCAGCTCGCGGAAGCCGCGCTCGATCCCGGACAGCAGGTCCGCGCGGCTGGTCGGCACGACCACCGCGCCGATCCGCCGCCCCGCGAAGTCCCGCGCCAGCTCGTACGCGACCGACTTGTAGCCCTCGTTGGCGTACGGGTTGCCGCCCGGCGACGGCGCGGAGTAGCTGGTCAGGGGGTACCAGCCGTGTTCCGCGACGGCGCGCGCCATCGCGGCGTTCCGCTCCAGGAAGCCGCCCTCGCACCGCACCAGCTCGGCGCCCAGCAGATCGATCTGCGCGGCCAGCGCCGGCGGCACGCTCCCGGTGGTGAAGACCACGCACCGCAGCCCGGCCCGGCCCGCGTAGGCGGCCGCCGCCGCGCCCGCGTTGCCGGACGACGCGGCGCACACCGTGTCGGCGCCGGTCTCGGCCGCCGCGGCCACGCCCACCGCCATCGCCCGGTCCTTGTGCGAGCCGGTCGGATTGCCGCCCTCGTACTTGACCCACAACTCGCTGCCGCACTCGGGCGCGCGCCCGTCGCCGAGCGCGGCCGGATCGGTGCGCAGCCGTACGTTCGGTGTGCCGCCCTCGCCGAGCGTCACCGGCGGGCCGCTGACCGGCAGCGTCTCCGGCCAGCCCCACGGGCCGCCCGGGTAACCGGCCAGTTCCAGGCCGTCCAGGTCGGCGAGCGGCGGCATCGCGTTGACGCCGATCCCGTCCGCCGCGCACCGGGGGCAGCCGGCGAAGCCCCTGACCTCCAGGCCGCAGCGCAGACAGTGCAGGCCGCTCGGGTCCGGTACGGAGCTTGCCGTCGTCATGGTGTCCCCCTCGTTCCGTCGCCGCCGCGTCGCCGGCGTCCGTGATGACCTTCGCGCCCCACTCTACGGTGCCGTGTACGCCGTACGGCGGAGCCGGGCCGCCGTGCGCGCGCACGGCGGTGGCCGGGGGAGTGGTGCCGGGTGCGGCCGGAGTTCTTCCCGACCCCGGGCGGGTACGGCTATGGTCCCGCGCGTATACCTGACGTACCGTCAAATCCGTTCGTGGAAACGGCCGTACGGCGGCGGGTCCGCGCGCGCCGTAGCCATCGGACCGTCGCCGCCCGCGCGCCCAGGAGGTGTCCCGTGACCGACCGCCCGATCGCGCTCGACGAATATCCGATCCACCAAGTGCCGCTGTCCATGCGGCACGTCGCCACCGGCGACCGCAACGCCTACGACCGCTGCATCTTCCACGTCATGGACCACACCGGCCGCGCACTGCTCATCGCCGGCCTCGGCGTCTACCCCAACACCGGTGTCATCGATGCCTATGCCACCCTCCGGCTCGGTGACCGCCTGCACGCCGTACGCGCCTCCGACGCGCTGGGCGACGACCGCCTCGCGCTCGCCGTCGGCCCGCTGTCCATCACCGTCGACCGGCCCCTGGAACGGCTCCGGCTGCGCTGCGCCGCCGACCCGGCCGACCCCGGCGGCCTCTCCTACGACATCGAATGGCGTGCGGACTTCCCCGCCGTCTGGGAACCGCACCACACGCAGTACCGCGGCGGGCGGCTCACCCTGGAGGGACGCCGCTTCGTCCAGGCAGGCACCTGCACCGGCACCGTACGGGCCGCCGGCGAGGAACTGGCCGTCACGGCAGGGGAGTGGACCGGCACCCGCGACCGCAGCTGGGGGGTGCGGCCGATCCCCGGCGAGGACGGCGGGCGCGCCGCCGAGGAGGCACGGCCCGAGGGCTTCCACTGGATCTGGTGCCCGGTCCGCTTCGACGACCGCTTCATGATGGTCATCGTCCAGGAGGACGCCGACGGGCACCGTACGCTCAACGAGGCGCTGCTCGTACGCAACGGCGCTCCCGACGTCCAACTCGGCTGGCCCTACGCCGACATCACCTACCGGGCGGGCACCCGGCAGCCCGAGCGGGCCGTGCTGCACCTCACCGACCCGGCCCGCAAGCCCCTCGAACTCGCCGCCGAGATCCTCACCTCCTCACCCCTGGCCGTCGGCGCGGGCTACCCGCCCGCCGACGACTGGCAGCACGGCACCTGGCGCGGACGCGGCTGGACCGACCGCCGCACCTACGACCTCGGCGACCCCGCCGCCCACCCGCTCGCCGCCTACGGCGTCACCGACCACGCGGCCCGCTTCACCCTCGACGGCCGCACCGGCCACGGAATCTTCGAGCACGGCAGCTTCGGCCGCCACGACTTCAGCGGCTTCACCGGCCACGACGACCCGGCACCGGCCCGGCCGGCCGGCCCGCAGCCGCGCGAGGACCGGCCATGAGCAGCACACCCCGGCCCCGCACCACCACCCGCGACCCCGAGGAACTCACCCGGCGCCTGTCCGCCTGGCTGAGCGCCCGCCTGCCCGGTGCGCGGGCGGTCGCCGCGACCGTCCCCGCCACCAACGGCATGTCCAGCGAAACCCTGCTCTTCGACATCGACCACCCCCGTCCGCCCGTCCGCTCCTGCGCGCTGCGCCTCGCCGCCGACCCCGCCGCTTACACGGTATTCCCCACCTATGACATGGCCCGGCAGTACCGGACGATGCGCCTGGTCGCCGAACACACGGACGTGCCGGTGCCGCGCACCCTCTGGCTCGAAGAGGACCCGGCGCCGCTCGGCGCGCCGTTCTTCGTGATGGAGCGCGCGGAGGGCCGCGTACCGCCGGACATCATGCCGTACACGTACGAAGGGAGCTGGCTGTACGCCGCGACCGACGCGGAGCGCGCGGCGCTGGAGGCGGACACGGTCTCGGTCATCGCCCGGATCCACGACCAAGTGCCCACGGAGAAGACGGGGTTCCTCGACCTGCCCGGCCACGGAGGCGCGCTGCGGCGCCATGTGGCGGCCCAACGGGCGTACTACGCCTGGGTCGTCGCGGGGCGCGAGCCGTCACCGCTGATCGAGCGCGGCTTCGCCTGGCTGGCGGACCACTGGCCGCCGGGGACCGACGGCCCCCACGATCCCCACGGCATCGCCGATGACCCCGACGGCACCGTGCTGACCTGGGGCGACGCCCGGATCGGCAACATCGTCTACGACGGCTTCAGGCCCGCGGCCGTACTGGACTGGGAAATGGCCGTCCCCGGGCCGCGCGAACTCGACCTCGGCTGGATGATCTACCTGCACCGGTTCTTCCAGGACCTGGCGATGAGCGGCGGGCAGCGGGGCCTGCCCGACCTCCTGCGCCGCGACCGTGTCGAGGAACGCTACGCCCGGCTCACCGGCCACACGCCGCGCTCCATGGACTTCCACACCCTCTACGCGGCCCTGCGGCACGCCGTCGTCATGCTGCGCGTGGCCTACCGGCAGGTCCACTTCGGCGAGATGCCCGCGCCGGCCGACCCGGACGCACTGATCATGCATCGGGCCGCGCTGGAGGCGATGATCGAGGGCCGCTACTGGTGAAGGGCGTCGCCGGTGGGCGCTCCGGGTGAACGGCCGGGCGACGGCGCCGGGATGGTCCGGAAGGAACGCCCTGGCGCCACCGGGGTTCAGGGCCGGCGCATCCGCGGTACCCGCGTCGGACGCGTACCCGGGCCGCCCACGTGCGAGAACGGCTGCCGCCGCCAGTCCAGGCCCTCCGGGAGGGTGAGCAGCACCGCGGTGTCCCGCTCCTGGGCCCGGAGCGAGTCGTCCGTCGCGGGCGCGTCGGCCACCGGCCGTCCGGAGCCCTCGCACACCGTCAGGCAGAAGGGATTCCACGGGGTCGGGCACAGCGCGTGCTCGGGGAGCGTGTCCTCGTCCGCGAGCAGCGCGATCGGCTGGGCGCAGTCCGGGCACGTCACCCGGAAGATCTCCATGGTCTCGAAGGAGTCGTCGAGCTCGTCCTCGACGGCGAGGACGAGACTGTCGCCCTCCTGGACGTCGTTGCTGAGCGGCGCGGAATCGGTCTTCTGACGTCGCATGATGTTGTTCCCCCTCGGGTGGGCCGTGCGGGCCGCCGGCTTCCTGTGACGGGCGGCTCCGGCCAACAGCAGCAATTCCCCCCATGCCCCGCGCATAATCGCCGAGCCCTGAGGGATACGGGGTCACGCGTGTGGCATTGGTCACACGCCCGGCGCGGAAGCGTCCACGATCCGGCGTACGGTGCGCACATGCGCCCGAGCACAGTAGGTTGATCGCGTGGAGGAGCTGGACCGACAAATCGTGGAGCTGCTCGTCAAGGACGGGCGGATGAGCTACACCGACCTGGGCAAGGCCACCGGCCTGTCGACCTCGGCGGTGCACCAGCGGGTGCGCCGCCTGGAACAGCGCGGTGTGATCCGCGGCTATGCCGCGATCGTGGACCCGGAGGCGGTGGGGCTGCCGCTCACCGCCTTCATCTCGGTGAAACCCTTCGACCCCAGCGCGCCGGACGACATCGCCGACCGCCTGGCCGAGGTACCCGAGCTGGAGGCGTGCCACAGCGTCGCGGGCGACGAGAACTACATCCTCAAGGTGCGGGTGGCCACGCCCCTGGAGCTGGAGCACCTGCTGACCCGCATCCGCACGCTGGCCGGGGTCTCCACGCGCACCACGGTCGTGCTGTCCACGCCGTACGAGGCCCGGCCGCCCCGTATCTGAGGCGGCGCGGCGCGCGGGGGCGGCCTGGCGCGCACGGAGGCGGCGCGCGCCACTTCCGTACGCTCGCGCGCCGCTCCCGTACGCCGGCGCGCCCGCGGCAAGATCCCGACCCCGCGTGCGGAGCAGCCGCGCCCAGGGGCCAAACTGTCCGCTATGAGTGAGCGCACCCCCGACCCGGCCCGGCCCCGTACCGTCCTGCTGCGCGGCGGGGAGGTGCACAGCCCCGCCGACCCCTTCGCCACCGCCATGGTGGTCGAGGGCGACAGCATCGCCTGGGTCGGCGAGGAGGGCGCCGCCGACTCCTTCGCCGACGACGTGGACGAGATCGTCCACCTCGACGGCGCGCTCGTCACCCCGGCGTTCACGGACGCACATGTGCACACCACGGCCACCGGCCTCGCGCTCACCGGTCTGGACCTGTCCGGAGCCCGTACGCTCCCCGACGCGCTGGCCCGCGTACGGGAGCACGCCGCGGCCCGCCCGGCGGACCGGGTCCTGCTGGGGCACGGCTGGGACGCCACCGCCTGGCCCGAGGGCCGGCCGCCGTCCCGCGCCGAACTGGACGCCGCCACCGGCGGCCGGCCGCTCTACCTGACCCGGGTCGACGTGCACTCCGCGGTCGTCACCACCGCCCTCCTCGACCTCGTGCCCGGCATCCGCGAGCTGCCCGGATTCCACGCCGAGCAACCGCTGACCGGCGCCGCGCACCACGCCGTACGGGCTGCCGCCCACGCCACCGTCACCCCCGCCCAGCGCGACGCCGCCCAGGCCGCGACCCTCGCGCACGCGGCCTCCCGGGGCATCGGCACCCTCCACGAGTGCGCCGGGCCCGACATCTCCGGCGAGGACGACCTCACCGCCCTGCTGGCCCGCGCCGCGCGCGAGCCCGGCCCGCGCGTCGTCGGCTACTGGGCGGAAACCGTCGCCAACGCAAAGGACGCCGACCGGATCAGGGCGCTCGGCGCCATCGGCGCGGCCGGTGACCTGTTCGCCGACGGCTCCCTCGGCTCGCACACCGCCCACCTGCACGCCCCGTACGCCGACGCGGATCACACCGGAACTGCCCACTTGGACGCCGACGCCGTCGCGGCGCACGTGGCCGCCTGCACCGAGGCCGGGCTCCAGGCCGGCTTCCACGCCATCGGCGACGCCGCGCTGACCGCCGTCACCGACGGCGTACGGGCCGCCGCCGACCGCGTCGGCCTGGCCCGTGTCCGGGCCGCCCGGCACCGTGTCGAGCACGCCGAGATGCTCACCGGGGCCACCGTCGCCGCGTTCGCCGAATTCGCGCTGACCGCCTCCGTACAGCCCGCCTTCGACGCGGCCTGGGGCGGTGACGACGGCATGTACGCCGCCCGCCTCGGCGCCGAACGCGCTCGCACCCTCAACCCGTACGCCGCCCTGCTGCGCGCCGGCGTGCCGCTCGCCCTCGGCTCCGACAGCCCCGTCACCCCGCTGGACCCGTGGGGCACCCTGCGCGCCGCGGTCTTCCACCGCACCCGCGAGCACGGCATCTCCGCGCGCGCCGCGTTCACCGCGCACACCCGCGGCGGCTGGCGCGCCATCGGCCGCGACGACGCGGGCGTCCTGGTGCCCGGCGCGCCCGCCGACTACGCGGTCTGGCGCACCGGCGACCTCGTCGTCCAGGCCCCCGACGAGCGCGTCGAACGCTGGTCCACCGACCCCCGCTCCGGCACCCCCGGCCTGCCCGACCTCACGCCCGGCCGGGACCTGCCCGTATGCCGGTGGACGGTGGTCGGCGGTCGCACGGTGTACGGACGGCCGAACGAGTGACTTACGGGGGGCGCGTGCCGCGTCGGAACGCGCCCGCGGGCGCCCGCCCCACCTGGGAGAGCGGGCGCCTGCCTGGGGCGACGCGAAAACCACGCAGGCCGGGCAACTGTTGACAGCAGACGGTCGGCGGCCGGTAGGTTCGGCCGGGTCCACCACAGGACGTCAGACCGGGAGACCTCCGCGCGGTCGTCGAACGCAACTGGGCCATGGGACGGGGTGCCGCACCGGCACACCGCCACTGGGAGCCAGGTCCAGCTCCTGCGGCACGGGGACGACGGAAAGGTTTCGGCCGGGTGGGGGTCCCTCCCTGCTCGTCAAGAGCCAGGGGGACGGTGCGACCCGGGTGGGGCCCGGCAGCTCAGTAGACAACGGCTTTCGGTCGACCCGCAGCCAGCGGGTCCCAGGTCGGCCCGAAGGGCGCCGGGCCCCGATCCGTAGCGCACGGTGGTGCGCCCCCCATCCGCGCCGCGCGCCCACGTCACGTCTTCCGGCCGCGTACAGGTGGCGGCGGAGCTTATACCCGCACGCACCCCCGGTCCGCAATTCCACGGCACCGTTGTACGGTCTGCTGCACACCACCGCACGACCTGCAAGGAAGGCCGACCGTGCCCGACACCACCGCACGACCTGCAAGAAGGGCCGGGACCGTGCCATCGGGCTCCGACAGCGACGGGCCGGCGCGGCCCGGGCGCGGCCGCCGGTTCGCGGCGCTGGTGCGCCGCGAGGCGCCGAGGACGGGACTCGCCGTCCTCAGCGGCCTGGCCCTCGCGCTGGCCTTCCCACCGTACGACCTGTGGCCGCTGTCCCTCGTCGGTGTCGCGGCGCTCGGTCTGCTGACGCGTGGCCGGACGGCCCGTCAGGGCGCCTGGACCGGCTTCGCCTTCGGGCTGCCGTTCTTCTTCCTGCTGCTGAAGTGGCTGCACGTCGTCGGCTGGGACGCGGTGTTCGGGCTGGCTCTGGTGCAGGCCCTGTACGTGGCCCTACTGGGCGCGGGTCTCGCTCGTACCTCCCGCCTGAAGTACGGGCCGCTGTGGGCCGCCTGTCTGTGGGTCACCGAGGAGTGGGCGCGCGACCGCGTCCCCTTCGGCGGTTTCCCGTGGGGGCGGCTCGCCTTCGCCAACACCGGCTCGCCCTTCACCCCGCTCGCGGCGCTGGGCGGCGCGCCGCTGGTGACCTTCGCCGTCGCCCTCAGCGGCGCGCTGCTGGCCGCCGCGGCCGTCGTCCTGTGGCGGCTGCGCGGGGAGGGAAGGTCGGTACGGGCGGCGCTGCCCGCCGTGGAGGCGGTCGGCCTGGCCGCCGCGGTGGCGGTGTCCGGGCTGCTGGTGCCGGTGCACACGGGCGCGGACGACCGCGTCGACATCGCCATCGTCCAGGGCAACGTGCAGCGGCCCGGCATGGATTTCCTCGGCCGCCCGATGCAGATCCTGGACAACCACGCCACGGCGACGGAGAAGCTGGCCGCCGACGTGAAGGCGGGCAAGGCGAAGAAGCCGGACCTGGTGATCTGGCCCGAGAACGCCTCGGACCTGGACCCGTTCCGCTACCCGCAGGCGTACGACCGCATCGACGCGGCGGTCAAGGCGATCGGGGTGCCGGTCCTCGTCGGAGCCCTCGTCGACCACCCGGACAAGCCCGGCTACGTCTTCAACCAGGGCATCGTGTGGGACCCGGTGAAGGGCCCCGGCGCCTCGTACGCGAAGCAGCACCCGGTGCCGTTCGGCGAGTACGTGCCCTTCCGTGAGCAGCTCAGCAAGGTCATCACCCGGTTCCAGCGGGTGCCGCGCGACTTCTACCCCGGTGACCACACCGGGGTGCTCGCCGTCGGTCCCGCCCGGCTCGGCGACGTCATCTGCTTCGAGGTCGCCTACGACGAGATCGTCCACGACACGGTGGACGCGGGCGCCCGCGCGCTCGTCGTACAGACCAACAACGCCACCTACGGCCGCACCGGACAGCCGGAGCAGCAGCTGGCCATGTCCAAGCTGCGCGCCGTCGAACACGGCCGTGCCGTCGTCACGGCGGCCACCAGCGGGATCAGCGCGGTGGTGGCCCCGGACGGTACGGTCACCCACAAGATCCCGGAGTTCACCCAAGGGGTGCTGCAGGCGAGCCTCCCTCTGCGTGACGAAAAGACCGTGGCCGACCGCGTCGGTGCCGTTCCCGAGTGGGTGCTCGCTATCGTGGGGCTTCTGTCCTGCGTCGCCGCGGCAGTCGTGGGCCGGCGCGGGCGTGGCAAGGACGAGAAGGGGCAGCAGTGACAGACGGCGGTCAGCGGAAGTACGGTCCGCTCGGGACCACCTTGGTGATCATTCCCACGTACAACGAGGCGGAGAACATCAAGCCGATCGTCTCGCGGGTACGGTCCGCCGTACCGGAGGCGCACATCCTCGTCGCGGACGACAACAGCCCGGACGGCACGGGCAAGATCGCCGACGAGCTGGCAGCGGCGGACGACCATGTCCGGGTGCTGCACCGCAAGGGCAAGGAAGGGCTCGGCGCCGCCTACCTGGCGGGCTTCAAGTGGGGCATCGAGCACGGCTTCGGTGTTCTGGTGGAGATGGACGCGGACGGCTCGCACCGCCCCGAGGAGCTGCCGCGGCTGCTCACCGCCCTCAAGGGCGCCGATCTCGTGCTCGGCTCCCGCTGGGTTCCCGGCGGCCGGGTGGTCAACTGGCCCAAGCACCGCGAGTACCTCTCCCGCGGCGGCAGCACGTACTGCCGCGCCATGCTGGACGTGCCGCTGCGCGACGTCACCGGCGGCTACCGCGCCTTCCGCAAGGAGACGCTGGAGGGGCTGGGCCTGGAGGAGGTCGCCTCGCAGGGCTACTGCTTCCAGGTCGACCTGGCCCGCCGCGCCGTGGAGAGCGGCTTCCACGTCGTGGAGGTCCCCATCACCTTCGTCGAGCGCGAGCGCGGCGACAGCAAGATGAGCAAGGACATCGTGGTGGAGGCCCTGTGGCGGGTCACCGGCTGGGGTGTCGGCTCCCGGGTCAACAAGCTCCGCGGACGCTGAGCGGGGCGGCGGGGGCCGTCGCGCCCCCGCCCGTCGCGGCCGGAAGCAGGGCAGCGGTCCGTTCGCGAGCGCATGCGCTAGGCCGGTCGGGCGGAGTGCCCGGACCCGGCCGGTGATCGTCGCGAGGCCGAGTTTTGCGGTCGCATGATCGGGAAACTCGCGGCATATGGTGCAAATCGGCTACACGATGATGACTGAGCAAGCGGGCCCGCGTGATCTTGTCGACCACGTCGTCCGGGCCGAGGAAACCGGCTTCGACTTCTCGGTGACCTCCGACCACTACGCGCCGTGGCTGGCCTCCCAGGGCCACGCCCCGTACGCCTGGAGCGTCCTGGGCGCCGCGGCACAGGCGACCTCCCGCATCCCGCTGATGACGTATGTGACCTGCCCGACCGTGCGCTATCACCCCGCGGTCGTCGCGCAGAAGGCCGCGACGATGCAGCTGCTCTCCGAGGGCCGCTTCCGGCTCGGGCTGGGCGCGGGCGAGAACCTGAACGAGCACGTCGTCGGGCAGGGCTGGCCGGGCAAGAACACCCGGCACGAGATGCTCACCGAGGCCCTGGAGATCATCCGGGCGCTGTTCGAGGGCGGCAAGGTCACCTACCACGGCAACCACTTCGAGGTGGACGCCGCCAAGCTCTGGGACCTGCCCGACCAGGCTCCGCCGATCGGCGTGGCCGTCTCGGGGGAGCGGTCCTGCGAGATCGCCGGCCGCCTCGCCGACCTGGTCATCGCGACCGAGCCGAAGGGCGGGCTGATCAGCTCCTTCGAGAAGCACGGCGGCAAGGGCAAGCCGCGCGTCGGCCAGCTGCCCATCTGCTACGACCCCGACCGGGACGCCGCGGTGAAGCGCGCCCACGACCAGTTCCGCTGGTTCGCCGGCGGCTGGAAGGTCAACTCCGAGCTGCCGGACCCGGACGGATTCGCCGGGGCCACCCAGTTCGTACGGCAGGAGGACGTGGCGGAGACGATCCCCTGCGGCGACAACGTGGACGACTTCGTGGAGGCGGTGCGCCCGTACGCGGAGGCCGGCTTCCAGGAGATCGCCGTCGTCCAGGTCGGCGGCGACCACCAGCGGGAATTCTTCGACTGGGCCGGCAAGAAGCTGCTGCCCGCGCTGCGGGAGCTGTAGACCGGGCCGGGTGTTCCGCGGGGACGGCGCGTCCCCGCGGGCACGGTGGCCGGGCCCGCGGGGGCGGTGGGCGGGCCGCATCAGTCGGCGGGCTCGTCCGGGGTCGGCTCGTCGGACTGCGCGTCGCGTGCGTGCGGCGCGCCGCGGCGGCCCGTACCGGAGACATCGGTGTCGGGGACGTCGGTGTGCTCCTCCGCGTCGTCCCCGTCGTCGGGGCTGCGGCCCTCCCAGGGGTCCGGGGCGCCCTGCGGGTCCGCCTGCTGGTCCGGCAGGTCACGGGGGACGGCGCTGCCGCCCTGTTCCGGCGTCTCGCTGCGCTTGTCCATCGTGTTCGGCCTCCTCGTGGGAAAACGGGAAAGGGTGTCCGGTACGGGTGCCCGACGGCCGGGGGCGCATGCGTTCCGCGGCGATCGGGAGTACGCGTACGACCAGGGGCGCGACCGGGCCCCCGGCCAGGAGCACGAGCGGGAGGAGAGCGCGATGACCGAAGCGGCGCCGAAGGAGATCGTCGTGGTGCTGGACTGCGCCGACCGGAAGGCGCTCGCGGAGTTCTGGAGCCGGGCCCTCGGCTACCGGATCACGCGGACGACACCGCCGTACACCGCACTGACCGATCCAGCAGGACGCCACCCCGAGCTGCTGCTCCAGGAGGTGCCCGAGCCCAGGCAGGGCAAGAACCGCATGCACATCGACCTGCGGGTGCCGGCCATGGAGCCCGAGCTGAGCCGGGTGACGGCGCTCGGCGCCCGGGTGCTGCGCGGTCCGTTCGACGACGCGGGCTGCCTGACCACGGTGCTCGCCGACCCCGAGGGCAACGAGTTCTGCCTGATCGTCTTCGACGGCGCCTGAGGCGCTCGGGGGCGGGCCCGCGGGTTGCCGCAGGCGGACCCGCGGGCGGGCGCGGCGGCCGGGGCCAGGCACACTTGAGACATGACGTTCGCAGCCACGCCGCCGCCCCGGTCCCGTCCTCCCCAGCGTTCGCGCGCCCGCCGGTTCCTCCCCTTGGGCGTCGCCGCCTGGGTGGTGCTGGAGATATGGCTGCTCACCCTTGTCGCCGACGCGGCGGGCGGGCTGACGGTGCTTCTGCTGCTGGTCGCGGGCGTGGTCGCGGGCGGCTACGTGATCAAGCGGGCCGGCCGCCGGGCCTGGAAGAACCTCACCGGGAGCATGCAGCCGGGCGGCGGCCCGGCGGCCTCCGGCGCGTCCGCGGAGGGGGAGCCGAAGTCCTCCGGCAGCGGCAACACGCTGCCCATGCTCGGCGGGCTCCTGCTGATGTTCCCCGGCCTGCTCTCCGACGCCGCCGGGCTGCTCTGCCTCTTCCCGCCCACCCGCAAGCTGCTCCACCGCCGCGCTGAGCGCCTGCTGACCCGCCAGGTGCGTTACACCCCGGGCGGGCTCGGGGACGCCTTCCAGCAGGCCCGTATGCACCAGCAGGACGGCAAGGTCGTGCAGGGAGAGGTGATCCGCGAGGACGAGCAGCCGTCCCCGCGCCGCGACGACCCGCAGCTTCCGCGCTGAGGGGCGGTAACTGACGGCAGGGGAAGGCGGTTTGGTACGGGGTGCCGTACGCGGCGCGTACGGTGTGTGGCGCTCCGTAGTGACGCGGCCGGGCTCGTCCCGGGCACTCCGCCGTACGGAAGAGCCCCGGTCAGTCGGGGGTACTGGCCGGGGCGGTCGGTAGGTGCGGATGCCGATGGCGGTCGCCTCTCGGCGAAAGGCTCCGTGGGGCTTCAGCCGAACGATCGTCCCCACGGGCGAATGGTGAGGCCCGGGGACACTGTCCCACCGGCACCCGCGACGGGTACAGCGTCCTGGCGGCGCGGAGGATTCCGCAGGCCGGGCGTGACCTCGCGCACACCCCGGCCCGGGGTCGCCGAGGTGCGAAAACAGGCGAGGTGCGAAAACGGGCCGGGGCCACTGCGTGGTGCAGTGGCCCCGGCCCGTACGCGGTCGCGCGTCCGTTTGTCAGGCGGACTTGCGACTGTTGTTGTTGTCGCGCGGGTGCACGGCAATGTTCATGGTGCCGGAGCGCAGGACGGCCAGCCGCTCGGCCAGCACTTCCTCCAGCTCCTCGCGGGTGCGCCGCTCCATGAGCATGTCCCAGTGCGTACGCGCGGGCTTGCCCTTCTTCTCCTCAGGCCCATCGCCATCCACCAGGAGGGCTTGTGCACCACATACCTTGCACTCCCACTCCGACGGAATCTCGGCCTCCACCGAGAACGGCATCTCGAATCGATGTCCGTTCTGGCATGCGTACTCCACCGCCTGGCGCGGGGCCAGGTCGATGCCGCGGTCGGTCTCGTAGCTGGTCACCACAAGTCGCGTGCCGCGAAGAGCTCGCTCACTCATGAATCGTGCCTCCCGGGCTTGTCGCCCACAGGACAGGTGTCGCTGTCGTCGTCATCCGGTCAACGTCCGGTCGGCTGTGAAGATTCCCGATACCGGGATATGTGCCCACCCGTCGCCCACCACCGCCTGATGGAGGCGCTGCGCGCCGCTGCCTTCCTTCGTGCCGCCCCTTGTTGTACCCACCAATGCCCGGTTTGTCACATCTGGCAGCAGATGTCACCCAGCGCTTTCTACAGTTCAGCGCGCAGTAACGGTCCGCCTGGTGAGCCAAAGGCGTACACTACCGGCCCGCAGCCGCCTTCCGTAAATCAGGGTCCCCATCGCCGGGACCGCGGGGCTCTGGTAACGGCTCGTCAGGGCGGCGCGCACCGCCCGCGGTGGGCCGTGAGGACCGCGCTCCGGGTGCCGGGCGGGCCTGCTCCGCCGGGTGTACGGGCCTCATCCCGCGGGCCAGGAATCCCGGGCGGTCAGCACCTTCCGCAGGGCCGCGACGTCGTCGGTCACGATCCCGTCGACCCCCAGGTCCAGCAGCGCCGCCATCCGCCGCGGATCATTCACCGTCCACACATGCACCTGCAAACGCCATGCATGAGCGGCCCGGATCAGCAGCGGATCCACCACACGGATCCCGGACTGCCGCTCCGGCACCTGCACACAGACCGCGTTGCGCCGGACCGCCGCCCCCAGCAGCCGGTCCAGGGGGACGCCCCGGCCGTACGAGCGCATCCGCAGCCCCAGCACGCCGCGCGTCCCGAGCGAGGTCGCGAGCCGCGGACCGGCCAGCCGCCGCGCCCGCGCGACCCGGGCCTCGGAGAACGACCCGGCACACACCCGGTCCCACGCGTTCGTACGGCGCAGCAGGTCCAGCAGTGGCCGCAGCGCCGCATCCGCCTTGATGTCGACATTCCAGCGGGCCTGCGGAAACTCCTCCAGCAGCTCCTCGAAGAGCGGCAGCGGCTCCCGCCCGGCCACCCGCGCCCGGCGGACCACCTGCCAGGGGAGCCGGCCGATCGCGCCGCTCCTGTCCGTGACCCGGTCCAGCGTCGCGTCGTGGAAGGCCACGAGCCGGCCGTCCGACGTGGCGTGCACATCGGTCTCCAGGTAGCGGTAGCCGAGCGCCACCGCGCGCCGGAAGGCGGCGGCGGTGTTCTCCAGCCCGTCCGCCGCGCCGCCGCGGTGGGCGAAGGCGAGCGGAGCCGGGTGGGCGAGGAAGGGATGCCGTACGGGGAACCCGCGGCCGGCCAACTGCTGGGAGCGCATTGGCCAGAGGATATACAGGGCAGGTGTACGGCACGTCGGCAACCGGCCACGGGGCGGCGACCGGGGCGTGGCCGGCCGGCGACGGGGGTGTGCCGGTGCGCGTGAGACGTACCCGGGAGTGTCGGGCCTGTCCGGGCCCGCCCGCCGTCAGCGCAGCGTCTCTCCCGGAAGGTCGAAGATCCGCTCGGCGGCGGTCTCCAGCTGGGCGAGGTCGTGCCAGGGGCTCTCCTCCGGCGGGACCGGCCCGGCATAACTCGACATGAACGTGTCGAGGACGACGTACGGGACGTCCAGCTCCGCCAGCGCCGCCAGGTCCGCGCGGACCTGGTCGACCGACCCGTGCCCCGGAAGGCGGGACGCCGCGTCGACCGGCCGCTCCGTGAGGTGCAGCGCGATCCGGGGCGTCACCGCGGGCGTCGGCCGGCCGGCCGCCTCCGCCGCGGCCGCCAGGACCGGCAGCCGCTCGCGGATCGCGTCCGCGTCCAGCGTGTACGGGTGCCAGGCGTCCCCGAAGCGCCCGGCGCGGCGCAGCGCGGCGTCACTGAGGCCGCCGACCCAGACCGGCGGGTGCGGGCGGCGCAGCGGCGCGGGGCCGGTGGTGATGCCGGAGTACGCGGCGTGCTCGCCCCGGAAGGAGACGACCGGCTGCGTCCAGTGCTCCTTGATGCAGGTCAGGTACTCGTCCGTGATCCGCCCGCGGGCCGCGAAGTCGATGCCGAGCGCCTCGTACTCCTGCGGCGACCAGCCGACGCCCACCCCGAAGACGAGCCGGCCGCCGCTGAACCGGTCCAGGTTGGCCGTCACGCGGGCGGTCTGGAGCGGGTGCCGGTACGGGAGCACCACCACCGTGGTGCCCAGCTCGATGGTGGTGGTCCGCCCGGCGAGCCAGGCCAGTGTCGTGAACGGGTCGTAGAACGGCGCCGGGAAGAGGTCCGCCACCTCCGGGGGCTGGGTCACGTGGTCGGAGATCATCGCCAGGTGGTAGCCGAGTTCCTCGGCGCCGCGCACCCATGCCTCCATGCCCTCGGGGGTGGTGTCCGCCCCGTAGTTGAGGATGTTGACCCCGATCTTCACCATGCGCTCCCTCCGGTCGAATGCCCTCCCGATGGACAGTAAAAGGCCAGCTCAGGAGGGCGGTTGGCGCGGCGAGCCTAACAGCCGTAAGGGTGCGCGGAAGGAAGGGGGAAGGGGGCGGTGACCGGCGGCAGGAATGGGGCATTCGGCGATGAACCGGCACCGGTGCAACGGAGTTGGACTCAGTCCTGGGGGAGCGGTGCGGGCCCGGGCACCGGCGTGGACGACGCCACGATCCGCCCGCCCGGGCCATCGAGGGTGAAGAAGCGCAGCGAGAACTGGGCCAGCGGGCCGATGGCCAGCGCGTACAGCACGGTGCCCACGCCCACCGAGCCCCCGAGTGCGAAGCCGACGGCGAGCACGGTGATCTCGATGCACGTCCGTACGAGGCGCAGCGGCCGGCCCGTGCGGTGGTGCAGGCCGGTCATCAGCCCGTCCCGCGGCCCGGGGCCGAAGCGGGCGGAGATGTAGAGGCCGGTGGCCATGCCGTTCAGCAGGATCGCGGAGACCAGCAGCGGGATGCGGAAGGCGAGCGCCGGGATGTCCGGCAGGAGCGCGAACGTCGCGTCCATCACCAGGCCGAGGATCACGACGTTGGAGACCGTGCCCAGGCCGGGGCGCTGCCGCAGCGGGATCCACAGGAGCAGGATCAGCGCACCGGAGACGATGGTGATGGTGCCGATCGACAGGCCCGTGTGGCGGGCGATGCCCTGGTTGAGGACGCTCCACGGCTCCAGGCCGAGGCCCGCGCGCAGCTGCAGGCCCATGCTGATGCCGTAGAGGACCAGTCCGGTGTAGAGGTGGACGAGGCGGCGCGGCAGCCGCCGCCCGGCCGGCCGGTCCTCCCGGGCGTCCTCCTCGCCCTTGCCGTCAGTGGCCTCCGAGCGTCGCGTGCTGAACAAGACTGTCCCCCTCCTGGCATGATTGGACTGACGCGTGACACTCTGTGGCTCGGAGTTGATCAGATTCCATGGCCAATTCGGGAAAGGTGGACTGCCCACGATGGCGCAGTGGACTTCAGCGGTAGGCGCGTCGCAACTCGGCCGGCTGCTCCGGTCGCAGGACTCCCGCGACACCGTGACCCCGGCCGGCCGCCGCGTACCCGCCTACCGCGGCCTCGCGGACGGCGTACGCCTGCTCGTCCTGGAGGGCCGCGTGCCGGTCGCCGCCCGCCTGCCCGCGGAACGCGAGCTGGCCGCCGCGCTCTCCGTGAGCCGTACGACCGTCGCCGCCGCCTACGAGGCGCTGCGCGCCGAGGGCTTCCTGGAGTCCCGCCGCGGCTCGGGCAGCTGGACCGCCGTACCCGCCGGGAACCCGCTGCCCACCCGCGGCCTGGAACCGCTCCCGCCGGAGGCCGTCGGCTCCATGATCGACCTCGGCTGCGCCGCCCTCCCGGCGCCCGAGCCCTGGCTGACCCGCAGCGTGCAGGGCGCCATGGAGAGCCTTCCGCTGTACGCCCACACACACGGCGACTACCCGGCCGGGCTGCCCGCGCTCCGCCAGGCGCTCGCCGACCGCTACACGGCGCGCGGCATCCCGACCATGCCCGAGCAGATCATGGTCACCACCGGAGCCATGGGCGCGGTGGCCGCCATCTGCCGCCTGCTCACCCGCCCCGGCGAGCGGGTCGCCGTCGACTCCCCGTCGTACGCCAACATCCTCCAGCTGATGCGCGACGCCGGTGCCCGGCTGGTGCCCGTCGCCCTCGCCGACCGGCTCGCGGGCTGGGACATCCCCGCCTGGCGGCAGGTCATGCGGGACGCCGCGCCCCGCATGGCGTACGTCGTCGCCGACTTCCACAACCCGACCGGCACCCTCGCCACCGAGGACCAGCGCCGCCGCCTGGTGGACGCCGCCCGCGCCGCCGGTACGGTGCTGGTCGCCGACGAGACCATGGCCGAACTGCGCCTGGACGACGTCGAACTGCCCCGTTCCGTCTGCGCCTTCGACCCGGCGGGCAGCGCCGTCATCACGGTCGGCTCGGTCAGCAAGGCGTTCTGGGCGGGGATGCGCATCGGGTGGGTACGGGCCGCCCCCGACATCATCCGCAGCCTCGTCGCCGCCCGCGCCTTCGCCGACCTGGGCTCGCCGGTCATCGAACAGCTCGCCATCGTCTCGCTCCTGGAGGGCGACGGCTGGGAGCAGGCCGTGGAGATCCGCCGCGCGCAGGCCCGCGAGAACCGCGACGCGATCGTCACCGCGGTCCGCCGCCACCTGCCCGACTGGGAGTTCAGCGTGCCGCCCGGCGGCCTCACCCTGTGGGCGCGCACCGGCGGCCTCTCCGGCTCCCGGATCGCGGAGGCGGGGGAGCGGCTGGGCGTACGGGTCCCCTCGGGCCCCCGCTTCGGCGTGGACGGCGCCTTCGAGGGCTTCGTCCGTCTGCCGTTCACGGTCAACGGCGCCGTCGCCGAGGAGGCCGCTTCCCGACTGGCCGTCGCGGCCCACCACGTGGCCACGGGGACGGCTGCGGGGGAGGTCGAGGTGCCGCAGAGTTTTGTGGCTTGAGGGTGGGGGCGCGAAGCCTGCGTGGCGTACCCATGGAGCGGGAGCCGGGAACCGGTCACGCCTGGACGGTACCGGCGCTCAAGTAGTCTTCCTCCTCATGGGTTCGATCGTGCCGTTCCTGATCGTGTTCGGTTTCTTCGCCGCGGTCCTGGCGCTCTGCGCGCGCTTCGCCGTGCACGTACGCCGTCGCGGCGCCGCGGGCGGGGCCATGAGCGCGGCCCTGGCCTCGTACGAGGAGGCGTTCCGCGCGACGTCCCACCAAGCGCACGTCGAGATCCGGGCCCAGGCGGAACGCGAGGCGCCGGTGCTGTCGCCCGACGGCCCCTGGCGACGAGGCCCGGGAGGCGCCGGGCAGACGGGCGCGGAGGGGCGCCGTCCGCTTCGGCCGCGTTCCCGCCGTCCGCGACGGGCGGTCGGCCGCTGGGCGGACCGGTTGAGGCGCGGTCGCTGACGTCCTGCCGTACGGCCTGGATCACGCGCGTTCGGACGGGACCGTGGTCTCCCGGGAGGCGGGCTGAGCGCTCGGCGGGGCGGGGGCGACGCCGCCGAAGAGGACGTCCACGCCGATGACTCCGCCGGTGCGGGGCGGAGTGCTTGGCTCCGGCGTCGCGGGTGGGGCGGGTGTTTTGTCCGGGGCGGGTGTCTTGTCCGTCCTGTCCGTCCCGTCAGGCCCGTCCGTGACGGCTCCATCGTCGGAGTCCCCGGTCTCCTGGATCTCCTCGGCCTCCGCCGTACGATCCGCGCCCGCCGCGCCCGCCATATCCCTCGCGCCCGCCGCACCCTCCGCAACCCCTGCCCCCTCCGCAACCACCGTCCTGACCGTCTCGCTCATCTCCTCGGACGCCGTGTCCGCCGTGCCCATCGCCGCCGCGCGTTCCGGGAGGAGGGACAGTACGGCCTGCCGGTGCGCCTCGCTCGTGGCGTCGTCGAACGGGTCGGGCGTGGCCGGGACTTGGAGGCGGTGCACCGGGCCGCTGCCGAGGCGGGCGTAGCCGCGGCCCGGCGGTACGTCGGCGGCCGGAGTGGTGTGCGGCGGCGCCCCGAGGACCGCCTCCACCTCTTCCGGCGCGGCCGGCCCGAGCACGACCCGGGCCCGGGTGTGCGTGAGCACCGGCTCGCTCAGCATTCCGACGCTGTCGATCTGGTCGGCCACCACCACCGTCACGTACGCCGCCCGGCCGTGCCGCAACGGCACGTGCAGCAACTGCTGCGGGTCCTCCCGGCCTTCGGCCGCCGCCAGGTGGGCCAGTGCGGTCGGCCGGTCGACGATGATCCACAGGGGCCAGCGGATGTCGTCCGGGGCCTGCCGCCCGGCCTGCCGCGCGCGGTTGGCGGTGATCAGCCGCCGCTCGGTCTCGTGCGCCGCCCACTCCAGCGTCGCCATGGCCCCCGACAGCCCGGTCTCGACGCCCATGACGCCGGTCCGGCCCGCCAGGCACGCGTACTCGCCGGTGCCGTTCCCGTCGATCACCAGGACATCGCCGTGGAACAGGGCCTGGAGCGCGATGGACCGCAGCAGCGTCGTGGTGCCCGCGCCCGGCCGGCCCAGTACGAGCAGGTGCGGCTCGGTCGACCGCAGACCGGTCCGCCACACCACCGGCGGCTCGTCCCGCGTCGCCTCCCCGGCCGCCACCGGCAGCGTCCGCTGCACGGCGCCCGGGTCGGTGAACCCGAGGACGGTCTCCCCGTGCGTCGTCACGAACTGCTGCGCCGCGATGTCGGTCGGCAGCGGGGGCAGCACCGACAGGGTCAGCTGGTTCGCCTCCTCGTCCCAGGCGAAGTGGTACTCCCGGCCGCGGCCCGACTTGGCGTGCAGCACCTGCTCGATGCGGGCCCGGGACGCGGCGTCGCCGTCGGTGAAGTACGGCGGGTACTTCAGGGTGAACCGGGACGGCCGCCCCGCCTCGTCGAACTCGTGGTCGGTGAAGACGCTCTCCCAGTCCCCGTCGTGGGCGTACAGGGGAGTGGGGTCGCCCTCGATCGCGAAGTACGGCACCAGGGCCTCGTACAGCGCCCGCAGCCGGTCGGTCTCGGCGTCCGCGGGACCGGCGGGCTCCTCCGTCGGCCGTTCCCGCCCCGCCCAGGCCGCCGCGCCCATGACCGTGACCAGGGCGAGCAGCGGGCCGTACGGCACCAGCGCCACCGCCAGGATGCTGCCGGCGGCCATGAACAGCAGTGAGCCCCGCCGGTCCTCGGGCGTGTCGGACCAGCGCCGCCGTCCGGCGGCCAGCAGCCGGCGCAGGCCCCGGCCGATCAGGATCACCGGGTGGAACACATCGGCGGCGCCGTCCGCGGCGCTGCGCGCGAACTCGCGGCCGCGGGCGACCGGCGCGCTGTCGGTCAGGATGCGGGGCAGTGGACGCCGGGCCACATCATCTCCTGGTGGTTCGTGACGCGGATCGTGCGGTGGGTGCGCAGGGGGACGGGGCCGCGGTCAGAGCTTGATGCCGCCCAGGAGGTTGGCCAGGCTCGCGCCGCCGGCCTTGATGCTCGGGGCGATCGCGGAACCCGCGAGGTAGAACCCGAAGAGCGCGCAGACGAGGGCGTGGGACACCTTCAGTCCGTCCTTGCGGAAGAACAGGAAGACGATGATGCCGAGCAGAACGACGCCGGAGATGGACAGAATCATGGGGTTCTCTCCTCGGTGGTGGGGACGGTCACCATGAGTCCTTCCAGCCTCACAGCAAGTATCAAGCCGCAAAAAGCTGCGAACGGGTGATTTACCGGGTAAACCCCCCACCCGGAGCAACCGAACTGTCCCGGCGCCCCTCAAGGCCCGCATAATTGCAGGTCAGGTCGCTGCTTGCAGGAGAAGGGGCGATCGCCCGGGGGCGGAGAGCCGAATGTGTGATCGGCGGCTTGTCGCGGTGCTGCGGTTCCGGCCCGGACGACCGGTCTGGCACCGTGGAAGCAGTGGCGGCCGGTGACCGCTGCGCCGGACCGCAGGAGCCCTCTGTGCCAGCTGTGCTCTCCGCGCTGTTCGCCCTGCTGACGGCCGTGGCCAACGCGACGGGCACCGTGCTGCAACGGATCGCGGCACGCAAGGTGCCGCCGGGCGACGCCTTCAGCGTCCGGCTGGTCCGGCACCTGCTGCGCAGCCCGGCGTGGCTGGGCGGCATCGCCGTCATCGTCGGCGCCGCGGCGTGCCAGGCGCTCGCCCTGACCCTGGGCTCGCTGTCCCTGGTGCAGCCCATCCTGGTACTGGAACTGCCGTTCACGCTGCTCATCGCCTGCGCGGTGGCCCGGCGCCGGCTGCCCGCGATCGGCTGGGCGGCATCGGTCATGGTGGCCGCCGGGCTCGGCCTGGGACTGGCCGCCGCCGCGCCGTCCGGCGGCGGCACCGAGGTCGCCGCCGGGAAGTGGGTACTCACCCTGCTGGCCACCGTGGGTGCCATGGCCGTGTGCGTACTGGCCGCCCTGCCGCGACCACGGGGCAAAGCGCGCGCCGCGTTCTTCAGCTCCGCCTCCGCGATCGGCTACGCGTTGACCGCGACGCTGATGAAGGCCGCGACCGACACCTTCGACCGGCACGGGCCGGGCGCGTTCTTCACCTGCTGGCAGACGTACACCTTCGTGGCGGCGGGCGCGTGCGCGCTGTTCCTGCTGGCCAACGCCATGGAGTCCGGCCCGCTGGTGGCCTCGCAGCCCGCCCTGACCCTCGGCGAGGCGCTGGTCAGCCTGGCTCTCGGCATCGTGGTGTACGGGGAGGGGGTGCGTACGGGATGGTGGCTGGTCCCGGAAGCGGTCGGGGCGGTCATGATCACCTGGGGCATCGTCGTACTGCCGCGGGCCGATACGGAGGACGCGGAAGAGGAGGAGCCGTCCGCGACCTGACCGCGGCGGCATCGGGGATGATGGGACTCCGGGCGGAGCGAGGGGGCGGAGGACCCGATGATCACCTGGCGTCGGCTCACCGAGGACGACTTCCCGTTGGTGCGGCGCTGGCTGGAGCAGCCGCACGTCGCGCGCTGGTGGCACCACGAGACCTCGCCGGAGGCGGTGGCACGTGACTTCGGCCCGGTCGCCAGGGGTGAAGAGCCGTCGGAGGACCTGCTCGTCCTCCTCGACGGCCGGCCTCTCGGCCTCGTCCAGCGCTCCCGGTTCGCCGACTACCCCGACTACCGGGCCGAGTTGGCCGCCCTGACCGAGGTGCCCGGGGAGGCGGTGACGCTCGACTACCTCATCGGCGATCCCGATCAGGCGGGGCGGGGGCTCGGCCCGCGCATGGTCCGGGCGGTCGTACGGGCGACGTGGCACGACCACCCGCGCGCCCCGGCCGTCCTGATCCCCGTACCGGCCGCCAACCGGGCCTCGTGGCGCGCCCTGGAGAAAGCCGGTCTGCACCGCGTGGCGCAAGGTGAACTCGAACCGGACAGCCCCACCGCAGGCCGCGCCCACTACGTCTACCGCGTGGAACGGCCGGGGTGAGCGGGGAGGGGCGCCCGGCCGGGCGAACCGGCCCTCTTCAGGGGGTCGTTACGGCAATGGCTCCCCTCACCCTCCAAGCCGCGCCGCAACCCCGTCCAGCACGCACGCCAGCCCCTCCTCGAAACTGTCCTCGCGGTTGCCGCTCCACTGCGCGTCGCGCTGGGCGGCGTACAGCGCGCGCAGGCGCGGATACGGCTGTACGGCCCGTTCGGCAGCCGGCCACAGGCGTTCCATCCACTCCTGTTCGCTGTGCCCGCTGCGGGCGAGCGCCGTCAGGAACGCGGCCTCGCTCGTCGAGACGCCGATGACGTACGCGACCAGGGTGTTCACCGCCCGGTCGGCCGCCGCCGGTGCGAAGCCCGCGTTCTCGAACACGGCGAGCAGGGCGTCCATCATCCGCAGCACGTTCGGGCCCAGGTAGGACACCCCCGACTCGCCGAGCACGGAGGCGATCCACGGGTGCCGCAGCAGCGTCGCGCGCATGCTGTGGGCGCAGGCGACGGCGGCCGTGCGCCAGTCGGCGGCCGGGGTGTCCGGGTCCGGCACCTCGATCTCGCCGTACACCTCGTCCACGACCAGTTCGATCAGCTCGTCCTTGTTGGCCACGTGCGAGTACATCGAGGTGGCGCCCGCGCTCAGGCGCGTGCCGAGTTTGCGCATGCTCAGGGCCTCGATGCCCTCCGTGTCGAGCAACTCCAGCGCCGCGGACACGATCTGTTCCCGGCTCAGCGCCGGCTGCTCACGCCGCGCGCGCTTCGGGCGGGTCCACACCGATGGGAACGCCTGCTCTTCGGTCGGCATGCGATCTCCTCTTCTCGCTCGGGTCGTTCGGGTCCGGCCGCGGTCCCCGGTGGCCCGGGCCGGTCCGCGCGTACGGCGTATTCCGGCTCGGACCGGTGCGTACGCCGGATCGGCGACCCGGTCGCACAGTGTACGGCTTTACGTTCGCCGTGCCGTGGCCGTACAGTGTGCGGAGCGCCGCACAGTGTGCGGACCGCGTCCCGGATGCCGTGCGTTCCGCATGGGCCGGACCCACCTGGAAGGGGAAAGTCCCGATGACTTCGCCACGCTTCGACCTCGCCCGCTGGCAGGCCCGCCTCGACGAACTGCGCGCCGCCCACCACGTGCCGGCCGCCTCCCTGGCCGTGCTGACGGAGGGCTCGGTGCACGAGTTGGCCAGTGGTGTGCTGCACCGTGGCACCGGGGTGGAGGCCACCACCGACTCGGTGTTCCAGCTCGGCTCGATCGCCAAGATGTACACCGCCACGCTGGTGATGCAGCTCGCCGAATCCGGCGCCCTGGACCTCGACGCACCCATCGTCAGCGTGCTCCCGGAATTCGCCACGGCCGACCCCGAAGCCACCAAGACGATCACCACACGACAGCTGCTCAGCCACACCAGCGGCCTGACCTGCGACTTCACCCTCGACACCGGCCGTGGCGACGACTGCCTGGCCCGCTATGTCGAGGCCGCGCGGGACGTGCCGCTCGACGGCCCGCCGGGGACGTTCTCGTACAGCAGCGTCGGCTACAACTGGCTGGGCCGCCTCGTCGAGGTGCTGACCGGCCAGGTGTGGGACCAGGCGCTCAAGGACCGGATCGTCGCCCCGCTCGGGCTGCGGCACACCATGACGCTGCCCGAGGAGGCGCTGAGCTTCCGGGCGGCGATGGGGCACATGGGCGAGTCCGGGCAGGACCCCGACCCGACGCCCGCCTGGGACCTGATGCCGCGCTCGGCGGGCCCGTACGGCCGCGTGATCGCCAGTGCCGCCGATGTCGTACGGCTGGCGAAACTGCACCTCGACGGCGGTGCGGCGCCGGACGGGACCCGGCTGCTCGCCCCCGCGACGGTGGCGGCCATGCAGGGCTGGGAGACCGACTGCCCCGACAGGTGGTCGGTCTCCTCCGACGGATGGGGCCTGGGCTGGTCGCTGTACGACTGGGACGGCACCCCCGGGTACGGCCACGACGGCGCCTCGGTCGGGCAGTACGCGTTCCTGCGCGTGGTGCCGGAGGCGGGTGTGGCCATAGCCCTGCTGACCAACGGCGGCAGCGTCCGCCGACTGTACGACACGCTGTTCAGGGAACTGCTCGGCGAACTCGCCGGGGTGCGGATGCCCGAGCCCTTCGGGCCGCCCGCGCAGCCTCCCGTGGTGGACATGACGCCGTATCTCGGCACCTATCGCCGCGCGGGCGTCGTCATCACCATCTCCGAACGCGCCGGCACACCCCATATGACCTACGCGTTCGTCGAGGGAATGGCGGACTTCCACCCGCCGCTGGAAATGGATCTGGTGCCGGTCTCCGGGACGGTGTTCGCGGCGCGCGGTGACGGGTCTTCCGTCAGCGAGGACTGGATGCCGGTGGTCTTCGCGACTTTGCGGGACGGCACGCCCTGCGCGTACGCGGCGATGCGGGCGGCGCCGAAGGTGGGGTGAGGGCTGCGGCGGGCGGTGGCATTCCGGGTCCGCCCGCGCCGGGAATCGACGGTACGCCGTACGTCCTCGCCCGGCGGAAGCGGCAAGGTCCGGGAAACGCTGCCTGGAACGTGCCGGTCCGCCAACTGCGATCATTAAAGTGCGCTGGTGATCATCGACCCGATCGTGGTTCCGGAAAGAACCGGCCACCAGCGTACGTATTCCGGTCTTCCCGGCCTTCGCGGGAAACTCCGTGCCCGTCTTCCGCCGTCCTGTTGGCCGACCCTGCTGTGTTTCGCCGTCACCTGCGGGCTGGGGCTCCAGATGTGGCACACGGTCGGTGTGGGCGGGTTCGACCTCGGCATCTTCGACCAGGGGGTGCGCTCGTACGCCCGGTTCGAGCTGCCGCGCTCCGCAATCAAGAATGTGCACCACGAGTTCCCGCCGCTGGTCTCCCTCCTCGGAGACCATTTCTCGCCGGTCCTCGCGCTGCTGGCCCCGCTGTACCGGGTGTGGAACGACCCGCGGATGCTGGTGCTGGCCCAGGCCGCGCTGTTCGCCGCCGGAACACCCGTCGTCCGCCGGATCGCCTTGCGCTGTTTCGCGCATGCCGTACCGGCGACCCGCGACCGGGCGGCTTTTCTGGCCGCCCTTTCCCATGCGGTCGGCTGGCCCCTGCTGATGGCGGCCCGTAACGGATTCCACGAGGTCGCCTTCGCGGTTCCGCTCACGCTTCTCATGCTGGAGCGCGGCCTCGCCCGGCGGTACGGCGCGGTATGCGTCTGCGCCGCGCTCCTGTGCTTGACGAAGGAAGACCTCGGCCTCGTCGTCGGTGTGTACGGCGCGGTCCTGCTGTGGCGCAACCGGCGCGGTGGCGGGGGCCGCGCCCGGCTGACAGGTGCGGCACTCCTGGTGCTCGGGCCGGCCACGGCGGCCGTGACGGTGGGCGTGCTGATACCCGCGATGGGCGGACCCCGGCAGTATTACTGGAGTTACGGAGCGCTCGGCGCCGACTTCGCCGAATTGGCGCACCGCGCCGTGACCGACCCGGGCGCCGTCCTCGCGGTCGCATTCGGCACCCCGGTGAAAGCCGGACTGGTCCTATGGCTCGTGGCCACGCTGCTGTTCCTGCCGCTCGGCGCGGCCACCACGCTGTGCGCCCTCCCGCTGGTCGCCGAACGCGTCCTGTCCGACAATCCCAACCACTGGTCGGTGATTCACCATTACGACGCTTTCGCCTGGCCGGTCCTGCTGACGGCGGCAGTGGAAACCGCCGCGCGGATTCACCGTGCGGCGCAGGGAGAAGGACGGGCCTTCCGGCGGCGAGTGGCGGTGGGCGGAGTGTGCGCGGTGGGGCTGAACGCGGTGGTCTCCTGCTGTCTCGGCCTCGTCGCGCTGGTGAGCCCGCATCACTGGGCGCCCTCCGCGCGTGCCCAGAATCTCGTCGCGGCCGCCGAGCGGATACCGGACGGTGCGACGGTGGAGGCGGACAACAATGTGGCCGTACGGCTGACGGCGCGTACCCGTACGATGATTCTCGACGCGGTGCCCCGCGGCGCCGACTACGTCGTGCTGCAAACCGCGGAGACCACTTTTCCGTTCACCGCGCCCGCGCAGCTCAAGCAGCGCCAGGAGCTGCTTCTGGCGCACGGTTACCGTCGTATCTGGGCCAAGGGGGACGCGGTGCTCCTGCGCCGGGTGGACAGGACGGCCGTGGTTCCCGGCACGCGCGTACCCGGGCCGGACAGCACACCGGTGAAAGACGTGCCCGACGCGGCGTTGGGCAGGAATCTGTTCACCGGATGAACCGTGGTGGGGCGTTTCGGATTCGGCCGTAACCACCTGAATGCCCCGCGCCGTGCGCGCTTCGCCGATTCGCGTGGACCACTAGGGTTTTCCCGCAGAAGTGCGGTTTTCGTCAGATGGTTCGGACATTGCAGAGAGGGTGCGCATGCACGCCAGCAAGGGAGACCGCCTGGTGGTCCACGGGCGGACCGTCGGGAACCGGGACCGCGTGGTGGAGATCGTCGAGGTGCTGGGGAGGGACGGCAATCCGCCGTACCGGGTCCGGGCGGACGACGGACACGAGACGATCATGACGCCCGGCCCGGACAGCGTCGTCGATCACCGCCGGGACAGCGGCCGTTCCTGAACGGACACGCCGGGCCGGCCGGACACCGGCGCGGCCCCGGACACCGGCGCGGCCCCGGGTGCGGGCGCGGACCCGGGCACCGGCACAGGCTCCGGAGCAAAGACGCCGTACGCCTGGAGGAGGGCTCGCCCGGGCGCCGGGCACGAGCTACGTGCGCCGGTGAGTGCGCTCCCTTAACGGCCGGTGAGAGGGCACCCGTTGGGTGTACCGACCACTCCGCTCGGCAGAGGTGATTGCTGTGCCCCATGGCATCGTCAAGTGGTTCGACCATGAACGTGGTGCCGGTCTGGTCGCCCAGAGCGGCGGCGGCCCGGACGTCCTGGCCTACCGTTCGGCGATCCAGGGGGCCGAAGGGGCCCGGACGCTGCTGTCGGGGGAGAGCGTCTCCTTCAACCTCGTCGAGGACTTCGAAGGGATCCGGGCGGAGAACATCTACCGCCTCCGGCCGCAGGACCGCTCCCCTTCCTGATCCGTCGCCCGTCGCCCGTCCGGAATCATGCGGAAACGGGCGAGAAAGTGGCAAGATGCGGGCCCGCCGCGTCCAAAACTGAACAAACCCGCTGAGGTCGCACCGCGCGTGCTCCAATATCCGCACCCTCCGCAGGCACGGGTCTGCGGGGACGGCGGGGACGTATCCGGGGACCGGCCGCGGGTGCCGTGACGGTGAGGTGTCACATCCGTTGCCCGGGCCCGGACGCGTCATGCGAGATGAGGCACCGATGACGGCAGTGGAGGCCCTGCGGAACGCCGCGGGCGAGCAGGAGTTGTTCCGGGGGCTGGTGGAGTGTTCGCAGGACGCGATTCTGATCAAGACGTTGGACGGGCAGGTCACGTTCTGGAACGCGGCGGCGCGGCGGTTGTACGGGTACCGGGCCGAGGAGGTGGTGGGGCGGCACATCGGGTTGCTGATCCCGCCGGACCTGAAGGACGAGGAAGCGGAGCTGCTGGGGCGGATCGGGCGGGGTGAGCGGATCGAGCACTACGAGACCCGGCGGGCCACCAGCGACGGCCGGGTCCTCGACGTGGACGTTTCGCTGTGGCCGATCCGTACGCGGCAGGGCGTCATCGACGCGGCCTGCTCCATCACGCGGGACATCAGCGAGCGCAAACGTTCCGAGGCGCGCATCGACGAGCTGGCCGTGGTGGTGGAGTACTCCCAGGACGCGATTCTGATCAAGACGTTGGACGGGCAGGTCACGTTCTGGAACGCGGCGGCGCAGCGGTTGTACGGGTACCGGACCGAGGAGGTGGTGGGGCGGCACATCGGATTGCTGATCCCGCCGGACCTGAAGGACGAGGAAGCGGAGCTGCTGGGGCGGATCGGGCGGGGCGAGCGGATCGAGCACTACGAGACCCGGCGGGCCACCAGCGACGGCCGGGTCCTCGACGTTGACGTGACGCTGTGGCCGATCCGCAACCGCAACGGCGTCATCACCGGTGCCTGCTCCACGATGCGCGACATCACCGAGCGCAAGAAGGCCGAACGGGAACTGGCCGAGCTGTACGCGCAGCAGCGGCACATCGCGCTGGCCCTGCGCCTGATGGGCGCCTCCGAGCAGATCCCCGGTGCCCGCGCGGCCACCCGCTACCTGCCCTCCACCCAGGGACAGGGCGTGGGCGGCGACTGGCTCGATCTGATCGACCTCGGCGCCGGGCGGGTCGGCGTGATCATCGGGGATGTCATGGGGCGCGGCCTGGACGCGGCCGTGGTCATGGGGCAGCTGCGCTCCGCCGCCCGCGCGCTGGCGCTGGCCGGGACACCGCCGTGCGAACTGATCCAGACGCTGGACACGTTCACACGCGGGCTGCCGGAACAATTCGTCACCTGCACCTACCTGGAGGCGGACCCGGCGCTCGGCGAGGTGACCGCCTGCTCGGCCGGGCACCTGCCGGTCTGGCTCGTCGCACCGGACGGAACGGTCGGCGCGCTGCCGGTGCCGACCGGCATCCCGCTCGGCGTGGGCGGCGTACCGCACCAGCAGGTACGCCTGCCCCTGCGCGCCGGCACGACCCTGGCCCTCTACACCGACGGCCTGGTGGAAACGCCCCACAGCGACATCGACGCGCAACTGGGCCTGCTCGCCGCCACCTTGCGGGAGGTCTTCGCCACCGCCCCGGACCTGGAGAACGCCGCCGACCGTGTCCTGCACACCATGCTTCCGGACACCGCCACGTACTCCGACGACGTGACCCTCCTGCTGGTCGGCTTCCCGGCCGCCCCGCTGGGCACCGCGGCGGTGGAACTGGCCGGCCGGTCGTCCTCGGTCCCCGAAGGGCGTCGCTTCCTGCGGCGGACGCTGCGGTCGTGGGGCCTGGCCGCACTCGCCGACACCGCCCTGCTGCTGGTCTCGGAGCTGCTGACCAACGCGGTCTGCCACGCGCCTGGGCCGCTGACGCTGCGCGTCTGGCACAGCGCCCGCGAGCTGGGCGTGGAGGTCTCGGACGGCAGCACGCCCCGGCCGCGGGCCCGGCTGGCGGACAATGCGGAGGAGAACGGCCGCGGCCTGATGCTGGTCGAGGCGCTCGCCGACGCCTGGGGCACCCGCCCCGGCCTGGTCGGCAAAACCGTGTGGTTCACCCTCCTGACGGCCGCGGCGCAGACCGCCGGAGCCCCGTCACGCGACCCGGCTGGGCTGTCCGGGTGATCGTCGCTGCGGTGTGCATGGCGGCATCCGCGGCGGGCAGTATCGACTCGCCTCGTTCCTCGGGGAAGACGAACGAGGCCCAGGCGGGCCGGGGTCGTCCGGCGGTAAAAGGCCGGTGACGACGGCGCCCCGGCCCGCCCCCTCCAGCAGCGGAGGCCGGAGTGCGCAAGGCCGGTCCGTGCCGTGAGCACCCCACGGCAGGGACCGGCCAGGCGTGGGTCAGCGCCGGAACCGATGACGGCCGGAGCCGTCATGAGCACGATGCAAACAAAGTGTTCACAATATTTCGTTGACAGAGGTCTGTGCCGGACTCCATGCTCATCGCATGTCCTCAACACCCGAAACCCCCGACACCGCCGGCACCCCTGGCACCGCCGAATTCCCTGAGCAGATCGACGAACCCGGCATGGACCCCTTCTCGCTGCCGGACGCACAGCAGGCGCGCGCGCAGCGGGTACACGCGTCGCTGTTCCGGATCGCGGAGCGGCACGCGGCGACCGACGCGCAGCGCGCGCGGCAGGTGCACCCGACGGTTCTCGCACCGCACGAAGCCGTCCGGCTGGTGGCCTTCTTGATGAGCGGGGCAGCACTGCGGGACGAGGGCGAACCGGAGGTGGACCGGGCGGACATCACCGCGGCGCTGAGTCTGCTGCCACTGGTACGCGGGGAACTGGACGAGCTGGAGGCCGGACTGCTGCGGATGGCGCGGGGCCGTGGCATGACCTGGCCCGAAGTGGCCTTCGGCCTGGGGCTGGGCACCCCGCAGGCGGCCCGGCAGCGCTACGAGCGGCTGGTCGGCCGTATCCGCGCCGAGGGGGAGACCGGGGAGGAGTAGCGGAGAGCCGAGCCGTGGCCCCGGGTTCGGCCGGGAGAATCCCTCCTCAAGGACGCCGTGCTGCATTAACCTGACGTGCCATCACAGCGGTGCGGACAGGATGCCTCGGGGGGCCCGTGCCTGACGATCTCGGATTCGACAAGCTGCTCGATGACGACGGCTTGCTGGCCAGGCTGCTGGGCAAGACCGGCACCGGGCGCAACAGGAAGCCGCTCTACGGCCCGGACCTGCCCGTGGTCCTGCTCGTCGGCGGGCCCGGCATGGGCAAGGGGCGGCTCCTGCGGTGCGTACGCGGCGAGTTCGGCCGCCATGTACCGACGGCGCACGTGGACTGCGGGCACACGGTGTTCCGGGAGCAGGCGGAGCAGCAGACGCGGACGCGGTCGGTGGCGACCGAGGTACTGCGTGAGGTGGCCCGGCAGTTCGGCGCATGGCAGGGCGACGGCGGGCCGCTCGCCACACCGCGTCTGTACGCGGGGCTGGCGGCGGTCGCGGCCAGCGATCCGCTCGCCGACACGGTCACCCTGGTCAGCGAGGTGCAGCGGCACGATGAGCTGCTGCCGCGCGGCTCTTTCTGGCGCGGTGTGCTGAACCGGGCGGGCCGGGCCTACGCCGGCGTCGTCGCGGGACTGGTGGCCCACCCCGGGGCCGTCCCCTTCATCAACGCCGTGCTCGACGAACTGCTCGCCCGTACCTCCCAGGAGGGCAAGGCCCTGCTGGCGGCGTGTTACGGCGAGTACACCGGCGCGGGCGGCCACCCCAAGCTGGGGCTGCACTCGTTGGCCTCGGACTTCCAGCAGGGCGGCGAAGCGCGCGAGGTCGCGGAGGGCTTCCTGTTCCGCGCGCTGCGGCAGGACATCGAGGCCGCATACGTATCGCTGCTGGGCCGCCTCTCCCGGGCGGGCCGCCCGGCCCTGCTGCTGGACCACGCGGACAACGCCCTGGGCAGACGGCTGCTGAAGCCCGTACTGGAGGACCGCGAGCGGGGCCTGTACGACCGGCTGGTCGTCATGGCCACCACCCGGCGGGCGGACGGCGGCCGTTTCCTGTACCACGCCGGGGACGCCGGTGATACGGGTGACGACGCGCCGGTGAGCTGGCGGCCCACCGACGGCGGGCTGCCGCAGTGGAGCCGCCCGGCGGGCGGCGTACCCGGCCTGACTCCGCTGTCGCGGGGCGTCCTCCTCGTCCGGATGCCGGTGCTGACCCGGGACCAGCAGTCGCGGGAGACCGCCCGGGTGCGGCGGGCGGGGGGCGCCGGCGCCGACCGGTTCCGGATCGACAGCGGCATCCACCGGCTGAGCGGCGGACGCCCGCTGTTCGTGTCCCGGCTGGGCGCGGCGACCGCGTCCCTGCCGTTCCGGGAGCCCGACGACGGCACCGACTGGGCCCTGCTGGACGCCCGGGTGCGCGTGGGCGAGGAGGCGGCGGGCCGCCCGGTGGCGGACCTCCTGCTGGACGAGCTGATCGTCCGGCAGCCGCCGGAGGAACTGCCGCCCGAACAGCGCGGGCACTGGCTGGACCTGCTCAGCCATCTGTCGGTGGCACACGACACCGAATGCGCGCAGGTCCTGATGCGCGCGGTGCAGGCGGGCCGGGACGAGCGCCTGTCGGCGTACCGGATCGCGGAACTGCTCGGCGACAGCGGCTGGCCGCACTGCCCCCGCCACTTCATCGGCGACCTCGGCCTGCGCCGCCTGCTCATGCGGCGCCTCCACCGACTGCGGCCGGACGGCGCGGCCTGGCGCGGCGACCACCTCCTGCTGCGGGACCACTACCGCGCCCTGGGCGACGAGGCCACCGACGAGCATTTCGGCTCCGCCGCCGCCCACGGCATGCACCACCACCTGGCCGCCGGCGACGCCGACACGGTCACGGACTACCTCGACCGCACCTTCCTCACCCGCAGCGCGCGGGCGTGGTGCGAGGAACTGCTGGCCATCGCGGAGGCGCCGCTGCTCGGCGGCCCCGACGACCGGCAGGCCCGCGCCCTGGGCGACGCCGAGATCGCCGGTGACGTGCGGCGCAAGCGCATCGACCGGCTGCTGCACGCCGTACGGCTCTGCGAGGACCGTACGCAGACCGTCGACGACGCCGTCACCGACGCCCTGCCCAAGCTGCTGGAACGGCTGGGGGAGGAGCCCGCGGCCGGGGCGGGGACCTTGACGCACACGGCTCGCGATTTCGGTGACCGGCTCGCCAACAAGCAGGCGCTCAGACCGTGTACGTGCACGAAACACATCGGATGACGCGTCGGACAACGCGTCGGGCAGGGGACAGGGGAGGGTGCGGCGGTGCTGAACTGGCTGTACAACACGTTCTGGGCCACCTTGATCCGCAAGGTCTGCACGGTGCTCGTCGTACTGGCCGTCGTCGTCTCTCTCGCCGTCATCATTCCGGGACGGATCGGCGCACCCGAATACTGCGCGGAGGGCGTCGAGCGGAGCGCCGGTGAATGCATCGGTGTCAGCGCCTCCGGTTACGACTTCGGGACGGACGGGATCCGGGAGGTGACCCGCGCGATCGGCGAGGAGAACAAGCGTATCTCCGAGCAGGAGCGGGAGGGGAACCTCGTCACCGTCGCGATGATGCTGCCCCTGCAACCGAAGGCCGACGCCGAACGCAAACAGCTCCGCAGCGAATTGCAGGGCGCGTATCTGGCGCAGTGGCGGGCCAATCGTACGGAGAACAAGCCGCTGCTGCGCCTGGTGCTGGCCAACCCCGGCGCCGATTACGCCCAGCAGGAGAAGGTGGTGGACCGGCTCGCGGCGATGGCGGATTCCCCGCGCGACAACCTGCGGGCCGTCACCGGTTTCAACCTCAGCCTCGACAACACCAAAAGGGCCATCGACCGGCTGACCAACAAGCTCCACATTCCGGTGCTGGCCAGCCGGGTCAGCGCCGACGAGATCGCCAACACCGACAACGGCGGGGCGCTGAAGTACGCGGGACTGGCCCGGATCATTCCCACCAACCGGCAGCAGGCGGCCGCGCTCGCCAATTTCCACGGCGGACTCCGGGACGCGGACACCGTCCTGGTCAAGGACTTGCGCCCGAACGACATCTACGACGAATCGCTCGCCAAGGCGTTCAGCCGGCCGGAGCCGGGCCCGCCCGGTCCGAAGGACCAGCCGTTCACCTCACCCGGCATCAACGACCCGGGCGACACCGGAAACGACTTCACGTTCATCGGGCACAACATCTGCGAATCCGACGCGAAGGTGGTCTATTTCGCCGGGCGCCCGGTCCATCTGCGGCTGTTCGCCCTGAAACTTTCCGAGGTGCCGTGCCACGGAAAGAAATACACCGTCGTCAGCGGGTCGGGCGCGGCGACGCTGGACCGGTACATGAGCGCGGCCGACTGGGAGAAACTGCGGGGTGACGACGGAGGCGGGTCCACGATCACCGTGCAGTACGCGGCCCCCGGCCACCCGGACGCCTGGGACGCGTCCCTGCGCACGTGGGAGAAGGAACAGCGGGCGCGCACGGGCAAGAGCCCGGCGGTGCGGGACCGGCCGGTGTACCTGACGGAACCGCAGGACGAACTGCGGGAACTCCGCCGCCTGATCGACCGGGAGGCCGCGGGCGACATCGGGCCGGTGAGCCTGGAGGATTCCCGGACGATGCTGGTCCACGACGGTGTGCGTACCATCGCCGCCGCCGTCTTCCTGGCCAATTCCCAGGCCGCCGGCACGGTGCCGACGCGGACCCGCGTCGCCGCCCAGTGGCCGCGGCTGGAGGCCCGGTACCGGGTGCGGGGCACCAGCGGCTGGATTTGCCTGACCAACGGGGGCAACGCCTACGACAAGCCGGTGGCCGTGGTGCAGTTGGACCCGGCCACCCGGCGGGTGGCGTTCGTCGGACTGGGCTGGCCGGAGAAGAAACCGCAGCCGGCCGACTGCGTGGTGCCCAGCGGCACCGGCTGAGCCGCCCGGGAGCCGGCCGCACGCGTCCGCCCGGGCTTTCCTTCATCTCCGCAGTTTGTCGGAAGGTCTTTCCAGTCGGAAGGTCTTTCCACCGGCACCCGTCCATGGCCGGCTCGCGCGTTCCCTCAATGGGACGGGCCGGGCGCGAGTGGGGTGTACCGGGCGGCGCGGCGAGGGAGTCTGGTCCCGGACGTGCCCGCGGTTTCCGGAAGCGGTGTGCACGCGACCGGGAGCGGAAAGGAGCCGGGTTTTGCTCATATCCTCCGGCACCACCTCGGCTTTCCCGCTCCCGGGACCGGAGGCGGTCGCACGGTGAGGTGCCGGCGGCCGCCCGGAATTCTCCTTGCCGTGCACCGTCGAGTGGAGTGTGACGACGTGACTTCGACTGCCTCGGACCCCGGCGTAAGCGTCGCGGGCGCCGCCCCGGGGGAAGACGACTTCGCCCGCGAACCGACCCGGGAATCCCTGCTGCGGCCGGGCCGCCGGGAGATCGCCGCCATTCACGTCCCGGGCTTCTGTGACCGGCGGATCGCCGGGGAGGTGGCCGGGAAAGCCGTCCGGCACAAGGCGCTGGGGAATTATCACAAGAAATGCACGAGCACGGTGGGCCGGGTGTTCATGCCGCACATCGACACGGCGGGGAACCCGGACCTGACCACCCGCTACCACGATGCCGCGCTGCCCTCGATCAACGAGGTGCGCGCCCTGTTCGCGCCCTGCCTGTCCCCGGTGGACCACGTACGGCTGCTCCTCCAGGAGCGCCGGCCGTCCGGCGCCAACCTGCTGCGCCTGCGCGGCCGTCCGTGTTTCGTCGGCGCCCTGCGCGTGTTCCACCCGCGGACCTCGGTGTTCCCTCCGCACAACGACCACTTCAGCTCCCGGATGCCGCACGCCGTCACCCCGGCCCGGGACGGGCACCGGGTCGGCATGGCCGTGTTCATCGCCTGCAAGGGCCCCGGCGAGCCCCTGCAGTACTGGAGCTGATCCCCGTGGCCGACGACGCCCTTGGCAGCACCGCCCGCGACCTGCCGTTCGCGACGCTGGACGAGCTGTTCACCCGCCAGGCGGACCGGACGCCCGGCGCCGTCGCCGTGGTGTGCGGGGACGTGCGGATGACGTACGCGGAGGTGGAGGCCGCCGCCAACCGGCTGGCCCGGGTCCTCCTCCGCCGCGGCGCCGGCCCGCGGCGGAAGGTGGCCCTGGCGCTGCCGCGCACCGCGGACCTGGTCGTGGCCGTCCTGGCGGTGCTCAAGTGCGGCGCGGCCTATGTCCCGGTGGACCCCGCGTACCCGGCCGGGCGCATCGCCTTCCTGCTGCGGGACACCGTGCCCGTCGCCGTACTGACGGCGCGCGAGGTCTGTGGCGGGCTGCCCGCCGAGGCCGGCCCGGACGGCGTGCCCGTGGTCCTGCTCGACGACGAAGGCACCCGGCTGCTGCTGGCCGACGCCTCGCCCCTGCACGTCACCGCCGTCGACCGCGGCGGCTGGCCGGACCCGCACGACTGCGCGTACGTCATCCACACCTCGGGCTCCACGGGCACCCCCAAGGGCGTGGTGATCAGCCACCACAACGTCGTCCGCCTGCTCGCCTCCACCGCCCACTGGTTCGGCTTCGGCCCGGACGACACCTGGACCTTCTTCCACTCCCACGCCTTCGACGTCTCGGTGTGGGAGATCTTCGGCGCGCTCCTGACCGGTGGCCGTCTGGTGGTCGTCCCGTACCGGGTCGGCCGCGCGCCCGCCGAGTTCCTGGCCCTGCTCGCCCGCGAGCGGGTCACCGTCCTGTCCCAGACGCCGACCGCCTTCGCCGCGCTGCTCGCCGCCGACCGCGAGCACCCCGAGCTGCTGCGGGACACCACGCTGCGGACGGTCGTCCTCGGCGGCGAGGCGTTCGACCCGGCCCGGCTCGTCGAGTGGTACGCCCGGCACCCGGACGACGCGCCGCGCATCGTCAACATGTACGGCACGACCGAGACCACCGTGCACGCCACCTACGCCGCCTACGGGCGCGGCATCGCCCGGCCCGGAGCGGCGAGCGCCATCGGGGAGGCCGTCCCCGACCTGGCGCTGTACGTCCTGGACGACCGGCTGGCGGAGGTGCCGCCCGGCGGGACGGGGGAGCTGTACGTCGCGGGCGCGGGGCTGGCGCGCGGTTACCTGGGCCGTGCGGGGCTGACCGCCGAACGCTTCGTGGCCTGCCCGTCCGGCCCGCCCGGCGCGCGCATGTACCGCACCGGCGACCTGGTGCGGCGCGGGCCCGGCGGGCTGGAATTCGCCGGCCGCGCCGACGACCAGGTCAAGATCCGCGGCTTCCGCATCGAGCCGGGCGAGGTGGAGTCCGCGCTCGCGGCCCACCCGGACGTCGCCCAGGCGGCGGTGGCCGTCCACCGGGACGCGGACCGCGGCCCCGGCCTGGTCGGCTATGTCGTACCGCGACCGGACCCCGCGCCCGCCGACCCCACGGGCGGGCGGACGCCGGGCACCGGCGAGGCACTGACGGTCTGGCAGCAGGTCTACGACGACCTGTACGCCGGCTCGGCGGACCGGCCCGCGCCTCTGGGCGAGGACTTCACGGGCTGGCGGGGCAGCGCCGACGGGCGGCCGATCCCGCTGGAGCAGATGCGCGAGTGGCGCGATGCCACGGTGGGACGGGTACGGGCCCTGCGGCCGCGCCGGGTCCTGGAGATCGGCGTCGGCACCGGCCTCCTGCTGGCCGGGCTGGCCCCGTACTGCGACAGCTACTGGGGCACCGACCTGTCCGCCGAGGCCGTCACCGGACTGCGCGGCAAGCTGGCGGCGGACCCCGTCCTGGCCGCCCGCACCACGCTGACCTGCCAGGCCGCCCACGACACGCAGGGCCTGCCGGAAGGCGCCTTCGACGTCGTCGTGCTGAACTCCGTGGCGCAGTACTTCCCCGACACCGGCTACCTCCTCGCCGTCCTGCGCGGCGCCCTCGACCGCCTCGCGCCCGGCGGTGCCCTGTTCGTCGGCGACGTACGCGACCTCCGGCTGGCCCGCCGCTTCCACACCGCGCTGCACCGGCAGCGCACCGGCGCCCGCGGCGGGGCCGACGACGACGCCGCGCTGGCCGCCGCGGTCCGCCGGAGCATGGCAGGCGACAAGGAACTGCTCGTCGCCCCCGCCTTCTTCACCGCCCTGCCCGACGGCACGCTGCCGGGGCTGAGCGCGGTGGACATCCGCGTCAAACGCGGGCGGTACCGCAACGAGCTGAGCCGTTACCGCTACGACGTGGTACTGCGCAAGGGCCCGGTCCCGGTGGTCTCCCTCGCCGACGCGCCCCGGGTGCGGTGGGGGAGCGAGATGCCCGGCCTGCCGTCGCTGGTGCACCGGCTGCGTACCGGCCTGCCCGGCGCCCTGCGCGTGAGCTGCATCCCCAACGCCCGCTGGGAGGAGACCGGCACGGTGGGCGCCGACCCGGACGACCTCCACGACCTGGCCGCCAGCGTCGGCTACCGCGCCCTGGTCACCTGGTCCGAGGCGGAGGACGGCAGCCTGGACGCCGTGTTCCTGCCCGAGCCGGAGCGCGACGGTACGGCCCGTGGGCGCACCGACGGGGACGCGGAACCCGTGGCGTACACCGATGTCCACCTCCCGCCGGTACGCGCCGGGGGCGACGTGTGCTCCCTGCGGGCGCTGACCAGCGAACCGGCCCGGCGCCGGGCCGCCGCCGCGCTGGGCGGCGCCGTCCGCAGGTCCGTCGCGGCCCGGCTGCCGCACCACATGGTCCCGTCCGCCGTCGTGGTCCTCGACGCACTGCCGGTGACCGCCAACGGCAAGCTGGACCGGCAGGCCCTGCCCGCCCCCGACCGGGAAGCCGCCACACTCCGCGACCCCGCCGCCCGCGCCCCGCGCACCGCCCGCGAGGAAATCCTGTGCGGCCTGTTCGCGCAAACCCTCAACCTCGCCGAGGTCGGCCCCGACCAGGACTTCTTCGACCTCGGCGGGCACTCGCTGCTGGCGACCGGACTGGTCGGCCGGATCCGCTCGGTCTTCGGTACGGAGCTGGGCCTGCGCGCGGTGTTCGAGACACCGACCCCGGCGGGCCTGGCCGCGCGGGTGACCACCCAAGGCCCCCGCCGCCCCGCGCCGACGGCCCGCGACAACCGACCCGCCCCGCTGCCGCTGTCCTTCGCGCAGCGCCGCCTGTGGTTCCTGCACCACCTGGAAGGGCCGCGCTTCACCCACCACGTCCCGCTGACCCTCGACATCGTCGGTCCGCTGGACCGGCGGGCGCTGACGGCCGCGCTGCGCGATCTCGTGGTACGCCACGAGGCACTGCGCACCGTCTTCCCGGAGGACGGCGACGGACCGTGCCAGTCCGTCCTGCCCCCGGACGCCGTACGGCTGGAGATGCCGGTCACCAAGACCACCCGGGAGGCCCTGCCGGACCAGGTGCGCGACGCCGCGGGCCGGGGCTTCGACCTCGCGGCCGGACTTCCCGTACGGGCCCGCCTGTTCGCCCTCGGGCCCGAGGAGCACCTGCTGTCCCTGACGCTGCATCACATCGCGGCGGACGGCTGGTCCCTGGCGCCCCTGTGGCGCGACATCGCGCACGCCTACGGGCAGCGCCGCCAGGGACGCCCGCCGTACTGGGACCCGCTGCCCGTCCAGTACGCCGACTACACCCTGTGGCAGCGCGACCTGCTCGACACCGACGACGGGACCGGCACCACCACGGCCGCCGCGCAACTCGCCTACTGGACGAAGAAGCTCGCCGGACTCCCGTCACGGATCGCGCTGCCCTACGACCGGCCGCGGCCGGAGAACCCCACCGGGCACAGCGGAACCTGCTGCTTCCGGTGGGACAGCGCGCTGCTGGAAGCCGTACGCGACCTGGCGCGGGAGTGCGGCGTGACCGCGTCGATGGTGGTGCAGGCGGGGCTCGCCGCGCTGCTGACCCGGCTGGGCGCGGGCGAGGACATCCCGATCGGCGTCCCCGTCGCCGGCCGTACCGACGTGGCGCTGCACGACCTGGTCGGCTTCTTCGTCAACACGCTGGTGCTGCGCGTGGACACCTCGGGCGCGCCGGACTTCCGTACCCTGCTCGCCCGCGTACGGGAGACCGGCCTGGAGGCGTACGCCCATCAGGACGTGCCCGTCGAGCGGGTCGTCGACGCGCTCCGGCCGGACCGCCCGGGCGACCGCCACCCGCTGTTCCAGACCCTGCTGGTCTGGCAGAACGTGCCCACCGCCGCACCCGCGCTGTCCGGGGCCACCACCGAGGCCCGGGAACTGCACACCGGCAAGCTCGTCACCGACCTGGAGATCAGCGTCACGGAGACGCCCGGCCGCGTCCCGGGCGCCGACACGCTGACCGGGGCCGCCCACTTCAACGCCGACCTGTTCGACCGTGCCACCGTCGAAGAGCTCCTGGACGGGCTGCGGCGCCTGCTGACGGACGTGAGCGCCGACCCGGACCGGCCGGTCGGCGGCCTGGACGCGCGTACGGCGGGGGAGCGGGACGCGGCACCGACGGACGAGTCCCATCCCCGCCCGGCGGATGAGACGCCACCCGAGCAGGCGGCCACCATGGAAGCGGAGCCCACGCTCCTGCTCCCGGACCTGTTCGCGGCCCAGGCAGGCCGCACGCCCGGCGCACCGGCCCTGACCTTCCACGACTCCACCCTCACCTACGGCGAACTGGATGCCGCGGCCAACCGGCTGGCCCGGCTGCTCATCGAACGCGGCGCCGGGCCCGAGCGGTTCGTGGCGCTGGAGCTGCCGCGCTCGGCCGACCTCGTCACCGCCGTGCTGGCGGTGCTGAAGACCGGCGCGGCCTACGTGCCCCTGGAACCGGGTCAGCCCGCCGAACGCAACAACAAGATCCTGCGCGACACCCGCCCGGTGCTGCTGCTCACCACCCGCACACCGGCGGCCGGAGTCCCCACCCCATATCTGCTCTGGGGCGGCCCGGCACTGGCCGACGCCCTCCGCCAGCGCCCCGACACTCCCGTACGCGACCACGAGCGCATCCGCCCGCTGCTCCCCGCGCACCCGGCGTACGTCATCCACACTTCCGGTTCTACCGGCGCGCCCAAGGGCGTCGTCGTCCCGCACCACGCCGTGGCGCGCCTGTTCACCGACGCGCCCGGCCTCGATTTCCGCGCCGACGATGTCACGCCACTGCTCCATTCGCACACCTTCGACCTCTCGGTCTGGGAGCTGTGGGGCCCGCTGCTGCACGGAGCCCGCCTGGTCGTGGTGCCGTACGAGGAGAGCCGCGCCCCGGCCGAGCTGCTGCGACTGCTCGTACGCGAAGGCGTCACCCAGCTCCACCACACCCCGACGGCGTTCGAGCAGCTGACGCGCGCGCTGCGGGAGAACCCCGGCCTCGCCGGGGAACTGGCCCTGCGCCGCGTCGAGCTGGGCGCCGAGGTCCTGCCCGCCCGTACCGCGCGCGAGGGCAGCGAGCTGCTGCCCGGCGTGCGCTTCGTCCACGCCTACGGCCCCACCGAGACCACGGTGTTCGTGGTCGCCGGATACCTCGACGGGCCCCTGCCCGACGGCCAGGCCCCGCCCCTCGGCCGGCCGCTGGGCGGCATCCGCGCGTACGTCCTGGACGACGCGCTGCGTCCGGTGCTGCCCGGCGTCGAGGCGGAGCTCTATGTCGCGGGCGCCGGGGTGGCGCGCGGGTACCTGGGCCGCAGCGCCCTCACGGCGGAGCGGTTCGTGGCGTGTCCGTACGGGCCGCCGGGGGAGCGGATGTACCGGACCGGCGATGTGGTGCGGTGGCGGGACGATGGCCGGCTGGAGTTCGTGGGGCGGGCCGATGAGCAGGTGAAGCTGCGGGGTTTCCGGATCGAGCCGGGGGAGGTGCGGGCCGCGCTGACGGCGCACCCGGAGGTCGGCACGGCGGCGGTCGTCGTACGGGAGGACCGGCCGGGAGACCGGCGGCTGGTGGCGTATGTGACCAGCGCGGCGGGCCGGGCCGCCGACCCGCGGGAGCTACGCCGGTTCGCGGCCGAACGGCTGCCGGAGCACATGGTGCCCGCCGCGGTCGTCACCCTGGACGCGCTGCCGCTGACCGACGCGGGCAAACTCGACACCGCCCGCCTGCCGCTCCCCGACCACGCCACCGCCTGCGCACACCGGGCGCCCCGCGACGACCGGGAGCGGACACTGTGCCGCCTCTTCGCCGACGTGCTCGGCCTGGACGCCGGGGCGGCAGGCGTGGACGACAGCTTCTTCGATCTCGGCGGCGACAGCGTCATCGCCATCCAGCTCGTGAGCCGGGCCCGGCGCGCCGGACTCGCCCTGACCCCGCGCGATGTCTTCCGCCACCCCACCGTCGAAGCCCTCGCCGCGCAGGCGGGCGACGTGGCCGACGTACCCGCCGAGACCACCGGGCACGACAGCGGCCCGCTGCCCCTCACCCCCGTCATGCACGCCCTCCGCGAAGCCGGCGGGCCGGTCGCGGGCTGCCATCAGTCGGTGCTGCTCCGGGTGCCGCCCGGCCTCGGCCTCAGCCACCTGGCCACCGCGCTGCGCACGGTGACCGACCACCACGACGCGCTGCGGCTGCGGCTGACCCGGGTGGGCGGCGTGGTCTGGAGCCTGGACATCGCCCCGCCGGACACGGACTCCGGCCCGGACTCCGACACGGACTCCGGCCCGGATCTTGTTCACCGGGTGGACGCCACCGGCCTGGACGCCGCCACGCTCGACGACGCCGTACGCCACCACAGGAACGCCGCCCGGGACCGGCTGGACCCGGAGTCGGGCCGGACCGCGGGCCTCGTCCAGGCCGTATGGTTCGACGCCGGGCCCGACCGGCCGGGGCAACTGCTCCTGACGATCCACCACCTCGCCGTGGACGGCGTGTCCTGGCGCGTGCTGCTGCCCGACCTGAAGGCTGCCTGGGAAGCCGCCGTAGCCGGGCGCCGGCCCGCGCTCGAACCGGTGGGAACCTCGCTGCGCGCCTGGTCCCAAAGGCTCACAGCACTGGCCGAGCGCCACGACCGCATCGCCGAACTCCCCCTGTGGACCGGCATGCTCGACACCCCCGAACCGCCCCTGACCCAGGTCCCGTACGACCCCGCCCGCGACCTGTCCGGCACCGTACGGCAGTTGAGCGTGACCCTGCCGCCGGACCGGACGGCCGCGCTGCTCGGCCCGGTGCCCGCCGCCCTGCACGGCCGGACCGACGACATCCTGCTCACCGCCCTCGGCCTCGCCGTCGCCGACTGGCGCCGCCGCCGCACGGGCTGCCCGGACGCCGCCGTCCTGCTCGACATCGAACGGCACGGCCGCGAGGACCCGGCCGACGGACCGGAGGCGGACACCGGCCCGGCGAAGAGCGCCGGCCTGGCGCGGACCGTCGGCTGGCTCACCAGCGTCCACCCCGTACGCCTCGACGCGGGCAGCGCCGACGCCGCCCGGCTCCGCTCCGGCGGCCCCGCGCTCGACCGGGCCTACCGGCGCGTCAAGGAACAGCTGCGCGCCATCCCCGGCAACGGCATCGGCTACGGCCTGCTGCGCCACCTCAACCCGCAGACCGCCCCGGCCCTCGCCCGCGGCGCCCGCCCCCTGGTCGGCTACAACTACCTCGGCCGCCTCGCCGGGGATGCCGGGGACTGGGCCCCGGTCCCCGGCTCCGGCGGCATCACCGGCGGAGCCGATCCCGCGCTGCCAGCCGCCCAAGGTGTCCGGTTGGACGCCCTGACGGAGGACGGGCCCGGCGGCCCGGTCCTGACGGCGGCCTGGTCCTGGCCGGGCGCCCTGTTCACCGAGGACGAGGTACGCGACCTCGCGGACACCTGGCTCGGCCTCCTCACCGCCTTCGCGGACCGGGCCACCGCGCCGGACGCCGACGGCCGCACCCCCGCCGACTTCCCCCTCGCCGACCTCACCGAGGACGAGACCGCCCGGCTGACGCGCGACTGCCCGGGCCTGGCCGAGGTCTGGCCCCTGACCCCGCTCCAGGAAGGGCTGCTCTTCCACACCCTGTACGACGAGCAGGCCCCGGACGTCTACACCAGCCAGCTCGCCGTGGACCTGCACGGCCCCCTCGACCCGGAAGCGCTGCGCGCGGCGGGGCAGGCCCTCCTCGAACGCCACCCCGCCCTGCGCGTCGCCTTCCGGCACGACGGCCTGCGCACGCCCGTACAGGTCGTGCCGCACCCGCGGGCGACCGCCCTCCCGTGGGCCGAACACGACCTCGCGGACCTCTCCGGCGACGAACAGGCCGTCCGCGCGGCACGCATCGCCACCCGCGAACGCGCCACCCGCTTCGACCCCACCCGCGGCCCCCTGCTGCGCCTCACCCTGCTCCGCCTCGCACCGGACCACCACCGGCTGCTGCTGACGGCCCAGCACCTGATCCTGGACGGCTGGTCGGCGCCGCTGGTCCTGCGGGACCTGCTCGCCGTCCACGCGGCGGGCGGCGACCCCGCGGGCCCGGCAGCCCCCGCCCCGTACCGGGACTACCTGCGCTGGCTCACCGCCCAGGACCGTACGGCGGCCGTAGCCGCCTGGCAGCAGGCGCTGTCCGGCGTGGACGGCCCGACCCTCGTGGCGGCCGGGCCCGCCGCCGACGGCACCGTGGACCACGAACGCGTCCGGGCCACCCTGTCCACCGGACTGACCGCGGACCTGCGCACCCTGGCCCGCCGCCACGGCCTCACGCTGAACACCGTGCTCCAGGGCGCCTGGGCCGTGGTGCTGCGCTGTCTGACCGGCCGGGACGACATCCTCTTCGGCGCCACGGTCGCCGGACGGCCCCCGGGGCTGCCGGGTGTCGAGGACATGGTCGGAATGTTCAACAACACCGTGCCGGTACGGGTGCGACTCGACGCCGCCCAGCCCTTCGCCCGCGCACTGTCCCGCCTCCAGGACGAGCAGGCCGGGCTGCTGCCCCACCAGCACCTCGGCCTCTCCGCGCTGCACCGCCTCAGCGGCCACGACCGGCTCTTCGACACCCTCCTCGTCTTCGAGAACCTCCCCGCCGGGCCCCCGGACCCCGGCGGCCCGCTGCGCGCCACGGAACTCCGCATCACCGCCGGCACCCACTACCCGCTGAGCCTCGCCGCCCTCCCCGGCGAACGACTGCGCCTCGAACTGGGCCACCGCCCCGATGTGTTCGACGCCCGCGCCGCCGCGGCCGTGCTGGGCCGCCTGGTACGCGTCCTGAAAGCGGCAGCCGACGACCCGGACCGCACCGTGGGCGACCTCCCCGTCCTGTCACCCCCGGAACGCACCCGCATCCTCCACACGTGGAGCTCCACCCCCGGCCCCGTCCCCGCCCCCCGCACCTGGCCCGCCCTCTTCGAGGCCCAGGCGGCCCAGACCCCCGGAGCCACGGCGGTGCGGAGCGCCGACACCGCGCTGACCTACGCCGAACTGGACGCGGCGGCCAACCGGCTGGCGCACCTGCTCGTCCCGCACGGCGCGGGCCCCGAGCGGACAGTGGCCCTCGCGCTGCCCCGCTCCGCCGAACTGATCGTCGCGGTCCTGGCCGTCCTGAAGACCGGCGCCGCCTACGTCCCGCTCGACCCGTCCCACCCGGCCGAGCGCACCGCCACCCTGCTCCGGGACACCCGCCCGGCGCTGGTGCTCACGGACGGCGCCACCGCCGGACTGCTGCCGCAGGGCCCGGAACCCCGCCTCGTACTGGACGACCCGGCCACCCGCGCGCAGCTGGCCGGCCTCCCGGCTGCCGCCCTCCATGACGCCGAGCGGACCGCGCCCCTCAAACCGCGGCACCCGGCCTACGTCATCCACACCTCCGGCTCCACCGGCGGACCCAAGGGCGTGCAGGTCACCCACGAAGGCATCGCCGCACGCGCCGCCACCCAGATCGCCCGCCTCCGCACCGGGCCCGGCAGTACCGTCCTGCTCTTCGCCTCCCTGGGCTTCGACGCCTCCGCGTCCACCCTGTGGACCGCTCTCCTCTCCGGAGCCACCCTCGCCGTCGCCCCCGCCGACACTCTCCTCGCAGGCCATGAACTGGCCGGCGCCGTCGCCCGGTTCGGCGTGACCCATCTGGAGCTGCCGCCGACCGTGCTCGCCGGACTGCCGCCCGACGCGCTGCCTCCGCGGATCACGCTCACGGTGGCGGGCGAGGCGTGTGCGGCCGAAGTGGTGGCGCGGTGGGCGCCGGGCCGCTCGGTGGTCAACGCGTACGGGCCGACCGAGGCGACGGTGTGCGCGACGATGTCGGGGCGGCTGGAGGGTGGTGGTGTCCCGCCGATCGGTACGCCGGTTGCGGGTATGCGGGTGTATGTGCTGGATGTGGGGTTGCGGCCGGTGCCGCCGGGT